>DATJFY010000042.1:0-12693 GCA_035495415.1 Verrucomicrobiia bacterium
GACGGCCGCCCGGCCGTGACGTTCAACGCCGCTCCCGTCAAGGCCATGCTGCCCCAGCTCGGGCGAGATCCCAACGCGCAGTACGCCATCGTGGATGTCGTCGATCCCGGCGACTTCGTGTCCCACACGGGAGACCATCTCGGAACGCGGATCGACCTCAGGCAATCGGTGTCGCCGGGGATGGTGCAGACACTGCTGTTGGTGTCGGGCGCCGTGCCGTTTGCGTTGGCGCACGATCTTTTGGCGGCGAAGACGGCCCACTCAATTGACAACGTGGTCGCCAAGCTTCAGGTCGCCAAGAGCCTCATCCCGTGTCCGGTCGTGCTCGACCTGGACGGGGACGGGGTCGAGACCACGCCGGCAACCGAGGCGACGTTCTTCGACCACAACGCTGACGGATTCGCCGAACGAACCGGGTGGGTGGGCGCCGATGACGGACTGCTGGTCAGGGATCGCAACGGGAATGGGGCGATCGATACGGGGCGAGAGCTGTTCGGCAATCATACGCTGCGCCCCAATGGAGTTGAGGCGGCCAACGGATTTCAGGCGCTTGGCGACTTGGACGTGAATGGTGACGGTAAGGTTGATGCCACTGATCCGGCATTCGCGAGCCTGCGCCTCTGGCGGGACGTGGATGGTGACGGCGTGAGCACGCCGGGGGAGCTCCAGAGCTTGGCCGACTCCGGCGTGCGGTCTCTCTCGACTTCGTACCTCGACAGCACGGCCGTGGATGGGCAGGGCAATGCCCGCCTTCAGATCGGGACGTTTCAACGGACGGATGGCACCCAGGGCGCCAGCGCCGACGTGTGGTTTGATTCGAGGCCTGAGGATACGGTGGCGACCGAGTCGCTTCCCGTGCCCAGCTCAATAGCAGAGCTTCCGGACGCCGTAGGATACGGGACGGTGCGCGATCTGAGTCAGGCCATCGTGCGCGACCCGTCTGGCCCTCTCGAGGCGCTGGTCCGCGCCTTCATCACCCAATCCGACCCCGCTGCACGCACCGCCACGGTGGAACAGATCCTGTTCCAGTGGACCGGAAGCGCGACGATCGATCCGACCAGCCGGGGGCCCGTCATTGACGCCCGCCGTCTCGCCGTGCTCGAGGCGTTCTCGGGTCAACCCTTCGTCGGCGGATGGGGTCGGAACCCTGCGGAATCTGCGGGCCCCATGCTGCTGGAGGCGTATTTCGAAGTCCAAGAGATGGTCTACGCGGAGCTCATGGTCCAGACACATCTCAAACCCTACTACGACCGCATCACATACCAATGGGACCCCGTGGCGAAGATTACCCGCGGTGACCTCACGACGGCCGGCAACGATCTCGCGACGCTCCTCGCCTCGGATCCCGCGCGGGCGAGGCTGTTGCTCTCTGAATTTGCTCGCTCGATCAGGGCGTTCGACGACGAGGACGCCGTAGGCTACGAGGCGTTCAGGGATCGCTACGCTGGCCAAGTCGGTGATCTGCCCTGGCTCATGGACTCTGCGGGGAAGACCGTCATGCTGGGCTCAGGGTCGGCCGACTCCCTGACCGGCGCTAAGGAGGCCGATGCCATCCGTGGTGGCGATGGTGATGACCTCCTCCATGGGGGCGCGAACGCCGACCTCCTCTACGGGGACGGTGGAGCAGACACGCTGTTTGGCGATGAGGGTGACGATCATCTCGTCGGAGGGGCGGGCAACGATCTCCTGTACGGCACCATCGGCGACGACCGGCTCGATGGCGGGGCCGGGAATGACACGCTGAACGGTGATCCGGGGAAGGACGTGCTGATCGGGGGGAGCGGGGATGACTCGCTGCTCGGCGGCGACGATGATGACCTGCTTTACAGCAGCTCGGGTATCGACACGCTGGACGGCGGCCGAGGCAATGACATCTACGTGTTCGCACCCGGTTCGGGGCAGACGATCGTGAAGGACAACGACTGGGCGTTTCCGAGTACGGATACGGTTCGGATGGACGGCAGCATCGCTGCCTCGGCCGTCCAGGTGACGCGAGATGCAAACGATCTCGTCATGCGAGTCAATGGAAGCGCGGGGGAGTTGCGACTCTACTGGTGGTTCAACGAAGGCTTCGGGTACGACTATCAGGTGCAGCGCGTCGAGTTCGCAGACGGCACGACCTGGGATATCGACACGTTGAAGCAGATGGTGCTACGGGGCGGCCCAGGGGCCGACGTGCTGAACGGCTACGCCACCGCGGACAACCTCTCCGGTTTCGGCGGGAATGACGCGTTGATTGGGTGGGGAGGCGACGACCGGCTCGATGGGGGCACTGGCGCCGACGCTCTGCAGGGCGGGCTGGCGAATGATATCTACGTCGTCGACAATGCCGGGGACGTGGTGTCGGAGGCTTCCAATGCAGGGCTCGACACCGTCCTGAGCTCGATCAGCTACGTCCTCGGGAGCAACCTGGAGAACCTTACCCTGACTGGCACTGCGGCCCTCAATGCCACCGGAAATGGACTTGCAAATACGCTCATCGGCAACAGCGCGGCGAATATTCTCGATGGCGGGGCCGGAGCGGACACGATGACGGGCGGCGCCGGCAGCGACACGTACGTGGTGGATTCGTCCGGCGACAAGGTGACCGAGACGTCAAGTCAAGGCACGGACACAGTGCTGAGCTCTGTAAGCCATATCCTCGGAGCAAACGTGGAGAACGTCACCCTCACGGGCAACGCGGCGATCGATGCAACCGGGAATACCCAAAACAACGTGCTCGTCGGCAACAGCGCGGCCAATGTCCTGTCTGGCGGGGCCGGCTCGGATACGCTTCGCGGCGGCGCAGGCGATGACACGTACATCATGGACCTGACGAACGACGTTGTCGTGGAGCTCGTCGGTGAGGGGACGGATACGATCAAGACCTCGAACCCCTCGTATACCCTCGCTGCCAACGTCGAAAACCTTGTCCTGACTGCCTCGGGAGGCGCGAAGCTCACCGGCAATGGGCTCGACAACTCGATCATTGGCAACGCCGCAAGCAACTGGATCACGGGCGCGGGCGGGGCCGACCGGCTGATGGGCGGTGCCGGGAACGACAACTACCTCTACGAGCGCGGCGACGGCACGGATCGAATCATCGAGAACGATCCCACCTCGGGGAACATGGACTCTTTGCTGCTTGGCACCGCCACCGGTATTCGTGCCATCGATGTGGTGCTGAGCCGTAGCGCCAACGACTTGCGCCTGGCCATCGGCAGCACGAGTGACGGCGTCATTGTCCAAGACTGGTACCTCGGGTCGGCATTTCAGGTCGAGAATCTGCGCTCGAGCGATGGTCGTGTGCTCATGGCGAACCGGGTAGACCAGCTGATCCAGGCGATGGCCGCCTATACGGCGACCACCGGGCTCAGCTGGGCGGCGGCTGCAGTCGAGCGTCCCGCTGAGGTCGAGGCGATTCTGGCTGCGTACTGGCAGCCAGTCACCTCCGGCACGTAGTCGCGCCGCGGTGGGTGCCGAGCGAATGGGCATGGCATCGGCCCAACGCCAGAGGTCCGACTTGAGCCCGGGGCTGCTCGCGTTGTGCATCATCGCGCGTTATCACGGGCTGCCGGCGGATCCTGCGGATCTGGATCGGCGCTACGGTGGCGTGGAAAGCGCCGTATCGCCGGCCTTGATACGCCAGGCGGCGCAACATCTCGGGCTCAAGGCTCGCGAGGTGTCGCGCGCCTGGCGCCGCCTCAGCCAGGTTCCCTTGCCGGCGCTGCTCGTGGATCGGGCCGGGGCCTATCTCATCCTGGTGCGGGCGGACGGTGCCCGCGCACTCATTCAGGAGCCCGGTGTGATGGGGGTGCGCATCGTCACCCGATCCGACCTCGAAGCCCGGTGGGGTGGTCGGATCGTGCTGCTCGCGCCGCGCCGACCCGCCGAATCTGCCCGCGGGAGATTCGGCTTCCGCTGGTTCCTCCCCTTCATCATCCGCTATCGGGTTCAGCTTGCTCACGTGCTTGCGGCGTCGCTGATCCTCCAGGTGTTCGCGCTCCTCACGCCGCTCTCCACGCAGGTGGTTATCGACAAGGTCCTGGTGCACCGTGGTGTCGGCACCCTCGACGTCGTGGCCATGGGGCTCCTGGCGATGATCGTGTTCGACGGGGTGCTCGGGGGTCTGCGAACGTACCTGTTCGCTCACACGGCGAATCGGATCGACATCGAGCTGGGAATGCGAGTGTTCCGCCACGCCATTGCCCTGCCGCTAGGGTATTTCGAAACGCGACGCACCGGCGATACGGTCGCTCGAATCCGCGAGCTGGAGGCGGTCCGGCAGTTTCTCACCGGCCCTCCCCTGACGGCGATCGTGGACGTGCTCATGACCGTCGTGTTCTTCGGAGTCATGCTCCTGTACAGCATTCCGCTCACCGCCATCGTTATCGCCGCGGTGCCGTTGTACGCTGCGCTGTCTCTGTTCATCACGCCGCTCCTCTATCGCGCCCTGGATGACCGCGCGCAACGCGGCGCGGAAGCTCACGCGTTCTTGGTGGAGATGGTGCGCGGGATCGAGACGGTCAAGGCGACCGCCGTCGAGCCCCTGCTCGAGCGCCGTTGGGATGAGCGGCTCGCGGCGCTGGTGCGATCGGGGTTCCGAGTCGGTCAGCTCGCGCAGATTGCGGGGCAGCTCGCCTCGGGCCTTGGCAAGCTGGTCGCGCTCGCCATTCTCTGGGTCGGTGCGAAGGCCGTCATGGCCGGAGACCTCACGGTGGGGGAGCTGATCGCGTTCAACATGCTGGCCGGACGCATCACTGCACCGGTGCAGCGCCTGTTTCAGCTGTGGCAGGAGTTCCAGCAGGCGTCCGTGGCGATCGCTCGGCTGGCAGATCTTCTCGAGGCTCCTACGGAAATGCCCGCGGTGCCGTCTGCATCGCCGGCTTCCGGAATGAAGGGGCGGATCGAGTTCGAGTCGGTCGGTTTCGCTTACCGCCCGGGCGGGGCCGAAGTGCTTCGCGACATCTCCTTCTCGATCGCGCCCGGAGAGGTGATCGGAATTGTCGGTCCGTCGGGTTCGGGCAAGAGCACACTCGCCAAGCTATTAGCGCGGCTCTATGTTCCGCAGCGGGGACGCGTGCTCGTCGATGGGGCCGACATCGCCATGATCGACCCCGGCTGGCTTCGCCGGCACATCGCCGTCGTGCCGCAGGAGACGACTCTGTTCAGCGGCTCGATCCGGGAGAATATCGCCTGGGCCGACCCGGGCCTGCCGATGGACGCAGTGATGGCGGCCGCGCGTCTCGCCGGTGCGCACGAGTTCATCAGCACGCTGCCGGGGCGCTACGAAGCGTCGGTCGGCGAGCATGGGGTGTTTCTTTCTGGCGGTCAGCGCCAGCGCATCGGCCTGGCTCGCGCGCTGGTGAGACGCCCCGCGGTACTCCTCCTCGACGAGGCCACCAGCGCCCTGGACTATGAGTCGGAGCGGCTGATTGACCAAAATCTGGCCGCCATCTGCTCGGGTCGTACGGTGATCATCATCACGCATCGCCTCACTCTGGTTCGGCGCGCCGATCGGATCATCGCTATCGACGGCGGACGCATCCTGGAGCAAGGGAAGCCGGCGGACCTCTTCGCCGGAGGCGGCTATCTGGCCCGCGTCGACCGCGAGCAGCAGCGGGGAGTCGGTGGCATCGTGCCGTTGCGATCTGGTTCGCACCCGGGTTGACCGGCCGTGTCCCGCCGAGTGGATCTCGAGTTTCTGCCGCCTGGCGTGGGCGAGCGTGACTCCCCCCCATCCCGGCCGGCCATCGTCCTCGCCCTCTCAATCGCGCTCATCTTCATAGTCGCCGTGGCCTGGGCCTGCGTGGGGACGCTCGACGTCGTCGCCGTGGCTCGCGGCCGGATCGTCCCACACGCGCGCGTGCAGGTCGTGCAGGCCGCTGAGCCGGGCATCGTCCGACGGCTTGGAGCGCGCGACGATTCCTCGGTACGCGAGGGACAAGTCCTCCTGGAGCTGGATTCGACCGTGAGCGATGCCGATGAGTCGCGGTTGGTCCAAGAGCTCGCCCAGGCCAACCTCCACGTGGCGCGGCTCGAGGCGTTGCTCACCGATGCGCCTCGGATCACCGCCCAGCGCGGGGCCGCCGCCGGCGACCTCGCTCTTCAACAACGGCTGCTCGAGGACCAGCGGGCCGAGTATCGCCGCCGGCTGGAAGCAGCGGCACTCACCATTCAACAACGGTCGGCGGCGGTGGCGGTGGCCGAGACCAATGTGGAGCGACTGGAGAGTGTCGTGGCGATTCAGACCCAGCGTGCTGACGCCTTCCGCACGCTCCTCGAGGGGCAGTTCATCGCGACGCTGCAATTCCTGGAGGTGGAGGAGCGCCGAATCGACAAGGTTCAGGAGCTTGCGATGGAGCGGCGACGGCTCGAGCAGGAGGAGGCCGCGCTCGCCGAGGCCGAGGCTCACTACGATGTCATCGAATCCGAGTTTCGGAGCGCGCGATTGGCCGAGCTTGCAGGCTGGCACAGTCGCGCGGCTTCGCTCACGCAGGAGGTGGTGAAAGCGACCCGACGGCGAGACGTCCAGAAGATACTGGCGCCCGCTGACGGGATCGTCCAGCAGAGCCTGATTCATACCGTGGGGGCGGTCGTGACGGCCGGGCAGCAGCTCATGGTCGTGGTGCCGATCCACGGCAAGCTCGAGGGTGAAGTATGGATCGAGAACAAGGACGCGGGTTTTGTCCAGGCGGGTCAGACGGCCGAGCTGAAGGTCGAGAGTTTCCCGTTCACGCGCTACGGGACCGTTCCGGGCACGGTCCTTTCCGTCTCGCCGGATGCCGTCACCAAGGAAAACGGGGGACTGTTGTACATGGCGCGCGTCGAGATCCTGCGCACCGCCGTTGACGTGGATGGGAGCCCAGTCCGACTCGTTCCGGGGATGGCGATCGCCGCCGAGATTCGGCTCGGCCGGCGGCGCGTCGTCGAATTCTTCTTGAGCCCGCTACTCAAGCGCACGTATGAAGCGCTGCGCGAGCGATGAGACCGAAGGATCTACGGCGCCCCGTTGAACAGCGACTGCACCGACTGCACCCGGCCCCGGTAGCTCACCCCGGGGGTATTCGGGCGCACCTCGAAGTAGGCGTGGCCCGCGCTCATGTCCTGGTCCACGTAGACGAGCTGCTGGGCGATGGGGCTCCCGTTGGCGTCCAGGCTCTCCAGGAGCACGCGCGGGCGGCCGCCGCGGCCGTAGACGTAGCCCGAGACCATGGCGCGCCCCTGCGCGTCCTTGCCGGGCGTGGTCTCGACGACGTAGCCGCTCGAGCCATCGCGGGTGGTGGGGCCGGTGGCGGTGAAGCCGGCGCCGAGGCCGCCCGCGGCGCAGCCCGCGAGAAGAAACGCGGCGAGGCCGGCGCGGAGCGCGTGCCGGGCCCACCCGCTACATGCCGCTGCCGCCACCGGCCTTGACCCAGTCCGCGGAGTGAACGGACACGCGATAGGCGGCGCCCGGTGTCGCCGGGCGCACCTCGAAGTAGTTGCGCGCGCCGAGGACGATGTCTTCGTCGACGTAGGCGATCTGGCTCGCCACGGGCCGGCCGGCGGGATCGAGCGTCTCCACGAGGAGGCGCACGCGCGCTGCGCCCTGGCCGGTGGCGTTGAGATAGGCGTAGCCCGAGACGACGGGCCGGCCGCGCCGGTCCGTGCCGGGCGCGTACTCCAGGCGGAAAAAGCGGTCGGCGTTCTGGGCGGTGACGGCCTGGGCATGGGCGGGCCGCGTGGGCGCGGCGATCGATGCCATCGAGACGAGCATCGCGACGGATGCGAGCGCGAGCAGGACGCGGCGACTCAGGTGATTGAGAGCCATCGGCCTTCCTCCTGTGGCGGCGGGACACGCGCGGTCCGGCATGACGCTAGAAGCCGCCGCCGGTCCGGAGCCAGTCGCCGGAGTAGATGGAGACGCGGTAGGTGGCGCCGGGGGTCTTCGGCCGCGCCTCGAAATAGGTGCGGCCGCCGACCTGCACGTCGGTGTCGACATAAGCGATGGTGCTGGCCACGGCCTGGCCGCTGCCATCGAGCGTCTCCACGAGCAGGCGCACGCGCGCGGCGCCCTGCCCGGTGGAGTTCAAATAGATATAGCCGGAGACCGTCGGCCGCCCCTTGCGGTCCGCGCCCGGCGCGGACTCGATGGTGAAGTAGCGGGGCGCGGTCTGGGGCGTGATGCTCTGGGCGCGCGCGGGACGGACCCAGCCGACCACGGGCAGGAGCATGGCGGTGCGCAGAAAGGCGCGGCGGCTCATAGACCCCCCTGTTTGGTCCAGTCGGCGGAGTAGACGCTGACGCGATAGGCGGCGGCCGGCTTGTGCGGGCGCATCTCGAAGTAGGTGCGGTTGTAGAGGAGCACGTCGTTGTCCACGTAGGCGATCTCGCTCGCCACGGGCTGGCCCGCGCCGTCGAGGCTCTCCACGAGCAGGCGCACGCGCGCGCTGCCTTGGCCCTTGGTGTGGAGATACACGTAGCCCCACACGATGGGGCGGCCCTTGCGATCCGTGCCCGGCTGGGCCTCGACGCGGAAGTAGCGGGGCGCGGTCGCCGCGGTCACGCTCTGCGCGGTGACGACGGCCGGCCGCGCCGCCAGGACGAGCGCGGCGCCGAGCGGAAGACCGGAGGCCAGGAAGGCGCGACGGGTGGGACGCACGGGGCGGTGAAGGCCAGCGATCAGATCCCGCCGACGGCGCGGGTCCAGTCGCCGGAATGAATGCTGACGCGGTAGCTGGCGCCGGGTGTCTTCGGCCGCATCTCGAAATAGGTACGGTTGAAGATGGGCACCACGTCGTCCACGTAGAAGATCTGCGAAGCGATGGGCTGGCCGCCGGCATTGAGCGACTCGATCAGCAGGCGCACGGACGCGTTGCTCTGCCCGCGCATGTTGTAGATGTAGCCGGAGACGGTGTCCCGGCCCTTCTTGTCCTTGCCGGCCTCGGACTCGATGCGGAAGTACTGCTGCCAGTTACCGGGGTGAATGCTCTGCGCTCCGGCCGGGCGGGTGAAGCCCGGCAGGAGCGGAGCCACCGCGAGCGCGAGCAGCGCGCGACGCTTCACTTGTTGAACCGCATGAAGTCGCCGCGAGTCTCTCCGACCCAGTCGTACCAGAGGATGTAGGCCTTGGCCGTGACCGCGCCCGGGATGACCACGGGCGCCTCGAAGTAGGCCCGGTTGCGCACGGGCACCACGGTGTCCACCCGGACCGCCTGGTACCCCAGCACATTGCCCTGGGCGTCCAGGCCCTCGACCTCGAGCCCGACCCGAGCGTTCTGATAGGTGAGGCTGTTGACATAGCCCCAGATCCCGAGCTGGCCGTTCTTCATGCGGAACGGCTCGGAATCGACCCTGAAGAAGTGATCAGCGGGCCACCGGTCCTTGGGGGCGGCGCCGGCAGGCTGGAACCCGACACCTCCCAAGAGGAGCCCGGCAATCAGCAAAAAGCCGATCAACGGATTGTGACGCATGGTCAGAACCCTCCTCATCAATAAGACGCGGCAGGGGGCACCGGCGTTCCCGGGGCGGATCGTACCAAAAAGGGACGGGCCGAACCGGTGCCTGGCTGCCGGAGCGCGGCGGGGGCTTAGCGGGCGGGTGAAGCCCCGTCGCGAGCGGCGCGGCTGGCCACGACCCGGTGGGCGATCTGGCGGCAATGGCGGGTCACTTCCCGTAGGTCGTCGAGAATGGCCAGGTAGGCACTGGAGGCCCGGGGCAGGCACACCCCGTCGATCAGGCGCTCCTCGTGGGCGAGGGCAAAGCCGCTCGCCACCTCCTGGAAGCGCATCGACTCGAGCTCCACGTGACGGGCGAGAACGCCATTGCCCGTGCGGGTCAGGTCCCGAGCGCATTCGAGCAGGCCCTCGGCGCGGTCGAACAGCTCCCGCACCTCGCGCATGCCCCGCTCGGTGAAGGCGGCGGACTCGTCCTCGCGCTCGCGAAGGGTCCGGATCACCCCTTCCAGGGCGTCTCCGATGCGCTCGAGGTGGGAGGGGATGAAGCGAAGGGGCTCCGTCTCCGGTGGCCCGCCCAAGAGGAGGCCCTCCATCAGCTCGTTTTCCCGCTTGTGGACGCTTCGGCCCAGGGCCGAGGCGGTGTTGAGCGAGGCCGGGTCGTGCTCGAGGAAGCACCCACGGGTGAGCGCCAACATTTCGAGGGCGTCCTGGAACATCGGGTAGAGCAGCTCCGCGGCGGGGCTCACCATGACCGGGTCCTCCTTCGTGCGCGCGCCGAGCAGCCAGGGCAGCATGCGCACCGCGAAGAGGTTGGGCGACCGGTTGACCTCCCAATCGTAAGCCGGGGGGCGCACCGTGGACAAGCGGCGATTATCGGCCCAGCGCCCCTCCCCCGTGACTCTTTTCACGCAGTATGCGAGACGGCGACGTCACACTTTCAGGGGTGAAAACGCGGCGGCCCCGTTGACTCCCCGGTTGTCCGTCCTATAGCATTCGAGATGTGACGCTTGCCGAGCACCTTGCGAAGGAGCAAGGCCCCACGCCCGAGTACACGGCGAGCGTGGTGAAGGTGATTTTGGCCATCGCGCACATGTCCCTCGATATCGCGCGCGAGCTGGCCTTCGCAACGCTGCGCGGTGAGACCGGCACCACCGGCGGCAAGAACTTCTCCGGCGACGATCAGAAGCCGCTCGACATCTGGGCCCACGAGGCGATGGCGCGCGCCCTCCGGCGCTCGCACTCGTGCTCGGCCTACATCTCCGAAGAAGCGCCCGAGCCCATCGAGATGCCGGAAGGCACGGGTCCGCGCGCGGTCGTGGTGGCGTGCGACCCCGTGGACGGCTCGTCGAACCTCGACGTCGGCGGGTCGGTCGGGACCATCTTCTCGGTCCGCGCCGCCGGCGGCCACACGCCCGCGGCGCCGTCCGCGCTCGGCAGCGTGAGCAATCAGCTCGCGGCGGGTTACGTGCTCTACGGTCCGGCCACGCTCCTCGTCTACACGATGGGCTCGGGCACCCACGGCTTCACGCTCGACCGTGACGAGGGCGAGTATCTGCTCACGCATCCCGCCATGCAGGTGCCGCGCAAGGGCAAGACCTACGGGATCAACGAGGGCAATGGCCACTCCTGGCATCCCGGCCAGCGCGCCTTCGTCGAGCATCTGCGCACGCCCGACAAGGCGAGCGGCCGCCCCTACGCCCTGCGCTACTCAGGGGCAATGGTGGCGGACGTGCACCGGACGCTGCTCGACGGCGGCATCTTCATGTACCCCGCGGACATGACCGATCCTGCCAAGCCCAAGCCGAAGCTTCGCCTGCTCTACGAGGTCGCCCCCATGGCCTTCGTGGCCGAGCAGGCGGGCGGACGCGCGAGCACGGGATCGGGGCGGGTGCTCGACCTCGACGCGAAGGAGTATCACCAGCGCGCCGCGATCTTGATCGGCAGCGTCGACGACGTGACGCTCGCCGAATCGTACTATCGGACCTGAGCCGCACTTCACCCGCGCCACTCTCGAGGAAAGGACGGCCGCCATGGAAAAGCGAGTCAAGGAAATCCTCGGCTGGTATGCCAGCGACAGCCCCGGGACCCGCACCAACCTGGCCCGGATGCTGAACCACGGCCGTCTCGGCGGCACCGGCAAGATGGTGATCCTGCCCGTGGACCAGGGGTTCGAGCACGGGCCCGCGCGCTCGTTCGCGGTCAACCCCGCGGGCTACGATCCGTCGTATCACTTCCAGCTCGCCATCGACGCCGGCTGCAACGCGTACGCCGCGCCGCTCGGATTCCTAGAGGCGGGCGCCGCGGAGTTCGCCGGTCAGATCCCGCTCATCCTCAAGCTGAACAACAGCGACACGCTCTCCAAGGTGCCGCCGTGCTCGGCGCTCACCGGTTCCGTCGATGACGCGCTCCGCCTCGGTTGCGTCGCCATCGGGTACACGATCTACCCGGCCTCCGAGCTCCGGAACCGCATGTATGAAGATCTCCGGGAGCTCACCCTGGAGGCGAAGGCGAAGGGCCTCGCGGTCGTCGTCTGGTCGTACCCGCGCGGCTCCGGGATCAGCAAGGAAGGCGAGACGGCAATCGACATCGCCGCGTACGCCGCCCACATCGCCTGCTCGCCCTCCTTGGCCAGCCCCGCGCCGCGCGGATAGGCCCACATCACCGTCGGCAGCCCGTGCTCCTTGGCCTCGAGGATGAGCTCGCGAATCTCTTCGTACTGCGTGTTGCGCGCCGACGATCCGGGATAGATCGTGAACCCGATCGCCGAGCAGCCGAGGCGCAGCGCGTCCTTTACCGACGCGGTCACCGCCGAGATCGGCTCCATCTTGGCCATGGTGTCCGAGTTGTTCAGCTTCAAGATGAGCGGGATCTGCCCCGCGAACTTGACCGCGCCCGCCTCGAGAAAGCCGAGCGGCGCCGCATAGGCGTTGCAGCCGGCGTCGATGGCGAGCTGGAAGTGATAATCGGGATCGTAGCCCGCCGCGTTCGGCTGAAACGATCGCGCCGGTCCGTGCTCGAAGCCCTGGTCGACGGGAAGGATGACGAACTTGCCGGTGCCGGCGAGCGTGCCGGTCATCATCAGGCGCGCCAGGTTCGTTTGCACGCCGGGGTTGTCGGACGCATACCAGCTCAGGATCTGACGGACGCGATCGGTCGTCTTGCTCATGGTCGCCTCGGGTAGTAGTCGCGCGGCATCCTATGACTAAGCACAGCGGAAGGCAAGAGCAACGTAACTCAGATCTGAGTTACGTTATTCTCCGACGGGGTCGAGCCGGCG
>DATJFY010000043.1:0-105054 GCA_035495415.1 Verrucomicrobiia bacterium
CGCCATGCGCGAGCGGCTCGCCGCCGGCGAGGTCACCCAGCCCGCGTTCGGCGACGCGCCCGCGTCGGTCGGCTATCCCTGCGTGGTCAAGCCGACCGGGCTGGCCGGGAGCCGGGGCGTGATCCGCTGCGACGACGCCGACGACTACGACGCGGCCGTCGCCCGCCTCCGCGCGTTCTGGACCGGGCCACTGATCGTCCAGGCGTACGTGCCCGGGGTGGAGGTGGCGGTGGAGGCCATCCTGCGCGACGGCGAGCTGACGACGCTCGCCGTGTTCGACAAGCCGGATCCGCTGGTGGGGCCGTACTTCGAGGAGACGATCTACGTGACCCCGTCACGGCTTCCCGGCGCCACCCAGCGCGCCATCGCGGAGACCACCGCGCACGCGGCGCGCGCGCTCGGTCTCGAGGACGGGCCCATCCATGCCGAGCTGCGGCTGGACGCGCGGGCGTCCGCGGAGGCGCCGCGGCCGGTCATGCTCGAGCTGGCCGCGCGCTCCATCGGCGGACTCTGCTCCCGCACGCTGCGCTTCGGCACCGGGCTCACCCTCGAGGACCTGATCCTCCGCCGCGCCCTCGATCTCCCCATCGCGTCGCTCGAGCGGGAAGGCCGCGCCGCCGGAGTCATGATGATTCCCATCCCGCGCGCGGGCGCGCTCGAGCGGGTCGAGGGGCTGGACGCGGCGCGCGCGGTGCCCCTCATCGAAGACGTCACGATCAGCGCGCATCCCGGGGAAATCCTGGTGCCGCTCCCCGAGGGCCACCGCTATCTCGGCTTCATCTTCGCGCGCGGCGACGATCCCGCCGGCGTGGAGCGCGCGCTGCGCGACGCGCACGCCCGGCTCACCTTCACGCTTCGCTGAGCGAGGTCCCCATGCGGCCGATGCGCCCCGACGACATCCTGAAGATCCGCTTCGTCTCCGACCCGCGGATCTCGCCCGACGGACGCCGCGTCGCCTTCGTGCTGACGACGCTCTCCCAGGAGCGCGACGAGTACCTGTCCAACATCTGGATGGTGGACGCCTCGAACGGCGCGCCGCCCCGCCGCTTCACCACCGGCCCGGGACGCGACACCGCGCCGCGCTGGTCGCCGGACGGCACGCGGCTGGCGTTCGTGTCCGAGCGCGAGCGGGGGAAGAAGGGGCAAGTGATGGTCATGCCGGTGGCGGGAGGCGAGGCCGTCGCCCTCACCCAGCTGCGACACGGCGTGGCCGCGCCGGCCTGGTCGCCGGACGGCACGCGGCTGGCGTTCGTCTCGCGGGTCGGCGGCTGGCAGGAGCCGGAGAACGAAGAGGAGCGGAAGAAGTCGCGGCCGGCGCGGGTGATCACCACGCTGAAGTACCGGTTCAACGGCGAGGGCTTCATTCACGACCGGCCCACCCACGTCTTCGTGGTGCCGGCGGCGGGCGGGGCGCCCGTGCAGCTCACCGCGGGCGACTGTCCCGACGCCGATCCCACGTGGTCACCCGATGGGCAGTCGATCGCCTTTGCCTCGGCGCGACACGAGGACCGCGACTATGACGACGGCAGCGACGTGTGGATCGTGCCGGCCGCCGGCGGCGCGCCCCGGCGCGTCACCGATACCATCGGTCCGGCAATGCACCCCGCCTTCTCACCCGATGGGCGGAGCCTGGCCTACCTCGGACGGCGCCACCGGAACGAATTCGGTCGGAACGCGCGGGTCTTCACGGTGCCGGTGGAGGGCGGCGCGCCGCGGAGCCTCACCGACGCCCTCGACCGCTCGTGCGCTCCGCTCGACCTCGCCCCCATCTGGTCCGCCGACGGCGCGTGGCTCACCTTCGCCGCGGAGGACGCCGGCGCGCTGTCCGTGTATCGCGTCCGCGCGGCCGGCGGGGGCGCCGCGCCGGAGCGGGTGATCGGCGGCGAGCGCGCGGTCACCGGCGTGTCCGCCGCCGCCGACGGCACGCTCGCCTTCGCCGTCACCGATCCGGTCATGCCTGCGGAAATCGCGACCTGCGCCGCGGACGGCGGTGGCGAGCGCCGCCTCACTGACGTCAACGCGGCATGGCGGGCCGAGGTCATCCTCACGCGGCCGGAGCGCTTCCGGTTCGAGCGCGCGGGACTCGGGGTCGACGGCTGGATCATGAAGCCGGCGGACTTCCGGGCGGACGGGCGCTATCCGGGCCTGCTCAACATCCACGGCGGCCCGCACGCGCAGTACGGCTGGAGCTTCTTCGACGAGTTCCAGGTCCAGGCCGGCGCGGGCTACGCGGTCGTCTACATGAACCCGCGGGGCAGCCAGGGCTACGGCGAGACGTTCACGCGCGCGGTGGTCGGCGACTGGGGCGGCGGCGACTTCACCGACGTGATGGCGGGCCTCGACGAGGCGCTGCGCCGCGCGCCCTGGATCGATCCCGAGCGGCTGGGCGTGCTCGGGGGCAGCTATGGCGGCTTCCTGACGTCGTGGACGGTGGGCCATACCGATCGCTTCCGCGCCGCGTGCTCGGAGCGTGCGGTGAATTATCATCCCAGCATGTTCGGGACCAGCGACATCGGCCATCTCTTCAACGAGATCGAGATCGGAGGATTGCCCTGGGAGATGCCGGACCACTACGCGGAGCGCTCGCCGCTCACCCACGCCAAGAACATCCACACGCCGCTCCTGATCATTCACTCCGAGGATGATCTCCGCTGCCCCATCGAGCAAGGCGAGCAGCTGTTCGTCGCGCTCAAGAAGCAGCGGAAGGACGCGGTGTTCGTGCGCTTCCCCGATGAGAACCACGAGCTTTCGCGCTCCGGCAAGCCGCGCCATCGGCTGGAGCGCTTCCGTATCATCCTGGACTGGTTCACCGGCCGCCTCGCCCCGGAGCCCCCCCGTGGCCGCTGAGGGGCGCGTCGCCCTGGTGACGGGCGCCCAGCAGGGCATCGGGCGCGCCACCGCGGTGGCGCTGGCGCGCGCGGGCGCAGACGTGGCGCTGAACTACCTCGATGATCGGGCGGCGACCGAGAAGGCCGCGTCGGAGATCCGCGCCATGGGGCGCCGGGCGCTCCTCGTCCAGGCCGACATCTCGCGCGCCGCGGAGGTCGACGCCATGGTCGCCGCGGTGGGGCAGGGGCTCGGCGTGCCAGACATCCTGGTCAATAACGCCGGCGTCTATCCACGCTCGCCGTTCCTCGAGCTCGCCGAGCGCGAATGGGACTTCGTGCTGGGCGTGAATCTCAAGGGGTCGTTCCTCTGCGCGCAGGCGGTGGCGCGCGCCTTGGTGGCGGCCGGGCGGCGCGGCGTCATCATCAACATCGCGTCCCAGGCGATCCGCGGCGCGCCGCTGGGCGTCCACTACACCGCGAGCAAGGGCGGGGTGGTGGCGATGACGCGGGCGATGGCGCTGGCCCTCGCCGCTCACGGCATCCGGGTGAACGCGGTGGCGCCGGGAACCACCGATACCGCGCAGCCGCGGTACGAGCACAACGAGGCGGCGATGGCGGAGATCTCGCGCGCGGTGCCGCTGGGTCACATGGCGGCGCCCGAGGACATCGCGGACGTGATCGTGTTCCTCGCCAGCGACGCCGCGCGGCACATCACCGGCGAGACCGTGCATGCCAACGGCGGCTCCTACATGGGGTAGCGACGGGCTGAAAAAGGGCGCTAAAGGCGCTTGAGGGTGCGCGCGTGCGCGTCCCAGATGGGACGCGGGAGGCGATCGCCGAAGGTCTGGTAGAACTGGCCGAGCTCGTCGAGCGCGCCCTGCCAGTCTTCCCGCCCCACGCGCAGCGCCTCGGCGAGACGGGCCGGCGGCATGTCGAGCCCGTTGAGGTCGAGCGCGTTCGCCGTGGGCACGTTCCCGATCGCCGTCTCGGTGGCCTCCCCGCCGCCCTGGATCCGCTCGAGGATCCACTTGAGCACGCGGACGTTCTCGCTGTAGCCCGGCCAGAGGAACTTGCCGTCGGCGTCGCGGCGGAACCAGTTCACACGGAAGATCTTGGGCGGATTCTTGATCCGCCGCCCCATGGCGAGCCAGTGCGCGAGGTAGTCGGCCATGTTGTAGCCGCAGAACGGGATCATCGCCATGGGATCGCGGCGCACCACGCCCACCTTGCCGGTGATCGCCGCCGTCGTCTCGGTGCCCATCGCCGAGCCGAGGAACACGCCGTGATCCCAGTCGAAGGCTTCGAACACCAAGGGGACCACCTGGGCGCGCCGTGAGCCGAAGATGAAGCCCGAGATCGGCACGCCCGCAGGGTCCTCCCAGTTCGGCGCGATCGATGGGCACTGCGAGGCGAGCACGGTGAAGCGCGAGTTCGGGTGCGCGGCGGAACCGGCGCCCGGCTGCCAGGGCTTGCCCTGCCAGTCGAGCGTGCCCGGGGGGGCCTGGGTCTCCATGCCTTCCCACCAGGGCTCGCGATCGGGTGTCATCGCGACGTTGGTGAAGATGGTGTTGGAGCGGACCATGGCCATGCCGTTCGGATTGGTCTTGGCGCTGGTGTTGGGCGCGACGCCGAAGAAGCCGCGCTCGGGGTTCACCGCGCGGAGCTGGCCGTGCTGGTCCACGTGGATCCACGCGATGTCGTCGCCCACCGTCCAGCAGCGGTAGCCGGGGAGCCGGGAGATGACCATGGCGAGGTTGGTCTTGCCCGACGCGCTGGGCATGGCGCCGGCGAGGTAGCTGACCTTGCCGGTGGGATCCTCCACGCCGAGGATCAGCATGTGCTCGGCGAGCCAACCCTCGCCCCGGGCCTGGGCCGAGGCGATGCGCAGCGCATGGCACTTCTTGCCGAGCAGCGCGTTGCCGCCGTACCCCGACCCCACGCTCCAGATGAGCTTTTCCTCGGGGAAATGCAGGATGAAGCGGCGGTCGGGGGACAGGTCGCCGAGGGAGTGGAGCCCCGGGACGAAGTCGTCGTCGGCCCGCATGTGCTCGAAGGCCATCGCGCCCACCCGCGTCATGATGTGCATGCTTGCGGTGGCGTAGCGGCTGTCCGTCACCATGACCCCGACGCGACTCATCGTCGAGCCCGCCGGCCCCATGAGGTACGGGATCGCATACATGGTGCGTCCGCGCATCGCCCCCCGAAAGAGCCCGCCCACGCGCGACTTCGCGTCGTTCGGATCCATCCAGTTGTTGGTGGGACCGGCGTCGTTCTTGTCCCGCGAGCAGATGAACGTGAGCTGCTCGGTGCGCGCGACGTCGCTGGGATGGCTGCGGTGGAGATAGCAGTTGGGATAGGTCTTGGGATTGAGCGGGATCAGCGTGCCGTCGCCGAGCATCTGGCCCACCAGGCGGTCGTACTCGGCCTTGGAGCCGTCACACCATACGACGTCGGCCGGGGTGGTGAGGCGGGCGACCTCGTCCACCCAATTCTCTGCGACACTCGTCATGGCCATCGGTGCCCTCGCGGTGTCATGGGATGGGGGCCTGGATCCTTCGGCTCGGTCGTACTGTAGCAGAATTCCGCGGGAGACCGGACCGTGAAGTTGACCCGCGCGGGCGGCCGCCCGCTCCGCGCGAGATCCGCGCGGGTCGGGCGGCGTCGCGGTCCGCGATCAGGCGGCAGGCTCGCGCTCGCGCCCCTCGTAGCGCGCGAGCTTGCTTCTCAGCGTCTTGGGCGTGATGCCGAGGATGTCGGCGGCACGCGTCTTGTTACCGTCGTAGCGCGCGAGCGTACGAAGGAGCAGGTCGCGTTCGGCGTCGTCGAGCTTGGTTCCGACCGGGATCACCACCGCGTCCACGCCGGCGGGCGCCTCGGCCGGCGCGGCCGGCCGAGGGGATGCGCCGAGCGGCAGGAGCTCGCGAGTGATGATGTCGCCCGGGCAGGCCACGGTAGCCCGCTCGATGATGTTCCGCAGCTCGCGGACATTGCCCGGCCAGGTCCACTGCATCAGCTGCTGCAGCGCCGCCTCGTCGACTCCCTTCACGCGCTTGTCGTACTTGCCGTTGAACTCCTCCACGAACGATTCCACGAGCAGCCCGATGTCCTCCTTGCGCTGCCGGAGGGGCGGCATGGTCACCGAAAAGACGTTGAGACGATAGAAGAGGTCCTCACGGAACGTGCCGTCCTTCACCGCCTTCAGCGGGTCCTTGTTGGTCGCGGCGATGATGCGCACGTCCACGGTGAGCTCGCCCTTGCCGCCCAGACGACGGACCGTCCCTTCCTGGAGGATCCGCAAGTACTTCGCCTGGAGGGCCGGGCTCATTTCCACGATCTCGTCGAGGAAGATGGTGCCCTTGTCGGCGAGCTCGAAATAGCCGGCTCGGCGCTCGAGGGCGCCCGTGAACGCCCCCTTCTCGTGCCCGAACAGCTCGCTCTCCAGCAGCGTCTCGGGGATGGCGGAGCAGTTGACCGCCACGAAGGGCGCCTTGCGCCGGGGGGACATCTCATGCAGGGTGCGCGCGACCAGCTCCTTGCCGGTGCCGCTCTCGCCCGAGATGAGGACGGGCGCGTTGGTTGGCGCCGCCATCTCGACCAGGTGATAGATCTCCTGCATCGAGCGGCTGGTGCCGAGCAGTCGGCCGAGCCCGCGCGCCTCTTTCAGCTGACGCCGGAGGAGCGTGACCTCGCGCATGATCTCCGACTTCTCGAGCGCCTTCTCGATAAGGGGGCGCAGACGGCGCGTCTCCACCGGTTTGGTGATGTAGTCGTACACCCCGCGCTTCATGGCGCTCACCGCAGTGTCGACGGTCGCATGGCCGGTGAGGATGATCACGGTCGCCGAGGGCAGGTCCTGCTGGAGCGCCCCCGCGAGCGACAGGCCATCCATGCCCGCCATCACGAGGTCGGCGATGACGAGATCAGGGCGGAAGGCGAGGGCGCGCTGAAACGCCTCGTCGCCGTCTCGCGCTTGCTCGACCTCGTATCCCCAGCCGGTGAGGAGCGTTGTGAGCCCTTCGAGTGTATCGGCGTCGTCGTCCGCAACAAGGATTCTGTGTGCCATGGAGCGGCGAGGCTGCAAGGCGCGTGCAAAAATGTAAGCCTGCTAAATCGAATGCTTACGGTATACGCGCCCTCGGGCGCATCTGCGGGTGGGTAGTAATTACCGTGTAATGGAGCGCGAGCGCGGCGGCCACCGCGTCCGGTCTGCCGCCGCGCTCTGCCAATCCTACCGGGGTATTGCATGCGCCGGCGCCCGCGACGCGCCGACGCTCATAGTCGTACGCTAACGGAGGTTCCGGGTGGTTTCCGTCTCCGGATCCGGCGTGCGATCGAGGAACTGATCCAGCTCACGCTCCGCCCGGTCCTTCGCCCATCCGTATCGCTCCTGCAGGGCGCCGGTGAGCTTGTCGTAACGGCCAGCCGCCACGTCGAGGTCGTCGTCGGTGAGCTTGCCCCACTGCTCCTTCACGCTGCCCTTGAGCTGCTTCCACTTGCCGGAAAGAACATCGCGATTCATCACGTTCCCCCTTTCTGACTTCTTTCTGACTTCACTCCCTGACTCGACTATAGAGGGGAGCAAGGGACATGCCGCGGGAGCGAAGGCACTCAAACCCGCTGATGTCATGGCACTTCGCGCACGTCGGGCGGCCGCGCGTCGGACGCCGGGCGGGAGGAACGACCCGGTCGGCACTGCTCTTGCAGCCCACGGGGAACCGTTCAACAACCCATGGAGGTGAGACGCATGAAGACCAGCATGATCATCGGCATCGTGCTCATCGTGCTCGGCGTCGTTGCGCTCGCGTACGAGGGCATCACCTATACGACGCGGGAGAAAGTCGTGGACATCGGGCCGCTGCACGCGAGCGTCGAGAAGAAGAAGACGATCCCGCTCTCGCCCGTGCTGGGCGGCGCCGCGCTAGTCGGCGGGATCGTTCTCGTGCTCGCGGGGTCCCGGCGCGGCTGATCCGGACGAGGGCGCGCGCCGGTCGAGCACGTCGGCCAGGATGTCCACGAGCACGAAGGGCTCGATCGGCTTCTTGACGTGGACCTGGTAGCCCGCGGCGAGGATCCGCACCGCGTCCTCGTCGCTCGCGTAGGCGGTCAGCGCCACCGCGGGAACCGGCCCGCCGCCGTGCGCCAGCTCCAGTCGGCGGACGCGGCCGATCAGGCTCAGCCCGTCCTCGCCCGGCATGCCTATGTCGGACACGAGCACGTCGGGCCACTCTCGCTGGAGCGCGCGCAGGGCCTCGGCCACCGAGGCGGCGGTGACCACGCTGGCGCCGGCCCAGCTGAGGCTCATGGCGCAGGCTTCCCGGGCGTCGGCATCGTCATCCACGAACAGGACCCGGACGCCGGCGAGTATCGAGGTCATCTCGGAGGGCTCGTGCCGAGCGCTCGACCGCGCCGGCTCCCCGACGGCGCGGTGGGCCAGCGGCAGCACGACCGTCATCGTGGTGCCCTGGCCCTCGCCGGGGCTCTCCGCCTTGATGCCGCCGCCATGGAGCTCGACGAGCTGGCGGGCGATCGCGAGGCCCAGGCCGAGGCCGCCTTGCACGCGCGTGGTGCTGCTGTCGCCCTGCCGGAAACGATCGAAGATCCGCGGCAGCAGATCGGGGGCGATCCCCTGGCCGGTGTCCTGCACGCGGAGCTCGGCGTGGCCCCCGCGGCGGCGCAGGAGCACCTCGACGCGTCCCCCGCGCGGGGTGAACTTCAGCGCGTTCGTGAGGAGGTTCCACAGCACCTGCTGGAGTCGGGTCGCATCGCCCATGATGGGGCCCACGTCCGAATCGAGGGCGCGCGCGATCTTCAGCCCCTTGTCGTCCGCGGCGGCCCGGACCGTTTCCACCGCGGACTCGATGACCGACCGGAGGTCGAGCGGCCGCATCTCGAGTCGCAGCTTGCCGGACGCGATGCGCGAGATGTCCAGGAGATCGTCGATCAGCTGAGCCTGGAGCGCGGCGTTGCGGTCGATGGTGTCGACGGCCTTGGCGAGCGTGGCGGGATCCAGGGGCTGCTGACGCAGCACGCCCGCCCAGAGCCGCAGCGAGTTGAGCGGCGTGCGCAGCTCGTGCGAGAGCGTCGCGAGGAACTGGTCCTTGGCCTGATTCGCCTTCTCCGCCTCCGAGCGCGCGAGCCGCTCGCGGGCGAGAAGGGCCGCCCGCTCGGCCTCCACCGCCTTGCGGTCGGTGATCTCGGTGACGACTGCGAGCGCGGAGCCAGGCTGCCCCAGCTCGCGAATGCGCGAGATGGAGACGTTCGCCCACACCACGCGCCCGCTCGGCTGCACGAATCGCGTGTCGAAGGTGCGCGAGCGTCCGGTCGACTCGAGGTCGCGGAGGATGTCCCGGAAGGCACGCAAGTCGTCCGAGTGCACGATGTCCTCGACGCGCCGGAGGAGGACCTCCTCACGCGGACGCTGCACCAGCTCACAGAAGCGATCGTTCACGAACGTGAGGCGACCGGTCAGGTCGGACTGCACGATGCCCGCGGTCGCCTGGTCCACGATCGCGGACAGGCGCTCTTCGCGGTCGCGCAGGTTCCGATCGGCGTCCGCCCGCTGGAGACCGGCGTGGAGCAGCGCCTCCGACATCGCGTCCACTTCCGCCACTGGAGAGCGGGGCCGGCGAGTGAGGCGTCCCGAGCACAGCTCGTAGGCCGAGCCGGCAAGCACGCGAATGGGTCCGGTGATGCGGCGCCCGAGGATGGTGGCGGCGAGAATCCCGAGCAGCAGGAAGCCCAGCCCGCCCGTGGTCACGGCGCGGACGGAGCGCCAGAACGGCTGATCCACGACGAGGGCGGGGACCACCGCCACCGCGGTCCACCCGCTGACGTTCGAGCGCGCCTGCGTGTAGTACACGGCGCGGCCACCCGAGTCGACCCCTCCCGTCCAGATCTGCGTCGGGCTAACCTGGGGCGAGACAGGGTAGGGGGACGTCTTGCCGACGAACTCGGCATGCGCCTCGCTGTGCGCGACGATACGTCCGTGGGGATCGACGACGACACCAAAGCGCTCGGCGGTGAGCTTCTGCTCCACGAGGATGTCGCGGATGTTGCCGGCCGAGATCATGGCGCTCAGCACGTAGACCAGCCGCACGTCCTCGAACACGGGGACCCGGACGGCGAAGTAAGCGTCGGCGGGGCTCGCCCCGGGCTGGAGCCCGCCCACCGCGGGCAAGCCGGTCTTCGTGGCGCGGATGAGGCTTTCCCGGTCGCCCTCGAACACGGAGTCGGGGCGGTTCGCGAGGGGGCGCCGCGTGTTCATGAGCTCGCGCCCGCTCGGGTCGCTCAGCACGACCGCGATCCAGTGGCTCTGCGTGGTGACGCGCCGTTCGGCGTCGTCCCGGAAGCGGACGAGATCCCCGGCCTGGAGATTGCGCGACATGCCCAGGATGTTGAGCGTGCCCACCACCGCGGCCAGCTCGCGGTCGATGTTGTTGCCGACCGCCCGCGCGCTGTCGGCCGTCTCTCGCTCCACGGTGCTCCGACGCTCGGCGGACAAGCTCATCGACAGCCAGGCGGTGAAGACCACCATGGGGAGGACGGCGGCGAGGACGAGGACGATCAGGTGGGCGCGAACCGAGAACCGGCGATCGAGCCGATCGAGCGGACTCCCGCCCTGTGGCGCCGCCGCGCGCACGCGCGCTTCCGGCGCTCCGGCGCCATCGCCGCTCGAGCCGTCAGGCACGCTCAATGCGTCGCGCCTGCCTCATCCTCCGGCAAGGTATCCTCCGGCGCATTGTCACCGATCCATGCTTGGGCCGCGCGCACACCGGATTCCCGCGCATCGGATTCCGTGGAGAAGTCCGACGAAGGAACCGGGACGGGCATGGTGCTGAGCCCGCTCGGCGTGGCGTGCACGACATTGGCGACGACCGCCCAGGCACCGCTGGCCCGCTGCTCGGTAGTGACCACGATATCGTAGTCCGGGTGGGTCGAGGTGACGATGTAACGCTGTGTCATGATGGCATTTCCCGGCTGCAAGCGACATGCCCTCCCCGCGCCGGTTCCGGGACGGGCAAAGCCCGCGAAGAGCGCACTTCCGGGCAGGAGCCCACGGGGGGGCCAACGAAACTTTTTACCGACCGGTAAGTCCTACCCACCCGGCACCGTGTAAAAGGCGGGCCGCTCAGCCGGACAAGGCACCCGTGAGCGAGCCGGCGGGCAGACGCTGACGGACTTTCAGGTAACCCGCCCAGGGATCCTCGCGCCGCGCCGCCAGCTGCGCGGGAACGGTCGCGACGCTGAAGCGGTCCGCGGTCACGCGCGGCGAGAGCTCGTCCCACCCGAGCGGCATCGAGACGGGCGCGCCCGCACGGGCACGCGTCGAGAACACGGCCACCGTGCTGGCGGCGCGGCGGTTGCGGAGATAGTCCACGTAGATCTTCCCCGGCCGCGCGGTCTTGGTCATCGTGGCGGTGAAGCGGTCGGGTTGACGGCGGGCCAAGGTCTCGGCGACCGCGCGCGTGAAGGCCCCCGTCTCGTCCCAGCTTGCGCTCGGCGTCAGGGGCGCCACCACGTGAAGGCCCTTGCCGCCGCTGGTCTTGACGAAGCTCTCGAGCCCCACGCGCTCGAGCATCTCGCGGATCAGGCGCGCCGCCTCGATCACCCGCGCCCACGTCACCCCCGGACCGGGATCGAGGTCGAGCACGATGCGGTCGGGACGCTCGATGTCGTCGACGGTCGCGTTCCACGTATGGATCTCGAGGATACCGATCTGCACGGTGCTGATCAGTCCCGCGAGGGAGTCCACGACGAGTCCGTCGCTCTTCTGACCGCGGATCTTCACCCGCCGGAGCGCGCCGCCGGCGGCGCCTGGCCCGGCGTGACGCTGGTAGAAGCACTCGCCGTCGACGCCGTCGGGACAGCGCACGAGCGTGGTGGGCCGGCCGGCGAGGTGAGGCAGGATCCACTCCGCGACGGCCTCGTAGTAGCGGGCGACGTCGAGCTTGGTGGTCCGAGGCTTGGGGAAGACGACGCGATCCGGGTGGGTCAGGCGCACGCCGCCCAGCGCGGCCCCGTTGCCCGCGCGCGCGCTCGGCGCCGCCTCGACCTCGCGCTGCACCTCGCCGGCGGGTTTGTCCTCGCGCAAGCCCTGGAACGACGGATGGCGCATCTTGCCGTCGGTGGTCCACTCCGTGAAGGCGACCTCGGCGACGAGCTCGGGCTTGACCCAGCGCGCCCTCGCGATGCGGGGCGCGGGATCGAATGGGCTGTCCGGCCGCTCCAGCTTCTCGAGACGAACGGTCAGCGTGCGCAGGTTCTCGGCGTCGAAGCCCGTCCCCACCTTGCCTGCGAAGACGAGGCGCGAGCCCTCCCGCACGCCCACGAGGAGCGCGCCGAGCGCCGCGCGCGAGCCCTCGCCCCTGGTGAAGCCGCCGATGACGACTTCCTGACGCCGCCCGCACTTGACCTTCAGCCAGTCGCGTCCGCGGCCCGAGCGATAGGGCGCGTCGCGGCGCTTGGCCACCGCGCCCTCGAGATGGAGACGGCAGGCCTCGCGCAGGAACTCCGCGCCGCCGCCCACCACGTGCGCGCTGTAGCGGACGACGCCGGACGCCTTTCCGCCCACGAGCGCCTGCAGGGCGGCCTTGCGCTCCTCGAGGGGAAGCGCAGTGAGATCACGGCCGTCCAGGTGGAGGAGATCGAACACCATGTAGACGAGCTCGCCCCGCCGCTCGCCCTGCATGAGATTCTGCAGGGCCTGGAAGCTGCTGGTGCCGTCGGGCTGGAGCACGACGACCTCGCCGTCGATGAGCGCCCGGCGGGCAGGGAGGCGCGCCACCGCCTCCGCCACGTCGGGGAGGCGCTCCGTCCAGTCCTTGTCGTTCCGGCTCATGAGGCGCGCGCGGCCGTTCTCGAGCCGGGCGAGGATGCGATAGCCGTCGAACTTGATCTCGTGCAGCCATTGATCGCCATCCGGCGCTTCCGACACGAGGGTGGCGAGCGCCGGCGGGACGAAGCGCGGCAGGGCGCCCGCCCGGCCGCGCGGGACGCGAGCCGCCGGCGGTCTCGCGCGCGGGGCCGGCTTCGTGGGCGCCGCGGGCTTCGTGCGCGCCTCGACCGCAGGCGGCCTCGCACGCTCCTCCCGGGGCGCGTCCTTCGCATGCCAGACACGATCCTTCGCGGCGGCGATCTCTTCCATGGTGCGATCGCTCGCGACGCTCTTCGCGTCGCCCTCGATCCGGCTGGCATCCCAGCCGGCCCGGGCGCCGGCGTCCTTTTCCTTGATGAGGAGCCACGTCCGGTCGCCGTCGCGCTCGCTCCGCCCGCGCATCCGGACGAGAGCCCAGCCGCCCTGGAGGCGCTCGCCGTCGAGCGTGAACTTGAGGGAGCCCTTGCGGTAGGCCTCGCGCGCCTCGCCCACCGGCGTCCACGTCCCGCGATCCCAGAGCATGACGGTGCCGCCGCCGTACTCGCCCGTCGGGATCACGCCCTCGAAGTCCCCGTACTCGACGGGATGATCCTCGACGTGCATGGCGAGGCGCTTGTCGGCGGGGTCCAGGCTTGGGCCCTTGGGCACCGCCCAGCTCTTGAGGACTCCATCCATCTCGAGGCGGAAGTCCCAGTGCAGGCGCGAGGCCGCGTGCTTCTGAATCACGAACGCACGGGCGTCGTCCCGAGCCGCGTGTTGGCGACCGCGCGGCTCAGGCGTACGCCTGAAGTCGCGCTTACGCGCGTACTCGCGAAGCGGCATCGCTCAGGCGGTCAACGCGTCCGGGTCGCCCATCGATTCTTCGGGAAAGATGCGCCCACTCGGATGCACGTGATCCGTTCCGTACCGGAGCTCGGGGGGAATCGGTCCTTCGTCCACCATCGCGCGGCCGAAATCTTCCGGGTGCTGATGGCGAAAACACGCGCGAATCATGTCGAGTGCCGATGCCGCCGACGTCGGTCTGGGCTCGTTCATCGCCGGCTCCGGGGAAAAGCGAATGGGTAAACTCGTCCCGCCCTCGCCGCACCGCCGCACTCATTTGTCCGCGGAATTTGTCTTGGCCTTTCCATACAGACCAGAACAGCAAGAGAAATGCCATACCGTGCCGGCCATGATCACCGGCGGCACAACATTTGCTGGACTGGTCTGACATGGACCCTCGTGCCGAGCCCGAGGAGACCCGCTATCTCCGTGCGGAGCTGAAGCGGGAGCGTCTGGGTCGCATCGCGGCTGAGCGCACGAATCGGCTGAACGACGAGCTGATGCGCTCGCTCGCCCACAAGCTGCGCAATCCACTGAACACCATCCGCCTGTGGACCCAGGTGCTGCGCGAACAGGCGGGCGAGCCCGGCGTGGTGTCGCGCGCGCTGGACGGGCTGGAGCATGCCACCCTGCTCCAGGCACGCCAGATCGACACGTTGCTGGATCTCTCACGGATCGCGCTGGGCCGCATGCGCCTGGACCTGGAGCCGGTGGATTTGGGCGCCATCGTGCGAAGCGCCCTCGAAGCCGTCCGCCCGATGGCCCAGGCCAAGCGGCTGTCCATCGAGACGGACCTGGGCATGCCGGTCGGGGTGATCTCCGGCGATCCTGCCCGGCTCGGCCAGGTCCTTTGGCACATCCTGACCAACGCCATCCGCTTCACGCCCCATGGCGGACGCATCGGCGTCATGTTACGCCGGTCGGGAGATCGCGCGGTGCTCGGCATCGCCGACAGCGGCCACGGCATCGCCCCCGATCTCCTGCCGCACGTGTTCGATCGTGATCGGCCGGAGAGCACTCATGTGCCGCCGGTCGAGGATGGCCCCGGCCTCGGCCTCGTGCTCGCCCGCCACATCGTGGACCTGCACGGCGGGACCATTCGGGCAGAGAGCGAAGGGGAGGGTCGGGGGTCGACGTTCACGCTGGACCTTCCGCTTCCCGGCACGACGGTGCCCGCCGTGACGCGGCAGGATGTCACCGGCTCGGATGACAACCCGGGGGGCGGCTCGCGCGGTCTGCGCGTCCCCGGCCTGCAGGCCACCTCCCTCAACGGCGTGCGAGTGCTGGTGGTCGAGGACGAGCCCGAGGCGCGGGACAGCCTGCGTATCTTGCTGCAGCGCTTCGGCGCCGAAGTGGCGGCGGCGGGCTCCGCGCGCCAGGGCATCGAGACCTTCACGCATGGCGCCTTTGACGTCGTGATCAGCGACATTGCCATGCCCGGCGGGGATGGCTACGAGCTCGTGCGTGCCATTCGCGGCCTGGGGCCCGAGCGCGGCGGGCGCATTCCCGCGGTGGCGGTGACGGCCGGCGCGCGTCCCGAGGACCGCCGGCGCGCACTGGCGGAGGGATTCCAGGTGCACCTCCCCAAGCCAGTCGACGCCGCCGAGCTCGTCCGTCAAGTCACGGCCCTCAGTGGCCGATGAACCTGAAATCAAGGGGAATCATGCCATGTCCATGCACACGGTGACCACGCGACGCCGACGGCCCGCGGACCATTACCCACACACCGCCAAGCGTGAGCTGGCCGGACTCATTGCGGTGGCGGCAGGTGCGGTGGCCGGCGCGGCGGTACTGTTCCTCTTCACGACGCGTACGGGCCGCGAGGCGCGGGTCCGCCTCCAGGACGGTGACCTGCTTCGCCGGTGGCAAGACACCATGGAAGAGCTCCAGCGGCTCGCCCAGCACGGCGCCGCGTACGTCGAGCGCAAGGCGGGCGAGCTGCGTCACGCCATCGGCGAGCAGGCGAGCTTGCTGGACGCGAGATCTCTGAAGGGCCGGTGATGGCGCGGTGGGGAGGGGCCCGATGGCGGCCCGCATGGCCGCCTTCGCGCCGCTGGTGGATCGCGGGAGCGGCGATGGCGGTGGTCGTCGCGCTCGCGTACATCGTGGCGTTTCAGCTCGACGAGCCCATGCGCCGGCAGATGGAGCACCGGATGAACGCGGCGCTCAAGGGCTACAAGGTGTCCATCCGCCACCTGGACTTCCATCCTTTCGGATTCTCACTGGACCTGGAGGACGTCGTGGTCCGTCAGGAGCAGGCGCCGGATCCCCCGGTCGCCTCGATCCCGCGGCTCACCGCCAGCGTCGAGTGGCGCCAGCTCATCCGGGCGCGCGTGGTAGGCGAGATCGAGATCGTCGAGCCATCGGTGAATCTGAATCTCGCCCAGGCGCGTGAGGAGGCGAAGGATCCCGTCCCGGTGGAGAAGAAGGGATGGCAGGAAGCCCTCGAGGCCATCTATCCGCTGAAGATCAACCTGTTCACGATCAAGGACGGGACGTTCGTCTATACCGACGTCGGCCCGTTCAAGCCTCTCCATCTCCGCCAGGTGAACGTGGAAGCGTCGAACATTCGTAACGTCAAGTCCGAGGCGGGCACGTACCCATCGGGCGTCCACGTGAGCGCACAGGTGTTCGAGCACGGGAGCCTCAAGATCGACGGGAACGCGGACTTCCTTGCCGAGCCGCATGCGGGGATCCTCGCCGACATCAGCCTGCAGGGGATCGAGCTCGACTATTTCCGGCCCCTCACCAGCCGCTTCGCCAACGTGACGATCAAGGGTGGTCTGCTCGGCGCGGACGGCCGCGTCGAGTACGCGCCGACGGTCAAGACCGCGGATCTCCGCCATGCCGAGATCTCCGGCGTGGACATCGAGTACGTGCAGGCGACCAAAGGGGCCGCCCCCGAGAAGCAGGCGACGCGCAAGGTCGTGCAGACGACCGAGAAGGTGTCGGAGAAGCCGGGCGTGCTCGTCAAGATCGGACAGTTCGACGTCGTCCGCAGCACGCTCGCCTTCGTGAATCGCGGATCGACTCCACCGTACCGGCTGTTTCTGACGGACGCCGCGATCCACGCCCGGAACATCAGCAGCCAGCGCGCGGAGGGACTCGGCAACATCGAGCTGACCGGGAAGTTCATGGACAGCGGCCCCGCGGTGGTCAAGGCCCGCTTCCGACCGGGCAAGCCCACCCCGGCCGTGGACGCCGAGATTCGCATCACCGGGGTGGACATGGCCCGGATGAACGATCTCTGGAAGGCCTACGCCAAGGTCGACGTGGCGGGGGGCGAATTCGCGCTCTACGCCGAGCTGAGCGCGAAGGACGGCATGCTATCGGGCTACGTCAAGCCGCTGCTCAAGGACGTGAACGTCTACGACCCCGCTCAGGACAAGAAGAAGAACGTCGTCCGCAAAGCCTACGAGGCGGTGGTCGGCGCGATGTCCACCCTGCTCGAGAACCGGCCGCGGGAGGAAGTGGCCACTCGCGTGGATATCTCCGGCCGCATCGACAAACCGGATGTGAGGCCGGTGGTCGCGGCGGCGCGGCTCTTCCAGAACGCCTTCATCAAGGCCATCCTGCCCGGCTTCGAGCGGCGCGGTCGCGAGCGCTAGCGCGCGTGACAGATCCCGGTCGCTCCATGCCTAGCGTGCTCGTCGTCGAGGACAGTGCAGACAGCCGCGAGGCGCTCCAGATTCTCCTCGAGCTCGAGGGGCACCAGGTCTTCCTGGCGGGCTCCGGCGAGGACGCCGTGCGGGCGGTTGCGGAATCTCAGCCTGACTGGGCTCTCATCGACATCGGGCTGCCCGACATCGACGGCTATGAGACGGCGCGCCGCATCCGCGCCGGGCATCGCGCCGTCCGCCTCATCGCGCTGACCGGCCACAATCGTCCGGAAGACCGCGAGCGGGTCATCGCCGAAGGTTTTGATGCGCATCTCGTCAAGCCGGTGGACCCGGCGCGGCTCTTCACCATTCTCGGAGGATTGCCATGAGCGTGATCGGCTGGATCGTCTTTGGACTGATCGTGGGCATCGTCGCCAAGTTCGTGCACCCCGGCCGTGATCCCGGCGGCTTCGTCGTGACGATCGTCATCGGCATCGTCGGCGCCTTGATCGGCGGCTTCATGGGACGCGCGCTCGGCTGGTACCGAGAGGGCGACCCCGTCGGCTTCATCATGGCCGTGCTGGGGGCGATCATCCTGCTCGTGCTCTATCGCATGCTGACCGGACGCGCGGCACGCCGCGCCTGATGCTGACACGCCTGTTCGCGGATCGAGAGGCGGCGGAACGCGCCTATCAGGCCCTACGCAGCCGTGGATACAGCGCGGCGGAGGTCAGTGTCCTGATGGCGGACGAGACGCGCGATCGCCTGTTGGGCGATCGCGCGACGACCGTCGCGGCTCCGCCCGCCTCCGCCCCGCCGAGCCCGGCCACGCCGGCCGGTGAAGGCAAGCGCAAGACGCTGGAAGGCGCCGGCGTGGGCGCGAGTGCGGGGGTGGTGGCTGGCGGGGTGCTGGGGGCGTTGGCGGCCTCCGCCATCGTGGTGGTCCCGGGCGTGGGGCTGGTGGTGGCCGGGCCCGTGGCCGCCGCACTGGCGGGCGCGGGCATGGGTGGCGCGGCGGGTGGGGTGATCGGTGCGCTGATCGGCGCCGGCATCCCCGAGGAGCGTGCGGCGGCGTACGAATCCGCGCTCCGCACGGGCGGGATCGTGATGGGGGTGTCGCCGCGTAGCGACGAAGACGCCGCGTACTTCGCGCGGGACTGGCGCGGTTAGCGACGCCGACGCCCGGGGGCGTCGCGTTGCGCGCCCGCCGGGCGTCGAGCCGGATTCGCTAGCGATTCACGGACGCGTCCCGGACGCGCGGGCGAATCGCCTCCTGCCCGGCCGCCAAGGTATCGCCGATCGTCCCGCTGGCAGACTCCATGAGGTCACCGGCCTGCTTCAGCGTATCCGCGGCCCGGACCCGCAAGCCGCTCGTGCTGGTGTCCAGATAGCGGCTGATCTCATCGCGCCAGAGGTACATCGCGACGGCGCCCGCGACGGCGCCCACGATGAATCCCTTCATCTCGCTCACCTCCTCTCGCGCCCGGAGCTCTGCCGAGCGTGCACCATCTCTACTGGAGCAATGTGAGTGCCAGCGCCTTCCATCTCGACGGACGGCGTGGTGGCGCGTCATGCGTCCGTAGGGCGGCGTGCGCGGGTCAGCTCGACCGGGTGATTTCGTCCGTGCGTCCGGCGTCGACGTCTGGAGCCGGCGGTAACCGCTGGCGTTTCCACCACATCCCGCGCGGCACGGCGGTTGCACACTCCAGATTCACTGACGAGGGCTGCGTCAGGAGATAAATGCCCTCGAAAGGAGACCAGAAGATGCTCAGCACGATCCTGATCGTCGTGCTCGTTCTGATGGTGCTGGGAGCAGTCCCCGCGTGGCCGTACAGCCGCGGCTGGGGGTATTTCCCGAGCGGGCTCCTGGGGATCATCCTGATCGTGTTCGTGATCCTGGCTCTCACCGGACGCGTTTAGCGCGCGGACCGGCTCTCACACAACCCGAACAACGGAGGAGACGCAATGCACCGGATGACCAAGCTGAGCGCCAGCGTGGTGGTGGGCCTCGCGCTCGCCGCGTCCCCCGCGTGGGTCAGCGCGGCGGACGAGAAGAAGTCCACCGACGAGAAGCATTCCACCACCCAAGCGGTGAAGACCAACGTCAGCGACTCCTGGATCACGTCCAAGGCGAAGATCGCCTTGTTTGCGGACAGCCGCGTGCCCGGTTCGGCGGTGCACGTCGAGACGCAGAAGGGCATGGTCTATCTCCGCGGTAAGGTGGAGAGCGACGAAGCCAAGAAGGCGGCGGAGGACGTCGCCCGCGGCGTGGAGGGCGTCCAGGGCGTGAAGAACGAGCTGCAGGTGGTCCCGGCCTCCGCCAAGAAGATGGTGGAAGCGAAGGACGACGAGATCACCAAGCAGGTGAAGGAGCGCTTCAAGGCGGATCCCAAGCTGAAGAGCCTCGACGTGCGAACCGACAACGGCGTGGTGACCCTCGAGGGCAAGCTGCCCAACATCACGGACAGCGCGCGGGCGTCGCAGATGGCGCGTGAAGTCCCCGGGGTGCGCTCGGTGCGCAACGACGTGACCTACGAGAACCCGCGCACCAGCATGAATTCGGACACCACCAGCTCGGACAAGACGGACAAGCCGAGCCTGAAGCAGCGCATGTCGGACAAGATGTCCGACATGAAGCACGACATGTCCGCGTCGAACGCCGCGGGACAGACCCACGTGCGGGCCGCTCAGGAGAAGCTGAAGGACAAGGGCTTCGACCCGGGTCCGATCGATGGCGTGTGGGGACCGCGTACCGCCGCGGCGGTGAGCGACTTTCAGCGTAGCGAGAACTTGAAGGTGACGAGCCGTTTGGACGCCGAGACGCTCGGCAAGCTCGACATCGGCGTGGGTGGCGCGACCCGGCCTCCTCAGACCCGGTAGCGACGACCCCGACGTCCGAGAGCAGGCGAGCTGGGAAGGTGACTTCCCAGCTCGTTTTTTTCGGAGTACACCGGAATAACTCCCATGAGCGACACGGGATGGCTCATTCTCGCGGTGGCGGCAGGCGTGCTGGGGGCGGTCCTGTGGGTGAAGCGCGAGATGTGGCTGATGCGGCGCCGGCGCCGGAGCCGGCGCGGAGACTAGCTAAATGCGGGGGCGGGTCGCGGGAACCGGCTGGAGCGGCGCAACGGGTCCGGCGGCCTTCGTCGCCCGCTTCGGCGTGGAGTTGACCCGCCGCCAAAGCGCCGGTGCGGCCAGGCAGGCCCCGACGAGCAGCGTGAGGGCCGCCACCGCACCGCCGACCACCGGCGCCACATGGGCGATCCCTGCGGTTCCCGTGGGGAGTATGCCGCCGGCGACGCCGAGACCGATCAAGCCTATGGCAGTTCTCATTAAAAGCACACCTCCGTCGGCTGTAGAGGCAAGGCCCGTGCCAGGGGGCCGTGACCTGACACATTTGAGCCATCTAGCGGAGATCCCACGAAGTTCGGAAGCCGACTCCGAGCGCGCCCGTCGCCGGCTTGGTAGAATCTTCCAGGTCAAGTCTTCCCGTTCTTCTCGGTCTCTTCCTCGCTCTCGATGACACTGTTCGGCTCGGATCCGATCCGCGGCGAGCTCTTGAGCGCTGAGCGCCTCGAGCAGCTCGCGGCGTCCATCGCTCGCCATCGTGTCGCCGACGGCGAGACGGCAGGCGCCGCCCTCCTCGCGCGCGTGAAGGACAACGGGCGCGTCCTTCTTCGCTGCTACCGCGCGCTCGCCTCTGTGGTGAACGAAGAGCGCGCGACCATGCCCGCCGCGGAGTGGCTGGTCGACAACTTCTACATCGTCGAGGACGTCCTCAACGAGGTGCGCACCGATCTCCCGCCAGGCTTCTACCGGGAGCTGCCCATTCTCAGCGACGGGCCGCTCCGCGACGCCCCACGCGCGGTGGGCCTGGCGTGGGCCTACATCGAGCATACCGACAGCCGCTTCGAGGCGACGTCCACTCAGCGCTTCGTGGCGGCGTTCCAGAAGGTGGAGCCGCTGCTCATTCGCGAGATCTGGGCGGTGCCGATTGCACTCCGTCTCATCCTGCTCGAAAACCTCCGGCGGCTCTCCGAGGAGATCGTCAGTGCGCGGGCCGCGCGGATGGAGGCCGATCGCCTCGCCGACACCCTGCTGGGGCAGGGCGGCCGGCCCGCCGATCCGCACGCCTTCGAGCGCGTGGGCGACGAGGTGCTGACCGCCGCCTTCGCGGTGCATCTCGCCCAGCGCCTGCGGGATCAGGATCCCGACACCACGCCCGCCCTCGCCTGGCTGGAGTTGCGGCTCGCGGGAGCCGGCACGACCGCCGACGAGCTGGTGCGCGCCGAGCATCAACGCCACGGCGCCGCCAACGTGACGGTCCGGAACGTCATCACCAGCCTCCGCGTGATGGCGAACTTCGACTGGCGGGCGTTCTTCGAGAGCGTGAGCCTCGTCGATCACGTCTTGCGCGCGGAGAGCGACTTCGGCGCCATGGACTTCACCACCCGCGACCGCTATCGCAAGGCGATCGAGGACCTCGCGCGCGGCTCCGGACGCAGCGAGCTCGACGTGGCCCGCACCGCCATGACGCTGGTCCGCGCCCACGCGCCCGGGGTGGAGGATCCCGGCTACTACCTGATCTCGCGCGGCCGGGGCCGGCTCGAAGAGGCGGTGGGCTACCGCGTGCGGCTCGGTCAGCATCTCATTCGCGCCTACGTGAGCTCGGCCACCTGGAGCTACCTCGGCAGCATCGGCATCGTCACCGCCTTCTTCCTCTGCCTGCCCCTCCTCTATACGCAGGAGCAGGGGATTTCCCCCGTTCTCATGGTGGCGCTGGCGGTGCTCGCGGTGTTCCCGGCCTCCGACGTCGCCATCGCCCTCGTGAATCGGGCGATCGTGGAGATCTTCCCGCCGCGCCCGCTGCCGCGGCTGGCCCTCTCCGACGGCATCCCGAAGCGCTGGAAATCCTTGGTGGCAGTCCCCACGCTGCTCACCAGCGAGGCGCAGATCGCCGAGCAGGTCCGACGTCTCGGCATCCACTACCTCGCCAATGTCGACGGCCACCTGTGCTTCGCGCTCCTCTCGGACTGGACGGACGCGGACGCCGCCTCGGTGCCCGGTGATGACGACCTACTCGCGGCCGCGCGGGCCGGCATCGACGACCTCAATCGCCAGCACGGGCCCAACGCGGACGGCGAGCCCCGCTTCTACCTCTTCCACCGCAAGCGCGTGTGGAGCGAGAGCGAGCAGAAATGGATCGGCTGGGAGCGCAAGCGCGGCAAGCTCCACGAGCTCAATGGGATGCTTCGCGGCGCGACCGAGACCACGTATCTCCCCGGGCCGCCCGCGCCCGCGGGGGTTAAGTTCGTGATCACGCTGGACGCCGACACCCAGCTCCCGCGGGGCGCGGCGGCCAAGCTAGTGGGCGCGCTCGCCCATCCCCTGAATCGGCCGCGGTTCGATTCGCGGCAGCAGCGCGTGGTGGAGGGCTACGGAATCCTCCAGCCGCGCATCGCGCCCACCATGTCGGCGGAGCGGGAGAGCTCCTTCTTCCAGCGGATCTCGTCGGGTCCCGCCGGCGTCGATCCTTACGCCTCCGCGGTGTCCGACGTGTACCAGGACCTCTTCGGCGAAGGCTCGTACACCGGCAAGGGGATCTACGACGTGGACGCCTTCGAGAGCGCGCTGGCCGGGCGGGTGCCCGAGGGCGCGCTCCTGAGCCACGATCTCTTCGAGGGCGTGTTCGTTCGCGTCGGGCTCGTCACCGACATCGAGCTGTTCGAGGAGTTTCCCGCCCGCTACGAGGTCGCGGCGTCCCGCCAGCATCGCTGGGCGCGCGGCGACTGGCAGCTGCTGCCCTGGCTGCTGCGCGGCACCGCGCGGGGCCGCGAGGGCCGCACGCGCATCTCGGCCATCGGCCGGTGGAAGATGCTGGACAACCTGCGGCGCTCGCTCTCCGCGCCCGCCGCCTACGTGACCCTGCTCCTCGCGTGGCTCCTCCCCGGCGGCGCGCCCGAGGTGTGGACCAAGCTCGTGCTGCTCTCGCTCGCGCTGCCCGCGCTGGTCCCGGTGACCACCGACGTCATGCCCAAGCGCCCCGGCATCTCGAAGCGGGTCTACTTGCGCTCGCTGGCGAGCAACCTCGCCCTCGCCGGCGCGCACATCGCCCTCTCCCTCATCCTGCTCGCTCATCAGGCCTGGCTGATGGGCGACGCGATGCTCCGCACGCTCTGGCGCCTCGTCTCGCGCCGGCGGCTGCTCGAGTGGGTGTCCGCCGCGCAGGTCAAGGCGCGCTCGAGCCTGGACCTCGCCGACGTGTACGCCCGAATGTGGGGCGCGGCGGCCCTCGCCGCGGTGGCGATGGTGGTGACGGCGCTGGCGCCCGGTCACGCCTGGTCCATCGCGTTCCCCTTCATCGCGCTCTGGCTGCTCTCGCCGGCAGTGGCGCGGTGGCTCAGCATGCCGCCGCGGACCCATCCCGCGGAGGAGCTGCGCCGCGAGGAGCGGGACGTCCTCCGGGCGGTGGCGCGCCGAAGCTGGCGCTTCTTCGAGGCCTTCGTGGGTGCGGAGGATCACTGGCTGCCGCCGGACAATTTCCAGGAGGACCCGCGCCCGGTGGTCGCCCATCGGACGTCGCCCACGAATATCGGACTCTACCTCCTCTCGTCAACCGCCGCGCGAGATCTCGGCTGGATCGGCACGCTCGACTTCGATGACCGGTTGGCCGCGACCCTCGCCACCATCGAGAAGCTCGAGCGCTTCCGCGGCCACCTCTACAACTGGTACGACACCCGTACCCTGCGCCCCCTCGAGCCACGCTACGTGTCGACGGTGGACAGCGGGAACTTCGCGGGCCATCTCGGCGTGGTGGCGGTGGCTCTTCGCGAGCGCTCCCACCGTCCGCTCGTCGACCTCCGCGCGGGCCGGGGCATCGACGACGCGCTGGTGGTGCTCCAGGAGACCCTCCAGCGGAGCGCCGCCGAGCCGGACGCGCTGCAGGTGGCGGTCGCCGAGCTCCGCGCCGCATTGATGACCGAGCCCACCACCGCGCCCGCGTGGGCGGGGCGCCTGCGCGAGCTCGCCGCCGGCGCGGCTCGGCTCGCCGAGCTGGCCGCCCCGCGCGCCGGTGAGGCCATGGTGTGGGTCGAGGCGCTGCAGGGGACCATCGCCAGCCATCGCCGCGACCTCGACGCGCTGGCGCCGTGGGCGGAGCCGCTCGACGACGTGATGGCGGCGCTCCCGCCGGACGTCGTAGCGGGGCTGCCCGCAGTCGCGCGCCTGCTCGGGCCCGCGCTCACCCTGGGCGCGCTGACCGCCGAGGCCACCGCCGCATCGCGGGAGATCCGGGATCTGCTCGAGGGCGGCGGCGTCCCCTCGCTCGACCGCGGGCGCCTGCTGAAGGTGATCGACGCGCTCGATCGGGCGGCGCTCGCCGGGACCACGGAGGGCGAGCGGAGGGAGGCGGCGGCGGTGGCCGTCCTCGCCCTCGCGGACGCGATGGAGTTCGCATTCCTCTTCGACGCGAGCCGTCACCTGTTCGCCATCGGCTATCGCGTGGCGGACGGCGCGCTCGACGAGGGGCGCTATGACCTCCTCGCCTCCGAGGCGCGGCTCACCAGCTTCCTCTGCGTGGCGCGCGGTGAGGTCCCGCCCGTGCACTGGTTCCGGCTGGGACGGCCCATGACGCCGATCGAGCTGGGCAGCGCGCTGGTGTCGTGGTCCGGCTCGATGTTCGAGTACTTGATGCCCGCCATCGTCATGCACGCGCCGGAAGGCAGCCTCCTCGACCAGTCGTGCCGCCTCGCGGTGAAGCGGCAGATCGCCTACGGCGCGTCGAACGGCGTGCCGTGGGGCATCTCCGAGTCCGCCTACAACGTGCGCGACCTCAATCTGACGTACCAGTACTCGAGCTTCGGGGTGCCCGGCCTGGGTCTCGAGCGCGGCCTCGGCGAGGATCTCGTGATCGCGCCCTATGCCACCGCCCTCGCCGCGATGATGGACGCCCCATCCGCGGCGCGGAACTTCGTGGAGCTGGCCCGCCTGGGCGGATGCGGGGATCATGGGTACTACGAGGCGCTGGACTTCACGCGCTCGCGCCTCCCCGAAGGCGCCAAGGTTGCGGTGGTGCGCTGCTACATGGCGCATCACCAGGGCATGACGCTGACCGCGCTCGCCAACGTGCTGCTGGACGGCCTGCTGCGCCGACGCTTCCACGGCGAGCCCGTGATGGAGGCCACCGAGCTCTTGCTCCACGAGCGAGTGCCCCGCGACATCCCGGTGACCCGGCCGCGCGGCGAGGAGGTGCGCTCCCCCGCCCACGCCCGCGAGCCGGTCGTGCCCATCGCCCGCCGCTTCAGCTCGCCCGCGGAGCCCTTGCCGCGCACGCATCTCCTCTCGAACGGCCGCTACGTGGTCATGATCACGGCGGCCGGCGCCGGCTACAGCCTCTGCGGCCCCGTCGCGGTCACGCGCTGGCGCGAAGACCGCACCCGGGACGCCTGGGGCTCGTTCGTGTTCCTCCGCGACGCCCGCAGCGGCGAGGTCTGGTCGGCCGGCTATCAGCCCGCCGGCGTGGAGGCGGACACGTATCAGGCCACGTTCCTGGAAGACCGCGCGGAATTTCGTCGCCGCGACGGCACCATCATGTCCTCGCTGGAGGTCCTGGTCTCACCCGAGGACGACGCCGAGATCCGCCGCCTCTCCCTGATCAATCTGGGGACCGAGCCGCGCGAAATCGACGTGACCTCCTACGCCGAGATGGTGCTCGCCCCGCCCCGCGCGGACGCGGCCCATCCCGTGTTCTCCAATCTCTTCGTCCAGACCGAAGCGCTGTCCGAGCTGGACACGCTGCTCGCCACGCGCGCGGCCCGGTCGCCCGAAGACGAGCCGGTATGGGCGGCGCACGTCATGGTCGTGCAAGGGACGAGCGTGGGAGGCTCCCAGTACGAGACGGACCGCTCCCGCTTTGTCGGGCGCGGACGCGGCATCCGCACACCGATGTCCATGATCGAGGGCCGGCCGCTGTCGAACAGCGCCGGCGCGGTGCTGGACCCCATCTTCAGCCTGCGCCGCCGCGTGCGCCTGGCCCCCGGAGGCAGCGCGCGGGTGGTGTTCTCGACCATGCTCGCCACGTCGCGCTCCGCGGTGCTTTTCATGGCCGACAAATACCGCGACCCGGCCACGTTCGAGCGCATCGCCACCCTGGCATGGACGCAGGCCCAGGTGCAACTGCACCACCTCGGCATCGACACGGACGAGGCCCACCTCTTCCAGCAGCTCGCCAACCGCATCCTCTACACCGATATGCGGATGCGGGGCCCCGCCCCCGTGCTCGCGCGGAACAGCCTCGGGCCCGCCGGGCTCTGGAAGCACCGGATCTCGGGCGATCTGCCCATCGTGCTCGTGCGCATCGACGAGATGGAGGACCGCGGGATCGTGCGCCAGCTCCTGCGCGCGCACGAGTACTGGCGCATGAAGGGGCTGGCGGTGGACCTCGTCATCCTCAACGAGAAGCCGCCCTCCTACCTTCAGGACCTGCAGAACGCGCTGGAGGGATTGGTGCGCACCGGCCGCCCCACCCTGAGCGCCACTCGCGAGGGCTCGGTATTCGTGCTGCGCGGCGATCTCCTGTCCGGCACCGAGCGCGACTGCCTCACCGCGGCGTCGCGTGTGATCCTGCTGAGCCGGCAGGGAACCCTCGCCGAGCAGGTCGCGCGCGCGGAGCCGCCCGCGACGGACCGGCGGCGCGAGCGGCGACCGGCGCCCGTGCGTCACGTCACCCCGGAGCCGCTCCCGCCGCGCCCGCCGTGGGAGTTCGACAACGGGCTGGGCGGCTTCGTGGACGACGGCCGCGAGTACATGGTCGCGCTCGGCGAGGGACAGTGGACGCCCGCGCCGTGGATCAACGTGATTGCCAACGAGCGGCTGGGCTTCCAGGTCTCGGAGTCGGGGGCCGGCTATACCTGGGCGGAGAACAGCCGCGAGAACCAGCTCACGCCCTGGTCCAACGATCCCGTCAGCGATACGCCCGGTGAGACGCTCTACATCCGGGACGAGGAGAGTGGGCATCTCTGGGGGCCCACCGTGCTGCCGATCCGCGAGGAGGCGTGGCCCTATCACTGCCGGCACGGCCAGGGATACAGCCGCTTCACCCATCGCGCCCACGGGATCGAGCTGGACCTCATCCAGTACGTGCCCCTCGAGGATCCCGTGAAGATCTCACGTCTTCGCGTGACGAACCGGTCATCGCGCGCGCGCCGGCTCACCGTGACCGCGTACGCGGAGTGGGTGCTGGGCTCCTCCCGGGCTACGACCGCGCCCTTCGTGGTGACCTCGCTCTGCCCGCGCACCGGTGCCCTGCTCGCGCGGAATGCCTGGACCATCGATTTCCCGGGCCGGGTGGCCTTCTTCGACCTGGCGGGCCGGCAGACGGCATGGACCGGCGACCGGACCGAAGTCCTGGGCCGCAACGGCACCCTCGACCATCCGGACGCCCTCGAGCGGGGGCAGCCGCTGTCGGGCCGCGTGGGCCCCGGGCTCGATCCGTGCGGCGCCCTCCAGGTGAGCCTGAGCCTCGACGCGGGCGCGGAGACCGAGGTCGTGGTCTTCCTGGGACAGGGGCAGTCCGAGGACGAAGCGCAAACGCTGGTCGAGCGTTATCGCGGCCTCGACCTCGAGGCGGTGCTGCACGAGGTGAAGACCCGGTGGGACGACCTCCTCGCCGCGGTGCAGGTGAAGACGCCCGACCGCTCCCTCGACCTCATGCTGAACCGCTGGCTGCTCTACCAGGCGCTGGCCTGCCGCGTGTGGGCGCGGGCCGGCTTCTACCAGGCGGGTGGGGCGTACGGGTTCCGGGACCAGCTCCAGGACGTCATGGCGCTGACGGTGGCCGCGCGCGACATCGCTCGGGGTCATCTGCTCCGGGCCGCTGCCCGCCAGTTCCGCGAGGGCGATGTCCAGCACTGGTGGCACCCACCGTCCGGACGGGGGGTGCGCACGCGCATCTCGGACGATCTGCTCTGGCTGCCCTACGTCCTCGCTCACTACGTCGCGGTCACCGGCGACCGCACGGCGCTGGACGCCGAAGCCCCGTTCCTCGAGGGGCCGGTTCTGAACGACGACCAGCTGGAGACCTATTTCGAGCCCGGGGTCTCCAAGGACGTCGCCAGCCTGTTCGAGCACGGCGCCCGTGCCATCGACCGAAGCCTCGGCGTCGGGCCGCACGGCCTTCCGCTCATAGGCACGGGCGACTGGAATGACGGCATGAATCGCATCGGCCCCAAGGGCAAGGGGGAGAGCGTCTGGCTCGGCTGGTTCCTCTTCGCGACGCTCGAGCAGTGGGCGCCCATCGCGGAGTCGCGCGGAGAGCACGCCCGCGCCGCGCGGTGGCGCGCGCACTCCGCCGCCCTTCGCACGGCGCTGGACGCCCAGGCCTGGGACGGGGATTGGTACCGGCGCGCTTATTTCGACGATGGCACTCCCCTCGGCTCCGCCGAGAATCCGGAGTGCCGCATCGACTCCATCGCCCAGTCCTGGGCCGTGCTCTCGGGGGCGGCCGACCCCGCGCGGGCGGCCCGGGCGATGGGCGCGGTGGAGGAATATCTGGTGCATCGGGAGCAGTCCCTCGTGCTGCTCTTCACGCCCCCCTTCGTCCGCCCCCGCCGGGACCCCGGCTACATCCGGGCGTATCCCCCCGGGATCCGCGAGAACGGCGGCCAGTACACGCACGGCGCCATCTGGGCCGTCATGGCCTTCGCCGCCCTCGGCGACGGCGACCGGGTCGGGGAGCTGTTCTCGATCCTGAACCCCGTGAACCACGCCAGCACGCGCGCCGGGCTCTATCGGTATCGCGTCGAACCCTACGTCATCGCGGCCGACGTGTACGCGGAGTCGCCTCACATCGGGCGCGGCGGGTGGACCTGGTACACGGGCTCGGCTGGCTGGATGTACCGCGCGGGCATCGAGTGGATGCTCGGGTTCAGGCTGCGCGGCGCCGCGCTCTTGCTCGACCCCTGCATCCCGCGTATCTGGGGCGGCTTCTCCGTGCACTTCCGCTACCACGGGTCGCGCTACGAGATCACCGTGGAGAACCCCCGGGGCGTCACCCGCGGCATCGAGCGCGTCGAGGTGGACGGCGCCCGCGCCGAGCTCGGCCCCGATGGCCTTCCACTGGTCGACGACGGGGCCACACATAGGGTGCGAGTCTGGATGGGCTGAGGGACGCCGACCCGCAACTTACCGGGTCAAACCTGCCTGGATCCCTCGCGATCCCACCGAACAGCGGAGCGTTATCAAGGACTTGACTCGGGCACGTCTCTTGCCTCCTCTCTCGCCGACGTGATTTTTCAGAAGGAGGCCGTCCGCATGCTCATGAGCACGAAGGAGATTCTCGGGTACACGATCCTCGCCACGGACGGGGCGATCGGGGAGGTCTCGGACTTCCTCGTCGACGAGGGCTTCAAGCTCCGCTACCTCGTCATCGACACCGGCAAGTGGCTGCCCGGCAAGAAAGTCGCCCTGTCCACGGCGTGGATCAGCAGTGTGGATCCGCACAAGCAGCTGGTCGTGATGAACATCGAGCGGAAGCGGATCGAGGAAGGTCCGGAGTATTCCGAGGAGCACGTCCTCGACCGCGAGTACGAGACCCTGTTGCACGCCCACTATCAGTACCCGCCGTACTGGCTCTAGCCCGTACCGGCTCGAGGAGGTCCCGATGGGACGTTGTGACGTGTGCGGGAACGAGTACCGGCGGACCATGGAGATCCGCGTGGGGGCGGAGCGCGGGACGTTTGACTCCTTCGAGTGCGCCATTCATCGCCTCGCCCCCATGTGCGAGCACTGCGGCTGCCGTGTGATCGGGCACGGCGTCGAGCTGGGCGACCGGATCTTCTGCTGCGCCAGCTGCGCGGCGATGGAAGGGATCGACAAGAAGGCCGTCAATGCCTAGCCGTGGGCCGAGGCTCGCCGGATCAGCGCAGGCATGGGGCGCCCGGTGACCGGCGTGCGCATCGCCGGGCATCCGATCTATCCGATATTGGTCGGCATCCCCATCGCGCTCTGCACCTTCTCCGTGTTCGCGGACATCGTCCGGGTCACGGGACTGGGGAAGCCCGTGTGGTTCGAGGTGGCTTCGTACGCCATTGTCGGGGGCATCGTGGGGGCCCTCATCGCGGCAGTCCCGGGCCTGGTGGACTATCTGACGATCAACGACTCCCGGGTGCGCGATCTGGCGTTCGCGCACGTGATTGCGGCCCTGTTCGTGGTGGGCATCTTCGGGTTCAGCCTCTGGCAGCGCTGGGAAAGCGACCACGGCTACGCCCCGGTGGCGGTCTCGGCGGCGGGCCTTCTGCTGCTGGGCGTGGTCGGCTGGCTGGGGGGCGAGATGGTGTTCGTCCATGGCCCGGGCATGGAAGCGGCCGCGGCATCCCGGCGGGCGCAACGAAAGGTGGCGTGACCGATGAACGCAGAACGGCACGAAGTGGTGGCGCCCAAAGTCAACGTCGGGGCGCTGGAGCGCCTCGCCTCGATCGCGGGCGGGGCCGCGCTCATCGCGTATGGCATGCGGCGGCGCGCCCGCGGGGGCAACAGCATCGCGTGGGTCGGCAGCTCGCTCCTGCTCCGCGGCGTCTCGGGCTGGTGCGCCCTCTATTCCCTGCTCGGCATCAACCGCTCCGGCCGCCCGGAGACGATGCGGGGCAACCTCGGGGTGAAGGTCGAGCGCGAGATGGTCTTCGAGGAGCCGCCCGAGAAGCTCTACACATTCTGGCGGGACTTCCGGAACCTTCCGAGCATCATGCCCCATGTCGAGTCGGTGTCCGCGTACCCCGACGGACGGTCCCACTGGAAGGTGAAGGGCCCCATGGGGACGACATTTGAATGGGACGCCCAGATCATCAATGACGTGCCCAACGAGATCATCGCGTGGCAGACGGACGAGGGCGCCATGGTGGGGCACGCGGGCTCGGTGCGCTTCGAGCGCCTGCCGGGGGACGCCACGCTCGTGCGGGTGTCTCTGCAGTACGATCCGCCCGGGGGCGAGCTGGCGCACCTCGTGACCGAGGTGTTCGGGGCCGACCCCGGCGAGCGCATCCAGGAAGATCTGACGCGCTTGAAGGAGGCCCTGGCGCGCGCGCACGAGGATCGCGACGGCATGCAGCCCGCGACCGCGTCGGCGCTAGGGTATCGTCCACCCGAGCCACCGACGGCCGCCAAGTAACGAGGCACCATCGAAGGCGGGAGGTCCCCGGTCGCGCGATCGTAACGCGTGAGGGCTAGACAGAAGCCCTACACTGGGAGCGATGAGACTCCCACACGGCGTGACTCGCTGGGCGGGGGCGTGTTGCGCCGTCGCGCTGCTACTGGTCGGCAGTGAGCCGTCGGGCCTTCGCGCCGAGGTCGACACGCCCGCGGGGCCGCTGGTCGCCGCCAAGGTGGTCGGCTCCCGCTACCTGAACCAGGATCCCCACTACACGCGCGGTCCCCTCTCCGCGCGCCTGCACACCCTCCTCACCGGTATGACATGGCTGGTGGCGGAGCGCCGCGTGGCCGCCCTGCCTTCGGGTCATGCCGACCTCGAGCGCCTGCGCGGCAACAGCGCCGCGCCCACCGTCGCGTGGATCGGGCATGCCACGGTGCTCGTGCAGCTCGACGGCCTCACCATCCTCACCGACCCCACCTGGAGCAATGTGGTCGGGCCCTTCAACCTCATCGGCGTGCACCGCTACACCCCGCCGGGCATCCGCTTCGAGGACCTTCCTCGTGTCGATGTGGTGCTGATCTCCCACGACCACTACGATCATCTGGACGTGGCGACGGTGAAGCGGCTCGCCGCCAGCTTCGATCCGCACTTCATCGTCCCCATGGGCCTCAAGTCGTGGTTCGTGGAGCGCGGGATCACGAATGTGACCGAGCTGAACTGGGGGGAGTCGACGGCGGAGGGCGGCGTCACCTTCGTGTGCACGCCCGCGCAACACGGAGGCGGCCGGACTCTCGCCGACCAGAGCCACCGGCTGTGGTCTTCCTGGGCGGTGCTGGGGTCCAAGCGCTTCTACTTCGGGGGGGACAGCGGCTACTATCACCACTTCAAAGACACCGGCGACGCCTATGGGCCCTTCGATCTCGCCGCGCTGCCTATCGGCTCGTACACCCCCCGGGAGACCGCGCGGCCCGTGCACATGTCGCCGGAGGAAGCCCTCCAGGCCTTTACCGATCTCCGGGCCACGACCTTCGTCGGTATCCATTGGGGCACCTACGGGCTGGCGCGCGAGCCGTACGACGAGCCGCCGAAGCGTATTGCCGCCGAGGTCGCCCGCCGCGGGCTCCCGTCCGATCACATCTTGGTTCTTGCCCCCGGGCAGACTGAATCCTGGTAGCCGGAGACCCGCCAGGCAACGACTCTCTTGCGCTCCGGGGCAAACCCGGTCAGACTGTCATGCCCATGGCTGATCGGGTCCTCGTCGTGGACGACGAAGCGGATTCCAAGACCGCCCTGGGCCTTCTCATGTCCACCTGGGGGTATGAGGTCCTGGAGGCCTCGGATGGATCCGAGGCCCTCGACCTCGCCGCCGAGTTCCGTCCCGCCGTGGTCGTCTCCGACCTTGTCATGCCGGGCATGGACGGTCTCGCCCTGCTGGAGGCGCTGCGAACCGAGCTCCCCACCGCGTCGGTGATCTTGCTCACGGGCCACGGGACCGTCGAGACAGCGGTCTCCGCCCTGAAGGAAGGCGCCTACGACTACCTCACCAAGCCGGTGGACGTGCGGCGCCTCCGAGCGCTGGTGGGGAAAGCCATCGAGAAGAGCGAGGTGCTCCGCGAGGTGACGCTGCTCCGCCGGCAGCTCGGCAGCGTGACGTCGATGGGCCAGCTCATCGGCTCGAGCGCCCCCATGCAGGAGATCTACCGCGTCGTCCATCAGGCCGCCTCGACCAACGCGCCCGTGCTCATCGCGGGCGAGAGTGGCACGGGGAAGGAGCTGGCCGCCCGCACCATCCACTCGCTCAGCTCGCGCGGGAAGGGGCCGTTCGTGGCCGTCAACTGCTCGGCCATCCCCGAAACCCTGCTGGAGAGCGAGCTGTTCGGGCACGAGCGTGGGGCCTTCACGGGCGCCATCGAGCGCCGAGCCGGCTACTTCGAGCTGGCGGACCAGGGGACGCTGTTCCTCGACGAGATCGCCGAGATGAGCGCGGCGCTCCAGGCCAAGTATCTGCGGGTGCTCCAGGACGGCATGATCCGCCGGCTGGGCGGCAAGAGCGAAGTGAAGGTCGACGTGCGCATCATCGCCGCGACCAACAAGGACCCCGTGGCGGCGATGAAGCAGGGGACGTTCCGGGAAGATCTCTACTATCGGCTAAACGTATTCAGCCTCACCATGCCCACGCTGCGCGCGCGCAAGGAGGACATCGCGCTCCTGGCGGACGCCTTCGTCTCGGAGTTCTCCGCGAAGTATGGCAAGGCGGCCAAGGCGCTCACCGAGGAGGCGCTGGAGGTGCTCAAGCGTCACGCGTGGCCGGGCAATGTGCGGGAGCTTCGCAACTGCATCGAGCGGGCGGTGGTCGCCAGCGACGAGGTGCATATCCCTGCCTCCCACCTCTCGGTGGGCGGGCAGCGGCCACTCCTCCCGTCGCCGTCCGCCCCCCCGACCGTCGTCGCCGGATCCGAGGTCGCCAGCGATCCGCTCGTCGGCATCACCCTCGACGAATCGGAGCGCATCCTCATCCTCAAGACACTCGCCGCTCTCGGCAACAACAAGACCCGGGCCGCCGAGAGCCTGGGCATCAGCCTCAAGACGCTGCACAACAAGCTGCGCCGCTACAACGCCTCCTGAGCGGCCGGCTCCGGCCGCCGCGCCCTTACTTGTGCTGGCTCACCCCCTCGATGAGGGTGAGGAGCTCGTCCGCATGCTCTTCTTCCTTGGCGAGGATCTCTTCGAGAATGCGGCGGGTGGTCGGGTCATCATCGCCGATGTAGTGAATCATCTCGGTGTAGGACTCGATGGCGATGCGCTCCGCGACGAGATTTTCCTGGATCATGGCGGCGAGGTCATCGACCTCCGAGTATTCGGAGTGGGCGCGGGCGGTGAGGCCGTCGGGATTGAAGTCCGGGGCGCCGCCGAGCTGGATGATGCGCTGAGCGATCTGATCGGCGTGGGCCTGCTCCTCCTGGGCGTGCTCCAGGAACTCCTCGGCCACGGCCTGCGCGTGAATGCCGGACGCGGTGAAGTAGTGACGGCGGTAGCGGAGCACGCAGATGAGCTCGGTGGCGAGGGCCGTATTGAGCAGCTTGAGGACGGTGTCACGGTCGGCGGCATAGCCGGGGGTGACGGCGCCAGCGTCGAGCTGCTGGCGGGCGCGGCGGCGCAGCTCCTTGACGTCTGAGAGAAACTCGGTCTTGCCGGCTCGGTCCTGGGTCGGGGGCGTCTTCATGGGGGCTCCTTTCAAGAGGCCTGACGATACACCTGCCGTCGGAGCGCGAGCGCGGGGGACGACGGCCTCCCGGGCTCGCCGAAGAAATTGATGTAGCGATCGATCCGGCGCGGCCAGTCGGACCGGAACAGCAGCCGGCGCGCGCGGCGCTGAGTTCGCTTCGAGACTCCAGTGAGCTTGGTCATCGTCCCACCTCCGGTCGATCGGCGTCACTGACGGTTGAGCTGGCGGGTGCGCTCGCGGCGGCCGGCACGGCCGCGGACGGGGTGGAGAGGACGCCGGCGGCGAGCAGGCCCTCGTCACACGGGGGTGGCTCGCTGCCAGCACGAAATGCTTCGATAATCGCAGAGCCCCCACCGCAGACGCGGCGGCCGCTTGCGTCGACGGGGGCCATCACGACCCCGTCGGGCGCCAGGAACCGACGGGGCTGGGCACGGCGCACCGCGGCCTGCATCACGGTGGCCCAGATCGGCAGGGCGATCTCGGACCCGGTGAGACCGATCGACCGCCCGCTATCGGCGCCGACCCACACTCCCACTACGAGATCGGGCGTGTAGCCGACGAGCCACGCGTCGCGAAGCCCGTCCGACGTGCCCGTCTTCCCGGCGGTCAGGCTCTGCAAGCCCCACCGGGCGCTCGCCGCGCCGGTGCCGCGGCTCATGACGCCGCGGAGGAGATGCGTCACGATGAAGGCGGACTCGGATGAGACGACCCGCGCGGGGGGTGGCAGGGGCCGGAGCGCCGCCGCGGTCGCCGTGTCGTCGATGGTGGTCGGGCGTACACGGTAGCCGCCGTTGGCCAGCACCGCGAAGGCCGCCGTCATCTCCAGCACCGTGGCCTCCGAGGTCCCCAGCGCGATCGAGGGGACGGGGGCGAGCGGGCTCTCGATGCCGAAGGCGCGCGCGAGACGCGTGACCCGGGCGGGACCGATCTCCTGCGCGACGCGCGCGGCCGGCACGTTGAGCGAGGCCTCGAGCGCCTGGCGTACCGTCACCACCCCGCGGAAGCGGTGGTCGATGTTCTGCGGCGTCCACTCGCGACCGGCCGACCACACGGCGAGCGGCTCGTCGTCCACTGGCGAGATGGGGGTCAGCGCACTCCCGCTCCGTCCGCCTTCGAACGCGGCGAGGTACACGAAGGGTTTGAACAGCGAGCCCGGCTGACGCCGCGCGCGAAGGGCGCGATTGAAGCCGCCGTCACGATAGTCGCGGCCGCCCACGAGCACGCGGATGTACCCGCTGCGCGGCTCCATTGCGACCACCGCGGCCTGGAGCGTCCCCGCGGGAAGCTTCTGGACGCGCTCCGCCTGACTGAGATGCTGGCGCATGCCCGCCTCAGCGGCGCGCGTCAGCCCACGGTCCAGCGTCGTGGCGACGCGGGTGACTCCACTCCCGAGGGTGGCGCTGTCCGGCAGCACGCGGCGTACGGCCTCCTCACGCGCGAGCTCGACGAACCAGGGGGCCCGGCTGCGCGGGGGGCCGGTGAGGCGCACGGGGGCGGCGAGGGCGTCGCCGAGCGCGGGCTCCGACATGACCCCGTCGGCGGCCATGGCGTGCAGCACCACGTCGCGCCGCGCGCGGAGGCGCCACGGCACGTCCGTGAACGCCCGGCTGGGAGCGCGGATGGCGGTGGCCAGGACCGCCGCCTCGTCGTAGGTCAACGCGCTCAGGTCCTTGCCGAAGTGATACTGCGCGCCCGCGGTCACGCCCAGCACCGGAGCGCTGCCCACCTGGCCGAGGTAGACGGTATTGAGGTACGCCTCGAGAATCTCGGCCTTGGTGTAGCGGCGCTCGAGCCAGAGCGCGATGGCCGCCTCGCGTGTCTTCCGCCACCAGGTGCGCTCGCGGGTGAGGAAGAGGCTTCGGGCGAGCTGCTGGGTGATCGTGCTAGCGCCGCGAAGTGACGAGTCGCTGCTCCGGCTCACCAGCGCGTGCGCAACCGCGAGGAGATCCACGCCCACGTGGCGCATGAAGCGCCGGTCCTCGGCGGCGATCACCGCGGCCGTCACCATCGTGGGAATACGCGATAGGGGCGTCCATTCCTGGATCGGCGCGGCGCCGTCCGGCGCGCCGCCGCCGCCGCGTGATTCGCCGGACACCGTCACCATCGCGAGCTCCTGCCCGTCCACGAGGAGCTGCGCACGCGCCGTCTGCGTCGGCCGCGCCGCGGGCAGCGGATAGGCGAACCACGCCCAGGTGGCCGCGGCGGTGAGCGAGACGGTGAGCACGCCCAGGACGACGCACAAGATGATGACGAGGCGAGAGCGAGGCATCGTCAACGCGTCTACGCAACTCTGATGCCGACGCGGTCGGGCGCGTAACTCACGGACATTCCGCGGCTCGCGCCACGAGACGGAAGAACGATGGGACGAAACCGCTCGGAACCGGTAACTCTTTCCGGGTCGCTCGTAGCTGATTCAGGCACCATGAGCGGCGGGTACGCCGCGGGGGCGCGGACCGACGCTCATTTAGGCGTACGGGGCGCGGCGGGCGCGGCCCTTGCAACTCCGGGGGGCCATGGAGCGGAACGCTTCGACCGACATGAGGGCGCGGCGCGAGCGCCGCCCCCCTCCGCCGCCTCAGCCGCCCCCGCCGCCGGGTCCGCCGGAGCCGCCCGTGCCTCCCCCGCCTCCGCCGCCGCCCGTCGTCGAGCTTTTCAGCCCCACCGGAATCTGCGTCGCTTCCGGCTGGCGCTGAACGCGCCCGCGCGAAGCGCGAGCGCCATGCTCGCCAGCGCGGTCAGGGCGAGGCCGGTCGACACGAGCCCGAGGGCGTGACGGCGGATCTGGCTGCGCCAATCGAAGGCGGCATGTCGCCGCCGATCGAGCTCGTCCACGAGCACGTCCAGGCGCTCGCGCACCTCGGTGATCTCGCGCCCGAGCGCGCGCACTCGGTCTCCCCCCGTCCCGTCGGTCTCGACCGCTCGTGTGGTCCCCCGGTGCTCGCTGTGGGTCTCCACTACGCCATGCGTTCCTTCACCCATTGCCAGTCCTCCATCAGGGTCTTGACGGTCAGCGTGAGCGGCCGGCGTGCGACCCGACCCCAGCCCATGAAGCCGAGCCCTCCCGCGATGCCGAGCGCGAATGCCGCGACGCCCAGGGCGGCGGCCCACGCCGGTATCCACCGCGCGATGACAAATACGCCGGTGAGCACCAGCAGGATCGCCCCGGTGAGCGCGGCGACCGCCGCGATGCCGAGCAGCGCGGCGCCTCCCAGCTCGGCCTTCACGTCGGCCTTGAGCTCCTCACGGGCCAGCGCCACTTCCTTCTCGACCAGGAGTGACCCCGTCTCCGCAATGCGCTTGACGAGCTGGGGCGTGGACAGGCGGCTTGGGTTGCCCACCCACGCCTTGCGCGCGGGCGGGGGACGACGTACCGGCGCCTGCGGCACGGTGGATTCGAGGATCTGGCGCTCACCGTGCAGCGCGCGCTCGAGCTGCAGCGACTCACGATAGACGATCTGCCACTCCTCGAAGGGCAGCGGCCGCCGGGCCAGCTCGGCGGCAATCTCGTCCAGCCGATGCAGGAGGGGCCGCGCCCCCACGTGGGCGCCGGGGTGGAGCCGCAGCGTCGCCCACACGCGCTGGATCTGGCGCTCGAGATCCTGCGCCCCCGGCGAGGTGGTCTGGAACATGTCGGGATGGCCCGCGATCGCCTCGACCGTGAGGGCGTGCGCCCGCGCCGTGATCTCGTCGCCGCCCCGCAACAGGAGGGCGTTCGGATACAGCGCGGCCTCGAGCACGTCGTTCCGGAAATAGGCCGTCTTCTCGAGGACCGCGCCCTCGAACGCGCCGCGCGCCAGCCGCAGCAGGATATGCGAGGGCAACGCCATCCACCACGGCGCCGGCGCCGGCGCGACGTCGATGCCGTGACGGCGGAGCACCCCCACCACCAGGCTGGCCGCGGCACGATAGGACTCCGGCGTGGTCACCAGGGGCACCTGCACGTCGCGCCGTCCCCGGATCGCGGACACGATCCGCAGCACCGGCACCGTGACGAGCAGGATGGCGAAGGCGGTGGCGAGCCCGAGCGTGATGGGGAAGCCACGCGCCAGGCCCTTGAGGGTGGACGAAGATCGGCCGCGCTCGGGCGGGCGTTGGAGTCGCAGCGCGATGCCGACCCCGATGGGCACGAGCAGAGCGAGCAGGATCCACACCACCCGCACCACGCCGCTCGGCACGCTGTGCGAGAGGGGAATGAACCCAAGGACGAAGACCGAGGCCTTGGGGAACACGACGCCGATGAGCAGGATGGGCCAGGCTGCCGCCGCGGCCATGATCACCGAGAGCACGGTTTTGCGCGTGCCGCTGACACGGCCGAACAGTGCGACCACTGCCCAGTCGAAGAGGGCCGAGAAGATCTTGCCGACGGAGCGGGCCACAAACGCGAAGATCGCCTGGAGAATCGCCATGGCGGTGTCCCTACCGCGACGAACGGCCCTTGCGGCGGGGCTTCTTGGCCCCACCGCGGCCGGTGGCGTTGATCGTCTTGAGAGCGGGCAAGATCTCCTCCGCGTAGAACTCGAAGAAGCCCTTCTGGTCCCGCCCGATCTGATGGACGCAGATATGGTCGTAGCCGGCGCGCGCATAGAGGCGGATGGCGTCGAGATGGCGTTGAGGATCGGGCCCGCAGGTGATGGACTCCGCCACCTGGTCCTCGGTCACCAGCTCGGCGACGGCCTCGAAATGCTCGGGCAGCGGCAGCTCCCACGAGAGATTGCCCTCCATCGCCGAGGTCGGCCACTGCTCCTTCGCGATCTTGCGGGCCGTGCTCTCGTCCTTGGCCCAGCACACCGTCAGCTCGCCGTAGTGCGGCTTGCCCGCGCCCCCCGCGCGGTCGAACGCGGCCACGGTGGCGGCCTGCGGCTCGGTGCCGATCATGCCATCCCCGAGACGTCCGGCGAGATCGGCGACCTTCGGCCCGCCGACGGCGACGTAGAGCGGCGGGGGGGTGTCGGGGAGCGTGTAGAGCCGCGCGTTCTCGACCGTGAAATAGCGGCCGTGATGACTCTGATTTCCGCCTTTCCAGAGGAGGCGGATGATCTCGATCGCCTCCTCCAGGCGGGCCTGGCGGACTTCCGTCTCCGGCCATCCCCTCCCGACGATGTGCTCGTTGAGGTTCTCCCCCGTGCCCACGCCCAGGAAGAAGCGCTTGGGCATGAGCGCGGCGCTGGTCGCCGCCGCCTGGGCGATGATCGCGGGGTGGATGCGCATGGTCGGACAGGTCACCGCGGTGCCGACCGCGAGACGCTGGGTGGCCTGAGCGATGGCCCCGATCACGCTCCAGACGAACGGGCTCTGACCCTGGCGGTCGATCCAGGGATGGTAGTGATCCGAGATGAGCGCGAAGCCGAAGCCTGCGTCCTCCGCCATCTGCGCGTAGCGGACGAGGTCAGCGGGGCCGTGCTCCTCGCTGGACAGCTTGTAGCCGAGGTTGATCATGATGCGACCTCCGTCGCGGCCCGCGCCATCGGGCGCGGGCCGCTGGGGTTGATGTCGTCGGACGGGAGGAGCCGGAGGATCTCGGCGCGCGCTTCCGCGAGCGAGGTCACCAGGTCGTCGGCGCCGATCTCGGCGAGGTCGGCGCGGAGCGCCGACGTGTTGCCGGCGCCCCAGCGGGCGGCGAGAATGGGCGTGTCCGGGTGTGATTGCCGGAGCCGCTTCACCAGATGCCGCATCCGTCGCCGGCCGCCGTTGCCCACCGCGGCGACGCACACCAAGGCCGGGGGCGCCGCGTCCACCGCCGCCACCGCTTCGCCGATGAGGCCGCCGGGGGGCGCAAGATGCAGCGCGCAGCCATCGTCGGCGAGCAGTCGGCCCAGCATGAGAAGTCCGAGCCCGTCCACCTCGTCACGGGCCGCGCAGCCGGCGATCTGGGCGCGGAGCGGCGTGGGGCCGTCCTCGGCAGTTTCGGCGCGCGGGGCCTCGGTCGGCGCCTCCTCGATCAGCTCGCGGACCATCGTGAGCATGTGGCCGTACTCCTCGCGCGTGAGCTGATCGTTCCCGCGATCATGGCGGGCCCGCGCGATGGCCGGGGCGACGATCGCGTCGAAGACCTCCTCGAGCGGCACGCGACGCGCCGTCTCGGCAATGACTGCCGCCGCCTCGCGCGCATCGCCGGCGAGCAGCCGCTGATAGAAAGTGAGGCAGGGCTCCACCGGGGGGTCGTCGCTCATCAGCACTTCGATGAACTCGAGGCCGGCGACGGCGCGTGAGGCCACCACCAGGCATACCGTGAGGGGAACGGCGAGGGCGAGCCCGATGGGCCCCCAGAGCCAGGTCCAGAAGCCGGCTCCCACGAGGAGTGCGATCGCGGACACGCCCGCGCTCCGGCCGTAGAGCAGCGGCTCGATCACGAAGGCCACGGTGAACTCGATCACAATGAACAGGCCCAGGATGAGCAGCGGCCGGGTCCAGCCATCGAAGACCGCCAGGCTCAGCGTGAGAGGCGCCAGCAGGGCGAGCCACGGGCCCACGTAGGGAAGGAACCGCAGGATCGCGGCGAGCGAGCCGAGCGCCAGCGCGAAGGGGAGACCGATGACCGCGAGACCGATGCCGATACCGAGGCCGAACGACCCGTTGATGATGGACTGGGTCAACAGATAACGGCTGATGCGCGTGCCCGCCTCGTCGAGCAGACGGGTGGTGGCGGCCATGCGCTCGTAGCCGAACAGTCGGATGATGCGGGCGATCAGCTCGCGCTGCTGGACCAGCATGAAGATGACGAGCACCAGCACCATGAACGCCGTGGTGATCGGATGCACGACGTTGGGCAGGCTCCAGAGCGGGTTCGGCGGGGAGACCACGACGGGCACCGGCTTCTCCGCCTGCGGAGCGCCTTTGTCGATCTGCTTGAGCACGTCCTTGGCGGTGGTCTCGACCTGCTCGAGCGTGCCCCCGTGCCGCATTTGCTGGAGGTCGTTGATCTTGCGGGTGATGGTCTGCCGATACTTGGGCAGGTCGTTGGCGAAGCTCGTGACCTGGCTCAGGAGCACCCAGCCCAACCCGACCGCGAGCGCCAGGGCAAGGGCTACCACCAGCATCACCGCGGGCACGCGGGGCAGACGCGTGCGCTGCACCTGCGAGACCAGGGGACTCAGCAGGAACGTCCCCAGCATGGCGACCGCGATGGGGACCAGCACGATGCGCGCCCAGTACAGACACGCGACCCCCAGCGCGATGCCCGCGAAGACGATGAAGCGATAGAGCGCCCGCTGCGGCTCGCTCACCGGGCGCTCGGTGACCACGCGGGGCCGGACGAGCCGGACCCCGCCTCGGGGCAGGTCCGCCCCCTTCACCGGGCCTCGATCAGGGCGACGCCCGCGGCGTCACCGCAGGCGGGGAGCGCCGGGTCGGACGCCGTTCCCCGCGCGAGCGGACGGCAGGCGGCGGCCTGCGCCGGCCGCACCTTCACGGGGGGGAGGACGTCCGCTCGGGCGACGCCGGGACGGGGCACGCCCCGGAGGCCGACGCCGGGACGGGGCACGCCCCGGAGGCCGACACCGCGAGGCGTCGGCTCCGGAGCGATGATCGCCGCCAAGACCATGAAGAGCGCGATGCTCGCGATCCCCTCGGCCCGGACGCGTTGCGCCGCCGTCGGCATTGGCGTGAACTACTGCGTGTTGCGGCGAAGCGCCGCGATGCGATCATCGGTCGCCGGGTGCGTGGCGAAGAACCCGCCCCCGCTCGCTCCCTCGGTATTGAGGAGCCACGTCAGCGTCTCCTCCATGACCTTCGGCGAATATCCGGCTCGCTTGAGCAGCTCGGCGCCGTGCGCGTCAGCCTGATACTCTTCCTTCCGGCCGTAGGCGTGGGAGATCAGCGAGCCGGCGACCGGTGCAATGGCCCCCGAGCCCGGCAAGATCTGATCGAGGATCACCGTGCCGATAGCGAGGCCCGTCTCCAGGCGCTGCGCCTTTGCCACGTGACCCAGGTCGTCGTGCGCCACCTCGTGGGCGAGCACGCCGGCCAGCTCCTGATCGTTGGCCTTGCTCAGGAGGCCGGTGGTCACGATGTACTGTCCCGCGCCGGCGCTCCCCGCATTGACGTGGTCGTCGGCCACGATTCCGACCCTGACCTCGCTGAGAGGCCGCTTGTGGTCCGCGGCCTGGATGAGCGGCACCATCACCCGCTTCAGCCGCTCGGCCTGGGCGGGATCGACCTTCGCGGTGGCCGCCGGCGCCTTCGCGGTCGGGGCCGTTCTGCCGCCGCCGGAGGAGGGCGACGGGCTCGAGACCGGGGCCGCGCAGGCGGCGCCCAGGGTGAGCGCGGCCACGAAGGCCGCGAGCGTTCTCAGTGTCTTCATGGTGTTCACCCACTGACCTTGACGGACAGGTTATTGACGACGGCATGCACGCCCCGGACGCTGGCGGCGATCGTGCCGGCTCGCTGCTTCATCTCCTCGCTGTTCACCACGCCATTGAGATAGACCGTGCGCAGCGAGGTGTCGACGTCGACCTTGGTAAGGGTCGAGATCTTCTCGGCGGCGAGCTTGGACTTGACCTCGGCGGTGATGGTGGCGTCGTCGATCTGCTCGCCCGTGGTCTTCCCGACGGTGCCGCTACTCGACGAGCATGCGGAGATCATGAGCGCGGCGAGCAGGACCAGGGACAGGGCTCGCAGGTGTCCGATGGCGATGCGATGTCGCATGACGGTCTCTCTCCTGAATCTCCTCGATGAGGGTGACTATGGTCTCGATGGGGGGAGGGGCAAGCGGTGTGCCAGTCGGGCGCGGGGGGCCGTGCCGCCGAGAAACGGCCGGAATCACAGGGATGGAACGCTGAGACCGCGGCCGGCGGCGGGGGGTGCTCACACGGCGAAGCCCTGGGTCAAATCGCCCCACTTCCGGTAGTCCTGACCGTGAACACCGCGGTGGCCGCAAATGCGCCCGCGCCGGAGCACGAAAGAGGACGCGCAACTTTCGGCCGCATCGCCGGGACTGGCACGAATCCTGCCCCTGGACCATGTCCATGAGCCGACTGCTGCGATCGATCGCGGCCTCCGCGTGCACGGTCCTGGTGGTGCTCAGCGCATGCGCGCACGTTCGGCCTCCGCTGCTCGTTCCCCAGATGGCGGTGAGCGACCCCGCGTTCGTCACGACCATGGAGGCGTATACCAACGCCTCCGTCACCGCAGGTAACCGCGTCGAAGTCCTGCTCAACGGCGACCAGATCTTCCCGGCACAGGTGGCGGCCATCCGCTCCGCGCGCAAGTCGGTCACCTACGCGCAGTACTTCTACGAGGACGGCCGGCCCGCGGTGCAGATCGTGAAGGCGATCAGCGAGCGATGCCGTGCGGGGATTCGCGCGCGCGTGCTGCTCGACGCGTTCGGCAGCTTGAAGATGCCGATGGAGCTCGTCCAGGAGCTCGAGGAGTCCGGTTGCTACGTGGCCCATTTCCGGCCGCTGACCCCGTGGACGGCGGAAAGCGCCAACAACCGCAACCACCGCCGCATCCTGGTGGTGGATGCGCGCACGGGCTTCACCGGCGGCTCGGGGGCCAGCTCCAAGTGGATGGGCGACGGCCGACAGAAGGGGCAGTGGCGCGAGACCGACGTCCGCGTGGAAGGCCCCGCGGTGAACGACCTTCAGGGCGCCTTCGCCGAGAACTGGCTGGAGGCGACCGGAGAGATGCTGGGGGGCGACGCCTTCTTCGCGCCCCAGCCCGCACGCGGGTCAGTGGTGGCGCAGGTGGTGCGCAGCTCGCCGGCCAACGGCAGTGTCGCGATGTACAACATGTACCTGCTCGCGATCTCCTCGGCGCGCCGCAACATCTTCCTCACCAATCCCTACTTCCTCCCCGACGAGCGCATGACCAAGAGCCTCATCGATGCGCGCGGCCGCGGCGTGCGCGTGATACTCCTGCTGCCGGGCGCCATCGACAACAACATCGTGCGCCAGGCGAGCCGCGCCGGCTTCGGGAAGCTCCTCGACGCGGGGGTGGAGATCTTCGAGTATCAGCCGGGCCTGCTCCACGCCAAGACCATGGTGGTCGACGGCATCTGGGCCACCGTGGGCAGCGCCAACGTGGACAACCGCTCGTTCGCCCTCAACGAGGAGCTGAACGTGGCGCTCTACGACAGCGGGATGGCAGGGCGCCTCGAGAAAATCTTCCTCGAGGACGTGTCGCACTCGCGCCGCGTCGACGAGAAGCGATGGCGCTCGCGCGGGCCGGTCACGCGGCTGCTCGAGTGGCTCTCCATCCCGCTTCGCGAGCAGCTCTGAGGGCGGCTACACCGTCTCGTCGCCCGAGTTGGGCGAGGGCCCGCCGTCGATGAGCAGCGTCGCGCCGTTGATGAACGCCGCGGCGGGGGACGCCAGGAACACGCAGGGGTACGCGATCTCCTCCACCGTGCCCCAGCGCCCCATGCCCACTCGGCTGGCCACGCCGTCGTAGACCTTCTGCGCGTCGGGGTTGGTCTTGTGGAGCACGTCCAGGTAGCCTTCGGTCTCCACCGGACCGGGCGCGATGCAGTTCACGCGGATGCCCTTGCGGCCCCACGCCATGCTGAGGGTGCGGGTGAAGTTGATGACCGCCGCCTTGGACGCGCCGTAGTGCGACATCATCGACGAGCCGTAGACGCCGGCGATGGACGAGATGTTGATGATGACGCCGCCGCCCTGGGCGAGCATCTGCCGGCCCGCCCACTTGCAACCGAAGAAGACGCCGTTGAGATTGATGCCGACCACGGTGTTCCAGCCGTTGGCGGAGATGTCCTCCACCTTCGCGCGGAAGGACGCGCCGGCGTTGTTCACCATGACGTCCAGCTTGCCGAAGTCCTTGACCGTCTTCTCCACCAGCCCCTTCACCGCCTCTTCCTGTCGCACGTCCACCGCCTGCGCGAAGGTCCGGCGCCCGAGCTTCTTGATCTCGGCGGCGACGGGCTCGAGGTGCTCGATCTTGCGGCTGGCGATGACCACGTCCGCGCCCGCGCGCGCGTACTCCACGGCGATGGACTTGCCGATGCCCACGCCGCCCCCGGTGACGATGGCGACCTTGTTTTCGAGAGAGAACGGCGAGTTCATATCAGGTCTCCTGTAACGGCTGATCTAACCGCTTGGCCGAGCGCGCCCGGCGATTATACGCCTTGCACGAGGCGTGTGAAGGCGGGCGGGGCGGGGCTCTCGAAGCGCGCGGGCTTGCCGGTGGCGGGGTGGACGAGGCCCAGCACCGAGGCGTGGAGACAGATGCGGTGGAGGGGATCCCGGCGACTGCCGTGCCGCGCGTCGCCCACCACGGGATGCCCGATACCCGCGAGCTGCACCCGGATCTGGTGGCGGCGGCCGGTGCCGAGCGCGATGTCGATGAGGGTCGCGTCGCGCCCGCGCTCCCGCACGCGATAGCGGGTAATGGCCTCGCGTCCGCCGCGGCGAACGCCATGGGCCAGACGTACGCGGTAGGCCGCATCCTCCTCCACCCGATCCACCAGCGTCTGGGTGTCCCTTCGGATAACGCCCTCCACCACGGCGACATATCCGCGATCCACCGTCCGCGCCGCGAACTGCGCCTGGAGCGCTGTTTTCGCCGCGGGCGTCTTCGCCACCACGAGGAGGCCGGAGGTCTCTCGGTCGAGTCGGTGCACGATAAACGGCCGCGCGGCGGGACGGCGACTGTCGAGGAGATCCCAGAGGATGCGATAGGCGGTACGCTCGCGCTCCTTCTCGGTGGCGATGGTCAGCAGACCCGGGGGTTTGTCGATGACGAGGAGATAGCGGTCCTCGTGGAAGACCACGAGACCCAGTGGGAAAGCATCGGGCCGCGCCGGCGCCGCCGCGGCCGGACCGAGGCTCACGCGGTCGCCGGGCGCGACCACCACGCGCGGGTCCGACACCACCCGCGCGTTCACGCGCACGCGGCCGGCGGTCAGCCACTGCTTCATCGAGCGGCCCGACGCGCCGGGGAATTCCGCGCGGAGCCGCTCGGCAAGGGTTTTCACCCCCCTCACCCTGACCCTCTCGCCCTCGAAGGGGGAAGGGAGAGAGTCACTCGCCGCGGAGCACCGCGAGGGGCTTCTGGCCGAGAAGCCGGTAGCTCCCGAGATAGCCGACGGCGAGCGCGAGCAGACAGGCGCCGGCGACGCCGCCCGCGAGCGCGGCGGGCTGCCAGAGCCATGGCACCTCGAGCACCCAGCGCTGCACGCCCCACGCGAGCACGGCGGCCAGCGCGGTGCCGGCGAGACCGGCGGCGGCGCCGAGCAGCGCGTACTCGACCGCGAACGTGCGCGCGACGAGGCCGCGGGTCGCGCCGAGTGCCTTCCAGACCACCGCCTGATAGAGGCGCTCGTGGCGCGTGATCGACAGTGCGCCGGCCAGCACGATCAGGCCGGCGACAATGCTCACCGCCGCGACCAGACGGACGGCGAGGGCGATCTGGTCGACCAGCTGTGCCGCGCGCTCGAGGACTTCGCGCACGGGGATGGCCGAGACGTTCGGGAAGGCGGCCACCACCGCGGACTGCAGGCGATCGGCCTCCGCGGGCGCCACGTGCGCGGTGGCGATGAACGTCGCGGGGGCGCCTTCGAGGGCCCCCGGCGAGAAGATCACGAAGAAATTGGCGCCGAACGTGCGCCAGTCGACCTTTCGGAGGCTGGTCACGCGCGCGGTGATCGGCACGCCTTGGATGTCCCAGGTGAGACGGCCGCCCACCCGCACGCCGAGGCTCTTCGCGATCTCGTCCTCCACCGAGACGAGCGGCTCTCGCGCGGCCGCCTCGGACGTCCACCATCCGCCGCTTGTTATCACGTCGCGTTCCGGGGGCGCCGCTGCCCACGTGAGCACGTACTCGCGCGTGAGATACCACGCCTCGTCCCGCCGCCCGGTGTCACGGCTCAGCGGCTCCCCGTTCACCGCGGCGAGCCGGGCCCGTACCACCGGGTTGAGGGTAGGCGCCGCGCCGGTGCGGTCGGTGAGAAGCCGCGCGAAGGCGGGCGCCTGGTCCGGCTGGATGTCGATGAAGAAGAAGGTGGGCGCGCGCGCGGCGCTCGGCCCTGACAGGGCCGCGCGGATCGCGCCTTCGAGCAGGGCTACGGCAACCACCAGCATCACCGCGAGCCCGAGCGTCACGAGCACGGCCGCGGCGTGGCCACCGGGGCGGTGGAGACCCGCCACCGCGTGGCGCCAGGCGATCCAGCGCAGGCGGGGCAGGCGCCGCGCACCGGCGAGTGCCGCGCGCGCCGTGAGGTAGAGGAGCGCGAGCCCGCCCGCGAAGCCGCCGATGAAAAGGGCGCCGACCTTCCACGAGCCCGCCTGCCAGAGCGCGAGCGCGGACAGGCCGGCCGCCATCGGCAGCGCGGCCACGGCGCCCCGCCAGCCGAGGGGACGCGGCTCGACCTCATGGCGCAGCAGGAGCGACGGCGGCACCCGGTGGATCTCGGCGAGCGGCGGCAACGCGCACAGCAGCGTCACCCCGACGCCCATCGCGATCCCGTGCGCCACCGCCGCCGGCGCGATGGTCCAGTCGAGCGGGAAGGGCAGCAGGCGCGAGAGGGCGGGCGCGAGAACGCGGGCCAGCGCCGCGCCGAGGAGGGCGCCGGCCACGCTGCCCGCGAGCCCCAGCGCCGCGGTCTGCAGGAGATACGCAAGAAAGATGCGCCGCCATGGCGCACCCAGGCACTTGAGCGTGGCGATGGTGGCGAGGCGCCGACGGAGCAAGGCGCGCACGCTCACCGCCACGCCGATTCCGCCGACCAGCAGCGCGACAAGGCCGGTGAGGCCGAGATACGTCGTGAGCTGATCCCAGAAGCGCCGGAGACCCGGCTGGGCCTGGCGATAGCCCGCGACGCGCAGGCCGGGATCGCCAAGGCGGGCGGCCAGGGCGTCGCGCAGGGCTTCGACGTCGGCGGCCGGCGTGGTCCGGATCAGCGCGCGGTGCCGGATACGGCTGCCGAGCTGTACGAGGCCGGTGGCGGCGAGGTCGGATTCGGCGATCAGCACGCGCGGCCCCAGCGTGAAGAATCCCACCGCACGATCGGGCTCGCTGGCAATCGTCCCCGCCACCCGGAAATCGGCCCCGCCGATGCGCAACACGTCTCCCACGTCGAGGCCGAGGCGCGAGAGGACCGCCTCCTGGACGAGGGCTCGGCCTTTGCCGATGAGGTCCGGGAGCGGGGCGGCCGGGACGGTCTCGAGCCGCCCATATAAAGGATAGGCGGGGCCGACCGCCTTCAGCTCGACCAGCAGGGTCCGGTGGTCCCGGCCCGCCGCGGGCTGGGCCATCGCGGCCAGCTCGCGGATCCGCGTGACGCCCGCGCCTGACCCCGCAATCTCCGCAATGGCGGCCTCGGAGGCGGGGGACAGCGGCTGGCTCGAGCGCACCTCCAGGTCGCCGCCCAGCATGGTTCGGCCGGAGGCGGCGACGGTGCGCTCGACGCTCCGGCCGAGGCTGCCCACCGCGACGAGCGCGGCCACGCCGAGCGAGACGCAGGCGGCGAGGTAGACGAAGTGGCGTCCCGCGCCGCGCAGCTCGCGGGTGCCATGCCGGAGCTCCCACATGCCCCTCACCGTGTCCTCTCCCCACCGCGGCGCGAGCGTTCGGGTGAGGGGTTCATCTCGTCGGAGACGATGCGGCCGTCGCGGAGCGTGACAAGACGGTCGGCATGACCGGCCAGGGCCGCGTCGTGGGTGACCAGCACGAGCGTGCTGCCCAGCGAGCGGTTCAACTCCACGATCAGCTCGATGATGCGCTCGCCAGTGGCGGAGTCGAGATTCCCGGTGGGCTCGTCGGCGAGCAACAGAGCGGGCCGCCGCGCCACCGCGCGCGCCACCGCCACGCGCTGCTGCTCGCCGCCCGAGAGCTGCACGGGGTAGTGCTCCGCGCGCTCGCCGAGGCCCAGCTCGCCGAGCAGTGCCCGCGCCCGCGTCAGCGCGTCACGCTCGCCGGCCAGCTCGAGGGGCACCGCGACGTTCTCCTCCGCGGTGAGGGTCGGCACGAGATGGAAGGACTGAAAGATGTAGCCGATCGTGTCGAGCCGGAAGCGCGCGAGCGCGTCCTCGTCGAGGCGGGTGAGGTCCGCGCCGGCCACCGTGATCGTGCCCGCGGTGGGGCGGTCGAGGCCGGCGATGAGCCCGAGAAGCGTGGACTTGCCGCTGCCGGACGGGCCCGCCACCGCGAGGAACTGGCGCGCGGGCACCTCGAGGGACACGTCGGAGAGCACCGACACCGCCCGGCCGCCGCTCGCGAAGCGCATGCCGAGCCCCGCGATCGAGACCATGATTGAGGCTCATATTACACTAGCGACATGAGGCGTCCGCTCCCGCCGGGCGGGTGCGCGTGATTCGGCTCGCGCGCCGCGCGTTCCTCGCCGCACTCGCCGCGCTCTGGCTCGCTGGCCCCGCCACCGCGCAAGGCGAACGCGTCATCGTCGCCTTTGGCGACAGCCTCACCGCGGGCTACGGCGTGGCGCCGGAGGAGTCCTACCCCGCGCGGCTCGGCGCGCGGCTGCGCGCGGAGGGCCTCCCGTACCGTGTCGTCAATGCAGGGGTGTCCGGCGATACCACCGCGGGCGGGCTCCGCCGCGTCGACTGGGCGCTCAAGCTTCGACCCGAGATCGCGCTGGTCGAGCTGGGGGCCAACGACGCCCTCCGCGGTCAGGACCTCGACACGACCCGCGCCAATCTCGACGGCATCGTGGCCCGCTTCGAGGCCGGCGGCGCGCGCGTGCTCCTGCTGGGGATGCGGCTGCCGCCCAACTACGGTGGCCGCTACGCGGCCGCGTTCGAAAAAGTGTACGCGGACGTGGCGCGCGACCGCGGGGTGCCGATGATGCCGTTCTTCCTCGACGGGGTGGGGACGGTGGCGCGGCTGAATCAGCCCGACGGAATCCATCCCACCGCGGAAGGCTACCGGATCGTCGTCGAGCGTCTGTGGCCGCATCTCCGGCCTCTTCTCCGTTGAAAAATCAGGAGCATTCGGCCTAACATGGGTGCCGTCAGTGCAGTCGGAAGCCGTCCCGAGACCCTCAGCCAGGGGGAACCATGACCACCAAGTCCGACGAGTTCTCGCTGGATGCCAAGTTCACGCACGAGGAGGGGCTCGTCTTCCTCTCCGGCATCCAGGCCCTCGTGCGTCTCCCCCTCGACCAGCACCGCGCGGATCGCCGCCGCGGGCTGCGGACCGCGACGTTCATCTCCGGCTACCGCGGCTCGCCGCTCGGCGGCTTCGATCAGACGCTCGAGCGCAACAGCAAGCTGCTCGCCGAGCATCACGTGGTGTTCTCCTCCGGGCTCAACGAGGACCTCGGCGCCACCGCCGTGTTCGGCAGCCAGATGGTGAACTCGTTCCCGCGCCCCAAGTACGACGGCGTGCTCGGCATGTGGTACGGCAAGGCGCCCGGGGTCGACCGGACAGGGGACGTGTTCAAGCATGCGAACTACGCGGGCGTGGGTAAGAACGGCGGCGTGCTCGCCCTCGCCGGCGACGATCCCATCTCGAAGTCGTCCACGCTGCCCAGCCACTCGGAGTGGGCGCTCTACGACGCCTTCATGCCCACCCTCTTCCCGGGCAACGTGCAGGAGATCCTCGACCTCGGTCTCCACGGCTTCATGCTGTCGCGCATCTCCGGCCTTTGGGCCGCGCTCAAGATCGTGACGAACGTGGCCGACGAGACGGGCACCGTCGAGGTCGGCGCCTCGCGGATCGATCCGGTCATTCCCACCATCGAGCTGGACGGCAAGCCCTTCCATCACCAGATCAACCTGAACATCATCCCGCCCTACGGTCTCGACATGGAGCGCACGATTCATCTCGCGCGCGTCGAGCTGGCCCGGCGCTACGCGTGGGAGAACAAGCTCAACCGGATCACCGTGCCGACCCCCGACGCGTGGCTCGGCATCCTGACCACCGGCAAGACGTACTACGACGTGCGCCAGGCCCTCGCCGAGCTGGGGCTGGACGACGCCGGGCTGCGCCGCTACGGGATCCGTATCCTCCAGATGGGGCTCATGTTCCCCATGGAGCCGCGCATCATCCGCGACTTCGCCCGGGGTCTCGAAGAAGTCCTGGTCGTCGAGGAGAAGCGCCCGTTCCTGGAGATGTTCGCCAAGGATCTCCTCTACGGCCTGCCCGATCGGCCGCGCGTGGTGGGCAAGCAAGACGAGGAGGAGCGCGCCCTCATCCCGTCCACCGGCGAGCTCGATTCCGACACCATCGCGCGGGCGATCGCCAAACGGCTGGCGCGCAAGACGCGCATCGAATCCGCGGAGGCCCGCATCCTGCATCTGGACGAGCTCAAGCGCCGGCCCCGTACGCTCACCCTGGCCCGCACCGCGTACTTCTGCTCCGGCTGCCCCCACAACCGCTCCACCGTGGTCCCGGAGGGCGCGGTGGCCGCCGCGGGGATCGGCTGTCACGGCATGGCAATGGGCATGGATCGCGGCATCATCGGGGTCACCCACATGGGCGGCGAGGGCGCGCAGTGGGTGGGGATCGCGCCGTTCACCGAGACGAAGCACATGTTCCAGAACATCGGTGACGGCACGCTCTTCCACTCCGGCAAGCTCGCCATCGACTACGCGGTGGCCGCGGGCGTCAACATCACCTACAAGATCCTCTACAACGCCGCGGTGGCGATGACGGGCGGCCAGGCCGCCGCCGGCGCCATCGGCATCCCGTCGCTGACCCGGCAGCTCCAGTCCGAGGGTGTAAAGCGGATCATCATCACCACTGACGACCCCGACAAGTACCAGGGCGTCGCCGTCGCCGCCGAGGTCTGGCACCGCGACCGGCTCATCGAGGCCCAGTCTGTCCTCGCCGCCACTCCCGGCGTCAGCGTGCTCATCCACGACCAGCAGTGCGCGGCGGAGAAGCGGCGTCTGCGCAAGCGCGGCCGGCAGAAGGATCCCGATCAGCGGGTGTTCATCAACGAACGCGTATGCGAGGGCTGCGGCGACTGCGGCAAGAAGTCGAATTGCCTGTCCGTGCAGCCGGTGGACACGGAGTTCGGCCGGAAGACCCAGATCCACCAGTCGTCCTGCAACAAGGACTACTCCTGCCTGCTGGGCGACTGCCCCTCCTTCTTGACTATTGAACACGTGGGCCAGCCGCTGAAAAAGGAAAAGCGCCTGCCTCCATTGGAGGACGTGCTGCCAGAGCCCGTGCTCAAAGTCCCGGCGGATGGCTTCGCCGTGCACATGATGGGCATCGGCGGCACCGGCGTGGTGACGGTGAGCCAGATCCTGGGCACTGCGGCGCTCCTCGACGGCAAGCACGTGCGCGGCCTCGACCAGACAGGTCTCAGCCAAAAGGGCGGTCCGGTCGTCTCCGATTTGAAGATGTCGTCGCAGCCGCCCCTCACCGCCAACAAGATCTCGGCCGGCGGGTCGGACCTCTACCTCGGCTTCGATCTGCTCGTGGCCACCGATCCCATGAACCTCGACAAGGCGGAGTCGGGCCGGACCATCGCGGTGGTCTCCACGAGCAAGATTCCCACCGGGCAGATGGTGGTGGACACGACCGTGCAGTTCCCGGAGCTCGGCAGCACCCTGCTCAACGTCGATCGCGTCACCCGGAAGGATGAGAACGTCTACCTCGACGCTCAGGCCATGGCGGAGGGGCTCTTCAACGACCACATGGCGACGAACCCGCTGCTGATCGGCGCCGCGTACCAGGCGGGCGCGCTGCCCATCTCCGCGGCCAGCATCGAGCGCGCCATCCGGCTCAACGGCGTCTCCGTGGACATGAACCTCCTCGCCTTCCGCTGGGGCCGCATGGCGGTGGTGGATGCCAAGCGCGTCGAATCGACGGTGCGGGCGACCACCGGTCGCGAAGCGAAGGTGGTGACGCTCACCGCCGAGGCGCGCGCCCTGGTCGACGCAGTGAAGGCGGCGACGCCCGGGTCGGCGCTGCGGCGCCTCCTCGAGGTGCGCGTGCCCGAGCTGATCGCCTACCAGGACGCGGCGTACGCGCGCCGCTACGCAGAGTTCGTGGACAAGGTCGCTCAGGCCGAGGCCCAGGCGGTACCCGGCCGCACCGGCCTCGGCGAGTCGGTGGCGCGGCAGCTGCACAAGCTGATGGCGTACAAGGACGAGTACGAGGTGGCGCGCCTGCACCTGGACGCGGCGCTCGACGCCGAGCTCCAGGCGCGCTTCGGTCCACGGATCAAGGTCTTCTGGCACCTGCACCCGCCGCTGCTCCGAGCGCTCGGCCTCAAGAAGAAGCTCAAGCTGGGCACGTGGTTTCGCCCCGCGTTCCAGACGCTCTACGCGCTCCGGCGCCTGCGGGGCACCGCGCTCGATCCCTTCGGCGGCGCCGAGGTGCGCCGCGTGGAGCGGGCGCTGCCCGGCGAGTACATGCAGCACATCGAGGCGGCCGTGCGGCGCCTGGCCCCCGCCACCCATGACGCGGCGGTTGCCCTGGCGGAGCTGCCCGACCAGATCCGCGGCTACGAGCAGGTGAAGCTGGACAACGTGACGCGGTATCGCGAGGCGGCCGCGGCGCTGCTCGCGAAGGCCACTCAACCCGCATGACCCCGGAGGGCACTCGACGGTGAGACGGGCGCTGGTAGTGGGTGCGGCACTGATGCTGGCGGGATGCGCGACCATGGAGGACAGGGCGCCGCTCTCCGGCGAGGCGACGCTCAAGGACAAGGACGGCAAACAGGTCGGCGTGGCGACCCTGATCCAGCAGCCGGACGGGGTGCGCATCGTCGTGACCGGCTACCGCCTGCCGCCGGGCGTGCACGGTCTGCACATCCATGCGGTGGGGCAGTGTCAGCCGCCCGAGTTCACCACCGCGGGCGCCCACTTCAACCCGACGGGCAAGAAGCACGGCACGCAGAGCCCAGAGGGCCCGCACGCGGGCGACTTGCCGAATCTCAACGTGCAGGCCAACGGCGAGGGCGGCGTCGATACCGTCAGCAAGGCGGTGACCCTCGAGTCCGGCCCCACCTCGCTGTTCGGGGGTAACGGCACCTCGCTTGTCGTCCACGCGGCCGCCGATGACATGAAGACCGACCCCGCCGGCAACAGCGGCGGGCGCATCGCCTGCGGCGTCGTCACTCGATAGCCGCGAGAAGGGCGCCGGCGGCCTCGTCCGGACCGCGCGTCCGGACGGCGTCGCCGGCTGACCTCGTGTTCGGTCGGTGCGGTGCGCTGTGCTCCTCGCCTTGACAGGCTTTGACCGTGGTGCCTATAGTCGCGCCGGGTCACCGCCGCCATGGCCTTGTCGCCCGAAGGTCGCACACAGTAAGCGCACGTTCGATGGCCACGCGTGTGCTCGTCACGGGCGCCGGCGGCGGCGGCGCCGGTAATCTCATTCGCGACCTCCGCGCGGCGGAGCCGGCTCTCGTCGTGGTGGGCGTGCACGACGATCGCTTCACGCTGGCGAAATCCTCCGCCGACCGTAACTGGCTCGTCCACCCTCCGGGACACCCCGACTACCTCGCGAGTCTTCGCCGGGTCATCGCGCACGAGCGGGTGGACGCGGCCATGCCCACCACGGATTCCGCGGTGCTCGAGATGGCGCGTGGGCGGCAGCGCCTGCCCTGCCGCTTGTTCCTGCCCGATGCTGACGTCGTGGCGCTCTGTCAGGACAAGTACGCGCTGAGCTGTCGCCTGGCCGACGCGGGGGTGCCGGTGGCCGAGACGGTGTCGTTGCGCGCGCTCGACGAGGTGGAAGACGTTTTCGCGCGCCTCGCCCATCACGACGCCGTGTGGTGCCGCGTGCGCGCCGGGTCGGGCTCGGTGGGCGCGATCCCCGTGCGGCGCGCGGAGCAGGCGCGGGCGTGGATCGCGTACTGGGAAGAGATGCGTGACGTTCCCGCCTCGGCGTTCACCCTGGCCGAATACCTGCCGGGACGCGACTTCTCCGCTCACACCCTCTGGCAGGACGGCCGCCCGCTCCTCACCAAGACCTGCGAGCGGCTGTCCTACTTCGTGGCCGGCGGCTCTCCCAGCGGAACCTCGTCCGTGTCCGCGCTGTCGAAGACGGGCCAGCATCCGGACGTCGCCGCGGTGTGCGTGGCTGCCGTGCGCGCCGTGGATCCCCGCGCCAGCGGGGTTTTCAACCTCGACCTCAAGGCGAACGCGGCCGGGGTGCCGTGCGTCACCGAGATCAACGCGGGCCGGTTCTCGTCGGGCCCGACTATCTTCGACCTCACCGGCAAGCACTCGATGAGCGCGCTCTATCTCCGCTTGGCCCTGGGCGAGCCGGTCGACCTTGACGACGAGTACGACGCGGCCGACGACTACTACGCGCTCCGGGACTTCGACGCCGCGCCCGGCGTGTTCCACGCCGACGAGCTGTTCGAGCGCGTGCAGGACGCGCGCGAAGAGAACGCGTGATGATCGTCGCTGGCCTCGTCGCCGCGCTCCTCGCCGCCGCGACGGCGCCGGCTGCGGGCCAGAGCCTGCCCGCCCCCGCCCCCGGCTGCGCGGTCATCGACCAGACCTTCCCCCGAGTGCTGCCCACCGGCGGCACGCTGGTGGTCCCCGTGATCATTCACTACATGGTGCTGGACCTCGGGAGCGTACCGTCCTCCGAGCCCTTCGATCCTGACGACAACCACGTGGCCGAGGTCCTCAAGAAGGTCAAGCAGTTGAACAGTCTCTTCGGTGTGCCGAGCCCGGGCGCGATCCGGCGACGCCGGAACGTCAACCACGTGTGGGCACCGTTCGGCGTGCGGCTCGCGCTCGCCCGGACCGAGCGATGCGATTTCACGTGGGCGGACGTGGGCCGCGTGCCGGTGCCCGCGCCGACGCCGGCCGATTTGACGCTGTTCCGGGCAATCGCGCGGCGCTTCAATCCCGAGGGGTTCAACGGCTTGAACGTCTACCAGTGGCCGAAGATCGACGATGGAACGACCTACGGCTCCACTCCCAGGGTGGACGGCCCGTTTCCCGGCCCCGGCGGCGTATGGTTCCACGTCGTCCCACTGTCCGACACGTCCCTGGGCAAGGCGCCGAATCCCCGGAGCGTCGTACGGCTCCTGGCCCACGAGGTGGGACATTTCTTTTCCCTCAAGCACAACTGCACCGACTCCGGGGAGCCCGTTCTCCCCGAGTGCCCATTTCCGGGGACGAGCGGCAAGCTGATGACGGTGACCGCCGACGGGATCGGGCTCAGCAATTGTGAGGAGCGGAAGGCCCGCCAGGGCGTCACGAAGATCCTGCAGGGCACCCCCATCTCCACAGAGGAGGAAATAACATGCCCGGTAGCGGACCAATAGACAAGAAGGACAAGTGGCACATCGAGATCGAGCTGGGAGGACCCCTCGACAAGGACAAGTCGGATGAGTTCACCGCTGAGCTGAAGGCGCTCCTGAAAAAGTACAGGGCCAAGATGACCGAGAAGGACACGCGGCCCAAGAACAAGTGAGCGGCCGTACCGATGAGCGGATCGCAGGGGGCGGCCGGGCCGGCGGACGAGCGACTCCGCCTACCCGCGCCCGACGATCGCGTCGCCGCCGAGGCGCTGGTACTGGAGATCCGGCGCCTCGCGCGGCGGCATGGGCTCGTCGTGAAGAGCGTGCGCGTCGAGGCCGGCGGGCTGGACGCGGAGCCACCGGACCCCGCCGGCAGCTAGTCCGCCCCGCCGCCCGGTAGCCGCGCGAGCAGCGCGCGGCACTGCGCGGCGAGGGGCTGCATTCCGAGTTGCGCGGCGAGGGCGACCGCGGCCGAGGCCTGCTCGAGCGCGCCGCGGATGTCGGGGGGGCTCGCGGCGAGCGCGATCTCCGCGCCCAGACGGAGACTCCATCCCTCGTTGCCCCGCTCGCGGTGCTCGCGCGCGAGCGCGCGGGCGTCGTCGGCCACCCGCTGCGCCTCCTCGAGCCGCCCCGCGCGGAGATAGCCCTCGCCGAGGCAGGCGAGGAGCAGCGCATGGGCCCCGATCAGCTTCATGGCCGCCGACCGCTCCACCGCCTGCTCGAGATTCGCCAGGCCTGCCTCGGTGCGGCCGCTCAGGACCTGGGCGTAGCCCAGCGCCGAGGCGATGCGCGGAAACCACAGCGGGCTGTTGCCGGCGCGAATCGCGTCGAGCCCGCGCTCGAGTAGCGGGATGGCGCGATCCGTGTCGCCCTGGCGCATCAGCACGTAGCCGAGCCCCGCCGTCGCGGTGGCGAGGCTCAGGGGCTGCTCGACCCGCTCGGCGATGGCCATGGCCTCCTCGCCGCGCGCGATGCCTTCCTCGAACTCGCCGAGCTCGGCCAGGCACCAGGTGAGGATGGTCCGGGAGTGGATCGCCAGGACCTGCGGGCGCCCGAAGCGCTGAGTCATGTACGGGCCCACCAGGCGCTCCACGTTGTGGCGGAACAGGGCGATGGCGCCCGGGTAGTCGGCGAGCCCGTAGCGTACCTGCCCGAGCCAGGTATTGGTGCCGATCTGCAGCGCGAAGTCGTCGATCCCCTGCGCGAGGGCGTGCGCCCGCTCACCCGCTTCCAGCGCGCGGTCCTGGTCGCCGGTCAGCCGGTAGAAGTCGATCTTGTAGGCGTTGACCCACGCGAGACGCCGCTCGTCGCCCAACGCGGTGGCGATGGTCTCCGCCTCCTCGAGGCGCCGGAGCTGCGCATCGAGCTCGCCCAGCGGCTGATGCGCGTTGCGCAAGATGAAGCGGAGATCGACGGCGAGCGCCTGCCGCTCCGCGGTGCGGGGAAGGCGCTCGAGCGCCTCCAGAGCCTGATCCAGGAACGTCGCCGCCTCTCGGTTAGCGGAGCGGGCGAAGGCCTTGTCCCCGGCCTGGTGCAGATAGCGAACGGCCTTGTCCCAGGCCTGACCCTGATAGGCGTGATACGCGAGCCGGTCCACGTGCTCGCCGAGCCGCTCGGCGTACAGCGTCTCCATCGCGGTGAGGACGCGCGCGTGGAGCGCGCGCCGCCGATCGGGCAAGACGCTCGCGTAGGCGACTTCCTGGGTCAGCGCATGCTTGAACGTGTACTCGCGCTCGGGGAACTGGCTGTCCTCGTACAGGAACTCGGCAGCTTGCAGATGGGCCAGCGCGCGGTTCAGCGCGTCCTCGGGCACCTCCGCCACCGCCGCGAGCAGGGCAGTGGCCACGTGGCGGCCGATCACCGCAGCGGGCTGAAGGAGCATCTTCTCGTCGCTCGGCAGCCGGTCGATGCGCGCGGCGAGCACCTCCTCCACGCTCGCCGGCACCTGGATGGTCGGCGCCGGCTGCACCAGACGGTACGCGCCCCGCTCGCCCGCGAGCGCACCCGTCTCGACGAGCGTTCGCACGCTCTCCTCGAGGAAGAGGGGATTCCCGTCAGTCCGCTCGATGAGCAGGGGTTTGAGGGGCTCGAGATCAGCCCGCCGGCCGAGCAGCCCGTCGAGCAGCTCCTCGGCGGTCTCGGGCGATAGCGGATCGACGCGGAGCTGGGTATAGAACCCCCGGCTGCTCCAGCCGTGCGCGTACTCGGGCCGGAACGTGATCAGCATCAGAATGCGCGCGGTGGGGATGCCCTCGGCGAGCGTCTCGAGCATCGCCTGGGTCTCGCCGTCGATCCAGTGCGCGTCCTCCACCACGATCCGCACCGGCTGTACGCGGCTCTCCCGCGCGAGGAGGAGCTTGAAAGCGTCCAGGGTGCGATGGCGGCGCTCGGCCGCATTCATCGCCTCCCACTGCCGGTCGCTCACCCGGACATCGAGGAGGGTCAGGAGCGCGGGGCCGAGGGTGACCAGCGCCTCGTCGAGGGCAGCGAGCTTGGACATGACCTTGCCCTCGATGAGCCGGGCGTCGTCGCCGGCCTCGACGCGGAAATAGTCGCGCAGCAGCTCGATCGCGGTGAGATAAGGCGCGGTGGTTCCCATGGAGACGCCGGCGGCCTCCAGCGCGAGGCAGTCTTGCGTGGTCTCGGCGTGAGTGAACTCCCACACGAGGCGTGACTTGCCGACGCCGGGCTCGCCGACCAGCCCCACGACTTGCCCCCGTCCCCGCGCGGCGAGGCTCCAGCGGTCCTTCAGGAGGTCGAGCTCGTGGTGGCGTCCCACGAACTTGCCGAGGCGCCCCCAGAGCCCAAGACCGGTCGCGTCCCGCCCGGCCAGCCGATACACCTGCCCCGTAAGGCCGGACACGGGCCCGGCGGGCACGAGGTCGAAGCGCCGCTCGAGGAAAGGCACGGTGGCGGAGCTGACGATGATCGCGCCGGGCTCGGCCCCGCCAATCAACGCCTCGAGCAGCGTGGAGGTCCGGAGCTTGGCCGCCTGGTCGATCTGCGGCGCCCCCGCCACCTGGCCCACGAGGTACAACGAGACGTCCAGCGCCATCCGAAGCGTCGCCTGCTGGGGGTCCCGCTCGCGGGCTCGCTCGCCCGCTTTCTGGATCGCGAGCGCGGCATTGGCGGCGCGCCGGGGCGCGTCCTCGACGGGATCGAGCCCGAAAGAGGCATCGACGCCGTTCCGTCCGAGGTCCTCCACCCGGCCCCCGAAGCTCACGACCTTCTCGACCAGGGCCTCGATGACCCGGCTGGCCTCCGACAGCTCGTCGGTATCCTCGGGCAGCTCGATTCGAGCGCGGAGAATCGTGACGCGCCGGCGCTCCCAGCGCAGCGCGGGCGCCGCGGCGACCGGGGCGGGGGCGGCGGGCTCCGCGGGGACGGCGGCCGCTGGGGCCGTGCGGCGGACGGGTCGGCGGCCCGCTTCGCGTGCCGGGGCCGCGCCTTCCTGACGGCGCAGCCCGAGGCGGGCGATGCGCGCCCGGAGCGTGTTGCGCGAGATCCCGAGCTGTGCCGCCGCGCGGGAGATGTTCCAGCCGGTTTCTTCGAGCACCGCCTGCACGTGCCCCCCCATGGCCTCGTCGAGCGAGGCGGCGCGCGGGGCGGCCGTGGCGGGCGCCGGGCCGGGGGGCGCGCCCCCGCCCGACTCGCGGAGCCCGAGCATCGCGCCAGTGATGACCGTCGACTCGCCGAGGAGGGCCACGCGCTCCATTACGTTGGACAGCTCGCGGATATTGCCGGGCCACGAGTAGGCCAGGAGGCGCGCTCGTGCGTCCGCGTCGAGCGTGCGCGGGGGAAGCCCGTAGTCCTCGCAGGCCCGGGCGAGGAAGGCCTCTGCGAGGCGCAGCACGTCGCGGCCCCGCTGGCGCAACGACGGCAGCGTCACCGTGATCACGGCGAGGCGGTGGTAGAGATCCTCCCGGAAGCGGCGCGCGCGGATCGAGGCTTGAAGATCGGCATTCGTGGCGCTGATGACCCACACCTCGACCGCCTCGCTCCGGGTGCTGCCGAGCCGGCGCACGGCACCCTCCTCGAGCGCCTTCAGGAGCTTGGCCTGCAAGGCCTCCGGGAGCAGCCCGATCTCGTCGAGGAAGAGCGTGCCGTGGTGGGCGGTCTGGAAAAGACCGGGCTTGGCTTGCCGGGCGTCCGTGAAAGCCCCGCGCTCGAATCCGAAGAGCTCGGCTTCCAGCAAGGGCTCCGGGATGGCGGCGCAATTGACGTCCACGAACGGGCCGCGGGCCCGCGAGCTCGCCTGGTGAAGGATGTGGGCGACCAGCCCCTTGCCCGAGCCGGTGGGCCCTTCGATCAGCACGGCGGGGAGCCGTCGGCCGCCCTGCGGCCGCGCGAGCAGCCGTCGGATCTGGGTGCGCACCGTCTCCATGGCCGCGCTCTCCCCGAGGAGCTGGTCCAGGGGATCCATGGTGCCCCTAGGCTAACCGGGTCAGGAATTGACCGCTCAGCTATTTACCACTTGACTGGTCAATCACGCGGGGCATGAGTCAAAAGCATTTGATTCTATTGGCTCTAGGTGGTGGCACCCGCCTTGCCCCTGAAGGACGGCATGCAGCCGACGCTCATCATCACCGGTAAGGAGGACATCATGGGTCATGGTCGCCTTCGCTTCGTGCTGATCGCCGCGCTGTGGCTCATCGTCGCCTGGGCGTTTGCCGCCGAGGTGATGCTTTCGCACCGCTCCTGGCCGGTCGACGCGCCGGCGTCCGAGGAGGCTCTCGATGCCAGCCGCTGAGCCATCCACGGGACCCCGCTCCGGCATGGGGTCGCTGCGCTTCCTGCACGCGGACCCACGTCGCGCCATCGCCGACGAGCACATCGTCTGCCTGATGTGCGGGCGCGCGCTGCGCCAGCTCACGAACACGCACCTGCGGCTGCACCGGATCTCCACCGCGGACTACAAGGCGCGCTTCGGCTACAACCGCGGGCGGCCGCTCATGGCCCGGACCCTCCTCCGCGTCTACGCGGAGCGTGCGGTGCGGACGGGCCTCGCGGACCGCATCCGGCTCCGGCCCATCGTGAGCCAGCCCGAGCTGCGCCGGCGGGGCGGCGCGCGGCCGATCGCGCTCGAAGAGCGGCTCACGCGCCGCGAGGCGCAGCGGCGCCTCCAGGGAATCACGCCATGACCAGCCTGACCGACCTCCGCATGACGTGCGCGCGCTGCCAGGCGGTGAGCGGCGCGGGCGCGCGCTTCTGCGAGTCATGCGGCGCGCCCCTGATGGCGGCGTGCCCGCTCTGCGGGGTGGCGGTCGCCATGGGGGCGCGGTTCTGTCGCGGGTGTGGCGGGTCGCTCGGCCCCGCGTCCGCCCGGCCGGGCGAGCCGGACGCGCCTGCCGACTACACGCCGCCCCACCTCGTCGCCACGATTCTCGGGGCGGCGGGCGCGCGGGAGGGCGAGCGCAAGCAGGTGACCGTGCTGTTCTGCCGGCTTGCCGGCGCCGCGGGGCTCGCCGCCTCGCTGGGTCCCGAGCGCATGCACGCGCTCCTCGAGCGCTTCTTCGGGCTCGGCCTCGCCGAGATCCAGCGCTACGAGGGCACGATCAACCAATATCTCGACGACGGGTTCATGGCGCTCTTCGGCGCGCCCATCGCGCGCGAGGACCACGCGCGCCGGGCCGTCCTGTCCGCGTTGGGCCTGCAGCGGGCCGCGCGGAACCTCGGGTTCGCCGGCGGCGGCGCGACCGCCGCGCGCATCGGGATCAACACCGGCGCGGTCGTGGTGGGGACCATCGGCGACGAGCAGCGCACGGACTACACCGCCGTGGGCGACACCACGAACGTGGCCTGGCGGCTGTCCCAGGAGGCGGGCACCGGGGAGACCCTCGTTGGGGAGAGCACGGCGCTGCTGGCGCAGGGCTATGTCCGAATGGAGACCCTCTCCACGGTGGCCCTCAAGGGGAAGGCGACACCGGTTGCCGTGCGCCGGGTGCTCGGACCGGGGCCGCGCCGATCGCGCCTCGACGCGACGGCGGGCGGGGCGCTCACCGAGTTCGTGGGGCGCGAGGAGGAGCTGGCGCATCTGGAGGCGATGCTGGCACGCGCGGAGGGCGGCCGCGGACAGGTGCTGGGCGTCGTGGGTGAGCCGGGCGTGGGCAAGTCGCGGCTGCTCGCCGAGCTCCGCCGCCGGCTCGCCGGGCGCCCGGTCAGCTGGCTCGAGGGCCATTGCGTGCCGTACGGCCATGGCATGCCGTATCTGCCCGTGCTCGAGATCCTCCGGCACCACTGCGGGCTCGCCGAGGACGACCGGCCGGAGATCGTTGCCGTGAAGCTCCGGGCCTGCCTGCGCGAGGCGGGACTCGATCCCACCGACGCGGCTCCGCTGGTGGAGCTCGTCGGACGCGCCGACGGGTCGTCCGCGGGCCGGACGCACACGGACGAGGCGGCGAAGGCGCGGACGTTCGAGCTGCTCCGCCGCCTGATCCTCGCGGGCAGCCGCGGCGGGCCGCTGGTGATCGTGATCGAGGACCTCCATTGGATCGACGCCATCTCCGAGGAGTTCGCCGCGTCGCTGGTGGAGCGGGTGGGCGCCGCGCCCCTGCTCCTCGTCTTCAGCTATCGCCCCGGCTACCGGCCGCGCTGGATCGACCGGTCCTCCGGCACGCAGCTCGCCCTCACGCCGCTCGGGCCGGCGGAGAGTCGCGCCATCGTGCGCGCCTCGGCGCTGTCCGCGGACACAACGGACCGCATCCTCGAGCGGGCCGAAGGCAACCCGCTGTTCCTCGAGGAGCTGGCGCGGGCCGCCGCGAGCGCGGGCGGACGCGGGTCGGACGTCGCGGTGCCGGACACCGTGCACGACGTCCTGAGCGCCCGCGTGGATCATCTGCCGGAGACGGCGCGCCGGGTGCTCCAGTGCGCGGCGGTCCTGGGGCGGCAGTTCTCGGCGCGGCTGCTCCGCACGGTGTGGGACGGCCCCGAGAGCCAGCTGGACGACGACCTGCGCGAGCTCGGGCGCCTCGAGTTCCTCGAGGAGCGCTTCGGCGCGGGCGAGCCCACGTTCGGATTCAAGCACGCCCTCGTGCACGACGTGATCTACGGCACGCTCCTCGAGCGGCAGCGTCGCGCCACCCACGCCCGCGCCGGCCGCGCCCTCGAGGCGTTCCACGCGGGACGCCTGGACGAGGTGGTCGAGCGCCTCATGCATCACTTCACGCGCGCCGACGATCCCGAGCGTGCCGCCGCGTACGCGCGGCTCGCCGCGGACCGCCCCACGCTCACCCTCGCCGGCTAACGCACGGGGCGCTCGCCGCCCGCCCGGCGGGCCTCCGTGCGCGTTCGCTATCCCGAACAGTTGTCGGGTTCTCGACGATCACGTATATTTTCGCCCGTAGCACCCAATATTCCGGGAACCCCCCGCGGGGCGCCCTTCGTTTGCCCACTAGCGGTTCGCATCGACTCGAGGAGGAGTGAACATGCGGAGAAGGACCCTCGTCGCTCTCGGGGCCACCGCGCTCGTCGTGGGCGCGCTGAGCCTCACCCCCGCCATCGGCCAGGCGCCGAAGTCCGGCGGCGTGCTCAACGTCATGCTGCGCGAGGATCTGGCGCAGGGCTTCGCCACCCACGAGACGGCCACCGTCGCCACCAGCACGCCCTCGCTCCCGTGCTTCAGCAACCTCGTCTTCTTCGATCCCGCGAAGAAGACGGAGAGCATGGACACCGTGATCGGCGAGCTGGCCGAGAAGTGGTCATGGCAGGACAACTACAAGAACCTCGTCTTCTTCCTGAGGAAAGACGTCAAGTGGCACGACGGCAAGCCCTTCACCTCGAAGGACGTGAAGTACACCTTCGACATGGTGCGCGAGTCGCCCGAGGCCACCGCCAAGCTGCGGCTCAGCCCGAGGAAGGACTGGTACGCCAACGTCGAGCACATCGAGGCGCCCGACCCCTACACGGTGGTGTTCCGCCTGAAGCGCCCGCAGCCCTCGCTCCTCCTCATGCTCGCCTCCGGCTACTCGCCCATCTACGCCTCCCACATCCCGCCCGCCACCTACCGCACGACGTGCGTGGGCACCGGCCCGTTCAAGCTCAAGGAGTGGCGCAAGGGCGAGTTCATCGAGTACGTGAAGAATCCCGACTTCTACATCAAGGGCCGGCCGTACCTCGACGGCCTCAAGTACGTGGTCATCGTCGAGCGCGGCACGCGGACCGCCGCGCTGCAGTCCGGGCAGCTCGACGTGGCGTTCCCCGGTGAGACCGGCCGCACCACGATGGAGCAGATGAAGAAGGCGGTGCCGACCATGGTCTTCCAGACCGTGGCCCAGAACGTCAGCGACAACATCATCATGAACACGAAGAAGCCGCCCTTCGACAATCCGAAGGTCCGGCTCGCGGTGAGCTACGCCATCGACCGCCGCGCCCTCATCCAGGCCGCGCATCAGGGCGGGGCGGTGCTGGGCGCCGCCATGCTGCCCAAGCCCTACGGGGTCTGGGGCATGCTCGAGAAGGATTTGCTGGCCCTGCCCGGCTACGGCAAGCCCGAGGACATGAAGGCCCAGGCGCGGAAGCTCCTCGCCGAGGCTGGCATCACCCCGGAGAAGCCCCTCAAGGTCGAGGTCGGTGTGCGCGCCATCGCCATCTACCTCGACATGGCGTCGTTCGTCGTCAATGAGCTGAAGCACGTCGGCATCGAGGGCACGCTCAAGCAGGTGGAGACGGCGCAGTGGCATCCCATGGCCACCCGCGGCGACTATCAGATGGGCGCCAACCTCACCGGGCTCGGCACCGACGACCCCGACGCCAACTTCTACGAGAACTACGCCTGCGGCTCGCCGCGGAACTACAGCCAGTACTGCAGCGAAGAGGTCATGAAGATGTTCGAGCGCCAGAGCCAGGAGCTCGACGCCAAGAAGCGCCTCGCCATGGTGATCGACATCCAGAAGCGCCTCGAGCAGGACGCGCCCCGGCCCATCCTCGCCCAGCGCCTCGACTACTACGCGCACTGGGCCCACGTGAAGGGGCTCGTCGCGCATAACAACGTCTACAACTTCTCCCGCTTCCAGGACGTGTGGCGCGACAAGTAGCCCGCGCCCGCGTGCTCCGCGTCGCGGCGGGGCGGGGGTTTCGCGCTCCCGCCCCGCATGGTAGCCTCTCGCCGTGAAGACCTACCTCTTCCAGCGGCTGGGCATCGCCGTGCTTACCCTGTTCGGTATGTCCGTCGTGATCTTCCTGCTCCTGCGCCTCGCTCCCGGCGACATCGTGGACATCCTGTTCTCCACCGGTGGGTACGTGAGCGACGCGGATCGCACGGAGATCATGAAGGAGCTGGGCATCGACAAGCCGCTGACCGTCCAGTACATGGAGTGGATACGCAACTTCCTTCGCGGCGATCTCGGCAAGTCGTACCGCTACGATCAGCCCGCGTGGGACGTGATCCGCCCGCTCATCCCCGTCACCCTCGAGCTGGCGGTGCTGTCCACGCTCGTCGCCGTGTTCCTCGGGGTGCCCACCGGGGTGATCAGCGCGATCCGCCAGGACACCCCCCTCGACTACGTGCTGCGCGTGTTCAGCCTCGCCGGGCTCGCCATGCCCGCCTTCTGGCTCGGCATGGTGATCATTCTCGGCCTCGTCTCGTACCTGCGGTGGATCCCGCCCGTCACCTACGTGAGCCCGCGGGAGAACCTGTGGCTGCATGCGGTGCAGTTCGGCCTGCCCGCCCTCGCGGTGGGCTACCGCTCCTCCGCCCTGATCATGCGGATCACCCGCTCGGCTCTCCTCGAGGTGATGCGCGAGGACTACATTCGCACCGCGTGGGCGAAGGGCCAGAGCGAGCGCATCGTGATCTGGCGCCACGCCCTCCAGAACGCCATCCTCCCCGTGGTGACCGTCATCGGCATCGAGTTCGCCTTCCTCATCGGGGGGCTCGTCGTCACCGAGAACGTGTTCAACCTCCCCGGGGTGGCGCGCTTCCTCGTGCAGGCCATCCTGTGGCGCGACTATCCGATCGTGCAGAACCTCGTCATGTTCATCGCGGTGGTGGTGATCCTCTCCAACCTCTTCGTGGACATGCTTTACGGGTTCCTCGATCCGCGGGTGCGCGTTGGCGGTTAGCCCGGCCGGCCCTGCCGCCGTCGAGCTGCCCGCGACCGCGCGGGCCGCCCTCGCGCGGCCGAGCGCGGTGACCGTGCTCGGCCGCTTCATCCGCAAGAAGCCGCTGGGCGCCGCGGGCGGCTTCATCATGATTGTCATCACGCTCACCGCCATCTTCGCCAACGTGGTGGAGACCCACGATCCCATCGCCACCGACGCCGCTCAGACCCTCAGCCGGCCGTCCGCCGAGCACTGGCTGGGCGCCGATCACCTCGGCCGCGATGTCTACTCGCGCGTCGTCCACGGGGCGCGGGTCTCGCTCATCGTGGGCATCGCGTCCACCGTGCTGGGCTCCTTCTTCGGCGGGATCATCGGCCTCCTCTCCGGCTATATCGGCGGCAAGACCGACCTCATTACGCAGCGGGTGCTCGACATCCTCCAGGGCCTGCCCCTCCTCGTCCTCGCGATGGTGATGTCGGCGGCCCTCGGCGCCTCCATCCAGAACGTGGTCATCGCGATCTCGGTGCCGATCATCCCCCGCGCGGCGCGGGTCATCCGCGCGAGCGTGCTCTCCATCCGCGAGATGCAGTACGTGGAGGCGGCACGCGCGGTGGGGGCGCGGCACCTTCGCATCGCGTTTCGCCACATCCTGCCCAACACCATCGGGCCGTTCATCGTGCTGATGACCGCGCAGCTCGGCAGCGCCATCCTCGTGGAGGCGACCCTGTCCTTCCTCGGCCTGGGCGTGCCCGAGCCGTATCCGTCATGGGGCCGCATGCTGTCGGTGTCGGCGGCGGAGTATGCGCAGAAGGCGCCGCACCTCGTGCTGTTCCCCGGGTTCGCCATCAGCCTCGCGGTGTTCGGCTCGAACCTGCTCGGCGATGCGCTCCGTGACACGCTGGACCCGCGCCTCCGCGGCGCCTGACCCGCTTCGACAGAGGAGCCACCATGGCGAACGATGAGCTCTGCTGGATGTCCGCGGCCGCGCTGGCCGCCGCGATCAAGCGCAAGAAGCTGTCCCCGGTGGAAGTGACGCGCGCGGTGCTCGACCGCATCGAGCGGGTGAACCCGCGCCTCAACGCCTACGTCACCATCACCGACGACCAGGCCATCCGGGACGCGCGCGCCGCCGAGCGCGCGGTGGGGAAGAGGGGCGCGCGGCTCGGCCCCCTCCACGGTGTGCCGTTCTCCACCAAGGACCTCGTCATCACCAAGGGCGTGCGCACCACGTTCGGCACGCGCTTCTACGCCGACCACGTGCCCACCGAGGACGCGCCGATGGTGGCGCGGATGAAGGCGGCGGGCGGCATCCAGCTCGGCAAGACCAACACCCCGACCTTCGGCTGGATCGGGGCCACCCACAACCTCGTGTTCGGAATCACCCGCAACCCCTGGAACACGGACCGCACGCCCGGCGGCTCGAGCGGCGGCGCCAGCGCGGCGGTGGCGGCGGGACTCGGCCCGGTGGCCATCGGCACCGACGGCGGCGGCTCGATCCGGATTCCCGCGTCGTGCGCGGGCATCTTCGGCCACAAGGCCTCGTACGGACGCATTCCCGTCTACCCGCCCAGCGGCGCGTGGAGCCTCTCGCACATCGGCCCCATGACGCGCACGGTGGAGGACGCCGCGCTGATGATGAATGCCTGCGCCGGCCCGGACGAGCGCGATCAGTATTCGCTGCCCGCCGACGGCATCGACTACGTCAAGGCGCTCAAGGGGAGCCTCAAGGGACTGCGAATCGGCTGGTCGCCCGACCTCGGGTTCGCGAGAGTGGTCGATCCCGAGGTCGAGGCGACGTGCGCGAAGGCGGCGCGGCGATTCCGCGAGCTTGGGGCCAAGGTCGACGAGGCGCGGCTGGGCTGGCCATCCCCGAAGGCCGCGTGGGAGGCGGTGTTCTGCGGCGGTATCGCCACCCGGATGGCGCCCTATCTCGACCGGCCGAACGACATCGATCCGGGGCTGCTCCCCATCATCCAGGATGCGGTCAAGTGGCCGGCCTCGCGCTACGTGCAGGCGTGGTTCGACCGGCTCACCTGGTACGACCACGTGCGCCGCTACTTCGAGACGCATGATCTCCTGCTGACCCCGACGATCGCGACCCCCCCCTTCAAGGTGGGGCTCGACAACCCGCTCGAGATCGCGGGCCGGCCGGTAGAGGCGTACGACTGGATCCCGTTCACGTTTCCGTTCAACCTCACCGGGAACCCCGCCGCGTCGGTGCCGTGCGGCTTCACCAAGGATGGGCTCCCCATTGGGCTCCAGGTCGTGGGGCGGCGCTTCGACGATGTGACGGTGCTGCGCGCGGCCGCGGGGTTCGAGAAGCTCGCGCCCTGGGCGGACCGGAAGCCGGCGATCTGAGGAGGGCCGCATGAAGACCGACGACGTCAAGCGCATCCTCGTGGTGGGCGCGGGTCAGATGGGCGCGCAGATCGCCATGCAGTCGGCCCTGCATGGCTACGCTCTGACCCTGAACGATCTCTCCATGGATCTGCTCCAGAAGGGGATGGCGGGCAACCGCAAGCAGCTCGAGCGCCGCGTGCAGAAGGGTCAGATGACCAAGGACCAGATGGAAGAGGCGATCGCGCGCGTGCGCCTGGAGCCCGATCTCGAGAAGGCGGGCCGCGACGCCGACTTCGTCATCGAGGCCATCGTGGAGCGCCTGGAGCCCAAGCGCGAGTGCTTCGCCAAGCTCGACCGCGTCTGCCCGCCGCACGCCATTCTCGCCACCAACTCGTCCACCCTCATGAACTCGCAGATCGCCTCGGCCACCCGGCGGCCGGACAAGTGCGTGAACATGCACTACTTCTACCCGCCGCTGGTCATGAAGCTGGTCGAGGTGGTGAAGGGCCAAGCGACGAGCGAGGAGACGGTGGAGATCACCGCCGAGGTGGCACGGCGGAGCGGCCGCGACGCGGTCGTTCTCAGAAGAGAGCTGCCCGGCTTCCTGGTCAACCGCATCCTGCGCGCGCTCGTGCGGGAGGCCTACTACTGCCTCGACCAGGGCGTGGCCAATCACGCCGACATCGACAAGGCGGTGGAGCTGGGCCTGAACCATCCCCTCGGCCCCTTCAAGCTCGGCGATCTCTCCGGGCTGGACATCGGCTACAACGCGCGGCTGGAGACCTACGAGGTCACGAAGGACCCGAACGACAAGCCGCCGCAGGAGCTCGAGAAGCGCGTGAAGCGCGGCGACCTCGGACGCAAGACCGGCCGCGGCTTCTACGACTACTCGACGGATCCGCCCAAGCCCATTCTCGACTGACGCGGCGGATCGAGCGCTTTCCACGCCGCGGTGGAGAGACATGTCTCTCCACCGCGGCGTCTCCATGTCGGGACATTGACCGGGGCGGGGGCCGACCCCACGCTCGCGGCGTGGCGCGCGGGTTCACGCTCCTCGAGATCTTGGTGGCGATGGCGATGGGCGGGCTCGTCATGGCGGGCACGCTGAGCCTGCTGCTCGCGGGGCAGGGAGCCTCCGCGGCGGGGGAGGCCCGCGCGGAGGCGATACAGGGCGCCCGCGTCGGCCTCGAGCGCATGGCCACCGAGCTGCGCCAGGCCGGGTACGACCCGCAAGGCGCCGGCTTCGCTGCGATCGAAGTTGCCGAGCCCGAGCGCATCGTCTTCCTCCACGATCTCAACGAGAATGGCGTGATCGACCCGACACGCGAGCGGGTGACCTACCTCCTGCGCGGCACGGTGCTCCGACGCGACGCGGGCGGAGGCGCCCAGCCCCTCGTGGAAGGTGTGCAGCGGCTCCGCCTGGTCTACTACGATCACGAGGATCGTCCCACCATGGAGCCCGCCCAGGTGGCCTCCGTCGGTATCACACTCGAGGTGGCGCGGCGCGCGCCGACGCCCGTGGCGCCCATCGTGATGGGCACACGCGTCCGGCTCCGGAACGAGCGCCGGCCTCCGCCGACACCCACCTGAGCGCGCCGTGGCTCTGCTAGAATCCCGCCATGCGAAACCTTCGCCGCTCGCTCGCGTTCCTCGTGCTCGCCGTCGGCGCCTTCGTCTCGTGCGACACCGTCCCCATCACCGGCCGCAGCCAGATCAACGTCATCTCCGAGCCCGACGAGGTGAAGATGGGGGCCCAGGCGTACCAGGAGGTCACGGGCAAGGCGAAAGTCTCCGGCGAGGCCGTGGCCAACGCGCAGGTCAAGCGCGTCGCTCAGCGCATCATCGCGGTCAGCGACAAGCCCGACCTCCCGTGGGAGGTGAAGGTCATCGAGGAGCCGCAGGCCAACGCCTTCGCGCTGCCCGGCGGCAAGATCGCGGTCTATACCGGAATCCTTCCGATTACCAAGGATGACGCGGGGTTGGCCGCGGTGATCGGGCACGAGGTGGGCCACGTGCTGGCGCATCATAGTGCCGAGCGCGTGAGCCAGCAGATGATCGCCCAGGGCCTGGGCGGCGCGCTCGCGCAGGGCCTCGGCGCCAATCCCCAGCTCGGCCAGCAGGTGGTGGGACTCGCGGTGCAGGGGCTGCAGCTGCCGTGGGGCCGCCAGCAGGAATCCGAGGCGGATCACATCGGCCTCATCCTGATGGCCAAGGCGGGCTACGACCCGCACGCCGCGCGCGAGCTGTGGGTGCGGATGGCGGCCGCGTCCCAGGGCGCCTCGCGCCCGCCGGAGTTCCTCTCCACGCATCCGTCGGAGGCGACCCGGATCACGCAGATCGAGGGCTGGATGCCGGAGGCGATGAAGTACTACAAGCCCCGCTAGGGGCTTCGCCCCATCGCCCACCCGGGTCTACGGGGCGGGCGCTGACCCCCCCATTCGGGACCTCGTTTCCCCCAGCGGCGGGGGAGCCGTCGCCCGGGCTCCCCCACCCGTCGCCTCGATGACACACCGGTTTTCTCTTTGAAATCCTTAGTTTTTCCTTGACACCCTCCCGGCCACCCCTTAGGATGCCCCTTCAAGTGGGGCGATTTCCCATGAAGTGGCGTTATCACCCAGTGGCGGGGCGGAGGCGGGGCCCGCGGGGCCTCGGCCGGGGGACGCGTGTTTCGGGGACATTTCAGACACACCATCGACCCGAAGGGACGCCTGAGCATTCCCGCGAGATTTCGTGAGGCGCTCGATGGCGATCTCGGCGACAAGCTCGTGGTCGTCCCCATCGATCACGCCCTCGAGGTCTATCCGCTCTCCGCGTGGCGCGACATCGAAGCGAAAGTCGCGGCGCTGCCAAAGTTCGACGAGGACGCGCGCAAGTTCAAGTACGCGTATCTCTCGCGCGCGCAGGACGTGTCGCTCGACGCGCAGGGCCGCATTCAGCTCTCCGCCGACTATCGCGAGCGCGCGGGCCTCGACAAGGACGTGATCGTCATCGGCATGCTCGATCACTTCGAGGTGTGGGATCCCGATCGCTACGCGCACGTCGGCGATCCGCGCGAGCCGCTCGGCGATCTTTTCGGTCGCCTCGCCAAGAAGGGCGTGTGAGCGCGATGGAGCACATGGACGTGCACGTGCCGGTGCTTGCCGACGAGGTGGTGTTCCTGCTGCGCGCGCGTCGGTCCGGATGGATGGTCGACGGTACGGTGGGGCTCGGCGGCCACGCCGAGCGGCTGCTCGACGCGAGCGCGCCGGGCGCGCGCCTGCTCGGACTCGACGGCGACGACGACGCGCTCGCGCGCGCGGCCGCCCGGCTCGCGCGCTTCGGTGAGCGCGCACGCCTCCGTCATGGAAATTTCCGCGCCCTCGCCACCCACGCCGCGGAGGCCGGCGTGGCGGAAGCGGAGACGGTGCTGCTCGACCTCGGCCTCTCGTCCTATCAGCTCGAGGCGTCCCGCCGCGGATTCTCGTTCCAGGGCGAGGAGCCCCTCGACATGCGTTTCGATCCCACCGCGGGCATCACCGCCGCGGAGCTTGTCAACCGGTTGCCGGAGGCGGAGCTCGCCACGGTGCTCAAGGAGCACGGCGAGGAGCCGCACGCCCGACGCATCGCTCGACGGATCGTCGAGGCGCGCGCGGTCGCTCCCCTCCGAACCACTGCCGATCTCGTGGCCGCGGTGAAGCGCGGCGTGCCGCGCGCGGCCTGGCCGCGCCGGACCCACGTCGCCACCCGCACCTTCCAGGCCCTGCGCGTCGCCGTCAACGACGAGGCGCAGGCGCTCCGCGACGCGCTGCCGCAGGCGGCCGCGTTGCTCGGCCGCGGCGGTCGGCTTGGCGTCATCTCGTTCCACTCGGGGGAAGACCGCATCGTGAAGCGCACGTTCCGTACACTCGAGACGAACGGCTTCGGCGAGCTGCAGCCGTCGCCGCTGATGCCGCAGCGCGAAGAGACGCTGGTGAACCCGCGGGCCCGGAGCGCGAAGCTCCGCGTGCTCGAGCGGCTGGAGGCGGCGTGAGCGCGCGCGGGGTGACGGCGCCTCCGCCGCGGCTGTTCGCGATGCCGCTGCCCGCCGGCGGTCAAAGCGCAGCGCGCTTCCACCGGGAGCGCGACCGGCACCGCCTGCGCGCGATGGGCATGGCGGCGGCCCTCGGGGCCGTGCTCATGACCGGGTTTCTCGGCGTGGTCGGCCTCAAGGCCCATCAGGTGCGGCTCTCGTACCGGCTCGACGCCCTCCGCACCGCGCGCGCGGAGGCGGAGGAGCTAAACCGCCGCCTCGGCGTCGAGCTCGCGACCCTGCGTTCGCTCGCGCGCATCGAGGACAAGGCGCGGCGCGAGCTGGGCATGGTGGCCCCCGGCCGCGATCAGGTCGTCCTCGCCCGCGAGTTCGTGCCCGGCGGCACCGGGCTCAGCCGCGCCTCCGCGCCCCGCACCGCCGCCATCGACCGCGGTGCCGGCGGTGAGCGGGCCATCCGCCGATGAACGCGCCCACATGAAAGCCGGCCGGGCAGGGAGCCAGAGGACCCGGACGCTCATCGTCGCCGGGATCTTCGCCGGCGCCTTCCTCGGCCTGCTCGGTCGGCTCGGATACCTTCAGGTGGTCAAGCACGACGAGTATCTCCGCCTCGCGGAAAGCCAGCACGCCAAGGCCATCGCGCTGCGCCCCAAGCGCGGCCCCATCCTCGATCGCAACGGCCAGGTCCTCGCCGTGTCCTCCGGCGCGGAGACCCTCTACGGGCTGCCCGCCCGCGTGGACGATCCGGCACGGCTCGCCAAGCGCCTCGCCCCCGTGCTGGGCGAGCCGGCCGCGGACATCGTCAAGCGATTCGACACGTCCAAGCGCTTCGTGTTCGTGAAGCGCCGGCTCCCCCCCGCGGTGGCCCAGGCAGTGCGCGAGCTGCACGAGCCCGCGCTCGGCTTCCTCGAGGAGAGCCTGCGCCTGTACCCCAATCGTGAGCTCGCCGCCCAGGTCGTGGGCTTCGAGGGCGCCGAGGGCAAAGGCCTGGGCGGCATCGAGCAGGCCTGGGACATTCACCTCGCCGGCCAGGAGGGCCGGGCCCTCGTCGAGCGCGACGCGCTCGGGCGAGAGGTGACGGGCGCGCCGGTGATCCTCAAGCCCTCGCGCCCGGGGCAGGGCGTCGCGCTCACGCTGGACGCCACGCTCCAGTACATCGCGGAAAAGGAAGTGGACGCGGCGTGGCGGCGCACACGCTCGCGCGCCGCGATGGCGGTGGCCTTGGATCCTCGTACCGGCGAGGTCCTCGCCCTCGCCATCCGGCCCACGTTCAACCCCAACGTCTTCGCCACCGCCACCGACGACGAGCGGCGCAACCGCGCGGTGACGGATCCGTTCGAGCCCGGCTCCACGTTCAAGGTGATCCTCGCCGCGGCCGCCCTCGAGGAGGGGGTGGTGCGGCCGAGCGACCGCGTCTACGGCGAGAACGGCGCGATCACGGTGGCGAGCGCGACGATCCACGACTGGAAGAAGTACGGCTGGCTGACGTTCAGCGAGGTCCTGCAGAACTCGTCCAACGTGGGCTCGATCAAGGTGGGCCTGTCGCTGGGCAAGGACCGCTACTACAAGTACATCTCCGGCTTCGGCTTCGGCGCGTCCACCGGGGTGGGCCTGCCCGGCGAGAGCCGCGGCCAGCTCCGCGGGCCGGAGCGCTGGTCCGGCCTCTCCCTCGCCACGATGTCCATCGGGCAGGAGATCTCGGTCACCGCGCTGCAGATGGTCTCGGCCTTCGCGGCGGTGGCCAACGGCGGGCGTTTGATGCAGCCCCAGATCGTGCGGGCGGTGCTCGACGGCAACGGCCGCGAGGTGCGGGGCTTCGAGCCCAAGGCCCTCCGTCAGGTGATCTCGCCGGAGACCGCGCGCACCCTCACCGGGATCATGACCAAGGTGGTGTCGGCCGGCACCGGCCACAATGCCGCCATCGCGGGCTTCGAGGTCGCCGGCAAGACGGGTACCGCGCAGAAGATGGACCCGGCCACGCGCCGCTATTCGCGGGCGCCGGGCGTGCTGTCGTTCGTGGGTTTCGTCCCCGCCGAGGATCCGCGTCTCGCCATGATCGTGCTCCTCGACGAGCCCAAGAACGAGAAGTGGGGTAGCGAGGCCGCCGCGCCGATGTTCTCAGCGATCGGAGCGGAAGCCCTCCGCTACCTCCATGCCCCCGCCAAAGACACGGCGCCGGTGCAGATCGTGCGGCCCGAGCCCGGCGAGCCGCAGTTGGAGGGCGAGCTGCCGCCGCAGGCGAGGCGAGCCATTCCCAAGATGGTTGCCGAGCGCAGTGAAGCCGGCGTGTCCGCCGTGCCAGCCGTGCTCACCTTTCTCGACGGCGACGCGCGGGACGGCGCGGGGACGATGCCCGCGGTGACCGGCCTCTCGCTGCGCCAGGCCATGCAGACGCTCGCGCCGCTCGACGTGCGCCTCGAGGTGGCCGGCCGCGGTATCGTCTCCGCGCAGGCGCCCGCGGCGGGCGCCGCGCTCGCACCCGGCGCGGTCGCGCGCCTCACTCTGCATCCCCCCAGCGCGAGGCGATGAGTCACTCCATGAGCACGGCGACCCTACTCGAGGCGCTCGCGGACACGACGGTGCGCGGGGTACTGCCCGCGTCCGTCACCGGCCTCGCCTACGACTCCCGAAAAGTGGAGGCAGGGAACTGCTTCGTGGCGGTGGCGGGATTCAAGCAGGACGGGCGCCGCTTCATTCCCGAGGCGGTCGCGCGGGGCGCCGGGCTCGTGGTGCTGGAGGGCGAGGATGCCCCGGCCGCGCCCGCCCGGGTGCTCGTGCCCTCGGCGCGCGACGCGCTCGCGCGGCTCGCCGACGCGTACTGGGGCCACCCCTCCCGCGCGCTCACGCTGGTGGGCATCACCGGCACCAATGGCAAGACCACCACGTCATTCCTGGTCGAGGCGTTGCTGCGCGCGGCCGGGCACCGCACCGGCCTCATCGGCACCATCCAGTACCGCGTGGGGACGCGCGCGGTGGACGCCAGCCAGACCACCCCCGAAGCGCTGGAGCTCCAGGGCCTGCTCGCGGAGATGCGCGACGGTGGCATCACCGGCGCGGCCATGGAAGTGTCCTCGCACGCGCTCGCGCTCGCGCGGGTGAGCGGGACGGAGTTCGACGCGGCGGTGTTCACCAACCTCACCCAGGACCATCTCGACTTCCACGGCACGCTCGAGGAGTACCGCAAGGCCAAGCGCCGCCTCTTCGAGATCCTCGCTGCCGGCCTCAAACCCCGGCGCGCCGCGGTGGTGAACGTGGACGATCCCGCGGGCGCGAGCATGGTGGCGGGGCTGCCGCTCCGCGCCCTGCGGTTCGCCCTCCGCGCCCCCGCCGAGATCCGCGCGCGGCGCTTCACGTCGGGGGGCGACGGGATCCGGATGGACGTCGAGACGCCCGCGGGGCCGCTCGAAATTGCCTCGCCCCTCGTGGGCGAGCACAATGTGATGAATCTCCTCGGCGCCGTGGGAGTCGGCGTGGCGCTCGAGATCCCCCTGGCCACGGTGGCTTCGGCGCTCGGCGCGGTCGCCGCGGTGCCGGGACGCTTCGAGCGGGTCGAAGCGGGGCAACCCTTCCTGGTGGTGGTCGACTATGCCCATACGCCGGACGCCCTCGAGCGCGTGCTCACGACCGCGCGCAAGCTCGTGAGCCCGGGCGGGCGCCTGGTCGCCGTGTTCGGCTGCGGCGGCGATCGTGACCGCGGCAAGCGGCCGGTCATGGGCGAGCTCGCGGCGCGGCTCGCCGATCGCGCCTGGGTGACGTCGGACAATCCCCGCACCGAGCGCCCGGGCGCCATCGTGGACGAGGTGCTCGTCGGGGTGGCGCGCGTGCCGGGGGCGGCGAAGCGGACGGTGGCCGACCCGGATCGGCGTACCGCGATCGGCGCCGCGCTCGGCTGGGCCCGCGCTGGCGACGTGGTGGTGATCGCGGGAAAGGGGCACGAGACCTATCAAGTCGTCGGGCAGGAGGTCCTGCCCTTCGACGACCGCGCGGTGGCTCGCGAGTTCCTGTCGGAGCGGACGCCATAGGGAGGCGGGCGCGCATGTTCACGGTGGAAGACGTGGTCCGGGGCTCGCAGGGCGCCCTCGTGGGCGGCGACCTCGCGATCCCGGTGAGCGGGGTGTCCATTGACACCCGCACGCTCGGCGTCGGCGCGGTGTTCTTCGCGATCCACGGGCAGAACGACGGCCACCACTATCTGCGGGACGCGGTCGCGCGGGGCGCCGCCTGCCTCGTGGTGGATCAGCTGCCCGACGACGTCCCCACCAGCCTGCCGGTCGTGCTCGTGGACGAGACCACGCGCGCCCTCGGGCGCTTCGCTGGCTATCACCGAGCGCGCTTCACGCTGCCGGTGGCCGCGGTCACCGGCTCCAACGGCAAGACCACCACCAAAGAGCTGATGGCGGGCGTGCTGGGCGCGCTGGGCCCGGTGCTCAAGCCGGCGGGCAGCTTCAACAATCAGTGGGGGCTTCCCCTCACGCTGCTACAGCTCGAGCCCGCCCATCGCGCCGTCGCCATCGAGATCGGAAGCAATCATCCTGGTGAAATCGCAGCCTTGTCCGCGCTCGCCCGGCCGACGGTGGCGGCGGTGACGGTGGTGGCCGCCGCGCACACCGAGTTCTTCGGCTCGCTGGACGCGGTGGCGACCGAGAAGGGCGCGCTCGTCGCGGCGATTCCGCCGGAGGGTGCGGTGGTGCTGAACGCGGACGATCCGCGCGTGGCCGCCATGGCGCCGCGGAGTCGCGCGCGTGTGCTCACGGTCAGCGCGCGCGGGCCCGCCGACGTCCGCGCGGTCGACGCGGTAGAAGGCCCCGACGGCCGGCTCAGCGTGACGCTGGAGGCGCGGGGGCGGCGCCAGGTGGCCCGCCTGGCCTTTGCGGGCCGCCACAATGTGGTCAACGCGCTCTGCGCGGCGGGCGTGGGGCTGGCGCTGGGATTGGCCCTCACCGACATCGCGGCGGGGCTCGAGAGCGCGCGGCCGGTGAAGGGGCGCGTGGTGTGGCGGGACGCCGGCGCCGTGCGCATCCTCGACGATACGTACAACGCCAACCCCGCCTCGGTGCTCGCCGCGCTCGACACGCTGCGCTCGGCGACGAGCGCGCGACGCTTCGTGGTGGTGCTGGGCGACATGCTCGAGCTGGGCGACATCGCCGAAGCCGCCCACCGCGACATCGGCGCCGCAGTGGCCGCGGCGGGCGTCGCGGAGCTCGTCGGTGTCGGCCGCCACGCCGCCCTCGCGGTGGAGGCCGCGCGCGCGGCCGGCCTCACCGAGACTCATCAGACCAGCACGTTCGAGGACACGGTGGCGCTTCTCCTCAAGCGCCTGGCGCCCGGCGACGCGGTGCTCGTCAAAGGGTCCCGGGGCATGCGGATGGAGCGGGTGGTCGACGCGCTCCTCGCGCGCCTCGGAGGGGAGGATGGCTGATGCTGTATCTCCTCCTCGTCCCGCTCGCCCGGGATGCCGTCGTCTTCAACGTCTTCCGGTACATCACGTTCCGGGCGGCGATGGCGACGATGTCGGCGATCGTGATCTCGTTCGTGCTGGGGCCGTGGCTCATCCAGCGCCTCCGGGTGATGCAGCACGGCGAGGACACCATTCGGGAAGATACGCCGGCGAGACACCGCACCAAGGCGGGCACGCCGACCATGGGCGGGCTGGTGATCCTCGCCGCGATCCTGATCTCGACGCTCCTGTGGGCGAACCTCGCCAACCGCTACGTGTGGACGGTGATCCTCGCCACCGCGGGCCTGGGTCTCGTGGGCTTCCTGGACGACTGGAAGAAGCTCAAGACGCGCAAGGGCATCTCGGCGCGCCAGAAGCTCGGCGCCCAGATCCTCTGGGTGGGCTTCCTCGCCGCCTCGCTCTACGTGTGGCCGCCCGACGGGTTCACCACCGGGCTGGCCATTCCCTTCTTCAAGGGCTGGTTGCTGACCCTGGGCCTCTTGTGGGTTCCGTTCGTCCTGCTCGTGATCGTGGGGGCGTCGAACGCGGTGAACCTGACCGACGGCCTGGACGGGCTCGCCATCGGGCCCATCGTGATGGCGGGCGGGGCCTTCGCGCTCATCGCCTACCTCACCGGCAACTTCCGCGCCGCCGAGTACCTGCGCATCCTCAACGTGAAGGGGACGGGCGAGCTCACGGTGTTCTGCGGCGCCCTGGTGGGCGCGGCGCTGGGCTTTCTCTGGTTCAACACCTATCCCGCCCAGGTGTTCATGGGCGACGTGGGGTCGCTGGCCCTGGGCGGCGCCATCGGCACGCTCGCGGTGCTCACCAAGTCGGAGCTGCTGCTGCCGCTCATCGGCGGCATCTACGTGGTGGAGGCGGGCTCGGTGATCATCCAGGTCGTCTCGTTCAAGCTCACCGGGCGCCGGGTGTTCAAGATGGCGCCGCTCCACCATCACTACGAGCTGCAGGGCTGGGCGGAGCCGAAAATCATCGTTCGCTTTTGGATCCTGTCCTTCATGCTGGCGCTTCTCGCGTTGACCACGCTGAAGCTCCGGTGATGTGACGGGCCATGCTGGGAGTCGAGAGCACGATCATGCAACGCGGCCTTGAGTATCGGCGCGAGCTGGCCGGCAAGACCGTCGCGGTCGTCGGCCTCGCCAAGAGCGGGATCGCGGCGGCGCGCCTCATCGCGCGCCTGGGCGGGCGCGTGCTCGCCTCCGACGCGGCGCCGCGCGAGCGGTGGTCGGCCGAGGCGCGGCGGCTCGAAGAGGAGCGCATTACCGCCTGGAGCGGCCACCCGGATGCCGCCTTCGCGGGCGCCGAGCTCGTGGTGGTGAGCCCGGGCGTGCCGCTGGACCTCCCCGCGCTGATCTCGCTGCGGGCGCGCGGCGTCCCCGTGATCAGCGAGCTGGAGCTCGCGTGGCGGGTGATGGAGGCGGACGTCATCGCCATCACCGGCACCAACGGCAAGACCACGACCACCGCGCTCACCGGCGAGCTCCTGCGCGCGCAGGTCCGGCCCGTCCTCGTCGGGGGCAATATCGGCACGCCCCTGTCGACGCACGCGCTCGACTTTCCCGCCGACGGCCTCGTGGTCGCCGAAACGTCGTCGTTTCAGCTGGAGGCGACCCACGCGTTCCGGCCCCGCGTGGCCGCGGTGCTGAATCTGGCCCCCGATCACCTCGACCGGCACGGCAGCTACGCCGCCTATGTCGACGCCAAGGCCAAGATCTTCGCCAATCAGACCGAGGCGGACTGCGCGGTGCTCAACGGCGACGACCCTGACACCGCCGCCCTCGCCCCGCGCACGCGCGCTCGGGTGCTGTGGTTCAGCCGGCGGCGCGCCCTCGAGCACGGCGTCTTCGTGCATGACGGCTGGGTGGTGGCCAAGCTCAACGGCCACGCCGAGCCGATGTGCCCGGTGGCGGAGATCCAGCTGCGCGGCGCCCACAACATCGAGAACGTGCTGGCGGCGACGGCGTGCGCGCTGTGGACCGGCATGGATCCCGCGGCGATCCGCAAGGGGATCGGCGCCTTCCGCGGCGTGGCCCACCGAATCGAGCGCGTGCACGACGCGCGCGGAGTGACGTTCTACAACGACTCCAAGGGCACCAACGTCGCCTCCACGATCAAGGCGCTGGAGAGCTTCAGCGAGCCGGTGGTCCTCATCGCGGGGGGCAAGGGCAAGGGGCAGGACTTCGCGCCGCTCGCCGCCGCCGCGCGCGGTCGCGTGCGGGCGACGATCCTCATCGGCGTGGATCAGGAGCAGATCCGGCGGCCGTTCGCGGCGGCCGGCATCCCCACCGAGCCCGCGGAGAGCATGGAGGACGCGGTGCGCAAGGCCACCCACCGCGCCCTCATCGGCGACGTCGTGCTGCTCTCGCCCGCCTGCGCGTCCTTCGACATGTTCCAGAACTACGAGCACCGCGGCGAGGTGTTCAAGGACGTCGTGCGCCGGATCGTGCCGTCGGGGTCACGCTGATGCCCCGCAAGGTGGCTCCGGACGTGTGGCTGTTCGGGGTGGTGATGGCCCTGGTCTTCCTCGGCGTGGTGATGGTCTACTCGGCGAGCGCCATCGTCGCCGCCGACCGCTTCGGCGATCCGTTCTTCTTCCTCAAGAAGCAGCTCTTCTGGGCGGCCCTGGGCGGCGGCTTGCTGTGGGCGGCGCTGCGACTCGACTACCGCCGGCTCGAGCGCTTCGTCATCCCGCTCCTCGTGATCTCGTTCGTGCTCCTGGTCCTCGTGCTGGTGCCGCCGTTCGGCCAGTCGATCAACGGCACGCGGCGCTGGTTCCGGATCGGACCGCTCTCGTTCCAGCCGGTGGAGCTGGCCAAGTTCTCTCTCGTGCTCTACCTGGCGTCGTTCCTCACCAAGCGGCGCGAGGAGATCCGGACCTTCTGGCAGGGCCTCTTCCCCCTCCTGCTCGTGGCGGGAACGATGGCCCTGCTCACGTTCGTCCAGCCCGACCTCGGCAACAGCCTCGCCCTCGTCGTGCTGACCCTGGTGCTGGCGTACCTGGCGGGCGCGCGCGTGCAGCACATGGCGTGGATCGCCGCCGCCGCCCTTCCCCTGGTCGCCCTCGCGGTGGCGCTCAAGCCCTATCGCTGGCGGCGCATGCTCGCGTTCGTGAACCCGTGGGACGACCCCCAGGGCGCCGGGTTCCAGATCATCCAGTCGTTCCTCGCCCTCGGCTCGGGAGGCCTCTTCGGGCGCGGCCTGGGCGAGTCGAAGCAGAAGCTCTTCTACCTCCCGGAGCCCTACACGGACTTCATCTTCGCCATCCTCGGCGAGGAGCTGGGCCTGATCGGGGCCACCCTGGTGGTCGCGCTCTTCGCGGTGCTGATCTGGCGCGGGCTGCGCGTGGGGCTGCGCGCTCCCGACGCGTTCGGCAGCTATCTGGCCCTGGGCATCACGGTGATGCTGGCCACCCAGACCCTGGTCAACCTGGGCGTGGTGACGGGCGCGCTCCCCACCAAAGGGCTGCCGCTGCCCTTCGTGTCGTTCGGCGGCTCGGCGCTCCTCATGACGATGTTCTCCGCGGGTGTGCTGCTCAACATCTCCCAGCACGCGACCGGCGGGACGTCCTGGGAGGAGACCCCCGGCCATGTTTAAGCGCTATCAGCACCTGCACTTCGTGGGCATCGGCGGTGCCGGCATGAGTGGCATCGCGGAGGTGCTGCTGAACCTGGGCTACCGGGTCACCGGCTCCGACGCGCGGCGCGGGGAGATGGTCGAGCGCCTCGAGCGTCTCGGCGCCAAGGTCTCCATCGGCCACGACGCGTCCCACGTCGAGGGCGCCCACGTGGTGGTCTACTCCTCCGCCGTCGCGCGCGACAACGTCGAGGTGCAGGCGGCCCGTCTCCGCGGCGTCCCGGTGATTCCCCGCGCGGAGATGCTCGCCGAGCTGATGCGCCTCAAGTACGGCATTGCGGTGGCGGGCACTCACGGCAAGACCACGACCACCTCGATGGTAGCGGCGGTGCTGGGAGCGGGCGGCTTCGATCCCACCGTGGTGGTGGGCGGCCGGGTGCACGGGCTCGGCGCCAACGCGCGGCTGGGGCAGGGTGAGTTCCTCGTCGCCGAGGCCGACGAGTCGGACGGCTCGTTCCTCAAGCTCTCGCCCACCATCGCCGTGGTCACGACGATCGATGCGGAGCACCTGGACCACTACGGCGACCTCGACGCAGTCCGGGCGGCCTTCCTCGCTTTCGCGAACAAGGTGCCGTTCTACGGCGCCGCGGTGCTTTGCCTGGACCAGCCGAACATCCAACAGATGATTCCCAGCGTTGAGAAAAGGGTGATCACCTACGGGCTCGAAGCGAGCGCGGACCTCACCGCGCGGCGGCTCGAGTTCGCGGGCGCCACCGCTCGCTTCGAGGCCCTGCGGCGCGGGCACGCCCTCGGGGCGGTGTCGCTGCAGGTGCCGGGGCGGCACAACGTCCTCAACGCCCTCGCCGCCGTCGCGGTGGGGCTCGACCTCGACATGCCCTTCGACGTCATCGCGGGCGCGCTCGCCGGGTTCACGGGCGTGCAGCGCCGCTTCCAGATCCGCGGGCAGGCCCGCGGGGTCCTCGTGGTGGACGACTACGGACATCATCCCGCCGAGATCCGCGCCACCCTCGCCGCCGCCAAGGCGGGGTACGACCGACGCGTCATCACGGTGTTCCAGCCGCACCGCTACAGTCGCACGCGTGACCTGCGCCAGGAGTTCCTCACCGCCTTCAATCAGTCCGACGTCCTGGTGGTGATGGACATCTACGGCGCGGGCGAGACGCCCATCCCGGGTGTCAGCGCGCGCGGCCTCGCCGAGGGCATCGCCGCCCACGGCCATCGCGAAGTGCACTACATGAACGGCGACCGCGCGGCGGTCGTCGCTTTCCTGTGCGAATCCACGCGCTCCGGGGATCTCGTGCTGACCCTGGGAGCCGGTGATGTGGGTGCGCTGGGCGCCGAAGTGCTCGCCCGACTGGGCGAGACCGGTGCCGAGCCCGAGAGGAGATAACGCATGCTCGGAGAGATCCGTGGCGAGGTGCGTTTCAAGGAGCCACTCAGTTTCCACACGTCCCTGCGCATCGGCGGCCCCGCCGACTTCTTCATCGTGCCGCAGGACGTGGAGGACATCCGCCTGGCGCTGGCCTTCGCCGACAAGGAGCAGCTCGCCGTCGAGGTCGTGGGCGGCGGGAACAACCTCCTCGTCCGCGATCGCGGCATCCGCGGCGTCGTGCTCAAGCTCGAAGGCTGCCTGGGCCGTGCCGAGTTTCATGGCGAGGAGGCGGTGGCAGGCGCAGGGGTGAGCCTCTCCGCGCTCATCCGCGAGGCGGCGGCGCTGAACCTGGGTGGGATGGAGTGCCTGGTGGGCATTCCCGCCACCATCGGCGGCGCGGTGGCCATGAACGCGGGCACCCCGGACGGCTGGATCAGCGATTTCGTCTCCGCCGTTTACTTCCTCCACCCCGACGGGACCCTGGGCGAGTTCAAGCCGGGGCCGGGCGCCTTCGGCTATCGCGCGTTCGCGGCGCCGCCGGGGGCGGTGCTGATCGGCGCGCGGCTGCGCCTGCAGCGCCGACCGTTCGCCGATATCCAGCGCGAGATCAAGGTGCGCCTCAAGCAGAAGAAGGCGAGCCAGCCTCTCGCGCTGGCCTCTGCCGGCTGCGTGTGGAAGAACCCGGCAGGGGAGACGGCGAGCCGCATGATCGAGAAGGTCGGGCTCCGGGGCAAGCGCCTCAACGGGGCGGAGATCTCGGCCAAGCATGCGAACTTCATCGTCAATCGCGGCGGCGCGATGGCCGCGGACGTGCTCGCGCTGATGGACCTCTCGCGCGACCGTGTGCAGAACCACTTCGGCGTGACGCTCGAGCCCGAGATCCGCATCCTGGGCGAAGGCTAGAACCGCGGAGACTTGCCATGAGCCGTCTGTCCGTACTCTCGCCGCGCCGGGGCGATCAACGCCTGGAAGACTGGGCGGATCGCCCCGAGACGGTGGCGCGCCAGCGCATAAACCGCCGCCGGCGTCTCGCGCGTCGCGCCCGAAATCTGGGCCAGGTCGCGTTCGCGCTCGTCACGGTGGCGTCGCTGCTCGGCGCGGCGGCGTTCGGGGTGCGCTGGCTCCTGACCTCGCCCCGCTTCGCGGTGTCCGAGGTCGAGGTGCGGGGCACCAGCCGTCTCGCCGCCGCCGACGTCCTCACCGCCTCGGGGATCCGCCGGGGCACCAACCTCTGGCGGCTCGATCCGCGCGCCGTCGTCTCCGGCGTGGAGAGCCTGCCCGCGGTGCGCCGCGCCGAGGTGGTCCGCGCGTTTCCCAACCACGTGATGATCGTGGTGGAGGAACGGCGGCCCTTCACGCTCGTGCACGCGGGACGCCTGCACTGGATCGACGAGGAGGGCGTGCGCATGGCGCCGGAGTCGCGCGCGGTCACCATCTCCCTCCCGGTGATCAGCGGGCTCACCGATGACGAGATCGCGTCCGCGTCCAAGGCGCCCTCCGAGCGCGTGCTCACCGGGGTCCGGCTGATCCGCACGCTCCTGCGCGCAGGAAGCCCGCTCGTGCAGCAGATCTCCGAGGTCGACGTGGGGCGCAGCGACGGCCCCGTGCTCTACACGGTGGACGGCATCGAGGTCCGGCTCGGCGCCGAGGAGTGGGACTCGCGCATCCCGCGGCTGGCCGGCGTGCTGGCCCAGGTGGCGTCGTCCGGACAGCCGGTCAGCGCCATCGACCTGCGCTTCCGGGATCAGGTCGTCCTCAAACCCGCTGTGCGCTGAGGAGGCGAATGGGGCGAGTGAAGGGACGCGCGGTCATCGCGGGACTCGACGTCGGCACCACCAAGATCTGCTGCGTGATCGCGGAGCCGACGGCGGCGGGCGGGTTGGACATCGTGGGGGTCGGGGTCAGCCCGTCCCGGGGGTTGCGCAAAGGCGTGGTCGTCAACATCGACTCGACGGTGGAAGCGGTGCGGCAGGCGGTGTCGGAGGCGGAGCAGGTCGCGGGGGTCGAGATCACGTCCGTGGTGGCGGGGATCGCGGGCGGGCACATCCGCGGCATCAACAGCCGCGGCGTGGTGGCGGTGTCCGGCAAGCATCGCGAGGTGAGCCAGACCGACGTGGACCGCGCGCTGGAGGCCGCCAAGGCGGTGAACCTCCCGCCTGACCGCGAGATCATCCACGTGCTCCCCCAGACCTTCGTGGTGGACGACCAGGACGGCGTGAAGGAGCCGGTGGGCATGTCGGGGGTGCGCCTCGAGGTGGAGGTGCACCTCGTCACCGGCGCCGTCACGTCGGTGCAGAACGTGATCCGCAGCGTGAATCGCGCCGGCCTGACCGTGCAGGACATCGTGCTCGAGCCCCTCGCCTCCTCGGAAGCCGTGATCTCGACCGAGGAGAAGGAGCTGGGAATCCTCCTGATCGATCTAGGGGGCGGCACCACCGATGCGGCCCTCTTCCGGGACGGCGCCCTCTGGTACACCGGCATCTTGCCCCTGGGCGGTGACCATATCTCGAACGACATTGCCGTGGGTCTCCGCACTCCGACGTCGGACGCGGAAGACTTGAAGAAGCGCTATGGGTGTGCGTTGACCGCGCTGGTGCGCGAGGACGAGACGGTGGACGTGCCGAGCGTGGGGGGCCGCAAGCCGCGCCAGCTCTCGCGCCAGATCCTCTCGGAGATCATCCAGCCTCGAGTGGAGGAGATCTTCACCCTCGTGGCCCGAGATCTCGCCCGTGCCGGGCTGCAGGATGTGGCCGCGGCCGGGGTGGTGGTGACCGGCGGGACGTCGATCATGCAGGGCCTCCCGGAGCTGGCCGAGCAGGTGTTCGACCTCCCGGTGCGCCGCGGGGTGCCGGGAAATATCGGAGGACTGGCCGACGTGGTGCAAAGTCCCATATACTCGACCGCGGTGGGCCTGGCGCGTTACGGCGCCCGGGGGCAGCGATCCGGTGCGCCCATCGACGCGAGCGACGGCACACTCGGCTCCCGCCTCCGCGAATGGTTTGCGAAACTTTTCTAAACCGCGGAAGCAAGGAGGCGTAATGGAGCATGGACGTGGCCGGCGGCCGATGTTCGCGATGGACGACGAGCGCGAAGTTGCAAAGATCAAGGTGATCGGGCTCGGCGGCGGTGGGTCCAACGCCGTCAATCGCATGATGGCCGCGAAGTTCACCGGCGTCGATTTCATCGTCGCCAATACCGATCTGCAGGCGCTCCGCTCCTCGCCCGCACCCCAGAAGATTCAGCTCGGGGCGCGACTCACGAGCGGGCTCGGCGCGGGCTCCAATCCCGAGGTTGGCCGCAACGCCGCGCAGGAAGACAAGGACACCATCAAGTCCATGCTGGAAGGCGCGGACATGGTGTTCGTCACCGCGGGCCTCGGCGGTGGGACCGGCACCGGCGCGGCGCCGGTGGTGGCGGCGATCGCCAAGGACCTCGGCATCCTCACGGTGGCGGTGGTGACCAAGCCCTTCCACTTCGAGGGCCGGCGCCGCCAGCAGCAGGCCGAGTCTGGCATGTCGGATCTGCGCAACGTCGTGGACACGCTCATCACGATCCCGAACCAGCGCCTGCTCGCGGTGGTGGATCGCGGCACCCCGCTGATGGAGGCCTTCAAGGTCGCCGATACCGTGCTGCTCCAGGCGGTGCAGGGCATCTCGGATCTGATCTTGGTGCCCGGCCTCATCAACCTCGACTTCGCCGACGTGCGCACGATCATGTCCGGCATGGGCATGGCCCTGATGGGCGCGGGCACGGGCAAGGGACAGAACCGCGCGCTCGACGCGGCGCAGAAGGCGGTGGCGAGCCCGCTGCTCGACGAGACCTCCATCGAGGGGGCGCGCGGCATCCTCATCAACTTCACGGGTGGCCCCGACATGGCCATCCACGAGGTCGAGGAGGCGGCGAAGATCGTCCAGGAAGCGGCACACGAGGAAGCCAACATCATCTTCGGCGCGGTGATCGACGACTCGCTCCAGGACGAGGTGCGCATCACCGTCATCGCCACGGGATTCACCGAACGAAAGGTCGAGATGAGCCCGACCAGCAGCAAGGTGCTCGAGATGCCGCCGCGGCCGAGCCGCGCGCCCGTCCCGGGCCCGTCCTGGCGCCGCCGTCTCTCGGACGCACGCGGGGAGAGCGGCGAGTCGATGGCCGAGGAGGATCTCGACGTGCCGGCCTTCCTGCGGAGGCAGGCCGACTGATTCGCCCGGCCGCTCCTCCCTCGTCGCCCGAGGCCGCGTGCCCGGGCGGTCGAGGGAGGGGATGGCCCCTCTCGCCGCGCGCGGCTCGGCGGCTCCGCGTGAGACAATGCGAGCGCCCATGGGCGCGCCCTTTCTCACCTCCTCATTGCTCGAGCGCGCGGGGCTCCCGCATCTCTTCACCACGCGCCAGTTCCCCGGCGTCGCCGCCTTCGGCGACGCACCGGAGGTCTTCACCCCGGAGGCCCAGCCGCTCCTCGCCGCGCAGGGCCTCGCGACGCCGCCGGCGTTCCTCCGGCAGGTCCATGGCGCGGAGATCGTGGTGGCCGAGGGCGCCGGCCGCCTGGGTGCCGCCGACGTCCTCGTGACCGAGCGTCGCGGCCTGCCGCTCGCCGTGTTCACCGCCGATTGCCTTTCGGTGCTGATCTACGACCCGACCCATCGGCGCCTGGCGGCGGCTCACGCCGGCTGGCGCGGCACCGTACAGTCGGTGGTGCGCGCCGCGGTGGATCGGCTGGTGGAGGCCGGCTCCCCCCCCGATGGTCTCGCCGTCGGCATCGGCCCTTCCATCGGGCCATGCTGTTACGAGGTCGACGTCCCGGTCATCGACCGCCTGCGGGCGGCCTTCCCGGGCGGCTGGGAGCGCTGGGTGACGCCCAAGGGCCCCGGCAAGTGGATGCTCGACCTCTGGAAGGCCAACGAGGATCAGCTGGCCGCCGCCGACGTCGATCCCGGGATGATCGACAATCCCCGGCTCTGCACCGCCTGCCACGTCGACCGCTTCTACTCGTATCGCAAGGAGGGCTCGACGCGGCTCGGTCGGGTGGGTCGCCTGGTCACCCTCGCGGCGCTCCCGGGCTAGCGAGGTCACCATGCTAGACTCGCCCAACCGGACGGAGGTTTAGACGTGCCGGACGGGGGTGCAAGCGTGGCGGACGGTCCAGTCGACATCAAGGCGAACCTGGAGAAGGTCGGGCAACAGGTCGAGCGCGCCTGCCGCAGGGCGGGCCGGGATCCATCCGGGGTCCTCTTGATCGCGGTGTCCAAGACAGTCGAGGCCGAGCGCATCCGCGCCGCGGTGGGGGCGGGAGTGGCCGCGCTCGGTGAGAACCGGGTGCAGGAGGCCAAGGAGAAGGTGGCTCTGCTGGGGCGACCCGTGCCCTGGCATCTCATCGGCTCCCTCCAGACCAACAAGGCGAAGGACGCCGTGCAGCTCTTCGACTGGATCCACTCGGTGGACCGCCTCGAGCTGGCGCAGGAGCTGGACAAGCGCGCTGACGCTGCTGGCCGAACGATCCGCGGTCTCCTGCAGGTGAATCTGGGGGACGAGCCGCAGAAGGGCGGCGCCGCTCCGGGCGATGTGAAGCGGCTGCTCGACGCGATGCGGGGCCTGCGCCACCTCGCGATACACGGTCTCATGGCGATCCCGCCCATGAGCCTGGATCCCGAGGCGGCCCGGCCGTTCTTCCGGCGCCTCCGCGAGCTGCGGGACGCCGCGGGGGTCGAGCACCTGTCGATGGGGATGAGCGCGGACTTCGAGGTCGCCATCGAGGAAGGCGCGACCATGGTGCGGGTCGGCACGTCGATATTTGGTCCTCGGCGGGGGCCTGCCGGCTCCCCGCCGGGGCCGAATCATCCAAGGGAGACACGGGCGTGAGCATCAAGGGCAAGAAGGTGGGCTTTCTGGGGGCCGGCAACATGGGCGAGGCCCTGATCCGCGGCATGCTGCAGGCGGGGCTCGTGCCCGCCGGCTCCATCTTTGCGAGCGACCCGCAGCGTGAGCGCCTGGCCCACATCGCGCGCCAGTACGCCATCCGCGCCGTCGAGCACAACCAGGACCTCGTCCGTGATGCCGACGTGGTCGTGCTCGCGGTGAAGCCGCAGATCATGGCGACAGTGCTGGCGGAAATCGCGCCGGCGGTGGACGCGCGGACGCTCTGCATCTCCGTGGCGGCGGGCGTCCCGACGGGGACGATTCGCTCGCACCTGGGCCGGCCGGTCCGGCTGATCCGCGTCATGCCCAACACGCCCGCCCTCGTCCTCGAAGGGGTCACCGCGATCGCGCGCGCCGATGGGCTCGAGCCGGGGGACCTCGAGACCGCGCTGGAGCTGTTCGGCGCGGTGGGCAAGGCGGTGCTGCTCGAGGAGGATGCGCTCGACGCGGTGACCGGGCTCTCCGGCTCCGGGCCCGCCTACGTGGCCATCGTCATCGAGTCGCTCGCTGACGGCGGCGTGAAGATGGGGCTCGACCGCGCCACCGCGATGACGCTGGCCGCGCAGACCGTGCTCGGCTCCGCCAAGCTCATCCTGGAAACGGGGGCTCATCCGGGGCAGCTCAAGGACATGGTGTCTTCCCCCGGCGGCACGACGATCGCCGGGATCGCCGCCCTGGAGGAGGGCGGAGTGCGGCGCACCTTCATCAACGCGGTGGAGCGCGCCACCCTGCGCTCCCGCGAGCTGGGGAGACCACGCTGACGTGCTGCCCTACAACTTCGTGCAGTTCATCGGCTGGCTGCTGGACCTCTACTCCTACGTGATCATCGCCGCCGCCCTCATCACCTGGGTGAGCCCGGACCCCCGCAATCCCATCGTCCAGTTCCTCTTCAAGGCCACCGAGCCCGTGCTGCGGCCCGTGCGCAGCCTCTTGCCGCCGTGGAAGACGGGAGGCCTCGACCTCTCGCCGCTGATCGTCATCATCGCCATACAGTTCATCGAGCGAGTGATCCTGCCGTCGCTGTACTGAGGAGGGAACCGTGCGCATCACACCCATGGACATTCGTCAGCAGCAATTCACGGTACGGATGTTCCGCGGCTTCGATGTCCAGGAAGTCGACACGTTCCTGGAGGACGTCGCCCAGGACTACGAAGCCCTGATCAAGGAGAACTCGCTGCTCAAGGAGCAGCTCGCGGTGCTCGAGGACCGGACGCGCGGCCTGGAAGACCGCGAGAAGGTGCTTCAGCAGACCCTGGTCACCACCCAGCAGCTCACCGAGGAGATGAAAGATGGGGCGCGCCGCGAGGCGGCCCTGATCCTCCGCGAGGCCGAGCTCGAGGGCGAGAAGCTGCTCGAGTCGAACCGATCCGAGGAGGCCGCGCTGCGCAACGAGATCCTCCAGCTCAAGCGCCAGCGCCGCCAGGTCGCCGAGGGGCTGCGCCAGACCCTCGAGATGTACCACCGGATGATCGACCAGGACCTCAAGGAAGACTCCGGCGAGGGGGACTGAAGCGGTCATGGCCGAGCACCTCGCCGTGCGCGTGCAGCCGGGCGCCTCGCGCGACGAGATCGTGGGCTGGCAGGGCGCGGCCCTGCGGGTGCGCGTGAGCGCCCCGCCCCAGGACGGCCGCGCGAACGCGGCGGTGGCGCGCCTGCTCGCCGCGGCCCTCGGCGTCGCGCCCTCCACGGTGGAGCTGGTGCGCGGCGCCGGCGGCCGCGACAAGATGTACCGCTTCCGAACCCTCGACGTCACGGCGGCGCGCGCCCGCCTCGGCGCGCCCGCGGCCGTCGATCGAGGCGCGCGGTGATCACCCCGCTTCGCTGGGACGGCGACCGGCTGGTCCTCGTGGACCAGACGCGTCTGCCCGTCGAGGAGGTCGAGCGCGTCTGCGCGACCTGGCAGGAGGTGGCCGACGCCATCCGCACCCTGGTGGTGCGCGGCGCGCCCGCCATCGGCGTGGCCGCCGCGTTCGGCGTGGTCCTTGCCGCGCGCGCGAGCCGCGCGCGGGACTTCGACGCCTGGCAGGCCGACGTCGAGGAGGCGGTCAAGGGCCTGGCCGCGACGCGGCCCACCGCGGTGAACCTCTTCTGGGCGCTCGAGCGCATGCAGCGCTGCGTGCTCGCGGGACGCGGGCAGCCGCTGGACGCGACGCGGGCGGGGCTTCTCGCCGATGCCCAGGCCATCCTCGACGAGGATCTGGCCGCCAATCGCGCCATGGGCGCGCATGGGGCGGCGCTGGTGCCGGCGGGCGCGCGCATCCTCACGCACTGCAATGCGGGGGCCCTCGCCACGGCGGGATACGGCACCGCGGTCGGCATCATCCGAGCCGCCCACGAGCGGGGTAAGCTCGCCCTGGTCTGGGTGGACGAGACGCGACCGGTGATGCAGGGCTCCCGGCTCACCGCCTGGGAAATGGTGAAGGAGGGAATTCCCCACCGCCTGATCTCGGACGTCGTGGCGGCCTCGGTGATGAAGCGCGGCGAGGTGGACCTGGTCGTCACGGGCGCCGACCGTATCGCCGCCAACGGCGACACCGCGAACAAGATTGGCACCTACGGCCTCGCCGTGCTCGCCCGGCATCATGGCATTCCCTTCTACGTGGCGGCGCCCTCCTCGACCATCGATCCGTCCATCCCCTCGGGGGCGTCGATCGTCATCGAGGAGCGCGACGCCGCCGAGGTTCGGCAGATCGCCGGACGCCTGACCGCGCCGGCGGCGTCGCCCGTGTACAACCCCGCGTTCGATGTGACGCCCGCCGAGCTGATCACCGCGATCGTGACCGAGCGAGGCGTGTTCCGGCCGCCGTACGCCTTCTAGCCGGACGGGACGCAGGGGTTCGCGATGAACCGCGCCACCGAGTCGGCGCGCCGCTATCACGACCAGACGGCGCACTCGCCCGAGTCCGTGCGCACGAGCGGACACCGCCTCATCTGGGAGATCCAGCCCTCGCCGTTCAAGATCTACGCGGATCTCGAGCCGCTGCCGCTCCCGCGCGATCTCCCCGATCTTCGGATGGATGCCTTCGCGGCGCTCGACGCGGCGGGGCAGGGCGCCGCGCCGCTGGACCTGGCGCGCCTGGCTGCCCTGCTCTTCTTCTCGGCCGGTATCACCCGCACGAAGGAGTACCCGGGCGGGGGTCGCCAGTTCTTTCGCGCCGCGCCGTCCACCGGCGCGCTCTACCAGACCGAGATCTATGTGGTGGCGGGAGACGTGGCGGGTCTCGAAACCGGCGTGTATCACTTTTCACCGGGGGACTTCGCGCTTCGCCGCCTACGCGCCGGCGACTTCCGCGGCGCCCTCGCCGTGGGGGCGGCCGACGACGCGATCGGCTCCGCTCAGGCCACGGTGATCGCCACCGCGATCTACTGGCGCAATACCTGGAAGTACCAGGGGCGCGGCTACCGGCACCTCTTCTGGGATTCCGGCAGCCTCCTCGGAAATCTCCTCCCCGCCGCCGCCGCGCTGGACGTGCGGGCGCGCCTGGTCACCGGCTTCGTCGAGCGCGAGGTCAACGGCCTGCTCGGCCTGGACGCCGAGAAGGAGGGCGCCCTCGTCCTCGCCCCCGTGGGCCCCGAGGGCACCCCGGCCGCCACCTCGCCGGTGATCGCGCCGCTCACGTATCGCGTGGTGCCGCTCTCCTCGCGCGAAGCGGACTACCCCGCGTTACGCGATGCCTACGCCAATTCGTCGCTCGAGTCCGAGGCCGAGGTGTTGGACTGGCGGGAGGCGGGCGGCGGCGCGATTTCATCTACCATCAGCGGGGGCCCAGAGATGGCCCCCGCTCTCCCCCAATCCGCCAGCGGGGGCCCAGAGATGGCCCCCGCTCTCCCCCGATCCGCGGACCTTGCCTTGCCTTCCCCGAGCCTGATCAGCTCACGCACGCTCGGCGAGACGATCATGCGGCGCGGGTCCACGCGGCAGTTCTCGGGCGAGGCGATCACGGCGCAGGCGTTGTCCAACGCGCTGTACCACGGCGCCCGGGGCTGGGTGGCCGACGTGCCGGGGGGCTTCGTCGAGCTCTTCGTGAACGTGCACGCCGTGGAGGGGATCGAGCCCGGCGCCTATCGCTATGCGCGGCACGCGCATGCCCTCACGCGGCTGCGGGCGGGCGATTTCCGGGGCGAGTCGGCTTTTCTCACGCTCGAGCAGGCGCTGGGAGGCGCTTCGAGCGCTACGGTATTCTTCCTCGCCGATCTCCGGGCGCTTCTCGCGCGCTGGGGTAATCGCGGCTATCGCCTCGCCAATCTCGAGGCGGGGTACGCGGGTGGACGGCTCTATCTCGCCGCCTACGCCCAGGGATTCGGCGCGACCGGGCTCACGTTCTACGACCGCGCGGTCGTCGACTTCTTTTCCCCCGCGGCCGCGGCGCTCGACGCGATCTTCGTCACCGCGCTGGGCCGGCCCGTCACGGGCCGACCGCGTACGCTGGTTGCGCCGCCCGCGCCGCGGCACCCGTAGGCCAAGCGGCCACCCCGGTGTGCTAACGTGGAATGGATGCACACGACGACGACAAGGAGCGCTTCATGAAGAAGTATCAGCTGATGGCCCCGGGTCCGACGCCCGTGCCCCCCAACGTGCTGCTCGCCATGGCGCAGCCGATGATCCATCACCGCACCCCGGAGTACGATGCGCTGTTCGCGGAGATCCGCGCCGGGCTCAAGCGGTTGTTTCAGACCGCGCAAGAGGTGATTCCGTTTGCCTCATCGGGCACCGGTGCCATGGAGGCCGCGCTCGCGAACACCTTGTCGGCGGGCGACGTGGCGATCGTGCTGCGGGCGGGCAAGTTCGGCGAGCGGTGGGAAGAGATCGCGCGGGCCTTCGGCGTCACCGTGGTGCCGGTGACGGCGCCGTTCGGGCAGACGGTGGCCGCCGAGGCAATCGCGCAGGCGCTTCGCCAGCATCCCGCCGCCAGGGCGGTGCTGATGCAGCACAGCGAGTCCTCCACCGGCGTGCTTCACGACGTGCGCGGCATGGCCGCCGTCACCCGCGGCACCGGCGCCCTCTGCATCGTGGACGCGGTCTCGAGCCTCGGCATCGCCGATCTGCCCATGGACGCCTGGGGCGTGGACGTGGTGATCTCGGGCTCGCAGAAGGGCCTGATGCTCCCGCCCGGGCTCTCCTTCTGCGCCCTGTCCGACAAGGCGTGGGGGCACGTGAAGCGTTCCACGCTGCCGAAGTACTACTTCGACCTCACCGCGGAGGCCAAGGCAGTGAGCCGCGGCGAGGCCCACTTCACTCCCGCGGTGTCGATCATGCTGGGACTCCGCGAGGTGCTCCACATGCTGGAGGCGGAGGGGCTGGCCAACACGTTCAAGCGCCACGATCGTCTGGCCCGTGCCACGCGCGCCGGCGTCGAGGCCCTCGGGCTGGAGGTGTTCGCCAAGGCCACCCCGAGCCCGGCTCTCACCGCGACCGTGGCGCCGGCTGGCGTGGACAGCGAGCGCGTGCTCTCCACCTACTCGACCTCGCACAACATCACGATTGCGGGCGGTCAGGGGGAGATGAAGGGCAAGGTGTTCCGCCTCGGGCACATGGGGTACGTGGCCGAGTTCGACGTGATCACCGCACTCTCCGCGCTGGAGCAGGTGCTGCAGGAGCTGGGGCACCCGGTGGACTGGGGAGCTTCCGTGCGCGCCGCCCAGAAGATCTTCGCCGAGCGCGGCTGACAAGGGTCCGGCCAGGGGGAGGGCGACGATGTGGCTAACGGTATTCCTGCTCGTCGTCGGCTTGCTCGCTGGAGTCCTGTATCTCGTCGCGGTGAGACGTGGAGCGTCCCCTGACGAGCCTGAAAAGGGGCGAGACCGGAACCAGCGCCACTTTCGAGATTCGGGCCCCTCGGGCTAGTAACCGAGGCGGGAGCCGGACTCCCGAGTCTAGGCAAAACGCGCCCTCTTCCGGTAACATAGCGCGTTGGCCATGGCACTCCGACTCTTCCTCATACGGCATGCGCAGACGCTCTGGAACCGCGACCGCCGGTACCAGGGGTGGCAGGACTCCCCCCTCTCGGACGTAGGGCGGGGGCAGGCCGAGGCGGTGGCCCGGGCGCTCAGCCAGGAGCCCTTGAAGGCCGTCTACTCGAGCACGCTCGGGCGCGCCCGCCAGACCGCCGCGGCCATCGCCGCCGCTCACGGCCTGACCGTGCGGGAGGACGCGGACTTCCGCGAGATGGCCTTCGGGGAGTGGGAGGGCCTCTGCTTCGACGACTGCAAGGCCCAGGACCCGGATCGCTTTCGCCTGTGGGCGGATGAGCCGCATCGCTTCGTGCCGCCCGGCGGCGGCGAGACCCTGGAGGACGTGCGGACGCGCGTGCTCGCCGGGCTCGAGCGGCTACGCCGCGAGCACGACGCGCAGAGCGTGTGCCTGGTGGCGCACGGCGTCTCCGCTCGCATCATCATCCTCGAGGTCCTGGGCCTGCCGCTCGAGCGGATCTGGTCCATTCACCTCGCCTCCACCGGCATCTCCGAGCTCGAGTTTCGCCACGACTGGACGGCCCTGCACCGGATGAACACCCTGGTGCACCTGGACGCCGTTCCGGTCGCCCGCTGACTGGACGCTCGCACCATGGAGCGCCGGCCGCCGCAAACTCAGCTTCCCAAGGGCGTGAAGATCTATCTGCCCGACGAGGCTGCCGTCAAGCGCGTGGTGGAGGAGCGTCTGCTCGGCGTGTTCCGCCGCTGGGGCTATCGCGAGGTGGTGACGCCGACCTACGAGTACTTCGACGTGCTCTCCAAGGGCACGGACGTGGACATCCAGGAGGGTATGTTCAAGCTGGTCGATCGCGAGAGCGGGCGGCTCCTCGCGCTCCGCGCCGACATCACGCCGCAGATCGCCCGCATCGTGGCGAGCCGGCTCCGCGACGAGCCCAAGCCCCTGCGCCTGGCATACGTCACCAACGTGTTCCGCGATGCCGAGCCCCAGGTGGGCCGCTACCGCGAGTTCTACCAGGCCGGGGTGGAGCTGGTCGGGCTCCCCAACCCCGAGGGCGACGCGGAGATGATCGCCATGACCGTGGAAGGGCTGCAGGCCCTCGGCCTGTCAGAGTTCCAGCTCGATGTCGGGCAGACGGACTTCTTCCGCGGCATGCTCGAGGACCTTGGCGCCGATTCCGAGACCGCGCGCGGCGTGCGCTCGGCGCTCGGGCGCAAGGACGTTTCCGCGCTGGAGCGGCGGGTCGCGGCGCTCGGCGCCCCCGCCGCCGTGACCGAGGCGCTGCTCGCGCTGCCGACGCTCTACGGCCGCGGCGACGTGCTCGAGCGCGCGGAGCGCCTGGTGAAGAACGCCCGCTCCGAGGCCGCCCTGGCCAATCTGGCCGAGGTGTACCGGCTCCTCCGCCTCTACGGCCTGGCCGACAGCGTGCTGCTGGACCTCGGCGAGGTGCGCGGGTTCGACTACTACTCCGGCGTGCACTTCGAGGCCTACGTGTCCGGCCTCGGCGCGCCCCTGGTGGGCGGCGGCCGCTACGACCAGATGCTCGGCCGCTTCGGCTACGATTGCCCCGCCACGGGCTTCGCCTTCGAGGTGGGCCGCGCCCTCCTCGCCCTGGAATCGCAGGGCGCCAGGCCCGAGCTGGGGGGGCCCGACTTCTACATCATCGACTTCACCGCGGAGAAGACCCAGGCCCTCGCCCTCGCCCGGCGCTATCGCGACCTCGGCGCGTCGGTGGCACGGGATATCATCAGCCGCGGGCTCGACGCGTCGCTGGCGTACGCGCGCCAGCAGCGCGCGCGCTGGGTGCTCGTGATCGGGGAGCCGGGCTACCGCGCCGACGAGGTGCGCGTGCTCGACCTCCGCGCGGAGACGCCGGGCGGGCAGGGCGGTCGGGAGCGCGTCGTGGCAGCGAGCACGCTGCTCGCCGAGCCGGACAAGTACTTTGCCGATCTCAAGGAGACAGGTCATGCCTAACGTGGTGGTCGTCGGGGCGCAGTGGGGCGACGAGGCGAAGGGCAAGCTCGTGGACGTGCTGGCCAGCCACGTCGACGTGGTCGTGCGCTATCAGGGCGGGAACAACGCCGGCCACACCGTCATCGTGGGGCGCGAGAAGTTCGTCTTCCAGTCGCTCCCCTCGGGGATTCTGCGGCCGGACTGCCGCTGCGTGATCGGCTGCGGTGTGGTGGTCGACCCGGCATCGATGATCGAGGAGATGGAGGCCCTCGTGCAGCGGGGAGTCTCCCTCGACGGCAACCTCTACATCTCGAAGAACGCGCACCTGATCATGCCGTATCACCCCGCGCTTGACCGGGCAACCGAGTCCAAGGCGGGCAAGCGGCGTATCGGCACCACCGGCAAGGGGGTGGGCCCGGCCTATGCCGACAAGGCCGGGCGCATCGGCATCCGCATGGCCGATCTCCTCGACGAAAGGCTCTTCCGCGAGAAGCTCGAGTACAACGTCATCCAGAAGAACCGCATCCTGCGCGAGATCTATGACGCCGAGACCTTCTCCGTGGAGTCGATCCTCGGCCCCTACCTCCGCTTCGCGGGGTGGTTGGCGCCCTACATCACGGACACCGCGCTGCTCCTCTCCCAGTGGATGAACGCTGGCCGGTCGGTGCTGTTCGAGGGGGCCCAGGGCACCATGCTCGATATCGATCACGGGACCTATCCGTTCATCACCTCCTCCAGCACCACCGCGGGCGGCGCGTGCACGGGCAGCGGCATCCCGCCCACCAAGATCGACGGCTGCCTGGGCATCTCCAAGGCCTACTGCACGCGGGTGGGCGAGGGGCCATTCCCCACGGAGCTTCACGGGGACACGGCGGACCTCCTGCGCGCCCGCGGCAACGAGTACGGGGCGGTGACCGGGCGGCCGCGCCGCACCGGCTGGGCGGATGCGGTGGCGTTGCGCTACGCCGTCCGCATCAACGGCATGGACACGCTCGCCATTACGAAGCTCGACGTGCTCGACGCCTGCGAGACGGTGAAGATCTGCACGGGCTATCGCTATCAGGGCGATGTCCTCACGGAATTTCCCGAGGAGGAGCGCATCTGGCATGAGGCGGCGCCGATGTACGAGGAACATTCCGGCTGGCAGACGTCCACCCAGGGGCTCCGCGAGTACGCGGAGCTCCCGACCAAGGCTCGCGAGTACCTCGAGCGGCTCTCCGAGCTGATCGGGGTGGGCTTCGGCGTGGTCTCGACGGGCCCCGAGCGCGACGAGACCATTCTCATGCCGGACTCACCACTCACGCAGTGGTACCCGAGCCTCCGCGGCTCGATTCCTCCGCGGTAGCGGGCGCGCGTCCGCGAGCGGTAATCCTTACCTCGGCGCCGTGTATTTCCTGCCCGGTCGCGCGTAGGAAGGCGCGTTAGCGCCCCGAAAAGACGCGCCCGCTCGCTGGCACGCGGGTTGCCCTGAGCCAGCGTGATGCGCATCCTCACGCCTCGACGCGGGCTTGTCCTCGGCGGGCTGGCTGCCATCGTCCTGATCGCGCTCGCCCTCGTCACGTACGCAACGACGGAGCTCTCGCGCTTCGGGCGCGCCGAGGCGCGGCGCGGCACGCTGATCTACGCGGGACCGCAAGTGCTGCGGCCGGGCCTCCACGTGGGCATGGCGGATCTGGCTGGTCTGCTGGCCCGCTTGGGCTATCAGGAGACGCGCACCGCACCCGCGGCGCCGGGCCAGTTCCGTCGCGGGGCCACCTCCTGGGACATCATGCTGCGCCCGGCCTCCGCCGGCGTGAGCGAGCAGGCTCCGCGCATCCGGCTCGAGCTGCAGGGGGACCGGGTCGCGCGCATTCGCCGCGGCCAGGCCGAGGTTTCAAGCCTGGCCCTGCCGCCTGAGGTTCTGACGAGCGCCGGCGCAGCGCCGGGCGAGACCTATCGGCCGGTACGCCTCGCCGCCCTCCCCCGTATGGTCCGGGACGCGGTCTTGGCTGCCGAGGACGATCGCTTCTACGAGCACGGCGGCCTCGACGCCAGGGCGCTGCTGCGCGCGTTCTGGTCCAACGTGCGCGCGGGCCGCGTGGTGGAGGGCGGGAGCACCATCACCCAGCAGCTCGTGAAGAATCGCCTGTTGAGCCCGGAGCGCACGGTGCTGCGCAAGGCGCAAGAGGCCTGGCTGTCCACCGCGCTGGAGTGGCGCTACTCGAAGGACCAGATCCTCGAGACCTATCTCAACGAGATCTACCTCGGCCACTGGGGCGCGGGGCCGGTGCGCGGCATCGGGGCGGCCGCGCGCGTCTATTTCAGGAAGGAGCCGTCCCAGCTCACCCTCGGAGAGGCGGCCACGCTGGCCGGCATGATCCGTGCCCCGAACGTGGTCTCGCCCGCCGCCAATGTCGACAAGGCCCGCGCCCGCCGGGACGTCGTGCTGGGCCGCATGCGCGACCTGGCCATGATCCAGCCCGCCGACTTCGAGCGCGCGCGCCGGGAGCCCGTGCGCGCGCCCGCGGGTCCGCCGCCCGGTCTGGTCGCCCCGTACTTCGTCGACTACGTGCAGCAGGAGATTGCACGACGCGGCGACGAGGACACGGACGGGGACCCCACTGGCCTGATCACCACGCTGGACGTGCCGCTCCAGCGCTTCGCCGAGGCGGCGGTGGCGCGCGGGGTGGACGAGCTCGAGACGCGTGTCCCGCGGCTCCGGCCCCGCGGCACCGGCGAGCGCGTCCAGGTCGTGCTGCTGGCGGTAGACCCCGCCACCGGCGGCATCCGCGCGCTGGTCGGGGGCCGCGACTATCGCACGAGCCCGTTCAATCGCGCGGGGCTGGCTCGGCGGCAGCCCGGCTCCGCCTTCAAGCCCTTCGTGTACCTGGCCGCGCTGGCGCCCCGCGAGAACGGTCCCGCGTTCACCCTCGCCACGCATGTCGAGGACGCGCCCATCACGCTGGAGGTGGACGGGAAGTCCTGGAGCCCCCGCAATTACTCGGACCGCTACGAGGGCGAGGTGTCGGTGCGGCGCGCGTTGGAAGCCTCGCTCAACGGTGCCACCGTGCGCATCGCCCAGACGGTCGGGCTGACCGCCATCATCGACGCCGCGCGCCGCATGGGCATCGAGAGCGACCTCAAGCCGGTACCCGCCATCGCGCTCGGCGCGTTCGAGGTCACGCCCGTCGAGCTGGCGCGGGCCTACATTCCGTTTGCCGCCGGCGGCCAGGCGCGCCCCGTGAGTGCGCTGGCGAGTGACGGGCGCGCCGAAGCAGAGCCGCCGCGTCAGGCCATCTCGCCGGCGGAGGCCTATCTCCTCACCGCGGCGCTTCAGGGCGTGATCCAGTCGGGGACCGGCGCGAGCGTGCGGGCGATGGGCCTCGAGGCCCCCGTGGCGGGGAAGACCGGCACCACCAACGACGGACGGGACGCGTGGTTCGTGGGCTATAGCTCGAATCTGGTGACGCTGGTCTGGGTGGGCTTCGACGACGGCCGGCCCCTCGGGCTCAGCGGCGCCGAGGCGGCGGCCCCGATCTGGACCGAGTTCATGAAGCGGGCCCTGGCGACCTATCCCCCCGCGCCCTTCACGCCGCCCGACGGAGTCGAGACCGCGCGCATCGATCCCACGACCGGCAAGCGGGCGACTGATGCCTGCCCCGAGGTGCGGACCGAGGTGTTCCTGGTCGGGAGCGAGCCCGGGGTATGCGAAATCCACGGCACCGTGGTCGACCGGGTGCACCGGTGGTGGGACCGCGTCTGGGACTGGTTCCGGCGCTGAACACGGCCTAACCCCTAAGTCCGCGCGCCGCTTGACCGGCTCTGGCCTGGCGGCTACTCTTGGCGGACTGGAGGGGCCCCGACGTGAGGTGTCCGCGCTGCCAGACCGATAACCGGGCCGACGCCCGCTTCTGTGAGGAGTGCGGCGCCCGGATGGAGCAGTCGTGCCCCTCCTGCGGGCACCCGGTCGGCGCGGGCAAGAAGTTCTGCGGGAACTGCGGCACGTCTCTCGCGGAAAGGGCCGTGGTGGCCGTGCGCCCGGCAGCGCCCGCTCCCGAGAGCTACACCCCCAAGCACCTCGCGGACAAGATTCGGCTCACCCGCTCCGACATGGCCGGGGAGCGCAAGCAGGTGACGGTGCTCTTCGCCGACCTCAAGGGCTCGATGGAGCTGCTCGCCGACCGCGACCCGGAGGAAGCGCGCCGGCTCCTCGACCCCGTGCTCGAGCGGATGATGGAGGCGGTGCACCGCTACGAAGGCACGGTGAACCAGGTCATGGGCGACGGCATCATGGCCCTGTTCGGCGCGCCGCTCGCTCACGAGGACCACGCGGTGCGGGCGTCCTACGCGGCCATCCGGATGCAGGACACGGTGGGCCACTACGCGGAGGAGCTGCGCCGCAATCAGGGTATCGACGTGCAGATCCGGGTGGGCCTGAACTCGGGCGAGGTCGTGGTGCGCTCGATCGGCAGCGATCTGCACATGGACTACACCGCGGTGGGCCAGACCACGCATCTCGCTGCGCGCATGGAGCAGCTCGCCCGGCCCGGCACCACGCTCATCACGAACTACACCCTGCGTCTGGCCGAGGGGTACGTCGAGGTGAAGGCGCTTGGTCCCGTGCCGGTGAAGGGCATGACCGACCCCGTGGAGATCTTCGAGATCGTCGGGGCCGGGCAGGTGCGCTCGCGCATGCAGGCCTCGGCGGCCCGCGGCCTCTCGCCCTTCGTGGGCCGTGACGCCGAGCTCGACCGGCTCCGTCAGGCGCTCGAGCGCGCGCGGAAGGGGCACGGGCAGGTGGTGGCGCTGGTGGGCGAGCCCGGCGTGGGCAAGTCGCGGCTGTTCTGGGAGTTCACGCACTCGCACCGCACGCAGGGCTGGCTGATGGGCGAGGCCGCCGCGGTCTCCTACAGCAAGCTGACGCCGTACTTCCCGGTGGTGGAGCTCCTGCGGCACTACTTCCAGATCGACGAGCGCGACGACGGCCGGCGCATCCGCGAGAAGGTGACGGGCAAGCTCCTCACCCTCGACGAGGCCCTGCGGCCCACGCTGCCTGCCTTCCTGACCCTGCTCGACGTGCCGGTGGATGATCCGGAGTGGCCGGGCCCGGACTCGCCCCATCGCCGTCAGCGCATCCTGGACGCGCTCAAGCGCCTGCTCCTGCGCGAGAGCCAGGTGCAGCCGCTGCTGCTCGTGTTCGAAGACCTGCACTGGATCGACTCCGAGACGCAGGCCTTCCTGGACAGCCTGGTCGAGAGCCTGCCCACCGCGCAGATCCTCCTGCTCGTGGGCTACCGGCCCGAGTACCAGCACACCTGGACGAGCCGGAGCCATTACACGCAGCTCCGTCTGGACCCGCTGCCTCCCGCCACCGCCGGCGACCTCCTCAAGGGGCTCTTGGGTCAACACGAGAGCCTGAACCCCGTGAAGAGGCTGCTCGTCACGCGCACGGAAGGGAACCCCTTCTTCCTCGAGGAGTGCGTGCGCACGCTGGTGGAGACCCAGGTGTTGGTCGGGGACCGGGCGGCGTATCGGCTCGCCAAGCCGCTCAATGCCATCCAGGTTCCCGCGTCGGTGCAGGCGGTGATCGCCTCCCGCATCGACCGTCTCGATCCGGACGACAAGCGCCTCCTCCAGGCCGCGTCCGTCATCGGCAAGGACGTGGCCTTCACCCTGCTGACCGCCATCGGCGAGATGCGCGAGGAGGAGCTGCGCCAGCGGCTGACGCGGCTCCAGCAGGCCGAGTTCCTGTTCGAGACGGGCCTCTTCCCGGATCTCGAGTACACCTTCACCCACGCGCTCACCCACGGCGTCGCCTACGGGGGCCTCCTCCAGGAGCGGCGGCGCACGCTCCACGGACGCATCCTCGAAACCATGGAGCGGATCTACGCCGAGCGCCGGGCGGAGCAGATCGAGCTGCTCGCCGACCACGCGTTCAAGGGCGAGGTGTGGCCCAAGGCAGTGACCTATCTGCGTCAGGCGGGGGCGAAGGCGGCGGCGCGCTCGGCGAATCGCGAGGCGGTGGCGCTGCTCGAGCAGGCCTTGGTGGCCCTCGCCGGGCTGCCCGAGGGGCGCGAGACGAGCGAGGCGGCCATCGACGTGCGGCTGGAGATGCGGCCGCCGCTCCTGCAGCTCGGCGAGCTCCAGAAGGCGCTCGCGCTGTCCCAGCAGGCCGAGAACATGGCCAAGCTGATCGGCGACGAGTCGCGCCTGGCGCGCGTCTACACGTACCTCGTCAACTACCACTATCTCAAGGGCGAGCCGGACGCCGCCATCGCCTACGGCGAGCGCTGTCTGGCCATCGGCGAGGCGGGGCAGGACGTGGCGCTCCAGTCGCTCGCGCGCGGCTACATGGGCTACTCGTACCACGCGCAGGGCCGCTACCGCGAAGCCGAGGCCGTGCTCATGCAGAACGTGGAGCGGCTCGAGGAGGTGCGCGGCCGGGAGAGCGGCCCGCAGACCACCGTCTCCTACGCCTCTTCCACGGGCTGGCTGGCCTTCGCGCTGGCCGAGCTGGGGGAGTTCGACCTCGCCACCACGTATGCCGACATCGGCCAGCGTGCCGCCGAGACCGATCGCCACGCCTACGCCCAGGCGATCGCGTGGACGCTCGCCGGCCTCGTCGCCCTGCGCCGCGGCCACATGGACAAGGCCCTGCATCTCCTCGAGCGCAGCCTGGAAGCGTGCCTCGAGAAGCAGCTCACGGTGTGGCGGCCGCTCCCGTCCTCGCTCCTGGGGCTCACGCGCGCGCGGGTGGGGCGCGCGGAGGACGGCCTGCCGCTGCTCGAGGACGGCGTGCGGCTCAGCGAGGAGCTCGGCGTCAAGGCCTATCTCGCGAGCTGGACGGTGAACCTCGCCGGCGGGCTCCTCGCCGCGGGGCAGGCCGAACGCGCGCGGGAGACCGCCCAGCGCGCCCTCGACCTCGCGCTCACGCACAAGGAGCGCGGGCATCAGGCGTACGCCCTCCGGCTCCTCGGTGAGCTGGCCGTGCGCGCCGACCCACCCGATCTCACGCGAGCGGAGAAGGATCTCACCCAGGCGCGCACGCTCGCCGAAGAGCTCGGGATGCGGCCGCTGCTGGGTCGTATCATGCTGTCACTCGGGGAGATGCATCGGGTGGGCGGCGATCACGCCAAGGCGGAGACCCAGATCTTCCGCGCCATCACGCTGTTCCGCGAGATGGACATGCGCCACTGGCTGGAAGAAGCGGCGGCCCAGCTCAAGGCGCTGGGCCATCTCCTCGTGATCGCGCACTACAATCTCGGGCTCTTCGACTTCCTCAAGGAGCGCTTCGCCGCCGACCAGGACGTGACGGTCGTCCTCGACCGGCGCAAGGGCGAGCGCCGTCGCGCCGGCCCCGCGCCCGGCGCCGAGCGGCGCGGCCGCGAGCGCCGTCGCACCGCTGTCCTCACCGACGGCGCGCTCCGGCTGCAGGGCTTCGTGGTGATCCCGCACGCGGACACCGTCGCCGGCATGCCCCCCGAGGGCAAGCCCCGCAAGAAGGGCTAGGCCATGGTCCCCATCGTCGCCCGCGCGCTCGCGCTCCTGGCGGTCAGCGTCATGCTGCTGGCCATCGCGCTCCTGCTCCCCGCCGGCACCGAGGCGCCCGGCGGCGGACGCGCGCTGCGCGTGGTTTTCGTGATCGCCGCGCTCGTGCTCGGCCTCTTCACTCTCGGAATGGTGCTGCTCGCGGGGCCGTAGGGGCAGGGCGCCACGGTGCCGCACAACTGCTTCCCACCATCGCGGCATGGACAGCCGCCACTTCTCCGGTGGCTCGTAGCAGATGCGCTGCAAGTACGCTAGAGTGAACGCCCACGAGCCGTTAGCTCAGTTGGCAGAGCACCTGACTTTTAA
>DATJFY010000044.1:0-61969 GCA_035495415.1 Verrucomicrobiia bacterium
TCCAGCTCCTGGCCGGGCCCGGCGATCCGTGCCTGCCAGGCCTCACTCGCGCCGGCGTCGTCGAACGCGCGGCGAAGGTCGGGCTGGCTTCCGGGGAACGGCTGCTGACAACGCATGCCTGGTCGAGTCCTGACGACTGGATCGAGACGCTGCTGGCGCCGCTCGCGGTGCGTGGCTCCGTCGTGTTCGTGGCGAACGCCCCCGACGAATCCGTCGTGCAGCGCCGCGCCGAGCAGGAACGCGCCACGCGAACGATCACTTGAGCAGGTTGCGCGCCATCACCATGCGGTTGATCTGGTTGGTGCCCTCGTAGATCTGGGTGATCTTGGCGTCGCGCATGTAGCGCTCCACCGGGAACTCCCGCGTGTAGCCGTAGCCGCCGAAGATCTGTACGGCGTCGGTGGCGACCTTCATGGCAGTGTCGGAGGCCAGGCACTTCGCCACCGAGGCCTCGAAGGCGGTGGAGGCGGCGCCCCGGTCCATGAGGATGGCGGTGTGATGCACGGCGAGCCGGGAGACGTGCACCGCTATGGCCATGTCGGCCAGCATGAACTGGATGCCCTGGAACGCCGCGATGGGCTGATCGAACGACTTCCGCTCCTTCGCGTAGGCGACCGCGGCGGCGAGCGCGGCCTGGGCAATGCCGACCGCCTGCGCTCCGATGGTGGGACGCGACGCCTCGAGGGTGCGCATGGCGAGGCGGAATCCCCCGCCCTCTTCGCCGAGGCGGTTCTCCACGGGGATCTCGCAGTCGGTGAAGTGCAGCGCCACCGTGGGGCTGCCCCGGATGCCAAGCTTCTTCTCGTGCTTGCCCACCGTGAAGCCGGGCGTTCCCGGCTCCACGAGGAGCGCGGTGACGCCGCGGGCGCGCTGGGCCCGGTCGGTGCTCACGAACACCGTGATCACCCCGGCGTGCGAGCCGTTGGTCACCCACATCTTGGAGCCGTTGACCACGTAGCGGTCGCCCTTGCGCTCCGCCGTGCACGTCATGCCCGCGGCGTCGGAGCCGGAGCCCGGCTCGGACAAGGAGAACGCGGCGGTGATCTCGCCGGTGGCCAGCCGCGGGAGGAAGCGCTTCTTCTGCTCGGCATTCCCGTCCAGCACGATGGGGTAACCGCCGAGGTTCTGCACGAGGAAAATGGTGGACGTGGCGGCGCAGGCCCGTGCGACTTCTTCCGCGGCGAGGCAGTAGGCGAGCGCGCCCGCTCCGGCGCCGCCATACTCCTCGGGGATGTGCAGGCCCATCAGGCCCTGCTCGCCGAGGAGCCGGAGCTGCCCGGCGGGATACTCCTCGGTCTCGTCCACGTGGGCGGCCAGGGGCGCGATGCGCTCCTGCGCGATCTCGCGCGCGAGCGTCTGAATGGCCCGCTGGTCGTCGGTCAGATACCAGGCCTGATTCATGTCTTGCGGTAGTCGTAGAAGCCTTTGCCGGACTTACGGCCGAGCTGCCCGGCCATGACCATCCTCTTCAGGAGCGGCGGCGGGGCGTAGCGGGCCTCGCGGAACTCCTCGAACATCACCTCCGCCACGTACATCGTGGTGTCGAGCCCGACCAGGTCGAGGAGGGTGAAGGGGCCCATCGGATAGCCGCAGCCGAGCTTCATCGCGGTGTCGATGTCCTCGAGGGTGGCGAGCCCGCCCTCGTAGACGCGGATGGCGTCGAGGAGATACGGGACGAGGAGCCGGTTCACGATGAACGCGGTGGAGTCCTTCGCGCGCACCGGCACCTTGCCCACCGCCTGCACCCACTCATAGGCCTGCGCCACCGCCTTGTCGTCGGTGAGGATGGTCTGCACCACCTCCACCAGCGTCATCAGCGGCACCGGGTTGAAGAAGTGGAGCCCGAGCACCTGGGCGGGGCGCTTGGTCGCCGCCGCCATCGCCGTGACGTTGCACGAGGACGTGTTCGAGGCGAGGAGCGCATGGGGCGGGCAGATCGCGTCGAGCTTGGCGAAGGTCTCGTTCTTCAGCGGCTGATTCTCGGTGATCGCCTCGATGACGAGATCGCAGTCCTTGAACGCCGAGAAGTCCGTGGCGCCGGTGATCCGGTCGAGAATCTGCTTCTTCCCGGCTTCGTCGAGCTTCGCCTTGGCAATGAGGCCGTCCAGTGTGCGCCGGAGGCCGCCGAGCCCGCGCTCCAGGAGCTCGGGGCTGGCTTCGACCACGACCGTGCGGAACCCGGCCTGGGCCGACACCTGGACGATGCCGGAGCCCATGAGCCCGCACCCGATCACACCGACGTTCTTGATGGCCATGCTGGGCAACTCCTGTTCGACCGCGCCCGCCGCGAGAGCCGGCGATGTCGGGGGTCGTGCGGCGCGAGCGGGCTAGCGAATGCGGCGCACGGGCGGCGGGGGAAGCAGCGCCTCGTGGTTCGGATCGTCGGGACAGTCGTTGACCATCACCTTGACCCGGGTCTTCCCGTAGCGGATGCTGCCGTCCGGCATGCGCTCGGGCCCATCGAGCTGTGCGGCGGGGACGGGCGTGAGATCCGGCCGCAGCGACTCTCTGAGGCTCGTGTCCACGCTCCCGGTCTCCCGGCTGTTGAGGAGCTGCAGAATGGCCGATGGCCCGGCCACGGGAGCCTTGGCGTCCTGAGCGCGGACGGGCGCCGCGGTGGCCACGAGGGACCCCAGCAGGCCGGCGGCGAGGAGAGTGGTCAGCCTCATAGGCCTAATCGTACCTGATCAGGGCCTCGATCGGGTAGCCACGAAGTCGCTCCCTACCCTTGAGGAATCCCAGCTCGATCAGGAAGGCGGCCCCCACCACCTTGCCCCCCAGCCGCTCCACGAGCCGCAGGGTGGCCGCCATGGTGCCCCCGGTGGCCAGGAGGTCGTCCACCACCAGCACCGTCTGGCCAGGGTGAATGGCGTCCTCGTGGATCGCCAGGACGTCACGCCCGTACTCCAGCTCGTATTCTTCCTCGATGGTCGGGCCCGGAAGCTTCCCCCGCTTGCGCACGGGCACGAAGCCCGCCTTGAGATCGTGGGCCAGCGCTCCGCCGAAGATGAAGCCGCGCGACTCCACCCCCACCACGATCTCCACGGGGATCGCGAGGTACTTCTCGGCGAGATGGTCGATCACGGAAGCCCATGCCGGGCCATCCTTGAGAAGCGTCGTGATGTCCTTGAAGAGGATGCCTTCGGTGGGAAAGTTCTTGATATCGCGGATCTTCGAGCGGAGCTCGGACACGTCCATCGCGGGACAGGATGTTACCCGGAGCCTTCCGGGGGTGCAAGGCGTAACCCCGCCTCAGCCTACGGCGAGGCGCTCGGCCAGAGTCGTCAGGTCCGCGATGACCAGATCGGCGTGCGCGGCGCCGGGCTGGCCGCCCACCGCATAGTGCACCGTCCGCATGCCCACCGCCCGCGCGCCTTCGACGTCCGCCTGAGGGTTGTCGCCGATGTGCGCGACCTCATGGGGCTCCAAGCCCAGCTCGGGCCCCAGCTTGGCCAGGGTACGCCGGAAGATCTCCGCCTCCGGCTTCCGCAGCCCGAGCTCGTCCGAGAACGTCACGACCTCGAAGTGGCGCAGCAGGCCATGGCGCTCGAGGAAGCGGCGCAGCACCACCCCGGGCGTGCGCCCCGTGTTCGAGATGACGCCCAGGCGCACGCCTCGGCCGGCCAGCGTCCGCACCGCCTCCGCCGCGCCTGGGCAGAGCGCGGGCGGGCGCCGCAGAACGGGATCGGCGTAGCCGCGAAGCAGCGCGTCCATACGGGAGCCGGTGACCCGCGTGGAGGCGCCCGGGGCCACGCAATCGAGCACCAGGGCCACCTGCTCGGCAAAGCCGGGGTCGCGGTGACGATTCCAGAAGCGCTCCTCGAGGAGCTCCTGAGACCGCTCGTAGCCCGACTCCACCTGCAAGGCGTCGACATCGACGCCCGACCAGCGCAGCGCCTCGTGAAGCGCCTCGAGGCGGAGCCGTCGCTGCGCCGCGAGATTCTCCGGCTCGTCGTCGGCCAGGGTCTGCCAGAAATCGAAGGTGACGCCTCGGATCATGCGTGGCGCTCCAGCGTCGCGATGGCCTCCGGCAGCGCCTCGAGGCCCTGGATCACGAGGTCCGGCTCGGGCGGACCCGCGGCGCCCCCTGCCGCCACCACCTGCACCACCCGCAGGCCCGCGTTGCGGGCGCCCTCGACGTCCAGGCGCGCGTCGTCGCCGACGTGCGCGGCGTCGCCGGGCGGGACGTCCAGCGCATCAAGGGTGAGACGGAAGATCTCGGCCGCTGGCTTACGCACCCCGACCTCGTCGGAGAACGTGAGGTGATGGAAGCAGGACAGGAGGCCGTGGCCCTCGAGGATGCGGCGCAGGGCACGACCGGGCGTCCGCATGGTGTTGGACACCACCGCCAGCCGGAGCCCGCGCCCGGCCAGCGCATCGAGCGCCGTGCGCGCGCCGGGGTCGGCGCGCGGCGGGACCAGCAGCGCGGGCGCGGCGTACGCCTCGACGAGCGCCTCCAGCGTCGCGCCAGCGACCCGAGCGGAGAGGCCGGGCTCGGCGCCTTCGAGAATGGACGCCACGTGGCGGACGACGGGGACGTCGCGATTGTCCGACCAGACCCAGGTGAGCTCGCGCGCGGAGTGCTCGTAGCCGCGGCCGAGGTCCTTGGGCGTCACACGGAACCCGGCGCGGGTGAGAATGGCCTCGAAGTCGGCGAGGCGACGCTCGCGATAGCGATCATCCGCGCGCGGACCCTCGAAGACGAGCGTGCCCCAGAAGTCCACGGTGACGGCGCGGATCGGCCGGGGCACGGGGCGTGGAGCCGCTAGACGAAGCGCGGCTTCCGCTTTTCCAGGTAGGCGCTGAGCGCCTCGCGGGGCTCGCCGGTGGTGTAGGACTGGGCGAAGGCGTGGATGCCGGAGTCGATGGCGGTGCGAAGATCCGTGTTGCGCCACCGGATGATCAGCTCCTTCTGCAACCGCACCGCACTGGGCGCGCACTCGAGGATGGACGCGGCTAGCTGCCGGGTGGTGGGCACGAGCGTTTCCGGCGCCACCGCGCGGTTGACGAGGCCCCACTCGAGCGCCTGCGCGCCCGTGACCGGCGCGCCCACCAGCAGCAGCTCGGCGGCTCGTCCCGGGCCCACCAGCGCGGGGAGGAGCGCGGCCTCGATCACCGAGGGAATGCCCACGCGGATCTCGGGAAGGCCGAGCAGCGCGGTGGTCGTGGCCACGCGCAGGTCGCACGCCATCGCGAGCTCGAACCCGGCGCCGAGACAGGCGCCGTTGATCATGGCGATGGTGGCGAAGGGCGCCTCGTGCACGGCCCGGATGGCCTCGTGGAGCCCGCTGATCAGCGCCTTCGCGCTCGTGGGATCCAGATCGCGGAGCACCTGGATCTGCATCCCGGCGGTCATCGCCCGCCCGGCGCCGGTGATCACCGCGACACGCACGCCGGGCTCGCGCGCGAGCTCGACGAAGGCGTCGCGCAGCCCCCGGATGATCCCGGGCTCGAGTAGGTTCAACGGCGGACGGTCGAGGGTCACCCAGGCGCAGCCATCCTCCTGCTCGACCCGGACGCGGCCGTCCATCAGTAGCGGGGCATGCCGCGATCGACCGAGCGCGCCCACTGATCGATCCCGCCGGAGAGGTTCCAGACCTTGCCGAAGCCGAGCTGGGCGAGATACTCCGCCACCGCCGCGCTGCGCACGCCGTGATGGCAGATCACGACGATCTCGTCCCTGGGATCGAGCTCGTCCGTGCGGTGCTCCAGCTCCTCCATGGGGATGTGCATCGCGTTGTCCATGCGGGCGAGCGCCGTCTCCCAGCTGTCGCGGATGTCGAGCAGCACCACCGGCTCGCGCGCGTCCAGCCGCTTCTTGAGATCCGCGGGCTTGATGTCCCGGGCCATCGGACTCGACCTCCTGACATGTGTTGCGCTCACCATACCACTAGTCCGCGGGCAGCAGGACGGAGGTCTCGGGCGAGACCTCGATCTTCACGCGGTCGCCGTGCTTGAAGCCGCGGCCGGTCAGTGCGGTCGTGAGCATCTCCACTCGCACGACCGCGCCGGGGATCGCGACGTCATAGAGGGCGCGGCCGCCCTCGAACACATAGGCCTGCACGGTGCCCGGGATGCCGCCGGGCACGAGCGCGGCCTCGTCGATGCGGAGCGCCTCGGGCCGCAGGCAGAGCAGCCCGCGCTTCCCCACCGTCCAGGGGTGCCCGCCGTGGCCCACCGGCACGCGGACGCCGCCGTCCGTCTCCGCGAGCACGCCCATCTCGCGCAGCTCCACCACGCGCACGGGCACGAGGTTGACTCCGCCCGCGAGCTCGGCCACCGCCCGCCGGCGCGGGCGCCAGTACACGTCCTCGGGCTTGCCCTCCTGCACGATGCGGCCGCCCGTGAGCACCGCGATACGCGTGGAGACCGCGAGCGCCTCGGCGCCGTCGCGCGTGGCGTAGATCGTGGTGATGGCAGCCTCCTTGAGCAGGCGCGCCAGCTCGAGGCGGGCCGGCGCGCGCCGCGGCGCCTCCAGCGCGGCGACCGGCTCGTCGAGCAGGAGCAGGCGCGGCTCCGTGGCGAGCGCCCGTGCGAGGGCCGCGCGCAGGCGCTCCATGTCGCGCAGGTCGCGGGGGCGCCGGTCGGCGACGCCCGCCAGCCCGACGCGGGCAAGGGCGCGGGTGACGAGCCCGACGAGCGCGTCCCCGCGCGCCCCGCGCTGGCGCAGGCCGAAGGCCACGTTCTCGCCCACCGTCATGTGCGGCCAGAGCGCATGGTCCGCCGCCCCGCCGAAGACCATGCCGATGTTTCGATCCCGGGCCGGCACGGCGTCGATGGGGGCGTCGTCCACCACGATGTGGCCGGCGTCCGGACGCTCGAACCCCGCGAGGAGCCGGAGCAGCGTGGTCTTGCCGCTGGCCGGCGGGCCCAGCAACGTATAGATCTCGCCCGGCAGCACGGACAGCGACACCTCCTGGACCGCCCAGCCGCCACGGGCGCGCTTGCCCACGCCCTCCATGCGGACCTCGGAGAGCCGGACGAGCGCCTCGCCGCTCATGCCGCCATCATGTCCGCGGCGCCTCCGCGGCCGCGGAACGCGCGCCGAAGCAACGGCACCACCGCCAACCCGAAGCCCGCGAGCAGCACGTAGACCGTCCACACCGGGGCCATCGTGAGCACGGTGGTGGCGACGACCGGGCCGAGGAAGGCCGCGCCGATGCGCGAGGAATTGACGAAGCCGATCGCGGTGCCGGAGGAGCGCTGCGCGATCGCCGCCACGGAGAGCGGGAAGATCGGGGCGATGCAGAGGACCTGGAGGAAGCGCAGCGCCCCGAAGGTCCACACCTCGGGCGCGAGGGCTTGCGCGGCGAGGAGCAGCGACGAGACGGCCAGGAACCAGACGATGGCCCGCAGATCGCCCACCAGCTCGCCGAGACGCGGCGCGACCAGCGAGCCCACCGCGGCAGCCAGGCCGGTCACGAAGATGACGAGGCCGCCGACCTCGAGGGTGTCCGTGGTGGCGACGCCCAGCGGCGGAAGCACCTGGGGAAGGATGGCGGTGAGGAAGAAGATCTGCGTGGACGCCGCGAGCACGAGGAGGCACACCGTCGCGACCTCGAAGATCGACGTCGTCCCCCTCCGCGTCTCCGCCGCCGCGGGCGCGGCACCCCCGGGCACGCCGAATCCCACGAGCACGCAACAGCCCCACAGGAGCGTGCCGCCGAGGAGGAACGACTCCGTGAACCCCATGCGGGCGGCGGAGAAGGCGCCCACGGGCGGGCCCAGCACCTGGCCCAGCGTCATCCCGGACTGGATGGCGGAAATGTCGCGCCGCACGTCACCGCCGGTCCGGCGGCCCGCCATGATGAACGCGAACGTCGACGAGGCGCCCATGAGGCCCAGGAGCACGCGCGCGCCGAGCATCTGCGGCAGGGTCCGGGCCATGGCCATCAGGAAGAAGCCCGCACCCTGGAGGAGCTGCACGAGCATGTAGAAGCCCTTGGGATCGCCGCGGCCGGCGAGGCGCCCGGAGAGCGGCGCCGTCACCACCGTGATCAGCGAGCTGATGCCGAGGATCCACCCGGTCCACCGGATCGTGGACGTCTCGTCGAGCGTGCTGATCCGGTGGATGTAGAAGGGCAGGCTCACGAAGACGAACGACCAGGCGAAGCTGCCCACGAACATCGCGAGCGGAATCGTCCAGCGCGCGCGAAACTCGGGGGTGACGCCTCCCGGGCCCTTCACTCGTACACGATCACGCTACGCTTCACGTCCCCCTGGAGCATCAGCTCGAAGGCCTGGTTGAGCTCGGCCAGCGGCATGCGGCGGCTGATCAGCTCGTCGAGCTTGTACGTGCCCGCCTTGTAAAGGTCGAGGAGCAGCGGCACGTCCGTGCGCTGATGCCCGCCGCCGAACGAGGTCCCGGTAAGGATGCGCTGCTGGAGGAACATGGTGGGATCGATGGACACCCGCGTTCCTGAGGGGCACACCCCCACCACCACCGTCATGCCCCCGCGGTGCGTGCTGGCCAGCGCCTGCTCGATCGTCTTCTGCGTGCCCACCACCTCGAACGCGTAGTCGACGCCGCCCCGGCCCGCGATCTCGACGACACGCGCGACCGGATCCTCGTGCGCGGCGTCGACGACGTGGGTGGCGCCGAACTCTTCCGCCCAGCCGAGCTTCCGGCGCGACACGTCCACCGCGATGATGCGCCCCGCCCCCACGAGCCGCGCCGCCTGGATGGTATTGAGCCCCACGCCGCCGCAGCCGAACACCGCCACGCTCGCCCCCGCCGGCACCTTCGCTGCGTTCAGCACGGGCCCCGCGCCCGCGAGCACGCCGCAGCTCACCAGGCACGCCACGTCGAGGGGCACGTCGCGGCGGATGGGGATCACGCTCTCCTCCATCAGCACGCCGTGGGTCGCGTAGCCGGCCACGCCGAGGAAATGGTGCAGCGGCTGCCCGCCCTTGCGGAGCCGAGTCGTCCCGTCGAGGAGGAACCAGCGGGGCTTGTCCCGCAGCGCGCAGAGGGTGGGCCGGCCGTTGGCGCAGTACCAGCACTTCCCGCACGACGGGATGTAGCTCGAGCAGACATGATCGCCCACCTGCACCGACTCCACCCCCGGCCCCACCGCCTCCACCACCCCGGCGGCCTCGTGGCCGAGCACCACCGGGAGCGGGTGCGGGTAGTCGCCGTTCACCACGTGGTAGTCGCTGTGGCAGACCCCGTTGGCGGCGAAGCGCACGCGCACCTCGTGAGGCCCGGGCTCGAGGAGCTCGACCGACTCCACCACCACCGGCTTCTTCACGTCGTAGAGCACCGCCGCCGTCGCGTTCATGGCCGCCCCTCCCGCAGCATGCAGAATCCCTGCGCCTCGATGCCGAGCGCCGGATTGAACTTCGAGCGGAAGTTCTCCAGCGCCACCGCCGCCGTCAGCTCCACGATCTGCGCCTCGCTGAAGTGCCTGCGCAGCCGAGCATGGAGCTCATCGCTCACGCGCTCCCCCGTGATCGTCATCGCCTCCGCGTACTCCAGCGCCTCCCGCTCCACCGGCGAGAACTGCGTGCTGTCCCGCCAGCGCGGCACCTCCTGGATCTTGTCCTCGCTCGCCCCTGCCTGCATCCCCCGGGATGCATTGATGTCGATTCAGAAGGGGCAGCCGTTGATCAGGGCGACGCGGAGATAGACGAGCGGCAGCAGTCCCTTGGGCAGGAGTCCCGATCGGTCGATGGCCGCGGCGAGCTGCTTGGCCGCCCGGAGGATGACCGGCGTGTGCGCCATGACCTTGGTGGTGTTGAGCACGTACCCGAAAGCGTCCTGCTCCTTCTGGAACATCTCCTGGAGGATCGGGTCGCCCCCGTCGTCCTCGATCTCGCGCACGCGCGGCATGCGGGTCTCCTCCCGCCTTCAGGCCACGCGCGTCAGCAGCGCGCGGATACGCGCCACCGTGTCGGCGGGCTCGAACGGCTTGGCGATGAAATCGTCGGCGCCGAGCTCGGAGGCCCGGGCGCGATCGGCGTCGTCCGTGTTCGCGGTGAGCATGATCACGGGCAGGCGCGCGGTGGCCGGCGCTTCCCGGAGGCGCCGGAGGGTCTCGAAGCCGTCGGGCTCGGGCATGACCACGTCCAGGATGACGAGGTCGGCGGGCGCCTCCGCGAGGCGCGCGAGCGCGGCCCGTCCCCCGTTCACCGCGGCCGCGTCGAAGCCGGCGGCGTGGAGGATCGTGGCGAGGATCCGGCCGATCTCCGGCTCGTCGTCGACTACGAGCACCCTCTTGCGGCCCTGGACCGGGTCATCCATGTATCCGCTCGCCTTGCCTACGGCTGGGGCTCGCCAAGCATTTTAGGCGAAGTGGGTGGGAAGGAGCTCGCGGAAGAGGGCGAGGAGACCGCCCTCACGCACGCCCGGCGCGACGCGGTCGGCGAGCGCACGCACCTTCTCGGGCGCGCTCGGCATGGCCACGCCGAGGCCCGCCGCCTCGATCATCTCGAGGTCGTTCTCCTGATCGCCCACCGCGATGGTCCGCTCCAGCGACACCCCCAGATGCTCGCAGAGATGCCGCAGCGCCACACCCTTGGATGCCGCAGCCGGAATCATCTCGAGATAGTCGGTGCGGGTCATGACCAGGCGCGCGTCAGGCCGCGCCACCGGCTCGAGCTCGCCACGCACCACCGGCAGCGTCGCCGGATGCCCGATGAAGAGACTCTTCACGAAGCCGCCCAACCGGAGGAAGTCCAGCGGATCCGGGATCGTCTCGAGACGGATCTGCTGCTCCGCTGCGTACTCGAGCACGGGAAAGGTCTCCTCGAGGCAGTAGAGGCGGTCGTCTCGGTAGAAGAGGGGGTGGACGGGCGCGTTGGCGAAGACCTCGTAGGCGCGCGCCAGAATGCCCCGCGGCAGCGTGAGCGAGAAGAGGTCGCGCCCCTCCTCGTGATCGCGCACGAGCGCGCCGTTGTAGAAGATGCACGGCGCGCTGATGCCCAGCTCGTCGCGGAAGCGCTCGGCGCCCGGCGGCATGCGGCCGGTGGCAAGCGAGATCAGGAGGCCCCGCTCATGGGCGAGATGGAAGGCCTTGACGAGGACGGGATCGAGCGGCTCGGACTTGCCGACGAGAGTGCCGTCGAGGTCACAAACGAGGAGGTCCCAGGCCATGCCTAACGGCGGCCCGCCGGTGCGGGCGCCCGGAGCACCGCCGCCGTCTGCTCGCGCAGCCGTTTCACCCACCCCGCCGCTTCGCCGGTGCCGCCGGGCAAGGGACAGGCCGCCACCGCGGTGGCGTCCACGCCCAGCGCGCGCACCCGGCTCACGATGTCGGCGAGGGGGATCACGCCGTCGCCGGGAGGCAGCCGGTGCGCGTCGCGGAGGGTCTCCGGATCGCCGGCGGGGGCATCCGCGATCCGCACGAGCCCGATCCAACGGGGGCGCAGGTGCGCAACGTCCTCGGGCCGCGATCCCGCCACGTGCATGTGAAACGTATCGAGCGCGATGCCGAGGGACTTCCGGCCCACCGCTTCGATCACGTCGCCCGCCTCGCGGATGGTGCGAATCGACGACCACGCGTGCCCGAGGGGGAGAATGGCCAGCCCCACGTCGTAGCGCTCGGCCGCGAGGGCGAGCCGGCCCAGCGTGTGACGCGCCTCGCGAAGCGCGTCGCGCTCGTCGGCGCCGTCGGGCCGCTCGCCGGGCTGGATCACCACCCAGGGGGCCCCGAACGCGCGGGCGAGCGCGGCGGCCCCGTGCACCTGCGCGGTCACCGCCTCCAGGCCCACGCGCTCGCGAAACGTGGCGTCGGCGATGGGGGCGAGGGCGGCCGCGGCGAGATTGCGGCGCTTGAGCGCGGTGGCCACCGCCTCCGGTCCCCTCCGCTCCAGCTCGCGCCACAGCTTGGGGAGCCAGAGCTCCACCGCCTCGTACCCGGCGGCCGCCGCGCCCGCGAGCTCCTCCTCGAGCGGCCAGTCCGGCGCGCAGGCGCCGGAGAGTGCCAGCCTCACGCCTTGCGCTCCCGCTCGCTGAACTGGGCGGCGCAGCGCGGCCCGCAGAAGTACACGCTGCGCCCGCCTGACTCGTCGCGGATCGCGCGCGAGCGCACGATGTAGGTCCCGCACACGGGATCCTTCACGAGCTCGTCGCGGGCGCTGGACTCCTCGAGTCGCGCGCGGCCGAGACGCTCGAGGGCGCCCTTGACGAGGGGCCAGAGCACGACCACCAGCACCATGAGGAGCGCGAGGAGAAGGAGCCCGCGCATGCGCTACCCGCGCGGCTCGGGACGGATCGACAGCGAGCGGAGGAAATCGCGGTCTTGCTCGGTGAGATCGAACGCGTCGCCGCCGTCCGGCTTGCGCGCACCGGCGAAGAAGATGCCGGTCTCGGCGCCGCGGCGCAGGATTTCCTGGACCGCCTCGCGCGAGGCCTGGGTGGCCCTCAGCGACACTTCGATGGCCTGCAGCAGCTTGGCCATGAGCGCGTCGTGGGGCTCCGAGGGCATGGTCAGATGCTATCACGTAAGATCGGGCGCGAGGAGGGCCGCCCATGGCCGGCGACTGGCAGTTCGTGCGCTCCACCCCACTTCGCTCGATGGGGAAGCTGACCCTGCGCGAGGATACGTGGCGGCTCCCCACCGGGACCGAGCGCGCCTATCCCGTGCTGCACGTGGGGGCCACCGTCGGCGTGGTGCCGCTCGTCGACCGCGATCGGGTCGTTCTCATCCGCCAGTTCCGCCACCTCGTGCGGGAAGAGTCCTGGGAGCTACCGGGCGGCGGCGCCCAGCCGGGCGAGCGGCCCGAGGAGGCGGCGCAGCGGGAGCTGCGCGAGGAGGCCGGCTATCGCGCGGGGCGGCTCACCTTTCTGACGCGCTTCTTCCCCTCGAGCGCGTATCTCGACGAAGAAGCCCACTGCTATCTGGGAGAGGAGCTGGTCGCGGATCCCCTTCCCTCGGACGACGACGAGTTTTTCGAGCGGCGCATCGTTCCGCTCCGAGAGGCGGTCGCGATGGCGCTGGACGACCGGATCACGGAGTCCGTGTCCAAGGTGGCGTTGCTCGCGGCCGCGCTGCGCCTCGGGATCCGGGGCTAGCCGCACGGGACTCGGTGTCGGCGCGATTTACGATCTCGAGGCGGGCGGATTTTGCCCACCCGCAAGTGGCCGTTCCGCCGCCGATCTCATTCCGGCATGGCTCTTGCCACTATCGGGGATATTCGTAGCAATGGCGGTACAGGCGGGGCTGGTCACGTCCGCGGCCTGACCGGCCCGCCGCCACGGGCGCCGGACCTCCCCGGCGCCCGTGGTGCTCTTTCTCCTATTTCTTGTCCTCGACCCTCCCGACTTTCCGCACGCCTTCGGCGAGCCGTCTTGCGTCGGCCGCGAAGAAGCGGGCAAAGTCTTCCCCCTGCTTGAACGCGATGGGCGTCTCGATCTTGTCCATGGCCCCCTTGAACTCGGGGTCGGCCACCGCGGTGCGCAGCCCGTCTCGCAGCCGGGCCAGGACGGGCTCGGGGGTCCCGCGCGGCGCGAATACGCCGGCCCAGATGTAGAACTCGGCGTCGGGATAGCCGAGCTCCTTGAACGTCGGCACGTCGGGCAAGGCGGCCACGCGTGACTCGCCCCAGCCGGCGAGCGCGCGGAGCTTGCCCGACTTGATGTGCGGAAGCACCACCGCGGGACCCGACGCAAGGGCGTCGACGTGTCCTCCCAGGAGGGCGGTGAGCGCGGGCCCCGCGCCCGCGTGGGGCACGTGCCGGAGCTTGATGCCGGCGGCGTGGGAGAGGAGCTCCATCGCCATGTGGAGCGTGCCGTAGATGCCGGAGGACGAGTACGAGATCTGTCCGGGACGCTGCCGCGCGTCCTCGATGAAGTCCTTCGCGCTCTTCCACGGGCTCTCCGTGCGGACCACCAGCACGGTGGGATCGGCAGAGATCAGCGCGATCGGCGTCAACTGGTCCACCGTGTAGGCGCGCGGGCGTCCGAAGAGCTTGTCCGCCTCGGGAATGATCGAGATGCTCGACAGCGCCAGGAGCAGCGTGTAGCCATCGGGCTTGCTCGTGGCCGCGAACTGCATGCCCACCGCGCCGGCCGCGCCCGTCTTGTTGACCACGCCCACCGGCTGCTTGAGCGTGCGCTCCATCGCAGCGGCCACCGGGCGCGCGGTGAGATCGGCCACGCCGCCCGGCGGGAACGGCACGACCATGGTGATGGGCCGCGAGGGATACGCGTCCTGGGCGAGGGCGAGACCCGCCATGCCCAGGAGACCGACAGCCAGCGCGAGGGCGATCCGGAATCGACTCACGGGGCGTCTCCTTTCTCTGCGAGCGCGAGGCGCTCGCGCCAGTCGAGGCCGCGCGCGATCCAGGCGCGCAGGCCCAGGAGGAGCAGGGCCGCCCCCACCGCCAGCAGCACGGCGGCGATGGGGCGGGCGACGAAGATGGCGTAGTGGCCGTCGGACATCGCGAGCGACTGGCGCAGGCTCATCTCGAGCAGCGGGGCGAGGATGGCGCCCAGCACGATCGGCGCGGTCTCGAAGTCGAGCTTGCGCAGGAGCCAGCCCAGCACTCCCATGGTGACCGCGATCCACACGTCGACCACGCTTCCGTTCACCGCGTAGACGCCCACCACGCAGAACACGAGAATGGCGGGATAGAGGAGCCCGTAGGGAATCCGCAGCACGTTCACGAAGAGGCCAACCATGGGCAGGTTGAGCATCAGCAGCATCACGTTGCCCACGTACATCGAGGCGATGAAGCCCCAGAAGAGGGCGGGCTGCTGCTGGATGAGCAGCGGCCCCGGCGACACGCCATGCACCATCAGGGCGGCGAGCATGACCGCCGGGATCGGGCCGGACGGCACACCGAGGGCGAGCATCGGCACGAAGGCGCCCGAGGTAGCCGAGTTGTTGGCGGATTCGGGGCCGGCGACGCCCGCCACCGCGCCATGGCCGAATTCCTCCGGATGCCGCGAGAGGCGGCGCTCCACCGCGTACGAGACGAAGCTGGAGATGATGTGCGCCGAGCCGGGCACGATGCCGATGAGAAAGCCCAGGACGGTGCCGCGGCCGATCGGCGCCATCGAGTCCCGCCACTCCTGCCGCGAAGGCAGGAGCTCGCGGAGCTTCGGCTTCTGCACCTTCGGCGGCGTCGGCTGCCCGGCGCTCGCCAGCACCTCGGCGAGGCCGAAGAGCCCGACGGCCAGCGGCACCACGCCGATGCCGTCCCCCAGCTCGACCACCCCGTAGGCGAAGCGGAAATAGCCCGACATGGGATCGATGCCGACCATGCCGAGCATCAGGCCGAGCGCGGCCATCGCGAGGGACTTCAGCATGGAGCCGCCGCTCATGTAGGCGAGCACCAGCAGTCCGAGCAGGAGCAGGGCGAAGTTCTCCGGCGGGCCCAGGCGAAGGGCGAAGGTCGCCAGCGGCGGGGCGAGGAGCATCAGCGCCACCACCGAGACCGTCCCCGCGACGAACGAGCCCACCGCGGCGATGGCCAGGGCGGCGCCGGCCCGCCCCTTGCGCGCCATCGCATAGCCGTCGATGCAGGTCATCACCGACGCGGCCTCGCCAGGGATGCGCATGAGGATCGACGTCGTCGAGCCGCCGTACATGGCGCCGTAGTAGATGCCGGCGAGCAGCACGATGGCCCGTGTCGCGTCGAGGCCGAACGTCGCGGGCAGGAGCAGGCTGATGCCGGCGAGCGGGCCCACGCCGGGCAGCACGCCCACGAGCGTCCCGATCACGCACCCCGCAAAGGCGTACAGGAGGATCGGCGGCTGCAGCGCGACGCCGAAGCCCAGCGCCAGGTTCTGGAGCGTCTCGAGCACGCCGTCAGAACCCGAGCGGTCCCACCGGCAGCGGGACCTTGAGGAGCGTGTTGAAGAGGTAGAACGAGCCCCACGCCATGCCCACCGCGAAGGCGACGGTTGGGACGAGACCGCGGCGCTCGACCGCGCCCACCAGGAAGAGGAGAGCGACGAGCACGCTCGGCCGGTAGCCGAGCCGCTCGAGCCCGAAGGTGAGGAACGCTCCGGCCGCCACGATCACGAGGGCGCGGGGCGTCTCCCGCCAGTCCACGTCGACGAGGCGCGTGGCGCGGCCGCCGACCGCCACGATCGCGAGGCCGAGTCCCAGGGCGACGAGGGCGAGCGCGGCTGGAAACGCCCCCGCGCCGGGCTCGTGCCAGCTCCCGAGCGGCAGGCGGCGGCATTCCCACAGCACCCAGAGCGCGAGGAGCGCAAGCCCCCCGCCCCCGGCGCGATCAATCGTCATCGTCTATCCGCCCGGCTCGCCTTAGTATGTCGCGCGGCCGCCGGAGAGGTCGTACACCGCGCCGGTGCTGAACGAGCAATCGTCGGAGGCGAGCCATGCCACCAGCGCCGCCACCTCCTCCGGGCGCCCCACGCGGCCCATGGGGATCTTGGAGACCAGGAGATCCACCGTGCTCCGCTCCATCTGCTGGAGCAGCTCGGTGCCGATCACCGCCGGCGCCACCGCGTTGACGAGGATGCCCCGCGTGGCGACCTCCTTCGCGACCGCCTTGGTGAGGCCGATGACGCCGGCCTTGGCGGTGGAGTACGGGACCAGGGTGGGATTGCCTTCCTTGCCGGCGATCGAGGCGATGTTGATGATGCGCCCGCTCTCCTGCCCGAGCATGACCTTGATGGCGGCGCGGCAGCCATAGAACACGCTGGCGAGGTCGACGTCGATGACGCGCGCCCAGTCCTCGTCGCTGAGCTCCCAGATGGGAAACGAGCGCCCGGTGATGCCCGCGTTGTTCACGAGGACGTCGAGCCGTCCCCAGCGGCGGACGACGGCCGCCACCGCGGCGTCGATCTCGGCCGAGCGCGTGACGTCGGCGGCGAGGGCCATGGCCTCGAGGCCGAGCGTCTCGGCGGCCGCCTCGGCGCCCGCGCGGTCGAGATCCAGCACCGCCACCCGCGCGCCGTCGGTGGCCAGCCGGCGGGCGATGGCGAGCCCGATGCCGCGGGCGGCGCCGGTGACGAGAGCGGTGCGGCCGGTCAGGGACACGGGCGGCCTCCTAGTACACGGGCGGCGCGTAGATCGTGAGGCAGAACAGCGGCGCCGCGCCGGGATTCTCCACGTGGTGTGGGGTGCCCGCGGGAATCATGACGCAGGCCCCAGCGCCGGCGTCGCTCTCCACGTCGCCCACGCGCACCCGCGCGCGCCCCTCGATCACGTAGATGATCTGATCCCCTGCGTGGGTCTCCTCCGGCCCGGCGTCCTCGCCGGGCTCGATCGTCATGATCGCGGTCTGGCTCCGCCCCGTGTCCTGCAGGATCTCGAAGTACTGCCCGCGGAAGCGTCGCGTGTCGATCACGCCGCCGCCCGCTCGCTCCAACGGACTCATGGCGATCCTCCCGGGGCGAGCGCCGCGCTTGCCTGCGTCCAGGCCTGGGTGCGTCGGGTGACGCCCTTCATGGCGATCCAGTAGAGAAGCCGCACGCCCAGCCCGATGGCGATGATGAGCACGGACATGGCGGCGGCCTGGGCGGTGTCGCCCGCGTCGTCCATGAGGAGCACCGCGACCGCGGCCAGTTCCGTCCCCGGCGCGACGAGGAACACCACCGCCGAGAGGGTGACCATCGCGTTCAGGAAGAAGTACATGCTGATGGCCACGATCGAGGGCAGCGCCATCGGGACGGTGACGCGCCAGAACGTGCGGTAGAACGGCACTCCGAGCGAGGCGGACACGTTCTCGAACTCGGCGTCCATCTGCTTGAGCGAGGCGGTGGCGGTGAGAAACCCGACCGTGAAGTAGTGGACCACGTTCGAGACGATGAGGATGGCGAGCGTGCCGTAGAGCCGGTTGAGCGGGCTGTCCGGCGCGTTGAACGTGAAGATGTAGGCGAGGCCCAGCACCATGCCCGGGATGGAGACGGGCAGAATCGACAGAAGATAGAGGGGCCCACTTGCCGCCGTGCGGCACTTCTCCACCACGTACGCGCCCCCGAAGGTCAGCACCGTACCGACCAGCGCGGTCCACAGCGCCACGTGGAGGCTGTTCCAGAGGGGCGTATAGCCGCCCACCGTATCGAACGCGTAGTGCTTGAGCGTGAGCCCCATGTTGTAGGGCCAGCGGTGCACCAGCGAGGCGATCAGGATCACCACGTAGATGCCCCCGATCACGAGGGCGATGAACCCGCAGTAGACGGTGGCGAGCCCGTCGGTGAGCGCCGCGCGCGTGGGGATCAACGGCCGGGACGAGGCGGTCACGAGCGCGTACTGACGGCGCTGGACGAGACGGTCGACCACGAAGGCCAGCAGCGCGGGGATCAACAGGACCACGGACACCGTGGCGCCCATGGTGAAGTTCTGCTGGCCCGACACCTGGTTGTAGATCTCGGTGGCCATCACGGAGAACTTGCCCCCGATCACCTTGGGCGCGCCGAAGTCGGTGATGACGGTGGTGAACACCACGAAGCAGGCGCTCACCAGCCCGAACTTGACGCCGGGGAGGGTCACGGTGAAAAAGGTCTTCGTGCGCGAGGCCCCGAGTGTCCGGGCCGCGTCGTAGAGCCGCGCGTCGGTGGCAGACAGGGCCGCGATGAGGATCAGCAGCGCGTGGGGGAAGCAGTAGAACACCTCGGCGAACACGATCCCCTTGGCGCCGTAGATCCCCACGTTCCAGCCGGTGGCGCGGGTGAAGATGCCGTTGTTCCCGAACACGTAGACGAACGCGAACGCCTGCACCAGCGACGGCGCGAAGATCGGCAGCATCGCGAGCATGCGGAAGAGGCCCTTGGCCGGCATCTGCGTCCGGGTGAGCGCATAGGCGTAGCCGAACGCCAGCGCCACCGTCAGCGCCATCGACAGCAGCGCGACGGAAAGGCTGTTCGTGATGGAGGCGGCGATCGCCGGCGTGCCGAAGTAGCGGACGTAGTTGGCGAGCCCGATCCAGCGCCCGTCGTTGCCGAGCAGGCTCCGCCAGATGATCTTCGCCATGGGCAGCAGAATGAAGAGGTAGAGGATGGCGCTGAAGCCCGCGACCAGGGCCCAGCGAACGGCATCCTCCCTGCCGAACCGGTGACGGACCGTCCGGTCGGGAATGGCCGCGCCGGCGTCCGTGGAGAAGACGCCCACCTCCTAGCCCTCCGCCGGGAACACGCGCAGCGCCTCGGGCCGCAGCGCGAGGTCCAGCTCGCCGCCTTCCTTCACGCCCAGCTCGGCGAAGGCGTTGGCCGCCACGTCGCACTCGAGCACCACCCCGGGCTCGCCAGGCAGCACGAGGGCCAGGCGGGTGAAGGAGCCGAGGAACTGGACGGCGCGGATGCGCGTGGTCAGGCTGTTGACGGCGCCGCGAGCCGTCGGTCCCACCACGATCTCCTCGGGCCGGATGGCGAGCGTCACCGAGGCGCCCGGCATGATCGGCCCATCCGTGCCGCCCACCGGCACGTACCGGAGCTTCACCGGGCCCAGGCGCGCCGAGCCCGGCGTCGGGCCGGCCACCGCGGTGAGGAAGTTCATCTGGCCCACGAAGCGCGCCACGAAGGGGGACCGCGGCCGGGTGTACACCTCGTGAGGCGGTCCCACCTGCTCGACGACGCCGTGATTCATCACCACGATGCGGTCGGCCATGGCGAGCGCCTCTTCCTGATCGTGCGTGACCATGATCGTGGTGATGCCGAGCCGGCGCTGCAACGCCCGGATCTCGTGGCGCAGGGCCTGACGCACGCGCGCATCGAGCGCGGAGAGCGGCTCGTCGAGCAGCAGCAGCGCCGGCGAGGGCGCGAGGGCGCGGCAGAGGGCGATGCGCTGCTGCTCGCCGCCGGAGAGCTGCGCGGGATACTTGTCGCGGTGGCGGCGCAGGCCAACCAGCTCCAGCAGCTCGTCGATCTTGCGATTGATCTCCGCGCGAGGGATTCGGCGCGTCTCCAGCCCGTACCCGATGTTCCGCGCAACGGTGAGATTGGGAAAGAGAGCGTAGGACTGAAACACAATGCCGTAGTTCCGCTCGGCCGGCGGCAGCGTGGAGACGTCGCGGCCCGCCATCATCACTGCACCGGCATTTTGCCGCTCGAGCCCCGCGATGATGCGGAGGAGGGTCGTCTTCCCGCAGCCCGAGGGACCCAGGAAACACACGAACTCGCCGGGATCCACCGAGAGGCTCACGCCCCGGAGGGCGATGAACACGCCGAACCTTTTGGCGATGCCCTCCAGCGCAACCGCGGCGGGACGGGTGGGCTCAGCCATGCTGCGCCACCACCTCGAGAAGCCCCGCGCCGTAGCGCTCGGCCTTGTGGCGGCCGATCCCGTGGACGAGGAGCAGGTCGTCGAGCGTGCGGGGCTTGAGGAGCGCGACATCGCGCAGCGTCCGGTCGCTCGCCACCATGAAGGGCGCGATGCCCTCCGCCCGGGCCAGGCCGAGCCGATGCCGGCGCAGCGCCTCGAACAGCGGCTCGGCGGCCGCGGCCGCGATCGGATCGTCCGGCACGGAAGCGCGTCCCGCCGCACTGACGCTCCGCCGCGCGCCGCCGTCACGCCGCGGCGCTCTCGCACCCGACGGCGGCAGCAAGAGCCGCGCGGGGCGCTCGCCCTTCATCACCGCGCGGCCCTCGTCCGTGAGCACCACCACCGGACGATCGCCGCCCGTGAAGCTCACCCACCCCGCGGCCACGCACCGCCGCAGCACCGCGACCAGCCAGGCCTCCTCGTGCTCGCGCAGATTGCCGAACGTCGGCACGCGGGTGAGGCCGGCCCCCTCGAGCCGCGGCTCGGCCTCGCCGCGGATCAGCTTCACCGCGGTGCCGAGGCCGAAGCGGCCGTGGACGCGGGCCACGCCGGACAGGACTTTCCGGATGATGAGAGAGGTGGCTTCCGCGTCGTGCTCGCCTGCGCCGTCGCCGTCGTCCGATGCCAGCGCCACGCACACGTCGCAGCGCCCGCAGCCGTGCAGGGTCTCCGCCTCGTCGCCGAAGTAGCGGAGGATGGCGTCGTGCCGGCACGAGCCGCCCTCGGCCCAGCGCACGAGCTCCAGAAAGAGCCCCCACTTGTGCTCGACCACCTCCGGGTGGGGCGGCGACGCGCCCTCGCTGCCGCGCTCGAGCAACGCGCGCCGCAGCGGCAAGTCGCGCGCGGACATGAGAAGCAGCCCCACCGCGGGGGCGCCGTCGCGACCCGCGCGCCCGACTTCCTGGTAGTAGGCTTCGATCGAGCCCGGCGGCGCCAGATGGATCACCGCGCGCACGTCCGGCCGGTCGATGCCCATCCCGAAGGCGTTGGTGGCGACCACGAGCTCCGCCCGACCTTCCGCGAAGGCCCGCTGCGCGCGCTCGCGCGCGGCGCCGGCGAGCCCGGCGTGGTAGACCTCGGCGCGCCAGCCCAGCCCGGCGAGCCGCTCTGCTTCCTCCTCCGCGCTCTTGCGCGTGGGCGCGTAGACGATCCCCGTTCCCCGCCCCGCGCGCGGGCGACCCAGCATCTCGGCGAGAACGCGATCGACCTGGGCGCTACGCTCGCGGGCGCCCCCGACCGTGAGGGCACGCAGGCCCAGGTTCGGCCGAGCGAAGCCGCGCACCATCTGGCGCGTGTCGGCGGGCAGGCCGAGCCGCGCGAGGATCTCGTCCCGCACCACCGGGGTCGCGGTGGCGGTGCACGCGAGCACGGCGGCGCGCGGCAGGTCGGCGAGGAGACCGCCGATCTCGAGGTACTCCGGACGGAAATCGTGGCCCCACTCGCTGATGCAGTGGGCCTCGTCCACCGCCACCAGCGGGCAGCCGAGATCCCGCACGAGGCCACGGAATCCGGGGAAGGCCAAGCGCTCGGGCGCCACGTAGGCGAGACGGAACGCGCCCGAGGCCAGACCCCGCATGCGGGCGCGAAGCTCGTCGGGAGTCAGGGTGGCGGCCAGGTAGGTCGCGGGCACCCCGCGCGCGACGAGCGCCGCAACCTGATCGTGCATGAGGGACACCAGCGGCGAGATCACCAGGCTCGTGGCGGGAAGGAGCGCGGCGGGAAGCTGATAGATCAGGCTCTTCCCGCCGCCGGTGGGGGCGACGAGGAGCAGCCGCCCCTCGGCCAGCAGCGCCTGGATGGCCTCGCGCTGGCCGGGGCGGAACGTGGTGTAGCCCAGTCGCGCGAGCCCGGCCGAGAGATCGAGCGCGGCGGCCGACCCGCGAAGGGACGAGGCGGTCGCCGCGCCCGGCATCAGGCTATTTCGCGTACCGCTTGCTCCACTCGGCGAGGATGCGATCGCGGTTCTTCGCGGACCATTCGAAGTCGTTGGGGTACACCACCTTGCTGATGTCCTTCGGCAGACCTTCGGGGACGGGGAAGCCGGCCACGCCCACCGCCGCGAAGAATTTCGCGTAAAGCGCCATCGCTTCATCGCTCACCGCCCAGTCGAGGAACTCCTTGGCGGCCGGGCTCTTCGCGCCCTTCTTGGTGAGGGCGTTGGCTTCCATCTCGTAGCCCGAGCCCTCCTTGGGCAGCACCATCTCGACCGGGCTCCCCTTCTTCTTCATCTCGAGCGCGACATACTCGAACGAGACGCCGACGGCGCGCTCGCCCGCTGCCGCATCCTTGCAGGGCTTGGAGCCGGACTTGGTGTACTCGGCGATGTTGGTGTTCAAGGCGTCCAGGTATTTCCACCCGTCCGCCTCGCCCATGCGCTGCAGGATCGACGCGACGGAGAGGTAGCCGGTGCCGGAGCTGGCCGGGTTCGGCATCACCACGTGGCCCTTGTACACGGGCTTGGTGAGATCGGCCCAGGATTCGGGCTTGGGAAGATTGTTCTTCTTGCCGACGTCGGTGTTGTAGCAGAAGGCCGACATGTAGATGTCGATGCCCACCCAGGACGGCGGGTTGGCCTTGTCGCGGAACAGCGGCTGGATGCGCTCGAGCCCCTTGGGCGCGTAGGGCTCGAGGAGCCCCGCGTGCTTGAACACGAGCAGGTTGGTGGCGGCCACGCCCCAGATGAGGTCGGCCTGCATGTTGTCCTTCTCGGCCATGAACCGGGCCGCGATGTCGCCGGTGGACAGCCGCAGCATCTTGACGTCCAGGTTCGGGTGGGACTTGTTCAACGCCTTCATGTACTCCGTGACCTGCTCGTTCTCGATCGCGGTGTACACCACCACCGTCTGCTTCTGGGCGAACGCGGGGACGGTGAGGAGCGCCGTGACGGCGACTGCGAGCACGGCGACCATCCAGCTGCGCTTCAGCATGCGGGCCTCCTTGGGCTGGTCCGGGCGGTAGTTGGGCTGCCAGAGACTACCATACCCATCGCGCGTTACTGGGCCATGAAGCCGCCGTCCACGATCATCTCGGCGCCCGTCATGAACGCCGACTCATCGGAGGCGAGGAAGAGCGCGGCGTACGCGATATCGCGGGGCTGGCCGATGCGACCCAGCGGGATGCCGGTCTTGAACTCGGCCCGCAGCTCGTCGGTGAGGTACGGCGCCTGCAGCGGCGTCTCGACGATCCCCGGGTGGATCACGTTGCAGCGAATGCCGTCCTTGGCGAACTGGATGGCCAGGGACTTGTTCAGCGAGATGAGCGCGCCCTTGGCCGCGGTGTAGGCATCCTGGGCGCGGGTGAAGCCGGCCAGCGCGGAGACCGAGCCCACCAGGATGATGGAGCCCCCGCCCGCCGCCCGCAGCTGCGGGATGCCGTACTTGGTGACCCAGAACACGGACTTGAGATTGATGCCGATGACGCGGTCCCACTGCGCGCCGTCGGTTTCCAGCACCGAGCGGTCCTTGTCCTTCCACAGGACGCCGGCGTTGTTGTAGAGCACGTGGAGGGCGCCGAAGGCGCGCACGCCTTCCTCGACCATACCTTTGACATCGGACTCGGACGAGACGTCGCCCACCGCGGCTACCGCCTGGCCGCCCGCCTTCTCCACGAGGGCGACCGTTTCCTTCGCTGCCTTGTCGTTGATGTCGCAGACGACGATGCGCGCGCCCTCGCTGGCGAACAGCGTCGAGGCCTCGCGGCCCATGCCCATGCCGGCGCCCGTGATGAGCGCGACCTTCCCGTTCAGTCTTGCTGGCATTCCTCGCTCTCCCGTAGGATTCACCGTCCGGTCGCTTCGCGCCCGGGACTAAGTGATATACGGTCGCCCCAAGGGCGACCTCTAGGCGGTCAGATTCGCTCGAAGTGGCGCATCAGCTCCCAGTCCGTGACGACCTGGTCGAACGCCTGCTGCTCCAGCCGGCCCAGGCGCAGGTAGTGCTCCACCACCTTGGCCCCGAAGGCCTCGCGCGCGACGCGCGAGCCCTCCAGCGTGTCGAGCGCCTCGCGGAAGGTCTTGGGCACCTGCGGAAGCTTGGGGTCCTCGTAGGCGTTGCCGGTGTAGAGTCGCGGGGCCTTCAGTCGCTTCTCCACGCCGTGGAGCCCGGCAGCGATGGTCGCGGCGAACGCCAGATACGGGTTGGCGTCGGCGCCGGGGATACGGTTCTCCACCCGGAAGCTCGAACCCTCGCCGCAGATGCGGAAGCCGCACGTGCGATTGTCCCAGCCCGCGGCGATGCGCGTGGGGGCGAAGGTGCCCGCCTGATAGCGCCGGTACGAGTTGATGGTGGGCGCGTAGAAGAGCGCAAGGTCGCGCGCCATGGCCATCTGCCCGGCCAGCCACTGCTGGAAGAGGGGACTCCCCTCGCGGGCGCGCCCGGGGAACAGCGCCTTGCCGTTCCGGCGATCCCACAGCGAGGAGTGCACGTGGCAGGACGAGCCCGCCGCCGCCATGTCGTACTTGGCCATGAAGGTGATGGACACGCCCTGCTGCCAGGCGATCTCCTTCACGCCGTGCTTGTAGAGGACGTGGCGATCCGCCATCTCGAGCGCGGGGGCGTAGCGGAGATTGATCTCCTCCTGCCCCTTCCCCCACTCACCCTTCGAGAACTCCACCGGCACGCCCGCCCCTTCCATCCCATTGCGAATGGCCTGAACGAGGCCTTCCTCCTTGGTGGTCTGAAGGATGTGGTAGTCCTCGAAGTAGCCGGACACCGGCGTGAGCCCGTGGAATCGCTTGGCCCGCGCCTCGTCGAAGGACTCGCGGAACAGGTAGAGCTCGAGCTCGGACGCGGTGTTCACGACGTAGCCGGCCTTGGCCGCGCGCTCCACCTGCCGTCTTAGCACCCAGCGCGGCGCCTCCTCGATGGGCTCGCCCTCCTCGGTGTAGACGTCGCAGAAGACGAGCGCGGTCCCCTTGAGCCAGGGGATGCGGCGCCACGTGTCGAGATCCGGCACGAGCTTCATGTCGCCGTAGCCGCGCTCCCACGAGGTGAGGGTGAAGCCGGGCAAGGGCTCCATCTCCATGTCCACGGTGAAGAGGTAGATGCAGGCGTGAACGCCATCGCCGAGCACGTGATCCAGGAAGTAGCGACCGACCACTCGCTTGCCCATCAGCCGCCCGAGGTGGTCGGGAAATACGGTCAGGACGGTGTCGATCTCCCCCTTGCGGATCAGCGACTCGAGCTCGGCGGCTTCCGAGGTCCTCGCGGGCGTTGGCTTTTTCAAAACGGGGGGATTCTAGCGGGCTTCACCGAAGGCGGCAAGCCACTCAGGCCGGTCGACAGCTGGAGACCCCCATCGCCTGCACGATGTCGCCGATGGCGGCGAGCACGCCCCGCATCTCCTCTTCGCCGAGACGCCCGATGCAGCCGATGCGGAAGCTGTCGGCCACGGTGAGCTTGCCCGGGTAGATCACGTAGCCCCGCTCGGCGAGCCGGTCATAGAGGGTTTGGAAGTGGAACCTCGGATCGACCGGCATCCGGACGGTCACGATGATGGGGGCCTGGATGGCGTCGGACAGCAGGGTCTCGAAGCCCATGGCGCGGAGGCCGCCCACCAGGATGCCGCAGTTGCGGGCATAGCGCGCCCCGCGACCTTCCACGCCGCCCTCGGCGGCATGCTCGGCGAGGGCCTGGTCGAGCGCGGCGATCACGTGGGTGGGCGGCGTGAAGCGCCACTGGCCCGTCTTCTCCATCGCGACCCACTGATCGTGGAGGTCGAGGGAGAGCGAGCCGCACTGCCCCTTGGCCGCTTCCAGCGCGGTCTGCCGCAGGATGGCGAATCCCATGCCGGGCACGCCCTCCAGACATTTGTTCGCCGAGGCGACCACGGCGTCGAAGGGGACGCGGCGCGCGTCCAGGGGCAGCGCCCCGAAGGCGCTCATCGAGTCGAGCAGCAGCCGGCGGCCGCGGCGCGCGATCACCGCCGCGAGCTCGCCCACGGGATTCAGCACGCCGGAGGTGGTCTCGCAGTGCACGAGGGCCACGTGGGTGATGGCCGAATCCGCGGCCAGGGCGGCGTCGACCGCCGCCGGATCCACCGCGCGGTCTTCCGGCACCTCGAGCTCCACGAACGCGCGGCGGTGGTACTGGCACATGCGGAGCATGCGCTTGCCGTAGGCGCCGTTGACGAGCACGAGCAGCTTGCCGGCGGGCGGCACGAGCGTCGCCAGCATGGCCTCCACGATGAACGTGCCGCTCCCCTGCAGCGGCACGCACACGTGCGTCCCCTGCCCGCCCGCCAGGGCGACCAGCCGCTCGCGCACCCGCGCGTTCAGCGCCATGAAGGCGGGATCGCGGGAGCCCCAGTCCCGCAGCATCGCCTGCTTGGTCGTGATCGAGGTCGTGAGCGGCCCCGGGGTGAGGAGGAACGGCTCGGTACGGCGATCGATCATGGGACGGCGTCTCCTCTGAGTGTCGCGGCTAGCTCTTCACGCGCGCGGCGGCGGGGTCGTAGGGCGCGCGGAGGCTCCCGCGCGCGGCGAAGCGCCGGTCGGCGATCTCGAGCTCGAACTTGGCGTCGGCGATCACGCGTGGATCGGCGGCGCCCGGAATCTCCACGTAGCCCATCGCCACCGCGCGGCCGATGGTGTGGCCGTAGGCCGCGGAGGTGACGGAGCCGACGATGCGGCCGTCGTGATGGATGGGCTCGTCGCCCCAGGGCAGCGCGTCCGGGTCGTCCAGCACGAAGGTGATGAGCCGCTTGCCGAGCGGCTGGTCGCGCTGCCGCAGGAGCGCCTCGCGTCCGATGAAGCCGCCGCGCTTGTCCCATGCCACGGTGAACGCGAGGCCGGCCTCGAGCGGCGTATCGTCGCTGGTCAATTCGTGGCCCCAGGCGCGGTAGGCCTTCTCCATCCGCAGCGAGTCCATCGCGTAGTACCCGGCGTCGCGGAGCCCGTGCATCGCGCCGGCGCCCACCAGCGCCTCGTACACTGCGGCGGCGAACTCCACCGGCACATACAGCTCCCAGCCGAGCTCACCGACATACGTGATGCGGGCGGCGCGCACCGGCGCGCCCCCGATCGCGAGGCGCGTCAGCGTGCCGAAGGGGCACGTGGCCCCGTCCAGCGCGGCGCCGGAGACGGCCTCGAGCAGCGCCCGCGAGCGAGGGCCCATCAGCCCGAGCACGACCCAGGCGCCGCTCACGTCGGTGAGGGTGACCCCCTCCCCCTCGCCGATATGGCGCCGGATCCAGTGGGCGTCGCGCGTGATCTGCGCCGCGCCGGTGAGGATCTGGTAGTGGTCGTCGGCGAGCCGCGCCACCGTGAGGTCGCTCTCGTACCCGCCGCGCTCGTTGAGCATGCCGGTGTAGAGGATGCGCCCCGGCGGCACCGCCACGTCATTGGTGCAGAGGCGCTGGAGCACCGCCTCCGCGTCGCGCCCCTGCAGGACGAGCTTGCCGAACGAGGTCTGGTCGAACACCGCCACCGCGTCCCGCGTGGCGCGGTGCTCGGCCGCGGCGTACGGAAACCAGTTCTGGCGCCCGAAGGAGTAGACCGCCTCGGGCGTGACGCCGACGGGCGCGAACCAGTTGGCCCGCTCCCACCCCATCTTCGAGCCGAAGCAGGCGCCCCGGGCGGCGAGGCGATCGTAGAGGGGCGAGCGGCGCAGCCCCCGGCCGCTCACCCACTCGCGATTGGGGAAGGCGATGAAGTAGTGCACGCCCACTCCCTCGCTCGCCCGCGTGCGCAGAAAGCCGGGATCGGCGTGGAATGGGGCGAAGCGACGGATGTCCGCGCGCGAGAGGTCCATCGGCGCCGCGTCTTCGACGATCCACTGGGCGAGGGCCCGTCCGGCGCCGCCCGCCGCGGCGATTCCGCCCGAGCAGAAACCGGCGCCCACGAAGTAGCGTCGCACCTCCGGCGCCTCGCCGAGGATGAAGTAATTGTCGGGCGTGAAGCTCTCCGGGCCATTCATCAGCAGGCGCACCGGGGCCGTCTCCAGCGCGGGCACGCGCTGGATGGCGTTCTTCATGAGGATCTCGAACTTGTCCCAGTCCTCGGGGAGTGTGCCGAAGGAGAAGTCGGCGGGAATGCCCTGCATGCCCCAGGGCTTGGCCCAGGGATCGAAGCCGCCCATCAGGATGCCGCCCACCTCTTCCTTGAAGTAGATGTGTCCGTCGGGGTCGCGCATGACGGGCAAATCCGCGGCGACCCCGGCGATGGGCTCGGTCACCATGTACATGTGCTCGCAGGCGTGCAGCGGCACGGTGACGCCGCTCATGCGCCCGAGCTCGCGCGCCCAGATGCCCGCGCAGTTCACCACGATGTCGGTGGCAATGGCGCCCTCGGAGGTCTCGACACCTGCCGCCGCGCCGGCGCGAAGGGTGACGCCGGTCACGCGGACCTTCTCCAGCACCCGGGCCCCGCCGGCGCGCGCGCCCGCGGCCAGCGCCTGGGTGATGTCGGCGGGGTTGCCCTTGCCGTCGCTGGGAATCCACACCGCGCCCACCAGGTCGTCGGTGCGCAGCATGGGATAGCGGCGCTTCGCCTCGTCGAGGCCGATCTCGTGTGCCTCGATGCCGAAGCCGCGCGCCATCGCCGCGTTACGGCGGAGCTGGATCATCCGCTCCTCCGTGCGCGCGACGGAGAGGCTGCCGCAGCGGCGGAAGCCGGTGGCCTTGCCCGTCTCGGCTTCCAGGCGCTCGTAGAGCTCGGCGCTGTAGCGGATGAGGCGGGTGAAATTCGCGGTGGAGCGCAGCTGCCCCACGAGCCCGGCGGCGTGCCATGTCGTCCCGCCGGAAAGACTCCCCTGCTCGAGAAGGACGATCTCCCGCCAGCCCAGCCGCGTGAGGTGGTAGGCGACGGAGGTGCCGATGATCCCGCCGCCGATGATGACGGCGCGCGCGTGGCGGGGGACGGTCACGGAGCCCCGCTCAGGCCCAAGGCAAGGAGTAGGTCTTCACGTTGGTGAAGCTCTTCATCGCCTCGAGCACGCCCTCCTTGTAGCCCAGCCCCGAGTCCTTGATCCCCCCGAAGGGCGAGCTTTCGAGCCGATAGCCCGGCACCTCGCGGACGTTCACCGTACCGACCTCGAGCCCGTTGACGAAGCGCGTGATCCAGTCGAGGCGGTTCGTGCAGACCGCCGACGAAAGCCCGTACGGCGTCGAGTTGGCGATGCGGATGGCCTCCTCGACGTCGCCGAAGCGGATCACCGGGGCCACGGGGCCGAAGGTCTCGCGCGCCACCAGCTCGCAGTCGGCGGGAACCCGGTCCACCACGGTGGGGCTGTAGAGGGCCCCGCGGCGCTCGTGGCCATGGAGCAGCCGCGCGCCACGCCCGATCGCGTCGTCCACCAGGCCCTGGAAGCGGATGGCCGCCGCCTCGTCGATCACCGTGCCCATGTCCACCGTGGGGTCCATGGGGTCACCGTACCTGACGAGCCGCGTCTTCTCGACGAGGAGGTCCACGAAGCGCGCCGCCACCGACTCCTGGACGAGGATGCGCTTCACCGCGGTGCAGCGCTGGCCGGAGTTCTTGTACGCGCCCGACACCGCCAAGGACGACGCCTCTTGGAGATCGGCATCCTCCATTACGATGAGGGGATCGTTGCCGCCCAGCTCGAGCACGGCGCGGCGATATCCCATCCGGGCGGCGATGTACTTGCCCACTTCCACCCCGCCGGTAAAGGTGATCAGCTCGGCATCCGGGTTGGTGATGAGCTCGTTGGCGATCTCGCGCGGGTCGCCGGTCACGACGGACAGCACGGCCGGCGGCAGTCCCACCTCATAGAGGATGTCGGTCAGGAGCAGCGCGGTGAGCGGCGTCTTCTCCGAGGGCTTCAGCACCATGCGGTTGTTGGTGGCGATGGACGGCGCCACCTTGTGGGCGACCTGGTTCAGCGGGTGGTTGAAGGGCGTGATCGCGCTGATCGCCCGGAGGGGCTCGCGTTGCGTGTGAATGCGCCGGCGCCGACCCTGGGCGCTGATGTCGCAGGAAAAGGTCTGGCTGTCGTCGACCAGGGCGGCATGGGACGCGAACGTGAAGACGTCGCAAGCGCGGCCGACCTCGTAGAGCGTGTCTTTCTTGCAGAGGCCGGACTCCGCGGTGATGAGGTCGGCGATCTCCTCACGCCGGGAGGCCAGGCGCTCCGCGGTGCGGCTGAGGATCAGGGAGCGCTCGTGACGGGACAGCGGCGAGCGGAAGGCCCGGGCCGCCGCGAAGGCGCGCCGCACCTCGGCGACCGTCCCCTTGGGCACGGTGCCGACGAGCGCGTCGTTCCATGGGTTCTTGACCTCGATCACGCGCTCGCCCGAGCCCACGTGCTCCCCCGCGATGCGCATGCTCTCGCGGCGAACGTCGGCCATGGCGGCTCCTCAGGCGGCGTGGTTGAGCGCGACGTCGTAGATGTCGAAGTTCCGGAGCCGCGTGCCGGGGGCCAGCCCCGGCGCGGGCCGGCTCACGATCAGCGGGACTCGCTGCTCGCTGAGGCCGCCATGGGAGCGGAGCGGCGCATCCAGCCCCGAGAGGTCGTGCTTCGCCTCGGCGGTGCCGATCACCCAGTCCTTCCGCGACACCGCGACCACGTCGCCCATCCGGTCCTTCGGGAGCTCGAAGCGTCGGCACGCCTCGTCGCGATCGAGCACCACCTCCATGCCGGCGACCCCGCCGATCCGCGTCACCATGGCCCCCGCATCGACCCCGCCGGGCAGATGCACGGTAGCGAAGGAGCCCAGGGCGCCGTGGTGGACCACGTAGGGATCGGTGATGGGCAGGATCACGCGGGCGCGCCCCGCGCCGATCCACCCGTCAAGGACGTCCTGAAGGTAGATCACCTGCGGACGGCCCGCCGCGTCGGTCTTCCCGTTCATCCCGTGGTCGGCGGTCAGGGCCACGGTGGCGCCGAGGGCATCGAGACGCGCGAGATAGCCGTCCATCATCTGGTAGAACGCGTTGGCCTCCGGCGTCCCCGGCGCGTGCTTGTGCTGCACGTAGTCGGTGGTGGAGAGATAGACGAGGTCGGGCCGCCGGGTCTCCATGAGCTTGACACCCGCGGCGAACACGAACTCGGACAGCGCCGCGCTGTACACCGAGGGCACCGGCCGCCCGAGCCACGTCGCCGCGTCGTCGAGGCCGTGCTCGGCGCGCGTCGTCTCCGCCGCGCGCTCGGACGAGAAGCACGCCGCAGCGCGCTCGGGCCCGAGGCGCAGGCCCTCGCCGAGCAGGCGGCGCAGCTTGTCCTTCGCGGTGACCACTGCCACGGCGGCGCCGGCCTGGGAGAAGGCCGCGAGAATGGAGTCGGCGCGCAGATACTTGGGGTCGTTCATCATCACCTCGACCCCGGCATCCGCATCCCAGAAGTAGTTGCCGCAGATCCCGTGCACGGACGGGGGCGCGCCCGTCACGATGGAGAGGTTGTTGGGATTGGTGAAGCTCGGAATGACGCAGTCGGCGATTCGGTCCGTTCCCCTGGCGCGTGCCGCGGTGAGCCAGGGCGTGACGCCCGCCGCCGCGGCGCGCGCGAGGTAGTCGGGCTCGCACCCGTCCACGCAGACCACCACCAGAGGGCGGCGGGGCCACGCGTAGGTCCGGCCGTTCACGGTCAGCGAGCGCGGGGACTGACTCATCGAAGCCTCCTCGGAGCCCGGCAGGGCGCGCTCCGAGCATACAACAGCGGCGCCGGATGCCGACAGCGGCCCAGGAGGTTAGGTGAAGGTGAAGGGAACGGGCGGGACCAGCAGCACGAGCAGGACGAGACACAGCACGCCGACCGCATAGCGTCCCGGCGACAGCGGGGTGACGTCGTCGAGGGGCGGGCTGTGATGGAACCCGATGAGGATGGCGATCAATCCCGCGAACACGATCCAGTTGAGCGACCCCGAGATGACGCCCAGCGCGATCAGGGCCACGAAGGTGGCCAGCGACACCTTACGGTGCTGCGGCCCGAACAGCGCGTAAACGATGCGCCCGCCGTCGAGCTGCCCTACCGGAAAGAGGTTGAGCGCGGTGACGAAGAGGCCCACCCAGCCGGCGAGGGCGACTGGATGCACGAATACGTCCATGCCATCCGGAATCCGACCGAACACGAGCCAGGTCATGAGCCGCATGATGAGGGAGTCGCCGAACGCCATCGTGCCGCCCTCGGGAACCGCGGCGACGTGCGACCACGAGAGCCCCAGCCACAGCGCGGGGAGCGCGATGACCAGGCCGGCGAGCGGCCCCGCCGCGGCGATGTCGAACAGCGAGTTGCGGTCGCGCGCGGGTGAGCGCATGCGGATCACCGCGCCCAGGGTCCCGAAGAGGAACAGAGGCGGCGGCGCCGGGATGAAGTAGGGCAGGCTCACCGAGGCCCCGTAGGCGCGCGCGGTGAAATAGTGGCCGAACTCGTGGGTCCCCAGGATGGCGAGCAGCGTGAGCGCGAAGGGCAGGCCATCGAGGAGGCGCGCGGGCTCCACGACGGGATCGAAGGTCACCCAGGGAAAGGACCCGGCCACCATCGAGCCCGCCGCCAGCGTGGAGAGCAGGGTCAGGACGAACAGCGTGAGGTTGACCCCCGGGCGCGCGTGCTCGCCCACGTCGCCCAGCGGCAGCAGCTGAATCCAGGTGTGCCCGTTTTCACGGTTGATGAACGGGGCGTACCCATGCGGGCGGAGGCGGCTCTGGAGGAGATCGCACGCACGGCCCGGCTCCATGCGCAGCTCGCCGCCGAAGATGAAGGCGTTGCCGCGGGCCCCTTGCTCGCTGATCGCGAGCACGTCCTCCACGTTGCGGCGGGCGAGATCCTGCAGCACCAGGAGTCCCTCGGACGGCGCCGCCGGGAGCGGCCGCCGCCCGCTTCGCGTGAAGGGCCAGCGCGGCATCGCTTTCACGCTACCACAGCGCCACCGAGGCGACCATGCGGCGCGCGCCGGCAAGGCCCGCCTCGAGATAGACCGCGCCGAGGAGCGCCTCGAACGCGGTGGCGAGCACCGATTCCTTCCCCCCTCCGCCTGTCTGCTGCTCCCCGCGCCCGAGCCGGAGCTGGCCGCCGAGCCCCAGCGCCTCCGACCATCGCGCGAGGCTCGGGCCCGAGACGAGGGCGGCGCGGCGCGGCGTGAGCACGCCGACGGGGGCCTCGGGAGCGGCGGCGCAGAGCTGCTCGGCGACCACGAGGGCGAGGACGGCGTCACCGAGGAAGGCCAGCGCCTCGTTGTCGCGCGCGCCGGGATGCTCGTGGGCGAACGAGCGGTGGGTCAACGCTTCGAGGAGCCGCGTGCGGTCGCGGAAGGCGTGGCCGATCCGCGACTCGAGGGCGGCGAGCCCGTCCGCCGTGCCGGTCACCTAGCCGCGGTATTTCCGGAAGGCGAGCGTCGCGTTGGTGCCGCCGAAGCCGAACGCATTGCTGAGCGCGACCTCGACGTCCTGCTTGCGCGCCTGATTGGGCACATAGTCGAGATCGCAGTCCGGATCCGGCTTCTCGTAGTTGATGGTGGGAGGCAAGACCCCGTGGTGGATGGCCAGCGTGGTGGCGATCGCCTCGATGCCGCCCGCCGCGCCGAGGAGGTGCCCGGTCATGGACTTGGTGGACGACACCGGCACCCGCTTGGCGTGCTCACCGAACACGCGCTTGATCGCGAGAGTCTCGAACTTGTCATTGTACGGCGTGGACGTGCCGTGGGCGTTGATGTAGCCCACCGCGGACGGCTCGAGCCCGCCGTCCCGCAGCGCGGCCGCCATCGCGCGGGCGGCGCCGTCACCCTCGGGGTCGGGCGCGGTCATGTGATGCGCGTCGCCCGTCATGCCGTAGCCCACCACCTCCGCATAGATGCGCGCGTCGCGGCGCCGGGCGTGCTCGAGCGACTCCAGGATCACGAGGCCGCCGCCCTCACCGCACACGAAGCCGTCGCGCTCGGCGTCGAAGGGCCGTGACGCCTTGGTGGGCTCTTCGTTCCGGGTGGACATCGCCTTCATCTGGCAGAAGCCCGCAATGGTGAGGGGAATGATGATCGCCTCGGCTCCGCCCGCGATCATGACGTCCGCGTCTCCACGTTGAATGATGCGCGTGGCGTCGCCGATCGCGTGATTGCCGGTGGCGCAGGCGGTGACCACGGAGGAATTCGGGCCCCGCGCGCCGAAGCGCATGGAAATGAGCCCCGAGGCCATGTTGATGATGAGCATGGGAATGAAGAACGGCGACACCCGGTCCGGCCCCTTGTCGAGGAGCACCTTGTGGGATTCGAGCAGGGTGCTGATGCCTCCGATGCCCGAGCCCACGAGGACGCCGAAGCGATCGCCGTCCTCCTTCGCGGGGTCGAGCCCGGCGTCCTCCACCGCCATCACCGCGCAGGCCACGGCGTACTTCAGGTAGAGGTCCAGCTTGCGCTCGTCCTTCTTGTCGACGTACTTGAGCGCGTCGAAGCCCTTCACCTCGCCGGCGATCCGCGTGGGGAAGCCCTCGGAGTCGAAGCGGGTGATCGGCCCGATCCCGGATTTGCCCTGGGTGAGCGAGGCCCAGAACTCCTCCGCGGTGTTGCCGACGGGTGTCACCGCCCCCAGCCCGGTGATGACGACCCGCGTCCTCTCCACGGCGCTCACGGCGTGACGCTTAGACCTTTTCCTTGATGTAGCGGATGGCGTCGCCGACGGTGGTGATCTTCTCCGCGTCCTCGTCGGGGATCTCGAGGCCGAACTCCTCCTCGAAGGCCATGACGAGCTCGACGGTGTCGAGCGAGTCCGCGTTGAGATCCTCGATGAACTTCGCTTCCGGGACGACCTCGTCGGGGCGCACCCCGAGGTTGTCGCAGATGATCTCCTTCACCCGCTCGTCTACTGGCTTGGTCATCAACACCTCCTCATCGCACGCTGGTGTGCGTCTCCGTCCCGCCCGAATGCTCCGGTCCCACTGCCGGCCGTCCTCACATGTACAGTCCGCCGTTGACGTGGATCACCTGGCCGGTGATGTACCCGCCGCCCTCGCCGGCCAGGAACCGCACGACCTCGGCCACTTCCTTCGCCGTCCCGATCCGCTTGAGCGGGACCTGCTGCATCAGGGCCTCGCGGGCCTCGGCGGGAATCGCCGCCGCCATGTCCGTCTCGATGAGCCCCGGCGCCACCGCGTTCACCAGGATGTTCCAGTGCGCCAGCTCGCGCGCCGCCGCCTTGGTGAGCCCGATCACGCCCGCCTTCGCCGCCGAGTAATTCACCTGCCCCGGGTTCCCCATCGCCCCCGCCGTCGAGGAGATGTTGACGATGCGCCCGCTCTTCTGCCGCATCATCACCTTCCCCGCCGCCCGCGTCATGAGGAACACGCCGCGCAAGTTCGTGTCGAGCACCTCGTCCCAGTCGTCGTCCTTCATTCGGACGAGCAGCTGATCCCGCGTGATGCCCGCGTTGTTCACGAGGACGTCGATGCGCCCGAAGCGCTCCTTCGCCGCCTCGACGAGCCGATCCGCGTCCTCGCGTTTGGCCGCATCGGCTGCCACCGCGAGCGCGCTTGCGCCCAATCCTTCCAGCTCTTTCGCCGCACTCTCGAGCCGGCCCGGATCGCGGCCAGAGACTACCACGGAAGCCCCGTCATCTGCCAGCGAGCGGGCCACCGCCAGCCCAATTCCGCGCGTCCCGCCGGTGATCAGCGCCACCTTCCCGGCGAGGGGCTTGGCCTCGCTCATGCCGCGCCGGACCCGGCGAGGGCGGCAACCGCCTCATCCAGGGACGCCGCATCCTCCACGTTGTGCCCGCGGGCGCCGTCGAGGGTGCGCTTGAGCAGGCCGGCAAGCACACGCCCGGGTCCGACCTCCAGCCACACGTCTCCGCCCTCGCGGGCGAGCCGGGCGAGACAGTCCGTCCAGCGCACGGGGCTTGCCACCTGCCGCACGAGGAAGGGCTTGACCTCCTCCGCGGTGGTGGTGAGCCCGGCGTCGACGTTGCGCACCACCGGGATACGCGGCGGCGTGACCGTCACGCGCTCGAGCGCGGCGGCGAGGCGGTCGGCGGCCGGCTTCATGAGGGCGCAGTGAAAGGGCGCGCTCACCGGCAGCAGCATGCTCTTCTTGCCCCCGCGCTCCGCCGCGAGCTTCACCGCGCGCTCGACCGCCCCGCGGTGGCCGGCGATGACGATCTGGCCCGGCGAGTTGATGTTGGCCACGCCCACGACCTCGCCCTGCGCCGCCTGCGCGCAGGCCTCCTCGGCGCCCTCCAGCTCCATCCCGAGGAGCGCGGCCATCGCGCCCGTCCCCACCGGCACCGCCTCCTGCATGAACTCGCCGCGCCGGCGGACCAGACGCACCGCGTCGGCGAAGGCGAGCGCCCCCGCCGCGACGAGGGCCGAGTACTCGCCGAGGCTGTGGCCCGCGGCAAGGGCGGGCGTGATCCCACGTTCGGCAAGCGCGGTCGCCGCAGCGACGCTGGCGGTGAGCACCGCGGGCTGCGTGTTCGCGGTGAGGGCGAGGTCGGCCTCGGGCCCCTCGAAGCAGAGGCGGGAGAGCGGTAAGCCGAGGGTGGCGTCCGCTTCCGCCCACACGCGGGCGGCGGCGGGCGACGCCGCGGCAAGGTCCTTGCCCATGCCGACGGACTGCGACCCTTGGCCGGGGAACAGGAAGACCGTGGTCACCGGCGGCTTACCAGCGCACGAGGGCGGCGCCCCACGTGAAGCCGCCGCCGAACGCGGCGAGGAGCACGAGGTCGCCGGCGTTGAGCCGCTTGGCCGACCAGGCCTCCTCCATCGCCACGTACACCGAGGCCGCGCCGGTGTTGCCGTAGCGGTCCACGTTGATGACCACCTTCTCCATCGGCACCTTGAGGCGCTTCACCGCCGCCTCGATGATGCGGAGATTGGCCTGATGGGGAATGAAGAGGTCGAGATCCTCGGCGGTGAACCCGTTGCGGGTGAGGATGCGCTCGGCCGCCTCGCCGAACATGCGCACCGCGACCTTGAACACCTCGTTGCCCTTCATCTTGGCGTAGTGCATCCGCTTGTCCACGGTCTCGTGGGTCGCGGGGTTCCGCGCGCCGCCGCCGGGCTGATAGAGCAGCTCCCAGTAGCGGCCGTCGGAGTAGAGGTCGGTGTCGATGATGCCGGTCTCGTCCTCCGCGGCGCGGAGCACCACGGCCCCCGCCGCGTCGGCGAGAAGGATGCACGTGCCGCGATCGGTGTAGTCGGTGATACGGGAGAGGCACTCGGCGCCCACGCAGAGGACCGTCCGGTACTTGCCGGTCTGGACGTACTGAGCGCCCACCGAGAGGCTGTACACCGATCCTGCGCAGGCGGCGTAGAGGTCCATGGAGCCGGCATTGCGGCAGCCCAGGCGATGCTGGACGAGGTTGGCGGTCGTGGGAAACGCCATGTCCCCGGTGGTGGTGCCGACGACGATGAAGTCGATCTCGCCGGGCTCCACCCCCGCCCGCTCCATCGCCTGCTGGGCCGCGCGGAGGGCGAGGTCGGAGGTCGCCTCGTTGTCGGCGGCGATGCGCCGCTCGCGGATGCCGGTGCGCTGGACGATCCACTCGTCCGAGGTCTCCACCATCTTCTCGAGCTCGGCGTTGGTGAGGACCCGCTGGGGAGCGTAGGCGCCCACACCCACGATCTTGGCGCGCTTCATTCGCGTCCTCCCTCGCGCCCCTCGGCGAGCACCGATTCGGCCTCGAGCGCGGTCTTGATGTGGTCGTTCACGTTGTTGCGCACCCATTCGGTGGCCACGCGGAGCGCGTTCTTGATCGCCTTTACCGGCGAGGCCCCATGGCAGATGATGGAGGCGCCGTTGATGCCGAGGAGCGGGGCCCCGCCCATCTCGGTGTAGTCCACCCGCCGCTTCATTCGCGCGAACGCGCGCTGGGCCAGCACCGCGCCCGCCTTCGACAAGACGTCGCGCGTGAGCTCCTCGCGGATCATGGAGGTGAGCATCTCGGCGAGGCTCTCGGACACTTTCAGGCACACGTTGCCGGTGAAGCCGTCGGTGACCACGACGTCGCAGCGGCCGTTGTAGATGTCGCGTCCCTCGATGTTGCCCACGAAGTTGAGAGACGAGCCCCGAAGACTCTCGAAGGTGTCCTTGACGAGCTCGTTGCCCTTCCCCTCCTCCTCGCCCACGGAGAGCAGGCCCACGCGGGGATTGTCCTTGCCGATGATGTCCCGCGAGTAGACATGACCCATCACCGCGAACTGAAACAGGTGGCGCGGCTTGGGATCGATGTTGGCCCCGGCATCGATGAGCACGGTGAAGCCCGCCAGGCTCGGGAGCGCGGTGGCGATGGCGGGCCGCTCGACGCCGGGAAGCAGCCCGAGCACGAACATGCCGATGGCCATCGCGGCCCCCGTGTTGCCGGCGGAGACCAGCGCCTGGCACTCGCCGTCCTTCACGAGGTCGGCGGCCACGCGCAGCGAGGAGTCGCGCTTGCGGCGCAGCGCCTGGGAGGGCGCCTCCGCCATCCCCACGACCTGGGTGGCGTGGCGAATGGACAGGGGAAGGTCCTGGGCCTTCAGGCGGAGGATCTCGCGCTCGATGGCCGCCTTGTCGCCGACCAGGACCGAGGGGATCCCATACTCGCGAGCCGCGACGACGGCGCCCTCCACCACCACCGCGGGACCGAAGTCGCCCCCCATCGCATCGAGCGCGATCTTCATGGGAGCAGGAGAATGCCGGCGCTACTCGCCCTCGACGGTCAGGACCTCGCGCCCCTTGTAGAAGCCGCAGTGCGGGCAGATCTGGTGCGGCAGCTTCGTCTCCCGGCACTGGGGGCAGATGGACCGCGTGGGGGTGGCCATCTTGTAGTGCGTGCGGCGCTTACGGCCGCGGGTCCGGGAATGGCGTCGTTTGGGCAGCGGCATCGGCGTGGGCTCCTATCGTGTGAGTCGGTCCGCCAGGCCCTTCAACGGCGCCCAGCGCGCATCGGTCCCGCGTTCGGGGCAGCCGCAGGCCGTGGCGTTTCGGTTGCCGCCGCATACCGGGCAGAGTCCCCGGCAATCCTCGCGGCAGAGCGGCTTCATCGGCAGCGCCAGGCTCGTCTCCGTCTCCACCAAGGCTCCCAGGTCCAGCTGGTCGTTCTGGTACACGTCGGTCTCGAGTTCGTCGGAGCCGAGTTCGCGCTCCTCGGCCCGGCCAGACGGGGCCGGGAGAAAGCGCGTCTCGACCTCCGGCGCCACCACGGTCACGAACGGCTCGAGGCACCGGCCGCACACTTGCGGCACTCGCGCCCCCAGCCTACCCCGGACGAAGACCGCATCCCCCTCCCTTTCGACCAGCAGGTCCACGTCGGACAGGGTCCAGGCGGGGTCCGCGAACGGCTGGCCCAGGGAGTCCGGTCCCTCGATCCGGAGACCCTCGTCGGGAATCTCGGAGACCCGGACGATCATGTCGACAACCTCGGTTAAAGATTCAAGAAACAAGGCGCTTTTCAACAACCGGGCCAGTATAGACACGCCGACTAGGGCTGTCAACCCAAAACCCCCCGCCGGGCCACCCAACTTGACGGCCCTGAGGGGCGCTGCTAGCATTCCTCCGGGAGGACCCACCCACATGGGAAATGTGCTTAAAACCGGATTTCTTCTCGCCGTTCTGACCTGCCTCGTGGTCTTCGTGGGCCAGGCCATCGGGGGTCAGCAGGGCATGCTGATCGCCCTGGTCATGGCCCTGGTCATGAACTTCGTCGCCTACTGGTTCTCCGACAAGATGGTCCTGGCCATGTACCGGGCCCAGCCCGTGGACGAGGCGGCGGCGCCGGAGCTCCATGCCATGGTTCGGGGCCTGGCCACACGCGCCCAGATCCCGATGCCCAAGGTCTACATCCTCCCCACGGAGACCCCGAACGCCTTCGCCACCGGGCGCAATCCCGAGCATGCGGCGGTTGCGGTCACCGAAGGGATCATGCGCATCCTCAACCGCGAGGAGCTCGAGGGCGTGGTCGCGCATGAGCTGTCGCACGTGAAGAACCGCGATACGCTGATCATGACCATTGCGGCCACTCTGGCCGGCGCGATCACGTACCTCGCCCACATGGCGCAGTTCGCCGCGATCTTCGGCGGATCGCGCCGGGACAGCGACGAGGAGGGACACGGCGGGGGCGTATTCGGCGCCCTCGCGCTCGCGATCCTCGCCCCCATCGCCGCCATGCTGGTGCAGCTGGCGATCTCGCGCGCCCGAGAGTTCCACGCGGACGCCACCGGGGCCCGCATCGCCGGGAAGCCCTGGGGCTTGGCCACGGCGCTGGAGAAGCTCGACCAGGCGTCCAAGGCGCTCCCGATGGAGGCCACGCCGGCCACCGCGCATCTCTTCATCGTGAATCCGCTGAGCGGTAGCATGCTGCGTAGCCTCTTTTCCACGCACCCGTCCACGGAGGAGCGCGTCGCGCGGCTGCGCGCCATGGCGCTCACACGCTGACCACGACTGCATCAGCCGTTACGGGGGGAGACGGCCTGCCGTCTCCCCCCTCGTGCTGTCGCCGGCCGAGCCCGATAATGGCCCGGCAGTGATGGCGTCGCCATGATCGCCGCCGCCGGCCTTCGCAAAACTTTCGGAGCGACCCTGGTGCTCGAGGATGTCACGCTAGACGTGCCGGCCGGGCAATGCCTGGCCGTGCTCGGGCCGAACGGGACGGGCAAGACCACGCTGCTCCGTATCCTGGCCACGCTGGCGCGGCCGAGCGCGGGGACGCTTCGCATCGACGGCGTGGATGCGGTGCGCGAGCCCGACGCGGTGCGCGCCCGCATCGGCATGGTCGCTCACGGCTCCCACGTCTACGAAGACCTCACCGCGCTGGAGAACCTCCGCTTCTGGGCGGCGATGGGCGGGCTCGACGCGAGCCCCGCGCGCCTGCACGAGCGGCTGCAGGCGGTGGAGCTGGACACGGTGGCCGACGAGCGCGCCCGGACGTTTTCCGCGGGCATGAAGCGGCGGCTGGGCCTCGCGCGCGTGACCCTGGGACGGCCGCGCCTGCTGCTCCTCGACGAGCCCTTCAATGGGCTCGACCGCCGGGGCCAGAAGTGGCTGGGCGAGTTCCTCCTCGCCTTCAAGGCCGGCGGCGGCGCGATCGTCCTCGCCACCCATGGCTTCGCGAGCGCCCTCGCCGTGGCCGATCGGGCGGCGATTCTCCTGGGCGGCCGCATCGCCCTGGACCGGGCCGCCGCGGGCCTGGAGCGCGACGCGCTGCACCGGCTCTACGATGACCTGATCGAGGCCGAGCGATGAGCGGGTACGCGCGCCGCGTGGGCATCGTGCTCTGGAAAGATCTCCTCGTCGAGCGGCGCACGAAGGAGAGTCTGAATGCGCTCCTCTTCTTCGGCTTGCTCCTGCTCTTCCTCTTCCAGTTCTCGCTGGGGCCGGATCGCGCGCAGGTCGAATCGGTCCTGCCCGGGCTCCTCTGGCTGGGCTTCGTCCTCGCCGGGCTGCTCGGATTAGGACGGAGCTTCCTCGCCGAGCGCGACAACGACTGCTGGGAGGGACTGCTCCTCACCCCGGGCGACAAGTCCGCCATCTACCTCGGCAAGCTGGTGGCCAACCTCTGCGTGATGAGCGCGGTGGAGCTGGTGATCCTCGTCCTGTTCGGCCTCTTCTTCGACGTGGATCTCACCCGGGCGCTGCCGGGCCTCGCCGTGGTGCTGCCACTGGGCACGCTGGGCCTCGCCGCGGTGGGGACCCTGTTCGCCGCCGTCACCGCGCAAGTCCGGGCGCGCGAGCTGCTCTTCCCGGTCCTGCTCCTGCCCGTCCAGGTGCCGGTGCTCCTGGCCACCGTGAGCGCCACCCAGGTCGCGCTCGCCGGTCAGCCGCTTGCCGACGCGCGCGCATGGCTTCAGCTGCTTGCCGCCGCCGATCTCGTGTACCTCGTGATCGGGGTCCTCACCTTCGAGTTCGTGCTGGAGGCCTGATGTCCTACCGCCCCGTCGTTCGGGCCCTCGGCTGGCTGGCGCTCCTCGCCCTGCTCGCCGGGCTCGGCATGGCCTTCGGCTATGCCCCGCGCGAGGCCGTGCAGGGCAATGTCCAGCGGATCATGTACGTGCACGTGCCGGCGGTGCTCACCGCCTACCTCGCCTTCGGTCTCGTCCTGATCGGCAGCATCGGCTACCTCGCGAGCGCCCGGATGGGCTGGGACCGGCTCGCCGCCGCCGCCGCGGAGCTCGGCGTCCTCTTCACCGGCATCACGATCGCGTCAGGTTCGATCTGGGGCAGGCCGACCTGGGGCACCTGGTGGACGTGGGACGCCCGGCTCACCTCGACGGCGATCCTGTTCCTCGTCTACGTGGGCTACCTCCTCCTGCGCGCGATGGTCGAGGAGCCGGAGCGCCGCGGCCGCTTCGCGGCGGTGGTGGGTATCGTGGGCGCCGCCAATATCCCCATCGTCCACTTCTCGGTGAAGTGGTGGCGCGCCCTGCATCAGCCGTCGACCATCCTCGGCCCCGAGCCCTCGCCCATCGCCGCGCCCATCGCCCTCGCGCTGCTCGCGAACTGGGTCGCCTTCACGCTTCTCTTCGCGTACTTCCTCGCCCGCCGTGTCGAGATCGCCCGGCTGGAAGACGCCGCTCTCCAGGGAGCCGTCCGTGCCCGATAAAGTGATGCCTGACCACTGGGGATACGTGCTGGCCGCGTACGGCCTCGCCGCCGCCGCGCTGCTCGGGTACTGGCGCCACCTCCTGCGGCGTGCGCGCGACGTCGTCGCGCGCCGGCCCGGCCGGCGGATGGCATGAAGCGCCGCGCGAAGTTCCTCGTCGGGGGCGCCGTCATCCTGGCCGCGCTCGTCTATCTGGTCTATGCCGGCGTCAGCCAGTCCGTGGTCTATTTTGTGACACCGGCGGAGCTGCTCGCCGCGCCGGCCCCGGGGAAGACGTATCGGCTGGGCGGCATGGTGCAGCCGGGCAGCCTCGTGTGGGAGCCGCGCACGCTGGATCTGCGCTTCACGCTGTCCGACGGGAAGGCCACCGTGCCGGTGCGACACAAGGGCACCCCGCCCGATCTCTTCGCCGAGGGACGCGGCGCCGTGGTCGAGGGCGGCTGGAGCGGCGATGGCTACTTCAAGGCCACCACCATCCTCGCCAAGCACTCCGAGGAGTACAAGGCGCCGCACGATCCCTCCCAGGCCGGCTACAAGGAGCTGCTGAAAACACTCCGCGCCCCCCAGGAGCCGCGATGACGCTCCTCATCGGCGCGCCCGAGATCGGCTACGCCCTCACCGTCGTGGCGCTGGCGCTCGCGCTCTGGGGCGGCGCCGCCGCGGTCACCGCCGCGCGTGCCGGCCGGCCTGCGCTGCTCGCCTCCGCCGAGCGCGCCGCAGTGGGGGTGTGGGCGCTCATCACCGGCTGCATGCTCGTGCTCGTCCACGCGTTCCTGACCTTCGACTTCTCGATCCGCTACGTGGCGGCCAATACCAATCGCGGCACGCCGTTCTACTACCGCATCACCGCCCTGTGGGGCGCGCTCGAAGGCTCGATCATCCTCTGGGCCTGGCTGCTCGGCCTCTACACGCTCATCGTGGTCACCCGCTACCGCCGCCGCCAGCCCGAGCTCTATCCCTGGGTGCTCACCGTCCTGCTCGCGATCCTCGCCTTCTTCCTTCTCGTGATGACGGTGCCGGCGCCGCCCTTCGAGCGCCTGTCGCCGGTGCCGCCGGACGGCCGGGGGCTGAATCCACTGCTCGAGGACTCGGGCATGATCACCCACCCGGTGGCGCTCTACCTCGGCTTCACCGGCTTCACCGTGCCCTTCGCGTTCGCCATGGCCGCGCTCGCGCTCGGCCGCACCGGCGAAGAGTGGATCACGATCACGCGGCGCTGGACCATCATCGCCTGGTACTTCCTCTCGCTCGGCCTGCTGATCGGCGGCTGGTGGAGCTATCACGTCCTCGGCTGGGGCGGCTACTGGGCGTGGGATCCGGTGGAGAATGCCGCGTTCATGCCGTGGCTCACCGGCACCGCGTTCCTGCACTCGGTGATGATCCAGGAGCGGCGGCGCATGCTCAAGCTCTGGAACCTCACCCTCATCATTCTCACGTTCGGGCTCACCCTCTTCGGCACCTTCCTCACGCGCTCCGGGATCATCGGCTCGGTGCACGCGTTCACCCAGGGCTCGATCGGCGTGTTCTTCCTGACCTTCCTTGCCCTCGTGCTCCTCACCGCCTTCTCGCTGCTCGCGTGGCGCCTGGACCGTCTCAAGGGACAGGGTGAGCTCGACTCCATCGTGTCGCGCGAGTCCGTATTCCTCCTGAACAACGTCTTTCTCGTCGCCGCGAGCTTCGCGGTGTTCTTCGGCACGATCTTCCCGCTCCTCTACGAGGCGGTGTGGCAGGAGAAGGTCAGCGTGGGGGGCCCGTACTTCAACGCCATCAACATCCCGCTCTTCCTGGGCCTCCTCTTCCTGATGGGGGTGGGCCCGCTCATCGCGTGGCGGCGGGCCTCGATCGAGAGCCTGCGGCGGAACTTCCTCAAGCCGGTGCTCGCCGGGGTGGTCGCGGCCGCCCTGCTGCGCATGATCGGGGTCGGCAACGCGCTGGTGCTCCTGGCCGCCGGGCTGGTGGTCTTCGTCGCCGGGACCATGGTGCTCGACTTCTGGCGGGCCGCGCGGGCGCGCCGGCGCACCGGCGACGGCTGGCGTGCCGCCACCATCGGGCTGCTCCTACGCCAGAACCGGCGTTACGGCGGCTTCGTGGTGCACCTCGGCATCCTCGTCGTCGCCCTCGGCGTCGCCGGCTCGCAGGCCTGGTCGCTGCAGACCGAGGCCACGCTCGCGAAGGGCGAGGCGATCGAGCTCGGCGGCTATCGGGTGCGCTTCGACGGCCTCGATGCCAGTGAGGAGTCGAATCACGCCAAGGTCACGGGCACGTTCAGCGTCACCCACGGCGCGCGGCCGGTCGACGTGCTCCAGCCGGCGAAGAAGTTCTACCCCCAGGAGCAGACGCCGATCGCCTACGTCGACTACCGCCTCGGCTTCCTCGAAGATGTCTACTTGGTGCTGGGCGACTTCGCCCGCGACGGCTCGCACGCCACCATCAAGGTGCAGGTCAACCGCATGGTGTCGTGGCTCTGGCTGGGAGGGCTCGTGCTGACCCTCGGCACCGTGCTCGCGGTGCTCCCCGATCGCCGCAGACCCGCATGAGCCGACTCCGCTGGGCGATTCCGCTCGCGGTACTGCCCGTGATCGCGCTCCTCGCCTACGGGTTCTGGACGGATCCGCGGGGAGAGGTGAAGTCGCCGCTGGTCGGCAAGGCCGCGGCTCCGTTCACCCTCAGCACGTTCGCCGGCGCGCCGGTGTCGCTGGACGGACTTCGGGGCCGCGTGGTCGTGGTCAACTTCTGGGCCTCGTGGTGCATCCCCGCCTGCTACGAGGAGGCGCCGGTGCTCCAGGACGTGTGGCGCGACTACGAGCACCGCGGCGTCGCCATGGTCGGCATCAACGTGCAGGACAAGGACGACGCCGCGCGGAAGTTCATGGAGCAGTTCGGCTTCACCTTCCCCAACGCCATGGACGTCGGCGGCAAGGTCGCGGTGAACTACGGGGTCTACGGGGTGCCCGAGACCTTCCTCATCGACAAGAAGGGCCGCATCCGGGAGCGGAAGGTGGGAGCGGTGGACGGGGAGGCGCTCCGCGGCCACGTCGAGCGGCTCCTCGCCGAGCCCTCATGAGGCGCCCCCCCCGCGTCCTCGCCCTCGCGATCGCCGTCGGCGTCCTCGGCCCCCTGCTCGTCCTCGCGGCGGCGCCGGTGGACGAGCAGACCGTGCACGCGATCGCCACCCAGCTCCGCTGCGTGGTGTGCCAGAGCCTGTCCGTGGCGGACTCGCCGTCGGAGACGGCGCACCAGATGCGCGACATCATTCGCGAGCGGCTCGCCGCGGGCGACACGCCGGAGCAGGTCACCGCCTACTTCGTGGCGCGCTACGGCGACTGGATCCTGCTCGCGCCGCCGCGTCGCGGCTTCACCCTGCTCGTATGGGTGGTGCCGTACGTGGCGCTCGCGCTCGGTCTCGTGGTCGTGGTCGTCGCGGTCCGCCGCTGGACCCGGGCCACCGCCGACCGGCGCGCCGCCGCGCCAGCCCCCGCGGTGGACGAAGCCACCCGCGAGCGCATCCGCCGGGACATGGCCGAAGGCGGGCCGTGAGCAGCGGTCAGCTCATCGCGATCTTGACTCTGGCGGCGCCGGTTGCGCTGCTGGTGCTGTGGCCGCTGCTTCGCTCGCGGGGCGCGGAGCGGGCGCCAGCCGCGGCGGCGGGGGCGGACCGGCGCCTCGAGCTCGGCGAGGAGCGGGCCACGGTGTACCGTGCGCTCCGCGAGCTGGACTTCGACCACCAGGCCGGGCATCTCGCCGACGACGACTACCAGGCGCTTCGCGCGACCTACGAGGCGCGCGCCGCGGAGGCGCTGCGCGCCCTCGATGCCCTGGGCGCTTCCCCCGAGTCCGCACGGCGCGGCGCTTCCGAACGGGCGCCCGCCGCGCCGCCGTGGACGCGGAGCCCCGCGACGCTCGCGGTGGGTGGTGTGCTGCTCCTGGTCTTCGGCGTCGTCGTCGGCGTGAGCATGGGCCGCTACACCGAATCAGTGCCCGCCGCGCCCATGGGCGCTCCGGCCGTTCCCGCGATGCCGCCCCCTGTCGCGCGCCTCGGCGAGCCCGCGCCCGGCGCCGCGTCGCCCGGCGGGGGCGCGGCCTCCGGCCGCCCGATCCCGCCGGAGATGCTGCAGGGCATGCTGCAGGCGGCGCGGCAGAGCCTGATGGCGGGACGCTACGCGGAGGCCATCGCGGCCTACCAGGCGGTGCTCAAGCGGGAGCCGCAGAACGTGGACGCGCTGACCCATCTCGGCTTCATCGTCGCCTTGGGCGGCCATGCCGATGCCGCGCTCGAGACCATCGACAAGGCGCTGGCCATCGATCCGGACTACGCGCTCGCCCGGTACTACCGCGGCCAGGTGCTCTACGAGGCCAGGGGCGATACTGCGGGCGCCATCAAGGAGTGGGAGCGCTTCCTCACCCTGGTGCCGTCGGGTCCGGAGCACAATCAGGTGCAGGCCCTCATCAACGACGCGCGCGTCCGGCCTGCGCCCGCCGCCGCCCCGACACCGCCGTCCCGCTGACGCGGCCCGGCCGGGCCTCACGGGGGCCCGCCCGATGCCCGGCGGCGAGTGATTAGCCTTGACTGCCCAGTCGCCTTAGGGATACTTAGCCGCCACATCGGCGCCACGTCTTCACCCTGAGCCCCCCACCCTCGGCCTCCCCCACAGGAGACTCTCCATGGGCATGTCGATGAATCGGGCCACGCGGCGGACCATCGCGGTGGCCGCCCTGCTCGGCAGCCTCGCAAGCGCGGCCGCCGCCAACGAGGTCGTGGTCTACTCCGCTCGCTCGCATTACGGCCAGGAGCCGGCCATCGAAGCCTTCACCAAGAAGACCGGCATCCAGGTCAAGAGCCACGGGGGTAACTCGTCCGAGCTCTTCGATCGCCTCAAGGCCGAAGGCGACAAGACGCCCGCCGACGTTCTCATCACGGTGGACGCCGGCAATCTCTGGAACGCCGCCCAGGCGGGGCTCCTCGCGAAGATCGACTCGCCGGAGACGCAGGCCAACGTGCCCGCCAACCTGCGCGATCCCGGGGGCCGCTGGGTCGCGCTGACCATGCGCGCGCGGACCATCATGTACAACACCAGGAAGGTGAAGCCCGAGCAGCTCTCGACCTACGAGGCCCTCGCCGATCCGAAGTGGAAGAATCGGATCTGCCTCCGCACCTCCGGCTACATCTACAACCAGTCCTTCCTCGCCACCATGATCAAGCGCCAGGGTGAGCCCAAGGTCGAGACGGTGGTGCGGGGCTGGGCGGCCAACAATCCCACGTTGATCAACGGGGACACGAAGATTCTGGAGGCCATCGCCGCCGGGCAGTGCGACGTCGGCATCACCAACACGTACTACCTGGCCCGCATCCTCGCCAAGGATCCGGCCTTCCCGGTGGCGCCATTCTTCGCCAACCAGCAGGGCACCGGCACCCACGTCAACATCTCCGGCGCCGGCATCACCGCCCACGCCAAGAACAAGGCGAACGCGGTGAAGCTCCTCGAGTTCCTCACGTCGCCCGAGGCGCAGCAGATGTTCGCCGATTCCAACTTCGAATACCCGGCGAACCCGCAGGCCGTGGTCAACCCGATCCTCGCCCGGTGGGGAACGTTCAAGCAGGACGACATCAACGTGGCCGCCGCGGGCGAGCTCCAGGCGGCCGCCACCAAGCTCGCCGACCGCGCTGGCTACAAGTAGGGCGCCCGCACTCCCGCCCGCGGTGGCCGCCTCCCGAGGGAGGCGGCGCCGACCAGGGTGGACGCTCGCCGCCGTGGTGGTGGCGGCGGGGCTCGCCGCGCCCGTGCTCGTGGTGCTCTCGTCCCTCCTGTCTCCGCGGGGCGAAATCTGGCGCCATCTCTGGCGCACTCAGCTCGTCGAGCTCCTGCTCAACACGCTCGCGCTGCTCGCCGGCGTGGCCGGCGGCACGCTCCTCGTCGGGACGGTCCTCGCATGGCTCGTGGTGCACTACCGCTTCCCCGGTCGCGACCTCTTCGAGTGGACGCTCATCCTGCCCCTCGCGGTGCCGGCCTACGTCATCGGCTTCGCGTTCCTCGGGCTCTTCGAGTTCGCGGGCCCCGTGCAGACCGGGTTGCGGGAGCTCTTCGGCCCCAGCGCGCGCCTGCCCGAGCTCCGCTCCTGGGGCGGCGTGGTGCTCATGATGACGCTGGTCTTCTATCCCTACGTGTACTTGCTCGCGCGCGCGGCCTTCCGCGAGCAGGGGTCCGCGGCGGTCGAGACCGCGCGCAGTCTCGGGCGCTCGCCCGCGCGGGCCTTCCTGGAGGTCACGTTGCCGCTGGCCCGGCCGTCACTGGCGGCGGGCGGCGCGCTCGCGATGATGGAGGCCCTCGCCGACTTCGGCACCGTGGCCACCTTCGGCTATCGGACGCTCACCGAGGGCGTGTATCGCGTCTGGTACGGCATGTTCGACCGCATCGCGGCCAGTCAGCTCGCCGCCGTGCTCCTGCTCTTCTCCGCCGCGCTCCTCTGGCTGGAGCGCGCCTCGCGTGGCCGTCGGCGCTTCGTGCAGCGCCCGCGCCACGGCCCCGAAGCCGCGCCGGTCACGCTGCACGGCGTCCGGGCCCTCGGCGCGCTCGCCGCCTGCGGCGGCGTGCTCGGCCTCGCCTTCGCCCTGCCCGTGGGGCAGCTGGTGGTGTGGGCGGCGCAAGCCGTCCGCGACGGGCGGGTAGCGCCCACGTTTCCCGCGCTGCTCGCCAACACCCTCGTGCTCGCGGGCATGGCTGCCCTCGCCGCGTGCGCTCTGGCGGTGACGCTGGCCTACGCGCTGCGCCTGCATCCCGCGGGGGCCACCCGCGCCGCCAGCCGCCTTGCCTCCCTCGGCTACGCGCTGCCGGGCGCGGTCATCGCCGTGGGGGTCCTCATCCCGCTCGCCGCGCTCGATCGGTCGCTCGTGCCCCCGCTCGAGCGGCTGCTCGGCCGGCCGCTGGGGCTTCTCTTCACCGGCTCGGCGGTGGGTCTCGTCTACGCGTATCTGGTGCGCTTCATCGCGGTGTCGCTCCAGACGGTGGAGGCGAGCCTCACGCGCATCGCCCCGAACCTCGACGACGCCGCGCGGGCCCTCGGGGTGGGCGCACGCGGCGCCCTCCGGCGCGTGCACCTTCCCCTGCTGCGCGGCGGCCTCGCCACCGCCCTCGTCCTCGTCTTCGTGGAGACCATGAAGGAGATGCCGGCCACCCTGCTGCTGCGCCCCTTCGGCCTCGACACGCTCGCCATCGAGGTGTGGCAGCGCACATCCGAAGCGATGTGGCAGGAGGCGGCGGTGCCTGCGCTCGCCATCGTGCTCGCGGGCCTGGGCCCCGTGCTGCTGGTGATACGCTGGAGCCGGCGCCTGGAGCCGCACCGGGACGAGCGATGATGCGCCGCGCGCTGCCCGCCGCCTGAGGGCGCGTGGAGGGCGTGCTATTCTCGGACCTATCCATGGCTCGAGCGCAGGACGCCGCCGCCCGTGTCGAGACCCTCCGCCGTGAGATACGGCGTCACGACGCGCTCTATCACGCTCACGATCGCCCGGAGATCTCGGACGCCGAGTACGACGCGCTGAAGCGCGAGCTCGTCGCCCTCGAGGACGCGCACCCCGAGCTCGTCACGCCCGACAGCCCCACCCGCACGGTGGGCGCCCGCCGCAGCGAGGCCTTCGCTCCCGTCGAGCATCGCGGCGCCATGCTCTCGCTCGACAACGCCATGAGCGTGGACGACCTCCGCGAGTTCGAGGCGCGCCTCCGCCGTGCCCTTCCCGGCGCGACCTTCCAGTTCGTGTGCGAGCCGAAGATCGACGGCCTCGGGGTCGCGCTGCTCTACGAGCGCGGCCGCTTCGCGCGCGGGGCCACCCGAGGCGACGGGCGGGTCGGCGAAGACGTCACCCATACGCTCGCCACGCTCGCCCAGATTCCCAAGCGGCTGCACGGGCCGCTCGCCCGCGGCGCCGAGCTCGAGGTCCGCGGCGAGGTGTACATGCCGCTCGCCGCGTTCCGGAAGCACAATGCGACGCTGGTGGAGGCGGGAGAGGAGCCCTTCGCGAATCCCCGCAATGCCGCCGCGGGCGCGGTGCGCCAGAAGGATCCCGCGATCACGGCATCCCGGCCCCTGGCGATCTTTCTCTATCACGTGAGCGAAGCCGCCGGCGCGCGACCCGGCACGCACTGGGAGACCCTGGACGCCCTCCGCGCGAGCGGCTTCCCGGTGAACCCCGAGTCGAAGCGCTGTGAGAGCCTCGATGCGGTCATCGCCTACTGCGCCGAGCTGGAAGCGCGCCGCGACACGCTCGACTACGAGGCCGACGGCGTGGTGGTAAAGGTCGACGATCTCGAGCAGCAGCGGCGGCTCGGCGCCACGTCGCATCATCCCCGCTGGGCCATCGCGGTGAAGTTCGCCGCCCGCCAGGCGACCACGCGCGTGCTCGCCATCGAGGTCAACGTGGGGAAGTCCGGCGCGCTCACCCCCGGCGCATCCCTCGAGCCGGTGCAGCTCGCGGGGGTGACGGTGCGCGCGGTGAGCCTCCACAACGAGGACGAGGTGCGGCGCAAGGACGTGCGCGTGGGCGACACCGTGCTCATCGAGCGCGCGGGCGACGTGATTCCGTACCTCGTCCGGGTGATCGCGGAGAAGCGGCCGCCGGGCACCGAGCCCTTCCGGATGCCCGAGCACTGTCCGGTGTGCGGGGGCGCCGCCATGCGCGCGGAGGGTGAGTCGGTGTGGCGCTGTACCAACAGCGCCTGCCCCGCCCAGCTCAAGGAGCGGCTCTTCCACTTCGGCTCGCGGCGGGCCATGGACATCGAGCACCTGGGCGAGGGGGTGATCGCTCAGCTCGTCGACAGCGGCCGCGTCACCGATTTCGCCGGCCTCTATGCCCTCACCGTCGACGAGCTGGCCGCGCTCAACCGCCTCGCCAAGAAGTCGGCCTCCAATCTCCACGCGGCGATTCAGAAGTCCAAGGACCGCGGCCTCTCGCGCCTGCTCAACGCGCTCGGGATCCGCATGGTCGGCGAGCGGGCGGCCGGGCTCCTCGCCTCGCGCTTCGGCACCATGGAGCGGCTCCAGGCGGCCAGCGCGGACGAGATCAACGAGATCCATGGAATCGGCCCGGAGATCGCGCGCGCCGTGCGTGCCTTCTTCGACGAGCCCCGCAACCAGGCGACGATCCGGCATCTCGGTGAGGCGGGGGTGCTCATGCGAGAGGAGGGCCACACGGAGGGGCCGCGGCCACTGGACGGGAAGACGGTGGTGCTGACCGGCAGCCTGCGCCGCCTCAGCCGCGACCAGGCCAGGGATCTCGTGACCCGCCTGGGCGGGCGCGTCACCGGCTCCGTCTCCAAGAAGACCGACTACGTCGTGGTGGGGGAGGAGCCGGGCTCGAAGGCCGACGACGCCCAGCGGCTGAAGGTGCGCATTCTGGACGAGCAGGAGTTCCTCACCCTGGTGGGGCGCGCGTGACGCGCCTCGCCGTCGCGCTCGCCGTGCTCCTCGTCGCCGGCGGGACCGCGTGGGCGCAGACGCCCTCGCCGGCGCCGGCGAGCCGCGAGCAAGCGCTGACCGATCTCTCGCGCGAGGACGTCGAGGCGCGCCGCCGCGCCGCCGCGGCGCTCGGCGAAGTCGGGCGGATGGAGGACGTGCCGGCCCTCGTGCAGGCCCTTCGCGACCGCGACGGCATCGTGCGTGCCCTCGCCGAGAACTCGCTCTGGGGAGTGTGGAGCCACTCCGGCGATCCCGAGGTCGACGCCCTGTTCGAGCTGGGCGTGGAGCAGATGAACCTGCGCCAGGGCCCCTCCGCGGTCGACATCTTCACCCGCATCGTCGAGAAGAAGCCGGAGTTCGCCGAGGGCTGGAACAAGCGAGCGACCGTCTACTTCCTCATGGGCGAGTACGACAAGTCGCTCCGCGACTGCGACGAGGTGATGAAGCGCAACCCGTCCCACTTCGGTGCCCTCGCCGGCTACGGCCAGATCTACCTCCGGCTGGGCCGGCCCGAGCGGGCCCTTCCCTACTTCGAGCGGGCGCTCGCGGTGAATCCCAACATGGACGGCGTCGCGCAGATGATCGAGGAGATCAAGGCGCTCCTCGCCGAGAAGCGACGGGAGAGCGTCTAGTGGGCCGACCCGCGCGCCTGGCCTGTCCGCGCTGCCGCGAGCCCGGCGACCTCGCCGCGCCGCCCGTGGTGTGCGCGCGCTGCGGAACGGTCATGGAGATCGAGACCGATCTCGGGTTCGCACGGCCGGGCCTCGCCGAGCGCATTCGCCGGCGGCCGCGGGGGCTCTGGCGCTGGCACGAGTTCCTTCCCGTCGACGCCAGCCGTGGCATATCGCTTGGAGAGGGCGACACCCCGCTGCTCCACGCGCCTCGCCTCGCCCGCGAGCTGGGCATCGAGCGCCTGCACGTGAAGAACGATACCGTGCTCCCCACCGGCTCGCTCAAGGACCGGTCGGTGACGGTGGCGCTCACGCACGCCCGCGCCCTCGGCGCCGGCGCGGTGGGCGTGGCCTCGAGCGGCAATCACGCGGCCTCGGTGGCCGCCTATGCGGCCGCCGCCGGCCTGCCCGCCATCGTGATGGTCCCCGCCGCGACGTCGCCGGCCAAGGCCTTGCAGGCGCGCGCCCACGGGGCGACCCTGCTCGCGGTCCGCGCGGGCTTCGACGCGACCTTCGCCCTGTTCAAGGAGGCGCTCAAGGCCTTCGGCTGGTACTCGTGCCTCTCCACCAATCCGTGGCGGAACGAGGGAAAGAAGAGCTATGCCTTCGAGACCTGGGAGGATCTGCGCGGCGAGACGCCGGACTGGATGCTCCATCCCATCGGCGGCGGGCTCGGCGTGACCGCGTGCTGGAAGGGCTGGCGTGAGCTGGTCGCGCTCGGCTGGGCCTCCCGTGTGCCGCGCATGGTGGCCGCGCAGCCCGCCGCCGCCGACCCCATCACGCGCGCCTTCGAGGCGGGCGCCGACGACGTGGCGTCGATCCCCATCGTCGCCGACACCGTGGCGCAGGCCATCGCGGTGGGCGCCCCCAGCCTCGGCTGGCGCTGCCTCGACGCCGTGCGCCGCACCGGGGGCGCGGCCGCAAGCGCCACCGATGCCGAGCTGCTCGAGGCGCAGGCTCTGCTCGCCCACACCGCCGGCATCTACTGCGAGCCGTCCGCGGCGGCCTCCGTCGCGGTGGCCCGGCGCCTTCGCCGGGAGGGCCGCATCAAGGCCACCGACCTCGTGGTCTGCGTGGTCACCGGTCACGGCCTCAAGCAGCCGGGCCCGGTCGAGCCGGCCCCCATGCACACCGTGGATCCCACTCTCGCCGCCGTGGAGGCGGCCCTCAGCAAAGGAGACCCGACGTGGCGCTGACCACTCAGCAGATCGACGCGCTCAAGAAGATCACCAGCCCCAGCGTGGCCAATGCCATCGAGACGTTCAACGTCCGACCGCGCGAGCACGGCAATCTCTCCTCCGACATCAAGGCCCTCTTCCCCGAGATGGGGCCGATGGTGGGCTACGCCTGCACCGCCATCATCCGCGCCGAGCAGGGGCCCATCGAGGGTCACCGGGCCAGCCTCTTCGGCTGGTGGGATTTCATCCAGACGATCCCCGCCCCGCGGGTGATCGTGGTACACGACCTCGACGACCCGCGGGGCCAGGGCGCGCAGTGGGGCGAGGTGCAGGCCAACATCCACCGGGCGCTCGGCTGCGTGGGAGTGGTGACCGACGGCTCCGTGCGCGACCTCGACGAGGTCCGCGCGCTCAACTTCCAGTTCTGCGCGGCCCACGTGTCGGTGTCGCACGCCAACGTGCACATGGTGGACTTCGGCATCCCGATCAAGGTCGGCGGCGTGTGGGTCAAGCCCGGAGACCTGGTGCACGGCGACCAGCACGGCGTGGTCGTCATCCCCCACGACATCGCCCACGGAATCCCCGAGGCCATCGCCAAGGTCGAGGCCAACGAGAAGCGCATCATCTCCGTGTGCCAGAGCCCGGACTTCACCGCGGAGAAGCTCAAGGCGCTGTACAAGGAGATCCGGCCCGGCACGTACTGATCGGGCGGACGAGCGGCGGCATGCGGGTCATCGGCTGGAACATCCGGGCGGGCGGCGGGATCCGCACCACCGCCCTCGCATCCCAGCTGGGCCGCTGGGCGCCGGACGTGGTGGCGCTCTGCGAGTTTCGCGCCACCCCGCCCAGCGCCGCGCTGGCCCGCGCGCTCGCGGAGCTCGGGCTCGCATATCAGGCGAGCACCGCCGACCCGCGGCAGCCCGGCGTCAACGCCCTCCTCATCGCCTCACGCTGGCCGCTCCGCCCTCTCGCCGCCCGCGCCTGGCCCTGCGAGCGCGGCCGCTGGCTGCTCGCCTCGGTGGCGGCGCCGCGCCCCTTCACGCTCGGCGCGATGCACGTGCCGAACCGCGCCACCGGGCGCAAGTGGCCGTTCCTCGACGCCGTGCTGCGCACCGCCGAGCGCTGGGCCGAGGGCCCCGCGGTGCTCATCGGCGACACCAACTCCGGCCGACCCGGTCTCGACGAGGCGCCGACCTGCCGCGCGGGCTTCAATGCCCGCGAGGGTGGGTGGATCGAGGGGCTCGACCGCGCGGGGTGGCGCGACGGCTTCCGGCATCTGCGCGGCGACGAGCGCGCCTACACGTGGTACTCGCCCAACGCGGGCAACGGCTTCCGTCTGGACCAGGCGTTCGTGAACGCCGAGCTCCTCCCCGCTCTCGGCGACGTCCGCTACGAGTGGGGCCGGCGGCGGCCGGGCCGCGGTCCCAGCTTCGCGCTGTCCGATCACGCCGCGCTGCTCCTCGACTTCCACGCGGGCGCGCCCCTACAATGACGACGACGCCATGATCGAGATCCGCCTGCCCCGCGTCGCCGATGCCACCGCGTGCACCGAGCTCGCCGCGCTCGTCATTGGGCCCGAGCGGGCGGGCACGTTCGTGAAGTCGCACTTCGAGCGGCATCAGGTGATGGTGGCGGAGGCGGGCGGCGAAGTGATCGGTTTCCTCGCGTACCGCACCGACTGGTTCCAATGTACCTACATCACCCTGGTGGTCGTGCGGGAGGACTACCGGCGGAAGGGCATTGCCCGGGAGTTCTTCCGCTCGGTGGAGACGGTGTCGCTCTCGCCGCGCGTGTTCTCCTCCACCGAGGAGACCAACGCCGCGTCCATCCAGATGCACACCGCGCTCGGGTACACGCCGAGCGGCTACATCGACAACCTGCCCCAGGGCGTGCGCGAGCTCCTGTTCTACAAGCGCGTGCCGCCCCGCGGGCTCGCCTGACGGAGGCGTTCATGTCCCAGAAGCAGCAGCTCCTCGCCGAAGCGGAGACGGAGTTCCAGACGCTCAAGCGCGCGGTGGCCGGTCTCGACGACGCCGCCCTCCGCGAGGTCTGGTGCGGCACCTGGAGCCTGCGAGAGATCCTGGGTCACATCGCGGGCTGGCACCGCGAGATGCTGCCCGCCCTCGAACGCCTGGCGCGGGGCGAGAAGCCGGTGCCGGCCGGGGTGTCGTACAGCGACGTGGACGCCTGGAACGCGAAGTTCGCCGGGGCCGTGCATGGCCGGAGCAACGCCGACATCCTGCGCGAGCTCGACCAGTCCCATGCCGACTTCATGCGCACCGCGGGCACGGTGCCGGATGAGCGCGTGGTGCCCGACCGTACCGCCTACAAGCTGATCGACGCGAACAGCCGGCATCACTACCGGGAGCACACCGCGGACATCCAGGCCTGGCGCACGCGCCGCGGGGTCTGATCGCTAGCGCGCGGGCGGGGCCAGGGGCGCGCCGCGCGCGCCCCCGCAGGTCCTCTCCGTCTCCTCCCATCGGCCGCCCGCGGCCGCGCACTGCCGCTGAGCCGCCACCCGAAGGGTCCGATGCGCGCCGTAGAGCGCGAGGGCCACCAGGCTCGCCATCATGCCCAGCAGGAGAAGGGTGCGGAGAAGGGCGCGAAGGGGCTTCAGCGCTGCCCCCGCCGCTCGTCGCGGCGGAGCTTGTACTCGATCGAGTCCACCAGGGCCTGCCAGGACGCCTCGATGATGTTGTCGGCCACTCCGACCGTGCCCCAGGTCTCGTCACCATCGCCCGAGGTGATGAGCACGCGGGTCTTCGCCGCGGTGGCCTTGGCCTCGTCGAGGATGCGCACCTTGTAGTCGAGCAGGCTCATCTGGCCGAGGTTCGGATAGAAGTCCTGCAGCGCCTTGCGCAGGGCGTGGTCGAGCGCGTTGACGGGCCCGTTACCGGAAGCCGCGGTGTGCTCCTCGATCCCCCGCACGCGCAGCTTCACCGTCGCCTCCGCCACCGGCTCGGTGCCGCTCCCCTGCTCCTCCACGATCACCCGGAACCCCTGGAGCTCGAAGTAGGGCCGGTGATTGCCGAGCGCGCGCTCCATCAGGAGCTCGAACGACGCCTCCGCGCCCTCGAACTGAAAGCCTTCGTCCTCGAGGCGCTTGAGCATCTCCAGGATGCGGCGCGCGTCCGGCGTATTCTTGTCCAGGTCGATCCCGTACTCACGCGCCTTCCACAGGATGTTCGACTGCCCGGCCAGCTCGGACACGAGCACGCGGCGATGATTGCCGACCGCCTCGGGATCCACGTGCTCGTAAGTGTCGGGATGCTTGAGCACCGCGGAGACGTGAATGCCCCCCTTGTGGGCGAAGGCGGAGTCGCCCACGTAAGGCTGCGACGACCACGGCTTGCGGTTGGCCAGCTCCGACACGAAGCGCGAGACATCGCGCAGGTCGCGCAGGTTCTCCGGCGGAATGCTCTCGAGCCCCATCTTCAGCCTCAGGTTCGGGATGATCGAGACCAGGTTCGCGTTGCCGCAGCGCTCCCCGTAGCCGTTGATGGTGCCCTGCACGTGGTCCACGCCCGCCGACACCGCGGCGAGCGTGTTGGCCACCGCGCACTCGGTGTCATTGTGGACGTGGATGCCGAGCGGGGTGTCCCGCCGCAGGGTCTTCTTCACCTCGGCGAGGATGGCGGTGATCTCGTGCGGGACGCAGCCGCCATTGGTATCGCAGAGGACGAGACAGTGGGCCCCCGCCGTCTCCGCCGCGCGGAGGGTGGCGAGGGCGTACTCGCGATTCCGCTTGAAGCCGTCGAAGAAGTGCTCGGCGTCGTAGAGCACCTCCTCGAAGTGCTTGTGGAGGTACGCGATCGAGTCGCCGATCATCGCGAGGTTCTCGTCGAGCGTGGTACCCAGCGCCGCGGTCACGTGGAAGTCCCACGACTTCCCGAAGATCGTCACCACCGGCGGGCCCGCCTCGACGAGCGCCTGGAGGTTCGGATCCTCCGGCGGCCGCACCCCCGGCCGGCGGGTCGCCCCGAACGCCGAGATCTTGGCGGTCTTGAAGACCGCCCCCTGCACTCGCTTGAAGAAGCGCAGGTCCTTCGGGTTCGAGCCCGGCCAGCCGCCCTCGATGTAGTGGATCCCCAAGGCGTCGAGGCGCTGGGCGATGCGGACCTTGTCCTCCATGGAGAAGGACACGCCCTCGCCCTGGGTGCCGTCCCGCAGCGTGGTGTCGTAGAGCTTGATGAGGCGCGTCATGGAGCCCACATCATGGAGAACGCCCCGCGAGGAGTCAAGTTTGCGGGGAGACAGGCGACGCGGTGACGCGGGAGCGGGTCACACCACCCCGGCGGCGCGGAGCTTCGCCACCTTGGCGGGGGCATAGCGAAGCAGGCGCGTGAGCACCTCGTCGGTGTGCTGACCGAGCAGCGGCGGCGCGGTGCGCGCCGCGCCCGGAGTCTCCCAGAGGCGAATGGGCACGCCCATCATGGTCACCGCGCCCGCCTTGGGGTGCGGCAGCGACACCACCATCCCGCGCGCCTTGAGGTGCGGGCTCTCGCACACCTCCGCCACCGTCTTGATCTTCCCGGCGGGGACCCCGGCCTTGTCCATGCGGGCGAGCCACTCCGCGGCGGGGCGCTGGCCCAGCTCAGCATTGAGGATCGGGTTCAGGATGTCCCGGTTCGTCACGCGCTTGGCCTCGGTGTCGAAGCGCTCGTCCTTGACGAGGTCGGGCCGGCCAAGGGCCCCGCAGAAGCGCTCGAACAGGGAGTTGTTGGCGACGCCCAGGGTGAGATAAGCGTCCTGCGCCTGATACACCTCGTAGGGCACGATCGAGGGATGCGCGTTGCCCCGCCGCGCCGGGCGCCCGCCCGCGTTCCAGTAGAGCCCCGCCTGATACGTGAGCAGCGCGGCCATCGCGTCGAGCATGCCGATCTCGACCTTCTGTCCTCGTCCGCTACGCGCCCGCGCGAGGAGCGCCAGCGCGATACCGTGCGCGGCCGACATGCCCGCGACGAGATCCGCGATGGAGTTGCCGACCTTGACCGGCGGCCCATCCGCGAAGCCGGTGAGATCCATCACCCCGGACTCGCCCTGCACGATGAGATCGTAGCCGGGCCGAGGCGCCTCGGGACCGCTCTCGCCGAAGCCGGAGATCGAGCAGTAGATGAGCCGCGGATTCTTCTTCCGGAGCGCCTCGAAGCCGAAGCCGAGCCGCTCCATGGTGCCCGGCCGGAAGTTTTCCAGCACCACGTCGGCACGCCCGATGAGCCCGCGGAGGATGGCCTGGCCTTCCGGCGCCTTCAGGTTGAGCGTGAGGCTCTTCTTGCTTCGGTTCACCGACATGAAGTACGTGGCCTCGCCGCCGGCGAACGGAGGCCAGCCGCGCGTGTCGTCGCCCTTGCCGGGCTCCTCGATCTTGATGACCTCGGCGCCCATGTCGCCCAGCGCCATCGCACAGAACGGACCGGCGAGCACGCGCGTGAGGTCGATGACGCGGATGCCGGCGAGCGGCGGCCGGGTGGCGGGGGCGCGGCGCCCCGGCGCGGGAGGGGCGGTGCGCCTCTTCGGCCGGCGCTTACGGCTGGCCACTGGACCTCCCCTTGAGGAGCCCCTGGACGAGGCTCTTGCTGATGGCGGCGACCTTCTCGCCCCGCGCGCCCGCGCGGCGCCAGAATAGCCGCGCCCGGTCCGCGAAGCCCATGTTCGAGAAGTAGTACACGGAGTTGACGTCCTCCACCGACACGCGCGAGCCGATTTTCACGCCCTTGGTCTCCTCGCCGTGACAGAAGAGGCGCGCGCCTCCCTCGAGCTCCACGAGGGCGATGTGCAGCGGCGAGCGGAATCCCTCCGGCGGCGAGAAGAGCGTCGTGAACGAAACCACCTCGCCGGTGTTGGGCACCGACGCGAGCTCCATCGCCGTGCCGTGATCGGGGCAGCGCGGGGCGGGCGGCACGACGAGCCGCTCGCAGCGCGGACAGATCGAGGCGGGTAGTGTGGATTCGATCACCGCGCGGCCTCGAGCAGCAGCACCCAGTTGTTGGTGGCGAGGCCGCCGATCGACTGCGCCAGCCCCACGCGCGCGGCGACCTGGCGCGCTCCCGCCTGGCCCCGGAGTTGCCAGCACAGCTCCACCGCCTGTCCGATGCCGGTAGCGGCGAGCGGATGCCCACGCGCCTTGAGCCCGCCGGACGGGCTCACCGGCAGCCGACCATCCAGCGCGGTCTCACCCTCGAGCGTGGCCCGCCCGGCCTTGCCCGCCGGCATGAGCCCCAGGTCTTCGAGTGAGATGATCTCGAACGACGAGAAGGCGTCGTGGAGCTCGGCCACGTCCACGCGCTCGGGGCCGAAGCCGGCCATGCGATAGGCGGCGCGCGCGGCGACCTGAGTGGCGCGAAAAGACGTGAGGTCGGAGCGGTAGCGGATCGCGATGGAGTCGGTCCCCTGCCCGATCCCCGCGACCCGGACCGGGGCGCGGCTGCTCGTCAGCACCACGGCCGCCGCGCCATCGGAGATCGGACAGCAGTGGTAGAGCCGCAGGGGGTCCGCCACCACCCGGCTTTCCATCACCGCCTCCAGGGTCACCGGCTCCTGGAAGTGCGCGTAGGGATTCCGCGCCGCGTTGGTGTGGTTCTTCACCGCCACCTGCGAGATCTCCCGCAACGTCAGCCCGTGCTTGTGCATGGCCGCCCGGGTGATGAGGCCGGCGAGGGCGGGCATCGTCGTGCCGTACCGGCGCTCGTGGGGATCGATGGAGCGGCCGATGATCTCGGACACCCGTGGCGTGGCCAGGTGCGACATCTTCTCGCCGCCGAGCACCAGGACGTTCCGGTGCAGGCCCGCGGCCACCGCGGCGAAGCCGGTATAGAACGCGGCCAACCCTGACGAGGTCGCGGTCTCCACCCGCAGCGCGGGCAGCTTGGCGAGGCCGAGATGCGTGTTGATGAGGGAGCCGAAGTTCCCGTCGCCGGTGAACTCTTCGGGATTCATGGCGCCGACGACCAGGGCGTCCGGCTGATCGATGCCCGCGTCGGTCAGGGCCGCGTACGCCGCCTCGGCGATGAGGTCGGGAAGCGACTCGTTCCGCTTCCCGAACCGAGTCATTCCCGCGCCGGAGATCCAGACGTCCGCCACGCAATCATTGTCGGGCTCCCGGCCTCCGAGTGTCAACGTCCTCCACCGCCCGCGCGGGCGCCCGGCGCGGTGGCTCGCGATGCGGGACGTTGACGCCGAACTCGCGGATGAGGCGCAGAAGATACGTGCGCTGCAGCCCGAGCGCGCGCGCCGTACGCGTCCGGTTGCCGCCGAGCTGGAACAGCGTGGCCTCGATCAAGCGCCGCTTGAACTCGGTGACGGCGCCGTGAAAACCGGGCGGCGGCTTGGGCGACCCCGGCGGCGGAGCGGTGGGAATCACGGGCGGTGTGGGCATGCGACCGGATATCGCAAGGCACGTGCCACGCGCCGATCACCGGACATTGCGAGCAGATGACGCCGCAAGAATACCCGTGCTGCACCGCCGCCTGTGCACGCGGGGGGCGTGATTGCCCGCGGGAATGGGCACGCGCGCCGCGCGCATCGAGACGCGGAACGATGCGAGGACCGCGGAGCGGGGAAGCGGGCGGAGGAGGAAGCGAACATGACGGCGGGGATCCGAAGCCTCGGATCCCCGCCGGATCAGCCGCGCCGAATGGCGCTCAGGATTTGGTCGCGGGCTTGACGCCCGGGTTGTCCTTGAAGAACTGCTTGTTCAGCTCGGTGAAGTTCTTCCAGTTCGCGGGCACTTCGTCTTCCGCGAAGATCGCCTTCACCGGGCAGACCGGCTCGCACGCGCCGCAGTCGATGCACTCATCCGGATGGATGTAGAGCATTTGCTCGCCTTCATAAAAACACTCGACCGGGCAAACCACGACGCAGTCGGTGTATTTGCAGCCGAAGCAGGGCTGGGTGACGACGGTGGCCATGGCGGTTCTCCTGTGGACAAGGAAGTGTGTCCGAAGGTAGATGCACGCCGGCGGCCACGAGCGGCCACAAAATCTCAAGATTCTAGAAATGGCTTCGCCTAGAATTGGGACATAAACCGAAGCGTCAGCGAGGAAC
>DATJFY010000045.1:0-11961 GCA_035495415.1 Verrucomicrobiia bacterium
TCTCCTCGAGCGGTCATACCTCCTCGCCATCGGGAGCCGGGGTGCCGGAACGGTCACCTTCCAGGATGAGTCCGTCGAGGGCTCGTCAGCGCGGGTACGGTCACGTCTTGTCACCGACCGCGGCGCGGAGATCCCCATTGAGTTTCGCCTGCTGGAGCGGCGAGGGCGATGGGCAGTCTATGATCTCGTGGTCGAAGGTGTGAGCCTCATCTCCAGCTACCGGAGCCAGTTCAACTCGATCATGCGGAACTCTTCGTTCGTCCGGCTCCTGGACAAGTTGGCGGGTCGGGAGACGCCCTGAGCCAGGGCGGCAGCGAGAACCTTGAACCGCGATCGACGCGAGCGGCGGGCCGCGACGCTTCTCCTCCTCACGTCCGTGCTGTGGCTGCATCAGTGGCTCCCGGCGCTGCTCGTGGGCGCCTGGGTGTCGTGGCTCTTCCTTCACAAACAGCTCGAAGGCAGCTTTGGTGAAGCCCTCGTTCGCCTTTGGCGGCGTCGGTGGCCGCCCAGCACGTTGGCACTCATCCCGCTCCTGACCGCCAACGCGCTTGCCTACTGGGTGTACGCGCCGATGCCGGGACGCATCATGCCCTTCGCTCTCAATCTGCTCGGGCTCTCAACCCTCCTCGTCGGTGGTTGGTGGGACAAGGCCCGCTCGTTCGGGAAGGCTCCGGAAGAAAACCGGGTGGGCCAGCCGCCATCTCGGACCTGGTCCCAGTGAGCGCGGTGCAGTCCTAGCCGGATCGGTCTTCACCGGCGAGTCGTGTGAAAGTCTCGATTCGGTGCGATGGGTAGCTTGCCGTCTGGTTGAGGCGTCCAGGTTCCCGCCGCATACTCCGCCAGGCCTTTCAGAAGCACCTCGTGTAGCGTGGTCCTCTCGCCCACGGCGCGAGCACGCGCCGCTCGCTGAAGCTCGATCGGTATACCGCGCAGCAAGTAGATTCCCGAGGTCGCCATACTCAGGAGCGCACCAGTCGGCCTGAGCCGAGCTGTCCTTCCATCAACGCTCCCGGGCAATCCAGACGCTACAACCGCTTCACCGTGAGAGAGGAGGCCCCGCTCGGCGAGGCGAAGGGCCGGCTTGCTCTCGCGTGCGCCGGACGCATTGGGCCGATAGAGCCGTTGAGCGACGATCGCACCGGCCGCCAGGCCGAACCCGACAACGAACGTCATGGCCATTCCGCCGGGAAGAGAGAAACCGCCCAGGAATATGCTGGCTCCGACCACACCCGCAGCGACCCCGAGGCCCATGTCGACAATCAACCCATACCCTCGCCGGCTCATCACGTTGTCAGCGAGCCAGCCAGCGCTGAGACCGGCCAGCGCCCACATCGGACCCATCTGAACAAAGTGCTCATTCATCAGCCTTCTCCTCAGTCGCCGTCGGCTCCGCTTAGCCGCTCCGCGAACGCCATCATCGTCGCTTCCCGATCGCGACGCGTGTTCCCCTGGATGTGCCGGAGCCCCGCGTACCCGGATCTCGTTCGTGTTCGCGCGCGTCATCGCGGCGTCCTCCGACAGACCGGCGATCACCGAAGAACTGCAGCATGACGACAATGGCGGCGATCACCACCAGTAGAGGAACCGAGCCGCCAGCTGCATACGAGCCGACCATACCGAGGGCCCACAGCACCAAGAGCATCATCGCAGTCGTCCACAGCATGCGGCTTGCGCTCTACCGGGGGCCGAGGCCGTGCGCCGGGCTCTTCCGGGCTGCCTCACTTCTCATGGCCAAGGCCGCCACGACGCTCACGAGCGCTCGCGCGTCGACCGGCTTCGACACGAAATGCTGGAAGCCTGCCCGCAGCACCTGAGCCCGATCCTCGACGCTGCTCAGTCCGGTAAGAGCCGCTGCCGGCGTCTCGCCGCCGCGCTCCCGGGGCAAGGCGCGCAGCTTCCGAATCAGCGCGTAGCCATTCTCGTCGGGCATCTCGATGTCCGAGAGCACAACATCCGACCGCTCCCGTTCGAATGCTCTGAGCGCCTCTGCGACCCCGGCGGTGGCCGTCACCTGGGCTCCGTACTCCTCGAGCAGACGGCCGATGACCTCGCGCACCACGTCATGGTCGTCCACGAGCAGCACCCGCACCCCATCTAGCGGCGTCGCGTGTTCGACCGCTCCAGTCATGGACAACTCCCCTCTTTCCAATACGACCAGTCCCGGGGACAGCTCCTCGCGCCCACACGCAAGCAATACGCTCTTTGTCGGTCGGAATCTGTCCCGATTTGAACACCAGGGATCCGTCTCGAATTGAACACATCCGAAGTAGCTGCTGGACGAAGAGAAGAACGGTGGCGCGGACCGGAGTCGATTGAGCAAGCGCAGCGGGCGACACCGAGGTAGGCTGGACCAACAAGGAGAAAACTCATGACGATCAGCAAGAAGGCCTCAGTCCGAACGACGTCTCCGCAGCAAGCCGAGGCGGGGCGGGACGCCGTCGCCCGTGCGGCCGGCCGCCAGAAGGCCGCGAGCACCTCAGCTCGCGAAGCACAGGCGACGCGGAAGCAATTCGCAAAGACAGGCGCCAAAGCCATCCAGGGTCACATCAGGGCGCGAGGACAGCGGCAGCAGGCGCGCCGCGACTCCCGCTGACTCGACTCCGGCGCGAATCTCGAGCGACGGTCGAGCGCATCCATGCAGGATCGCGCTGCCTTTGTGGACCGGCAGTTGTGAGCGTGACCGAGGAGACGCCCTCGGCCAGCCCCCGCGGCCTCTTCGATCGGAGTTCGTGCGCCGGGGCGCACGCCGCTGTGAAGATGCGCGTGGGGCGGGGTCGATCGGCTACACGATCTTCTCGTACACCCCCGGCGGGATCAGCCGGAAGACGGGGATCGGCTCCGACACGTTCTTGAAGGTCTTGGGGCCGAGGGCCTCGAGCACGAAGATCCCGCGGATGCGGTCGGCGGTCTTCGGGCCGATGATGATCTCGCCCCCCTGCGCGAAGCCGGCGAAGCGCGCGGCCTGATTGGTCACCGGCCCCGTGGCGGTGAATGTCCACCGCTGGGCCCCCGCCCCGCCGAGCTTGGTCGCCCCGACCAGGGCCTCGCCCGAGTTGATCCCCATGTGCAGCGCGATCGGCTGCATCGACGCGCGGTACTGTTCGTTCAGATCGAGCGTCTTCTGGCGGATGGCGAAGGCGGCGCGGGTCGCGTTGACGGCGTGGTCCTGGCTCGAGCGATCGGTCTTGTCCTGCGCGGCGCGCTGGAAGATCACCATCAGGCCGTCGCCCGCCGTCTCGTTCACGTCGCCGTGGTGGGCACGGATGATCTCGAGGAAGGACGAGAAGTAGGTCTGGACGAGCTGGTTCAGCTGCTCCGCCGGGAGCTGCTCGGACAGCTTGGTGTAGCCCGCGATGTCGAGGAAGAGGACGGAGACCTCCTCCGTGCGCTTCTCGAGCTCGGTGGCGTTGGGATCGCGCTCGAGGAGGGCCTTCACCGCGTCTGGGACGAACTTCGAGAGCTCGCCCTTGAGCTGCTGGAGGAGCTCCACCTGGCGGCGCGAGGCCTGCAGGCTCTCGAGCGTCGAGGCCAGCTCGGCGTTCCGCGCGGCGAGGTCGTCGCGAGCGCGCGCCAGGGTCTCGCTCATCTCGTTGAGCGCGCCGCCCAGGTCGTGGAGCTCGTCGCTGGGCCCGGCCAGCTTCACGCGCGCCGCGAAGTCCCCTGCCCCGATGCGCCGGGCCACGCCGGCGACCTGCCGCACCGGCTTCACCACCACCTGGCGCATCGCCACCCACAGCACGGCGCCCGCGGCGAGGATGGTCAGGACGCCCACCATGATCTGGCGGTTGCGCTGCTTGCGCACCTCGGCGAAGACCGGCTCCATGCTCGTGGCCACGCGCACCACCGCGCGGACCTTGTGATCCGAGCCGTGGCAGCCCTGGCACTTCTCCTGGTTCAGCACGGGGCGGACCACGGTGAAGACGGTGGCGCCGTCGCGCTTCTCCAAGAGCTCCTGAGGCTGGAGCGTCTCCACCGCCGCCTGAAAGAGCGGGCGGCCCGCCATCGAGGGCCCCGCCGGGCGCTCCATCTTGGCGATGGAGTCGAACACTTCCTTGGAGAGCCCCGCGTTCTTCTCCACCTCGTTCAGGGTGGCGAGGTCGGTGAAGGCCTCCACGCCGTTGCGGCGGTAGATGTCCAGCCCTCCCACCGCGGACGAGCCCTTGAGGTCACTGATCAGCATGCGCGTGACGTCGGGCCTCTCCTGCAGCATCGCGCTCTCGATGCTGGCGATCATGGCCTCGGTGAGGCGGCGCGCCGCCTGCTTGTTCTGCTCGAGGAGGAGTGCCGACTCCTGGCGGATGGTCAGGGTCGTCGAGGCGCCGAAGCCGATGATGAGCACGGCGACGATGACCAGGCCGATCTTCGTGGTGAGCGGGATGCGGGTCATCGCGCGGCAGCGTAGCACCGATGGCGGGGCGGGGGCCAGCCCCGGGGCCGGCCGCGGGCAAAAACGCCGCCCCCGCTTCCCACGTGGCCCGCCCGCGAGTATACTTCCGACCACTTTTCGGGCCCGCGCCGCCCACCCCGGGCGCGGCCTCCCCGTTCGGGTTCGATTGGATCGGCCGAAGGAGCGACATGGCTCGATTCGTCCTGTCCCGCATCGGTCAGACGCTCGCCGTGCTCTTCACGGTGTCGGTGATCATCTTTGCCTTGATGCGGATGATCCCCGGCGACCCCGTGCTGATGATGCTCGGGGACGACTTTACCCAGGGCGCCTACGAGCAGCTGAAGTCCAAGCTCGGGCTGGACCGCTCGGTCGTGGTCCAGTACCTCTACTGGATCGGCCGCGTGCTGTCGGGCGACCTGGGTGATTCCTACCTCAATCACGAGCGAGTGAGCCGTCTGGTGCTGGACGCCTTCGTTCCCACCCTGGTCCTCGTGATCGCCAGCCTCATCGTGGGGGTGCTCATCGCGGTGCCCTCGGGAATCATCGCCGCCATGCGCAAGGACTCGGCGTGGGACTGGGGCTCGATGGGCTTCGCGATCTTCGTCTACTCGATGCCGTCCTTCTGGAAGGGCATCATCCTCATCTGGGTCTTCAGCGTGTACCTCGGCTGGTTCCCGACCATGGGCTACGTGGCGCCGTGGTCGGACTTCCGGGAGGGACTGTGGCGCCTGGTGCTGCCCGCCATCACCCTGGGGACGTTCTTCTCGGGCCTGGTGGCGCGCATCATCCGCTCGAGCCTGCTCGAGGTGCTCGATCAGGACTACGTCAAGGCCGCGCGCGCGCGGGGCGTGCGGCAGGCCGCGCTCGTCTACAAGCACGCCATGGCCAACGCGCTCATCCCCGTGGTGACGGTCATTGGGCTCCAGTTCGGGACCCTGCTCGGCGGCGCGGTGCTGACGGAAACGGTGTTCGCCATTCCCGGCATGGGACGGCTCTCGGTCGCCGCCATCCTCAACCGTGACTACGCGGTGGTGCAGGGCGCCATCCTCCTGGGCGTGGTTTCGGTGGTCGTGGTGAATCTCCTCGTGGACATCGCCTACGCATTCCTCAACCCCCGGATCCGGGTGGCGTAGCGACGTGGCTCGCCCGCTTGGCGCCGACGGCCGCCCTTTCGACCCCGACGGCCTGACGCTTCCCGCCGCCGCCCCCGAGCCGGCGGCCCTCGGCGCGCGCGCGGCGCTACACCGCTGGTGGCGGCGCTTCGCGCGCAATCGCGGCGCGGTGTTCGGGCTGGCCGTCTTCCTGACCATGGTGGCGATGGCCATCTTCGCCCCGCTCATCTCGCCCTACGATCCGCTCGCCCAGGGCGTCGGCACCCCCATGGCGTCGCCGAACACGGCCCACTGGGCGGGCACGGACAGCTTCGGCCGCGACATCCTGAGCCGCATCATCTTCGGCTCCCGCGTGGCCTTGATCGTGGGCATCGCGTCGGTGCTCCTGGCCATGGTCGTCGGCGTGACCCTCGGTCTCGTCTCCGGCTACTACGGCGGGCTCGTGGACGTCGTGATCATGCGGATCATGGACGGCCTCTTCGCCTTCCCCATCATCATCCTCGCGATCGCCATGATGGCGGTGATGGGCTTCGGCGTGCGCAACGTGATCATCGCGGTGGCGGTGGGCTTCATCGCGCCCTTCGCGCGCGTGACCCGAGGCGACGTGCTCGCGGTGAAGGAGGAGCCCTACATCGAGGCGGCCCGGCTCGCCGGGGTGAGCAGCCTCGCCATCATCTTCCGCCACGTGCTGCCCAACGTGCTGGCCCCGATCATCGTGCAGGGCGCGCTCCGCGTGTCGGGCGCCATCATCACGGAGTCGGGGCTGTCCTTCCTCGGGCTGGGGCCGCCGCCGCCCACGCCTGCCTGGGGCCGCATGATCGCCGAGGGCCAGACCTTCATCGTCATGGCGCCCCACATCGCGACCATTCCCGGCATCGCGCTCATGATCGCCATCGTAGCGCTCAACCTCCTGGGCGACGGGTTGCGGGACACCCTCGACCCGCGGATGCGGCGCTAGCCGTGGCGCACGGGGCCGCCGACCCCGTCCTGGACGTGCGCGGGCTGACCGTCGAGTTCAGCACCGAGGGTGGCGTGCTGCGCGCGGTGGACGACGTGAGCTTCGAGATCGGCCGCGGCGAGATCGTCGGGCTGGTCGGCGAGTCGGGCGCGGGGAAGTCCCTCACCTCCGAGGCCATCCTTCGCTTGATCCGCTGTCCGCCTGGCCGCGTGCGGGGCGAGGTGCGCTTCCGCGGGCAGAACCTCCTGACGCTGGGCGAGCGCGCGCTCGCCGACATCCGCGGCAAGGACATCGCGATGATCTTCCAGAACCCCGGCGCCTCGCTGAACCCAGTGTTCCGCGTGGGCGAGCAGATGCTGGAGGCCATGGCGGTGCACGTGCCGGAGCGGCGCGCGGCGCTCCGGAGGCGGGTCCTCGAGATCCTCGGGCGCGTCGGGATCCCCTCGCCGGGGACGCGGGCGCGCGACTACCCGCATCAGTTCAGCGGCGGGATGGCGCAGCGGGTGATGATCGGCATGGGCATCTCGTGCATGCCGAGCCTCCTCATCGCGGACGAGCCCACCACCGCGCTCGACGTCACCATTCAGGCCCAGGTGCTCGCCCTCATCCGGCGGCTCGCCCGGGAGCTGGGCGTGGCGGTCCTCCTCGTCTCGCACGACCTCGGCATCATTTCCCAGATGTGCCATCGCGTGCTCGTGATGTACGCCGGCCGCGTGGTCGAGCAGGCCTCGGTGGAGGCGATCTTCCGCGCGCCCGCGCATCCCTACACGCAGGGCCTCATCGCGTGTCTCCCGCGTCTGGAGGGCACCGGAAAGCTGGGTGCGATCGGCGGGGCCATGCCGGGGCTGGCCGCGTTGCCGCCGGGCTGCCGTTTCCACCCCCGGTGTCCCGTCTCCGAGCCGCGCTGCCGGGTGGAGGCGCCACCCCTGGGCCCGCTGCGACCCGAGCATCAGGTGGCCTGCCACGTCGCGAGGCCCTCGTGACCCCGACGACCCCGTTGCTCGAAGTCCGTGATCTGGTCAAGCACTTCCCCGTGCGACGTCATCCCCTCGCCGCGCTACGCCGGGCGGCCCCCGCGCGCGTGGTGCACGCGGTGGACGGCGTGACCTTCGAGGTGGCGGCGGGCGAGACGCTCGGCCTGGTGGGCGAGTCCGGCTGCGGCAAGACCACCACCGGCCGGCTCGTCCTGCGCGCGATCGAGCCGACGCGCGGCCACATCGTGTTCGAGGGTGAGGACATCACGAGCCTGCCCGCGGGCCGGCTCCTGCCGTTCCGGCGCAAGGCCCAGATCGTGTTCCAGGACCCCTACTCGTCCCTCAATCCGCGCATGACGGTGGGCGCCATGGTGGCGGAGCCCATTCGCGTCCATCGGATCGCCGCCGGCGCCGAGGTGGAGGCGCGCGTGCGAAGCCTTCTCGACATGGTGGGCCTCTCCGCCGAGTACGCGCGGCGCTACCCACACGAGCTCTCGGGCGGCCAGCGCCAGCGGGTAGGGATCGCGCGGGCCCTCGCCGCCGGGCCGCGTCTGGTGGTCGCCGACGAGGCGGTGTCGGCCCTCGACGTGTCGGTCCGCGCGCAGATCCTGAACCTCTTCGTGGAGCTGCGCGAGCGGCTGGGCCTGGCCTACCTCTTCGTCTCGCATGATCTCGGCGTCATCCGCTTCGTGAGCCACCGCGTGGCGGTGATGTACCTCGGCCGCCTCGCCGAGGTGGCCCCCGCGAGCGCGCTGTTCAAGCAGCCGCTGCACCCCTACACGCAGGCCCTGCTCGCCGCCATCCCCGCGGTGGGCGACGGCTCCACGTCCATCTTCGACAACCCGGCGCGGCTGCTCGAAGGCGAGCTGCCCAACCCGATCGACCTGCCGCGAGGCTGTCGCTTCGCGAGCCGCTGTCCTCACCGGATGTCGCAGTGCGAGGAAGTCGAGCCCGCCCTCCGCGAGGCGGCGCCGGGCCATGCCGTGGCATGCCACCTCTACACCGAAGGAGGAACGCCATGAAGAGCCGCGACGGATTCGAAGAAGTCAGGCGCGAGCTGCGCGAGGGCAGCTGGGTCGAGGACCCGGTGACCCGCCGCGCCGTCCTTCAGACCCTCGGCCTGGGGGCGCTGGGCATGGCCGGCCTCGCCGCGGGCGCGCCGGGGCACGCCGAGGCGCAGGCGGTCAAGCGGGGCGGCACCATCAAGATCGGCAGCTTCCAGAACATCGACACGCTGGACGCGCACAATACGACCTTCATCACCGCGTGCGGCATCCACAACAACATCTACAACGGGCTCCTGAAGATCGTCTCCCCCGACGGCAAGGGGGTGGACTTCAAGCCCGAGCTGGCGCGCGAGTGGGAGATCCAGGGCGACCGCACGCACATCTTCCGCCTCAACAAGGGCGTCACGTTCCACAACGGTGACCCCTGCACCGCGGCCGACATCAAGTGGAACCTCGAGCGCGTCAAGGACAAGCAGCAGGCGCCCATCCACGCGTGGAAGGTCGAGCTGCTCGAATCCATCGAGATGCCCGACTCGCACACCGTGAAGCTCTCCTTCGCCAAGCCCTATCCCTTCCTCCGCGTGGCCTTCACCGGCTCCACCGGCCGCGCCGGCACCGTGCTGTCACCGCGCGCGGTGAAGGAAAAGGGCAAGGCCTACGGCCGGAACCCCGTGGGCACCGGGCCCTTCAAGTTCGTCGAGTGGAAGGAAGGGGACTACATCCTCCTCGAGCGCTACGCCAGCTACTGGGAGAAGGACGCGGCGGGCGGGGCCCTGCCCTACCTGGACAAGGTGCAGATCAAGTTCATCATCGAGCCCTCCACCCTGGTGGCCGCGCTCAAGACGGGCGAGGTCGACGGCGTCAACTCCGTGTCACCCCAGTTCATGGCCGACCTCCGCAAGGACCCGAAGCTCAACGCCATGAGCGCGGTGGGCGGCAACTGGCGGTGTCTCCACATGAACATGGCGAAGGAGCCGTTCGCCGACAAGAATCTCCGCAAGGCGGTCGCCTTCGCGCTGGACCGGCAGGAGATCTTGAGCCGCGTCGAGTTCGGCGAGGGCATTATCGCGCACGGGCCCATCTCCCCCCCGATGGGCGTCTTCTACGACGCCGCCTTCGAGAGCGGCAAGAACGGGCAGTACTACGACATCGAGCAGGCCAAGGCCCTCATGAAGCAGTCGAAGCATGCCAGTGGGGCCGAGGTCATGCTGCTCTCCGGCAACGCCGGCACCGCGCCGCGACAGGCCGAAGTCGTCCAGGCGCAGCTGGCCAAGATCGGCGTCAAGGTGAACATCGAGCTCGCCGATGCCCCCACCTTCCGCCGCCGCTGGCTCCAGGAGCGGCAGTGGGACCTCGTGCAAGTGCAGTGGGACGCCGACCTCGATCCCGACGAGACGCTGTACCCCGAGCTCCATTCCACCGAGGCGTGGAACGCCGGGAAGTGGGTGAACAAGGACTTCGACAAGATGGTGGAGGCCGCGCGCGCGGAGAACGACTTCAAGAAGCGCAAGAAGTACTACGAGGAGTCAGTGCGGATGATCGTCGAGGACGCCCCCGTGGCGATCCTCATGCATCTCAACGAGTTCAAGGTCTTCGGGAAGCACGTGAAGGGATTCCAGATGATTCCGGCGGGCCTCATCAACATGCATCAGGTCTGGCTCGACAAGGCCTGAGCCTTACCCGTCGCACCGGCTCCGCGCCCCGGCGCGCGAGGCCGGTGCGACGCCCCCGCTCCCTAGGCCGGCCGCCCCTCTCCCAGCGCGCGCAGCAGCGCCTCGGGCGCGACCGGCTTCACCAGATGGGCGTCGAAGCCCGCCGCGGCGGAGCGCTCCTGATGCGCCGAGAAGCCGGTGAGGGCGATGAGCCGGATGCCGGCGCCTCCGGGCAGCGCGCGCAGCCGCTCGGCGAGCTCGTAGCCGTCCATGTCGGGCAGGCCGATGTCGATCAGCGCCACGTCGGGCAGCTCGGCGCGCACGAGGTCGAGTGCCTCGGCGCCGTCGGCCGCGGCCCACACCCGGATGCCGCGCTGCCCGAGCACCATCTCCAGGGCTTCGCGCCCGTCCGCGTTGTCTTCGACGAGGAGGACTCGCAGCGGCCCGGCGCCGCGGAGCCGTGGCGCGCCGCTGGGCGCCGGGGGCGTCGCGAGGGCGTTGTAGCCGGCCGCGAGGGGAAGGCGGACCATGAAGTCCGCGCCTTGGCCGAGCCCCAGACTTTCCACGCCGACGACCCCGCCGTGCTGCGTCACCAGCTCGCGCACCACGGAGAGGCCGAGACCCAGTCCGGCCCGGGACTGCGAGCCTTGGATGTTGGCGCGCGAGAATACGTCGAAGACGCGTGACTGGAACTCGAGGGGAATGCCCACTCCCGAGTCCCGCACGTGCAGGACCGCCTGGTCGCCCTCCCCGACGATCGACACGTCGATGGTGCCGCCGGCGGGCGTGTACTTCACCGCGTTGTCGAGGAGGTTGCCGAGCACCTGCTCGAGACGGTCGGGATCCGCCTCGACCATGACCGGATCCCGCGCGAGGCGCGCGGAGATCGAGAGCCCCTCGCTCTCCTTCCGACCGCGCGCGATCTCGACGGACTGGCGGACCAGCTCCCGCATGTCGACACGCTGGCGCCGCAGCGAGACCAGCCCGAACCGGATGCGCGACACGTCGAGCAGGTCATTTACGAGATGGGCGAGATGGTGGGATTGCCGGCCGAGGATGTGGGCAAGGTGCTCTCGATCCTCTCCGGACGCACGCTCCATCGCGGCGAGGGCATTCGTGACGGCGGACAGCGGATTCCGCAGCTCGTGGGCGAGCATGGCGAGGAACTCGTCCTTCCGCTGATGCTCCAATTCGAGCTCGCGGACGAGATTCGCGGTGTCGAGCGCCAGAGCCAGGCGGAGGCCGATGTCGACGAGCAGTCCCACATCCCCCTCGTCGTATCGTCGCTCGGAGAGCCCGAAGCCGAAGGTCAACGCGCCGTAGCGGCGCCCGTGCGACTGGATGGGCACGATCACCGCCGACACCAGGCGGACCTCGTGCCAGACCAGGGCGGCCTCCGCCGAGCCGGCGAACGCCTCCAGCCACTCATCGGTGACCTCGGGGACGAGGATCGGCTGGCCCGTCCGGCACACCACGGCGATGGGATGATCCGGCGGCAGCTCGGCGTGCGCCGTCCGGATCCCGCGCAGCCGCTCGGCGAGCACGGAGTCGACGTGCGCGCTCAGCTCCGGAACGATCTCGGCGCCTTCTTGCAGATCGGCAAGAAGCAGATCACCCACCAGCGGCAGCACGGCCCCGGCGACATCGGCCACCGCCGCGGACGCCTGCACGGACGAAGCGAGGATCTCGCTGACCCGCGCGAGGAGCTCGAGACGCCGCCACGCGCGCTCCGCCTCCGTGCGCGCGTGCTGTTCGGCGCTGAGGATCTCCCGCGTGAACTCATTGTTCGTCTGCAGCTCCTCGGCGCGCTGTCGGACCGAGATGTCGCGGATGAACCAGCGCAAGTCGGGATCGCGGCGCGTCCCGAGGGG
>DATJFY010000046.1:0-92206 GCA_035495415.1 Verrucomicrobiia bacterium
GGGACGCTCGCGCAATGACCAGATCGCGCTCGACGAGCGGCTCTATCTCAAGGACGTCATCGTCGCCACCAGCGAGGCGCTGCGGGGCATCCAGGTGGCGCTGATGGCGAGGGCTGCCGAGCACGTCGAGTCGCCGATGCCCGGCTACACCCACATGCAGCGCGCCCAGCCGGTCGTGCTGGCCCATCACCTGCTGGCCTACGTGTTCATGCTCCAGCGCGATCGTGATCGCTTCTCGGCCTGCTCGGCACGCGCCGACGTGCTGCCGCTGGGCGCGGCGGCACTGGCCGGCGCCGCGTTCCCGATCGACCGCGAGGCCCTGGCCCGCGAGCTCGGCTTCGCCTCCGTGGCCAGTAACAGCCTCGACGCGGTGAGCGATCGCGACTACGTGCTCGACTACCTGGCCGCCGCCGCCATCACCGGCATGCACCTGTCCCGGCTGGCCGCCGATCTCGCGCTGTGGGCCACCGCCGAGTTCGGCTTCGTGGAGTTCTCCGACGCCTTCGCCACCGGCTCGTCGATCATGCCGCAGAAGAAGAACCCCGACGTGGCCGAGCTCATGCGCGGCAAGACGGGACGGCTCTACGGCAACCTCACCACGCTCCTCACGGTGATGAAGGGGCTGCCCCTCACCTACAACTCCGACATGCAGGAGGACAAGGAGGCGGTGTTCGACACCGTGGACACGCTGGAGGCGCTGCTCCGCGTGATGCCGCCCATGCTGCGCTCCCTGACCTTCCACGTCGACCGTATGCGGGAGGCCGCCGGCGCGAACTATTCCACCGCCACCGACCTCGCGGACTATCTGGTGCGCAAGGGGCTGCCCTTCCGGGAAGCCCACGAGATCGTGGGGCGCGTCGTCCGCCACGGCATCGCCAACAAGCGAGAGCTGGGCGAGATGGCGCTGGACGAGCTGCGCGGCTTCTCTCCCCTCATCGGCGCCGATGTGCAGGCTGCCCTCACGGTGGAGGCCTCGCTCGCCGCCCGCGCGGTCATCGGCGGCACCGCGCCGGAGGCGGTGACGCGGGCCCTCGCGGCGGCCCGTCAGCTCGTGGGGCCCGAGCCCCGCCGGTGAGCCGGCCCCAGTCGCGGGGCCTCGGCCTCCTCGTTGTCCTCGCCGTCCTTCTCGCCGCCGCCGGCTGCGGCCGCAAGGGTCCGCCCGTCGCCCCCGAGCGGCGTCTCCCCGCGGCGCCGGCGGGCATGAGCGCGACCGTCGAGGCCGACAGCATCGTCGTGAGCTGGACCGTCCCCCGCACCCGCGTGGACGGTACGGCCTTGAGAGACCTCGCCCTCACCAAGCTCTTCCGGCGCGCTGAAGCGGCGGGCGAGCCCGCGAAATCCGCCATGGTGTCGCGGGGCGAGGTGGTGGGCTGGGAACCGCTGGCCGCCATCAGACCCGACGCGCCCGCACCCGCGGTGATGACCGGCAATACGGTGAGATGGGTTGATCGACACGGGCTGACCATCGATCACCGGTACATCTATGTCGCGACGGTGATTGACTCGACCGGGCGCTCGAGCGCCCCCTCGGAGCGCCTGGCCGTGCTCTTCCTCGCCGCGCCGGGCCCGCCGGAAGCGCTGGCCGCGGACGCGGGGGACGGTGAGGTGAGGCTCGCGTGGAAGCCGCCGGCCGGGCTCGTGGACGGGAGCCCGCTGCGCGGCGACATCAGCTACGTGGTCCTGCGCGGCGCCGGCGCGGAAGGCGCGCTGCAGCCGGTGCAGGCCGAGCCCGCCACCGGTACCACGCACGTGGACCGTGGACTCGCGAACGAGACGACCTACCGCTACGTGGTGCGGGCGGTGCGCAAGGAGGGCGAGGCGACCGCCTATGGCGAGCCGTCCATGGTGGCGACGGCAACGCCGGTGAAGCGGACGCCGCCCGCGGCGCCCGGCAACCTGCTCGCGATTCCCTCGGAGACGCTCGTGCGGCTGACCTGGACGGCGAGCGCCTCCCCCGACGTGGCGGCCTACGCGATCTATCGCGCCACGGGCACGGGCGCCTTCGTGCGCATCGGGACCACGCCCGCGATCAACATCGTCTTCACCGATCGCGATGTGAAGCGGGGTGAGCAGTACCGCTACGCGGTGACCGCGCTGGACAGCGCGCGCACGCCGAACGAGAGCCCGCAGTCGAACGTGGTGACGGCGACGATCCCGTAACTATGCATCCGCTCGCCGCGCCTTCGGCCGCGGCTCGCCAAGCACCTGCGGGGGACTAGACCTCGTTGGCCCACACGTCGGCCGGATCTTGGCGCCGCCGGAGGAGGCGCAGGCTGCCGTCAGCCTCTAACATCACTTCGGGCGCCTGCGGGTAGGAGTTGTAATTGATGGTGGACATCGCCGCGCAGTAGGCGCCGGCGCCGCCCACCACCACGAGGTCCCCGATCTTCGGCATGGGCACCCACCGAGGCGCCAGCGCCTCGGGATCGCCGGGCGCCGGCGTCAAGATGTCACCGGACTCGCAGCACGGTCCCACGAACACCACGGCGGCCCGCTCGCGCCCCCGATCGTCGTCCGTGGGAAGCACGTCGATAGGATGCTGGGCCCCGTAGAGCGATGGCCGGGTGACCTCGGTCATGCCGGTGTCGAGCTTGGCGAAGCGATAGCCCTCGCGGCCCGTATCTACCACGTCGATGCAGGTGGCGACCACCGCGCCCGCGCGCGCGACCAGATAGGTGCCGGGCTCGAGCTCGAGGTGGAGCGCCCGCCCCGTGCGCTGACGGAACTCGTGCAGCGCGTCGGCCACGTTGCGGCCCACGTCGCTCATCTCCACGGTAGGCTCCTCGGGCATGCGTCCGACCTTGAAGCCGCCGCCCAGGTTCACCGTGATGGCCTCGGGAAAGCGACCCACGAGGTCGAGCGTCATGCGCGTGACGTGCTTCCAGACCTCCGGATCGGTCCCCGAGCCGATGTGGCTGTGAACCGTTCTGATGGAAAGCCCATGTTGTTTGGCGATTCGCCGAGCCTCATCGATGTACTCGTGCCAGATCCCGAACGACGAGGCGGGGCCGCCGGTGTTGGTCCGGTTGGTGGCGCCGCTCCCCAGGCCGGGATTCAGACGAATCGCGACCTCGCGGCCGGGAGCGACGCGCCCCACCGAGTCGAGCTGATGGAGCGAGCAGGCGTTGTAGAGCACCCCGCGCCCCAGATGGTCGGCGAGTCGCCGCGACGGCATCTGCGAGGTGAGCTGGATGGTGTCCGGCTTGAACCCGGCGCGCAGCGCGCGCTCCACCTCGAAGTCGCTCGAGGCGTCCACGTGCAGCCCGAGGTCGCGGAACACCGAGAGCACCCCTCCGCTGGGATTGGCCTTCATCGCATAGCGGAGCGTGAAGCCGAAGGGGGCCGGGAACGCCAGCACCGTGCGCGCGGTGGCTTCCAGGGTGCGCCGATCGTAGACATAACAGGGCGTCCCGAAGCGCGCGCGCACCTCCGCGGCCTGTGCGGCGGAGAGGAACAGCGGTCCGGAGGGAAGCGAGCCGGTCGATGCCATGCGCCGGATGATACCGTACTCGCGACGCCGCTTGAAGTAGCTCCGCGGGTGATGCTAGAGTCGAGTTGTCCTCGCTGGCGAACCGCATCGACTCATGGAGGGCTCACTCATGCGCCCCAGATTCCACGGCTCCATCGTCGCGCTGGTCACGCCATTCCGGAACGGGGCTGTCGACGAGGACAAGCTCCGCGAGCTCGTCGAGTTCCACGTGTCGAACCGCACGGACGGAATCGTGCCGTGCGGCACCACCGGCGAGTCGCCCACGCTGAGCCATGACGAGCACAAGCGCGTGGTCGAGGTCGTGGTCGAGGCGGCGCGCGGGCGGGTCCAGGTCATCGCCGGCACCGGCTCCAACTCGACCTCCGAGGCGATCGACCTCACGCGCCACGCCAAGCGCGCGGGCGCCACCGGCGCCCTCGTAGTCAACCCGTATTACAACAAGCCCACCCAGGAAGGCCTCTACCGGCACTTCCGCGCCATCGCGGACACGGTGGACATCCCGATCGTCGTCTACAACATCGCCGGGCGCACCGCGGTCAACGTGGAGACGGACACCCTTGCCCGTCTCGCCAAGGACTGCAAGAACATCGTGGGCGTCAAGGAGGCTTCGGGGTCGCTCGACCAGATGACCCAGGTCGTGCTCGCCTGCGGGCCCGACTTCGGCGTCCTCTCCGGCGACGACAACCTCACCCTCCCGCTCATGGCGGTGGGCGGGGTCGGCGTGATCTCCGTCATCGCCAATATCGTCCCCCGCGAGACCGCCGAGCTGACCCACGCGGCGTTGAACGGCGACTGGAAGCAGGCGCGTGACCTCCATCACCGCCTCTATCCCCTCTGCCGGGCCGCCTTCTTCGAGACCAACCCCATCCCGATCAAGGAAGCGATGGCGATGATGGGCATGGTCGAGCCGGAGTTCCGCCTGCCCATGTGCCGGATGGCCGACGCCAACCGCGAGCGGCTGCGCGGCGTGCTCAAGTCGTTGGGCCTGCTCAAGAGCTGATTCGCCACACCGATGGCCGACGTGGTCGTGGCCGGCGCCGCCGGCCGGATGGGCTCGCGTCTCGTCACGCTCCTCCAGGAGGAGACTGACCTCCACCTCGTCGCTGCGCTCGAGGCGCCCGGCCACCCCGCCCTTCTGAAGGACGCGGGCGAGCTCGCCGGCATCGGCCGGCTCGGAATCCCCATCACCGCCGACCCCGAGGGGGCGCTCGCCTCCGATCGCATCCTCATCGAGTTCTCCGTTCCGGAGGCGACGCTCGGCCATCTCCGCATGGTCGCCCAGCAGAAGGGGCGCGCCGTCATCGGCACCACCGGGTTTTCCCCGGCCCAGCGCGAGGAGATCGAGCGGCTGGCCCGGGAGGCCCCCATTCTCCTCTCCCCCAACATGAGCGTGGGAGTCAACGTGGCCTTCCGGGTGCTGCGGGACATGGCGCGCCTCCTCGGCGACGACTACGACGTCGAGGTGACCGAGGTCCACCACCGGTTCAAGAAGGACGCGCCCAGCGGCACCGCGATGCGGATGGCGGAAATCGTGGCCGACGCGCTGGGGCGCGACCTCGGCAAGACCGCCGTGTACGGCCGGCAGGGCATGCCGGGCGAGCGGACGCGCAAGGAGATCGGCGTGTTCTCGCTGCGGTCGGGCGACGTGGTGGGCGAGCACACCGTGTCGTTCGGCGCCCTCGGGGAGCGCCTCGAGCTCACGCATCGGGCGCAGAGCCGTGACAACTTCGCCCGCGGCGCCCTCCGCGCCACGCGCTTCATCGCCACCACCAAGGCCGGCCGGCTCTATTCCATGCAGGACGTGCTCGGCCTCGCATGAAGATCGTCCGCTTCAAGGTCGTGGGCAAGGTCCGTTACGGCGTGATCGAGGGGCCGCAGGTGGTCGAGTACACGGGCACCCCCTTCGGTGGCTTCCGCCGAGGCCGCAAGCGCTATCCGCTGCGCCAGACGGTCCTGCTCGTTCCCGTGGTGCCGTCGAAAATCGTGGCGGTCGGCCTCAACTATCGTGACCACGCCGAGGAGATGCACCTGCCGCTGCCCGCCGAGCCACGTATCTTCCTCAAGCCGCCCTCGGCCCTGTGCGGCCCGGACGACCCCATCATCTATCCCCCGCAGTCGAGCCGGGTGGACTTCGAGGGCGAGCTGGCGGTGGTCATGAAGAAACGGTGCCGCAACGTGGCCCCCGAGCGGGTGCGCGAGCACATCCTCGGCTTCACGTGCCTCAACGACGTCACCGCGCGGGACCTCCAGTCGCGCGATGCCATGCCGAGCCGCGCCAAGGCCTTCGACACGTTCTGCCCGGTCGGCCCCTGCATCGCCACCGACATCGACCCCAACGGCGTCGAGATCGAGACCTTCGTCAACGGCGAGCGCCGGCAGGGCTCGAGCACCAAGAACCTGCTGTTCCCCGTCGAGGACCTGGTCGCCCGGGTGGCCGCGGTGATGACCCTGCTCCCAGGCGACATCATCGCCACCGGCACGCCCGCCGGGGTCGGCCCCATGATGCCGGGCGACAAGGTGGAAGTGCGTATCGAGGGCATCGGGACCCTCGCCAACCCGGTCATTCGCCTCTGTCCCTGAGCCCATCCGGGAGCACCCTCCGCTGGCCTCTGATAAGATATTTCTCGAGGACGTCCGGTTCTACGGTCACCACGGAGTGACGCGCGCCCAGCAGGAGGTGGGGGCGTGGTTCTCGGTGGATGCGGAGCTGAGCGTCGACGTGGACCCCGCGGCCGCGTCGGACGATGTCCGGGCCACCGTGGACTACGGCGTGGTCGCCGCGCGAATCGTGGAGCTGGGCACGAAGCAGCGCGTGAATCTCCTCGAGCGTCTCGCGGTGGGGATGGCCACCATGATGCTCGGCGAGTTCCCTTGCGAGGAGGTCCGGATCCGGGTGCGCAAGCTCACGCCACCGATGGACGGATTACACGCGACGCCGGGCGTCGAGGTGACGCGGCGCCGCCGCTGACCATGCCCCGCGTATTCCTGAGTGTCGGCTCGAATATGGGGGACCGGGTCGAGTCCCTGCGCCAGGCCGTCGCGCGTCTGCGCGCGCTCCACGACGTGAGCTTCGTGGACGCTTCCCCGCTCTACCAGACCGAGCCCTGGGAGCAGCGCCCCGGGGAGGTCGAAGACCGAGCGGGCTGGTTCTTCAACTGCGTCGTCGCCATCGACACCACCCTGTCCGCGACCGTGCTCCTCGCGGAGCTCCAGGCCATCGAGACCGCCCTGGGCCGGGCGCGGAGCCCGGGTACCCACGAGGACCAGCGTTACGAGCCGCGGCCGCTCGACATCGACATCCTGCTGTACGGCGACCAGGTCATCGCGGTGTCCGACGCGCTCCACGTGCCGCATCTGCTCATGCACGAGCGCGGCTTCGTGCTGCGGCCCCTCGCCGACCTCGCGCCCGACGTGGAACACCCGGTTCTCTATCAGACGATCCGTGAGCTGGTCGCCGCGCTGGACGACGAGCACGAAGTGCGCGTGTCCGACCTGCCGCGGCGCTGGTTCGACCGGTGAGCGACGCCGAGTTCCGGCGGCAAGCCCTCGAGCACCTCGACGCCCTGCACAACCTCGCCGTCTACCTGACCCGGAACGGCTCGGAAGCGGAAGACCTGGTGCAGGAAACCTACGTCCGGGCCATGCGTTTTTCCCATCGCTTCCAGCCGGGAACCCATCTCCGGGCCTGGTTGTTTCAGATCCTGAGGAACACGTTCCTCACGTTCTACCGCCTGCGGGAGCGTGAGCCGGCGCTGTCCGAAGATGGGGTGCCGGCAGGCGGGGCGCCGATGTTCCACGACGCGCCGGATCAGGACGGGGCGAGCACCGAGGTCCTCACGGATCTCGACCGGGCGCTGTCCCGACTGCCCGAGGAATTCAAGACCCCGCTCCTGCTCGCCGAGGTGGAAGGGCTGCCCCTCGACGAAGTGGCGCGGGTCATGGATTGCCCGGTGGGAACGGTGAAGTCGCGTATCTTCCGAGCGAAGGAGCGGCTGCGCGGCTACTTGAAGGACTACGGAGAGGAGCTGAGACGGTGAGCGCGGAGACGAGAGGACCGGGGAGCGAGGCGGACGACGCCGCCTTGGGGCGCGCTCTGCGCGAGCGGCTCGGCCGCTACCCCGCCTCCCCCCGGCTGCGGGCGTCCATCAGGCAGAGCCTCGAGCCGGCGACCACTCCGGCGGGCTGGGCCGGCTGGCTCGTGCCCGCGATGAGCGCGCTCGCCACCGCGCTGGTGATGGTGGGCTGGCTCGCGGGTTCCCTGCCCACCTCGGTGAGCGGCGATGCGCTGCGCGACCTCACCCGGGCCGTCATCACAGAGCACGCGCGCACGCTGTCCTGGGCGCGCACCGCGTCGGACGTGATCCCCGCCGCCCTGCCGCGGGCCATGGACGAGAGCGGTGTCACCCTGAACCTCGTCTTCGCCGGTGACCCCGAGCTCCAGCTCATCAACGCGCATCCGACCTACGTGGAGAGCCACCGGGGCCTCTCCCTCGCCTATCAGGACGCGAAGGGCCACGCGGTGACCTACGTGATCTTCCCCGGTGCCGCCACCGTGAATCTGCCCGAGGTGGAGCGCGTGAAGATCTCGACTTGGCGCCCGGTCATCCGGAAGGAGAACGGGTTCAGCCTGATCATGTGGAAGCAGCAGGGCCTTTTCTGCGTGCTCGTAGCCGACCTCGTCTCCGACGAGGATCTCGCCCGCCTCAAGGAGTACTTCGTGAAGGTCCGCTCGGCGACGGACCTGACGTACGCGGTCAGCCAGTAGCCGCCCGCTCGTCCTCGTTCGCGTCCCGGCCCACCACTACGGCAGCGCCATCACCGCCCACGGGACGAGCATGACCTCGGATTCGCCGAGGTTGGATCCACGTCAGTAGGCGTTCCGGTCGAAGAGCACCCGCACCACCGTGAGCGCGATGATCTTGAGGTCGAGCCAGAAGGACCAGCGCTCGATGTACTGCAGGTCGTACTCGATGCGCTTCTCCAGCGAGGTGTTGCCCCGCAGGCCGTTGATCTGCGCCCAGCCGGTGAGACCCGACTTCACCTTGTGACGCAGCATGTAGCCGGGCACCGTCTGGCGGAAGCGCTCCACGAACACGGGCCGCTCCGGCCGCGGCCCCACCACGCTCATCTCGCCGCGGAGCACGTTCACGAACTGCGGCAGCTCGTCCAGGCTGAAGCGGCGGAGGAAGGCTCCGATGGGCGTACGCCGCGCGTCGCCCGCCTCCGCCCACACCGGCCCCGACGCCGCCTCCGCGTTCACCTGCATGGTGCGGAACTTCAACATCTGAAAGCTCTGACCGTCCAATCCCATGCGGTCCTGACGGTAGAGCACGGGGCCGCGGGAGGTCACACGCACCGCGAGGGCGAGGAGGACGTACAGGGGCGCGAGGCCGATCAGCACCAGCGTCGAGAACGCGAGGTCGAACGCGCGCTTGGCCACCGCGCTCCAGCCGTGCAGCGGCGACTCGCGCAGGTGGACGAAGGGCACGCCCTCGAACTCTTCGATGCCGCCGCGGAGCGACGTGAAGCGGAAGAGATCGGGCACCACGTGAATGGTCACTGGCTCGTCGCCGATGGCGTCGAGGAGGCCGGGCAAGCGGCTCGCGTCCTCGTGGGCGAGGGCGATGATCACGTGGTCGACCGGGCGCGCGGCGAGCAAGGTGGCTAGATCGGCGTAGCCGCCCAGCCAGGGCACCGCCTCCGCCCCCTCTCGCTTGTCACCGATCAAGCCCACCACCTGGATCCCGGTGTCGCGCCGCGCGCGCAGCCGGCCAACGACGTCGCGCGCCAGCTCGCCTCCTCCCACCACCACCGCCGATCGCTGGTTGTAGCCGCGCCGCCGCGCGAAGCGCAGCGCCTCGCGGAACACGTACCGGGCCCACGACACCACGACGATCGAGAAGACCCAGAAGTACACGATGACGGTCCGGGAGAAGTCGTACTCGCGAAAGAGGAACGTCATCGTGGTGACGAGGACGAGCGCCGCGAGCGAGGATGCCTTGGCGATGTCTGCGATCTCCGAGAGCCGCGAGCCGATACGCCGCGGGCGGTAGAGCCCGAACGCGCGGAACGAGATCCCCCACACCAGGACGATGGGCAGGATCATGACCAGGTAGGGCCCGAGGGGCGGGATGTCATGCTGGGGCGTCGGCGGCCCGGCCACGTAGAAGCGGACACCGTAGGCGGCGAGCCAGCACCCCACCACGATCACGAGGTCGCCGGCCAGCGTGAGCTGCTCGAGGACACGGGAGTAGGACTTCAGCACGACGCTCTCGCCAGGCAGGCGGTGAGGTACGCCTCGATGCGCTCCTTGAACACGGGCCGGTCGAACGTCTCCGCGTGGCGGCGCAGCGCCTTCGGCTCGAACGCGACCACGCCCGTCTCGAAGCGGAGCATGGCCTCGACGAGATCGTCCACCGTCTGGCGCGGAAAGAGGAGGCCGGTGGGCGGCGCCGCCCCGCCCGGCGGCACCACCGTCTCCAGCGCCCCGCCCTGCCCCAGCGCGATCACCGGCCGCCCCGCCGCCATCGCTTCGAGGGGCGTGATGCCGAAGTCCTCCACGGTGGGGAAGAGGAGGGCCCGGCAGCGCGCATAGAGCTCGGCGACCTCCGCATCGTCCTTCCAGCCGAGGAACTCCACCGTGGGCCCCGCCGTCGCGCGCAGCCGCGTTTCCTCCGGCCCCGTCCCCACCACGACGAGGCGGCGGCCGAGCCGTGTTGCCGCCTCGACGGCGAGGCCGACACGTTTATACGGCGCAAGCGCGGAGACGACCAGATAGTACGTCTCGGGTTTTTCCTCCAAGCGAAAGCGCGCCACGTCCACCGGCGGATAGATCACCTCGGCGTCCCGTCCGTAGCAGCGGCGGATGCGGTCCGCGATGAAGTGCGAGATGCCCACGAAGTGGTGGACCCCCGCGGCGGTGCGCCGGTCCCAGCGGCGGAGGGCGGCGGCAACCGGCGGCATCACCAGGCGCGTGAGCCGACCCGCGCGGGCGCCGAAGTAGTCATCGTAGAGATCCCAGACGTAGCGCATGGGGGTGAAGCAGTAGCAGACGTGCAGCGCCCCGCGCGGGACGCGGACGCTCTTGGCGACGGCGTGGCTGGACGACAGGACGAGGTCGTAGCCCCGGAGGTCGAGGGCGCGGATGGCCGCGGGGAACAGGGGCAGGTACGAGCGGTAGTGCCGCGCGGCGTCGGGCAGCCGCTGGATGAACGAGGTGATGATTCTCCGTTGTTCGATCGCGCGAGACACCGAGCCGCGCACGTGCAGCAGCGTGTAGAGGTCGGCGTCAGGGAACAGCTCGCAGAAGACCTCGAGGCAGCGCTCGCCGCCCCGCATCCCGGTGAGCCAGTCGTGGACGAGGGCCACTCTCACGGGCGATGACCGCGCGGCGGCTCAGCGCGGCGCGGTTGGAATCCGCTGCCGCCAGTAGTCGAGAAGCTCGGTGAGCGTGCGCTCGAAGGGGATCTCGGCCTTCCAGCCGGTGGCGCGCTCGATCTTGCCTGGATCTCCCTCGAGCTCCATCACGTCCGAGGGTCGGAGGCGGGTCGGATCCGTGCGCACCGCGATGTTCTTCACGTGCGAGCGCTCGAGGAGGAAGTCCAGCACCTGCTGAATCGCCCAGGACCGGCCCGAGCAGAGGTTGTAGACTTCACCGGGCTCGCCGCGCTCCAGGAGCGACCAGTAGCCGCGCACGATGTCGCGCACGTCCGAGTAGTCGCGCTTCGGCTTGAGATCGCCCACGAACATCACCGGCTCGCGCACCCCCGCCTCGATCTCCGCCACCTGCCGCGCGAAGTTCGACGTGACGAAGACGTCTCCGCGCCGGGGCCCTTCGTGGTTGAAGGCGCGGGTGCGCACGATCGGCAGCCCGTAGCTGCGGAAGTACTGGTAGCCCATCATGTCCTGGGTGACCTTGCTCACCGCGTAGGGCGACAGCGGCCGGAGGGGATTCGTCTCCTTGATGGGCAGCTCGTCGGGATGCACGAGCCCGTACTCCTCACTGCTCCCGATGGCGAGGAAGCGCGGCGCGATCTTGAGCCCGCGCATGGCCTCGAGGAGATTCACCTGGGCGGTGATGTTGGTGGACAGCGTCTCCGCGGGCGCCTTCCACGAGGCAGCCACGAAGCTCTGCGCAGCGAGGTGCACGATGTGGGTGGGCTCGGACGTCTCGAGGAGGTTCCGAACCGAGGACAGGTCGCGCAGGTCGCACTCGATCAGTCCGATCCGGCTGCGGAGATGATCGATGTTCTCGGTCTTGCTGCGCCAGCGAATCGAGCCGAAGACCTCCGCGCCCTTGGCGAGCGCGAACTCGGTCATGTGGCTGCCGACGAAGCCGGTGATGCCGGTGATCAGAACCCGCATGTGATGCGCGCCTCCCCTTCCCTCGATCGCGACGATTATACCGTAGCGGCGGCCGCCCGCCGGTACACTTCGGCGACCTCGGCGGCCATCCGATCGACCGAAAAGTCGCGCCGCGCGCGCGCCCGGCCCGCCGCGCCGAGCGCCCGCGCGCGCGCCGGATCGGCGAGGAGCGCGGCGGCGGCGGCGGCGAGCGCGGCGGGATCGTCCACCGGCACGAGGACGCCCGTCTCCCCATCCGTCACCGTATCCACGTGGCCGGACACGCGGCTCGCGATTACCGGCAGGCCGGTCGCCATCGCCTCCACGAGCGCGAGCGGCAGGCCTTCGCCGCGTGACGCCGACACGTAGGCGTCGAGCGCGGCGAACCAGCGCGCGGCCTCGAGGCGCGCGCCGGCGAACACCACCCGCGCCTCGAGCCCGAGGCCGCGCGCCCGCGCCCGCAGCGGCGCCGCCTCCGGACCGTCGCCGATCAAGACGAGCGTGGCGCCGGGCACGCGGGGCAGCGCCTCGAGCAGCACCTCCAGCGCCTTCACGGGATCGAAGCGCGCCACCGTCCCCAGCACCGCGCCTTCGGGCGGCACGCCGAGCTCCGCGCGCGCCCGCTCTCGCGGAAGCGCGTTCGCCTCCAAGCGCGCGGTGTCAACTCCGTTCAGGATGACGCGGCTGCGGTCGGCGGGGGCGAGCCCGAGCGGGCGCGCCGCGGCGGCCTGGCTCGCCGAGACGTGGATCACCGTGTGGCTGCGGCGGGCGAGCACGCGCTCGAGCGCGAGGTAGATGGCGCGCGCGCCGGGCGGGTAGCCGGCATAGTGAAGACCGTGGAAGGTGTGCACCGCCGCCGCCCCCGCCCGGCGGGCGGCGAGTCGGCCATAGAGCCCGGCGCCCTTGCCGTGAGAATGCACCACCGCGGCGCCGCGCGCGCGAATGAGCCACCCCACGCGCGTGAGTGTGCGCGGCGACAGGCGATCCGCCGCGATTTCGACCACATCGGCCCCGGCGGTCCGGAAGCGCTCGAGGAACGGCCCACCCGCGGGCGCCCCCACGGTGACGGCGAACTCGGCGGGATCGAGGTGACGGACGAGGGCCTCGACGTGGGCGGGGCCGCCGCCGAGCTGGCTCGACACGAGCAGCTCCAGCACCGCGATGCGGCGCGCCCGCGCCGCCGTCACCGGCCGAGCGCGCGCCGCACGCCGCGGCGGAGGGGAAGTGGCAGCGCCAGCGCGACGGCGGGCCGGAGGGCGAACACCGCGCACCACCACGGGTAGCCGCCGCGGCGCAGCGCCCGCCATCGAATGCGGGTCTCCGCGCGAAGGCGGGCGTCGTCGCGCGTCGCCGACACCCGGTGGGGCAGGAGCCGGCGGACCACCAGCACCTCGGGGAGGCTCGCCAGCCGGGTGAGCGGCGCCAGCCGCATCCAGAGATCGTAGTCCTGCGCCACCGGCACCGACTCGTCATAGCCCCCGGCCCGCTCCACCAGCGCGCGCCGCGCCATGACCGCGGAGTGGATGAACGGGTTGCGCCGGATCAGGGCGGCCCGGAGCGCGGCGTCGTCCGGGGGCGGCCGACGCACCGCGACCTCGCGTCCTGCGGGGTCCACCTCGCGCGCCGCGCCGCCGAGCAGGCCCACCTCGTCGTGCGCATCCATGAAGGCGCGCTGCCGCGCCAGGCGGTCCGGCAGGGCGAGATCGTCCGCGTCCAGTCGCGCCACGAGCGGCGCGCGAGCGAGGGCGAGCGCGCGGTTCAGCGCCGCGGTGAGGCCGGCGGGCGCCCGGCGCTCGACGCGCAGCCGCGGATCGTCGACGCCCTCGAGCAGCGCCGGCGTGCCGTCGCGCGAGCCATCGTCGATCACGATCAGCTCGAGGTCGCCCGCGGTCTGGCCCAGTACGCTCGCCACCGCCTCCCCCACCCACGGCGCGCCATCGCGCACGGCCATGAGGACCGAGACGGCGGGCGTCACTGCTTGCGGAAGATCAGATTGAAGTACGGCAGCGCGAGCGACGGGCTCCGCCCCGCTGCGGCGAACGCGCGGCAGGCGGCGCCGAACACGGGAAGGAGCGCGCGCCGCGTGCGGCTTCGCGCCGTGTCGCGGAAGAAGCGCCAGCCGTAGCCCGCCTCCTCGGTGACGTCCTCGAGCCGCGCCGCCCCCGTCGAGGGGAGGCAGTCGCGATAGGTCGCGTTGCGCCAACCCGTCCCGTCGGCGACGAAGTCCCCGTAGGTCACCCCCCGGTAGCGGCCGGGCCGGCCGAGGCGCGCGTAACGGTACGCGAGCGGGGCGGGCAGCCACTGCACGAACGGCAGGCCCACCGAGTGCGTCTCGAGTGGGAAGGCGCGGTTCGGGGTGTCGAGCACCGCGATGTGGCCGCCCGGCGCCAACACGCGATAGTACTCGTCCACCTGGGCGCGACGGTTGCGCCGCGGCAGATGCTCCACCACGCCGATGGCGAGCACGAGATCGAACGCCGCGTCCTCGTAGGGCAGCCGGCGCGTCTCGTCGTTGCCGAGACAGCGCACGTTCGTCACCTTCTTCAGGCCGCCGTCCTCGATCTTGGCCCGCAGCATGCCCACGAAGTCGGCGTCGGTGTCGAACGTGGCGATGCGTGCGATCTCCGGCTGCTCGTCGAGGTACTCCGTGATGTGGCCGAACGAGCAGCCGATCTCCAGCACGCCGAGCCCACGCGCCCCCCGCGCACGGAGGTAGGCGAAGAGCGGGGCCAGGAAGTGCCGCCCGCGCGTCTCCTTGAACGGAAAGTAGAGCGCCGCGCGGCGCGGCCCCTTGCGCTCGATGAGCATGCGGATCACGCGCTCGCTGTAGCCGGTGATGTGATCCTGCCCGTCCACGGTGAGTACGCGTCGGTCGCCGAGATCCCGAAGCCGGTACTCGGACTCGGTCATCGCGCCCAGTATAGCAACGGCTAACGGACCTCCGGCTTCACCGCGATGGCGAGGATCATGTGCCCGAAGAGCCGCAGCGCCGGGGCCGAGTAGAGGGCGGCGCGGAGCAGCCCGCGGGCGCCGCCGGCCCGTGGCGCGGTGGCGGCGTCGGCGGGCGCGGCGCCCGGCGGCGTCGCGCCCGGGCGGCGCACGCGGCGGAGCGCGCCCCGCAGGATGCGCGCGGGATCGTACGGATGGAATGCGCGCACCCTGAAGCTCGCCGCCTCGAGGAAGCGGCGCACCTCGGCGCGCGTGAACGCGAACTGATAGAACTGGCCGCCCCCCGCGCGTGTCCGACGCGCGTCCCGCTCGAGCCACGGCCGGGAGAGTCGGCGCACCCCGTTCCAGTACGGCACCGAGAGAAGGAGCACCCCGCCCGGCGCGAGCACGCGCGCCGCCTCGGCCACGATGGCGTCCGGCCCCGCCGGATCATGCTCGACCACACCCAGCGACAGATAGGCGGCGGCGGCGCCCCTCCGCACCGCCAGCGCGCGCAAGTCCATGGCAGCCAGGGGCGCGCCCGCGCGCCGACCCTCTCGCAGCGCGTCCAGGCTCCAGTCGGCCCCAACAGCGGCGCGGCCGCGCTCCCGGAGCAGGAGCACGTACTGCCCCAGGCCGCAGCCCGCCTCGAGCACGAGGCCGCGGGGGGGCAGGTGTCGCTCGATGATCGCGGTGAGCGGCGAGCGCCGCGCGACCTCGAGGAGGGTTGCCACCGAATGGCTCCCCCAGTGCTCGCTCCAGAATTCCGCAGTGGCGGAGCGGGAGTAATAGGCGAGCGGCATCGCCCTACCGACGGGTCCGCGCCACGTCCCGGAGCAGCGCGATCTCGCGGTCCACGAGCGCGCCCAGGTCGTAACGCGCGACGGCCTCCGCGCGTGCCGCATTACCCAGCCGCGCGGCCAGCGCGCGGTCGTCGCGCACGCGCCGCAGCCGCTCGGCGAGCTCCGCCGGCCGCTCCGGATCGAAGTGGAGGCCGGTGATGTCGTCCTGCACGAGTGAGAGGTTCCCGCCGCGATTGGACACCACGCACGGCAGGCCGCACGCCATGGCCTCGATGAGCGCCTTGGGGTGCCCCTCGGTGAACGACGGCAGCACGAACGCGTCGGCTTCGGCGTAGACGTGTGGCAGCGCCCGCTGATCGACGATGCCCCGGAACTCCACGCGTTCCGCGGCGCCCAGCGACCGGGCCCGTTCGCGCAGCACGTCGCCGAGCGGACCCGAGCCCACCACGGTCAGCGTCACTCTCGCGCTCCCCGGTCCGCCCGCCCCGAGGCTGGCCGTCGCCTCGACCGCCGCCGCGACGTTCTTCTCCGCCGACAGGCGCCCCACGTAGAGCACGCGAAATGGACCGCCGTCGGGGCGGCGGCCCCGGCGCGGCACGAAGCGCGCCGTGTCCACGCCGTTGGGGATCAGCTCTACGCGTGTCCGGGGCGCGACGGCGCGGACCTGATCGCGGAGCGCTTCGGTCGTGGCGATGACCGCGGCCGCGTGTCGCAGCGCCCAGCGCTCGACGCGCCCCTTGAGGAGCCGCCTCCACCCCGAGCTCGACAGGGTCGCGTACGAGAAGCCGTAGGTCGTGACGAAGGGCACGTCGAGCCGGCGGCCCCAGAAGGCGGACCAGCGAAGCGGCGTGATGCCGGTGATTTGGAACGCCCGCAGCACGTCGCAGCGCCGCAGGGTCTCCCCCGCCTCCTTCACCATCCGGCGCGCCCAGTCCCCCCGCGAGACCGACGAGGCCGGCGAGACGACACGCACGCGAGCCCGGATCGTCGCGTCCTGCGTGTACTCGTCGATCGACTCGTCGAGATAGCTGAAGTAGGTGATCTCCTCGAAGACCTCGACGTACCGGCGGAAGTAGCCGTCGACGAGGCGCGCGACCTGGCCGCTCTTCGCCAGCTCGCGGATGCCGCCGCCGAGGGCCGGGAGCAGACCCAGACGCATCAGGCCCGCTTCCGCGCGACCACCCGGAACCCGGTGCTGTCCTGCGGCCGGCGGAGCGCGGCGTCGCGCGTCCGGCGGCTGAGCCGGTCGTGGTCGGGATCCGAGGAGGAGAAGAGCCCCGCGGACTCGAGCGTGCGCCGCCATCGGGTAGCGCGGTCGGGGCCCGGCACGAGGAGCCGCCCGTCGTCGCGCAGCACGCGCGCAATCTCCCGCCGCACCGCCACGCGCGGGCGCAGATGCTCGATGACGTCGAGGAACCGCGCGGCAGAGAAGCACCGGCCGGGGAACGGGAACGCGCCGGTAATGTCCCAGGCGAACACGCGGGCGTTGCCCAGGCGCTGCTCGCGAATCGTCCGAGCCGCGATGGGGAGCGGGGCGAGGTCGTAGTCGAAGCCCCCGATGGCGCGGCAGCGCGTGGCCGCCCGAACGAGATGCGCGCCGTTGGCGCAGCCGACGTCGAGGACGCGGTCGTCCGCGCGAAGATGGGGCAGATACCCGTCGTGCCGGGGCTGCTCCACGAGGTGCTTGGGATGCAGGGCGTAGGGGCGCTTGCCGGTGAGACGCACCAGGCGCACACCCACCGCCTTGCCGCGGCGGTTCGCCACGTCGATCGCACGCACCGCCAGGCGCGAGAGCCCATTCATCGCGGGCCCTCCGACCGGCGCCGGCGCCAGGCCTCTACCGTGGCCTCGTACACCCGTCGCGTCCCCTCGACGCAGCGCTCCCACCGGTACAGTCGCTCGGCCCGCGCGCGGCCCGCATCGCCCAGGCGCCGGCGCAGCGGGGCGTCGCGCAGCAGCGTGAGGAGCCGCGCCACGACGTCGCTCTCGCGCGCGGGGTCGGCGACGAATCCCGTCTCGCCCTCCACCACCAGCTCGGGGATGGAGCCGCGGTTCGAGGCGACCACCGGCAATCCCGAGGCCATCGCCTCGGCCACGGTGAGGCCGAACCCTTCCATCGCGGAGGGAAAGAAGAAGATGTCGGCGAGATTGAACACGTCGGTCTTTTCCGCCTCCGGGACGTAGCCGGTGAACACCACGCGGTCGGCGACGCCAAGCCGCGCCGCCCGCCCGCGCAGCTCGTCGAGCATCGGTCCCCCGCCGGCGACGAGGAGCCGCGCCGTCGGCGCCTCGTCGGCCGCGCGCGCCCATGCCTCGAGGAGCACGTGAAGATTCTTCCGCGGCTTGAGCCCGCCGAAGAACAGCACCACCGGCTGCTCGCCGAGTCCGTAGCGCGCGCGGAGGTCGGGGCGCGGCGGACGCGGCGCGAAGCGGGCGTCCACGCCGTAGGGCACCACGTCCACGTGCTCGACGCGTGCGCCCAGCTCCTCCTGGAGCTGCCGGCGGGCGAACTCGCTCCCCACCACCACGCGGTCCGAGCCCTCGATCACGCGCCGCTCGATCACGGCGTTCAGCGGGCTCGGATCGAGATGGTGATGATGCGACACGACCGGCGCGTCGATCCCGTAGAGACGTCGCGCCCAGAGGGCGGCGGGGCCGATGTAGCGCAGCGCGTGCACCCGCAGGAGGTCGAAGGGCCGATTCCGCCACACGAGGCCAATGGCGTCGGGCACCACGAAGGGCGCCACGTACCAGCGCAACCCGCGGCCGATCGGGAAGCGATGCACACCCCAGTTGGGCACGTCCTGAGGATGCGGCTTGCCCCGCGCAAGGATCAGCTCCACCCGCACGCCGTCCTGGCCGAGCCGGGCGAGCAGCTCGCGCTCGTAGGTCTCGCCGCCGGACGTGGTCTCCGGGGCGACCCCGCAGTGGGGCGAGCAGATCGTGAGGGTCATGGATGCGTCGCCACGATGAGATACCCGCCCACGAACGCGGCCAGCTCGGACTCGCGCACGCGCGCGAGCCCATCGAGCCCGGCCACGCCGTCCAGCAGCGGGAAGGTCGCGTAGCCGGCCCACCGCAGCGGCCGGGGGGCGCGCAGCACGAGGAACCGAAGCAGGCCCGCGAGATGCGTGAAGAAACCGCCCTGGGCGGCGATGGTGGTGGGCCGGAGCCCCGCCTCGGCGAGCAGCCGCTCCCACATGCTGCGCGTGTAGCGCGCGTAGTCGTCGGGATCCCCGTGGAGACGCTCCAGAAACGGCACGGTGATCACGAGCGCGCCGCCCGGCCGCAGCACCCGGCGGCACTCCGCGAGGGCGCGCGCCACGTCGGGCACGTGCTCGAGCACCTCCGTCGCCTTGACCGCGTCGAACGTACCCGCGCGGAACGGCAGCGCCTGGATGTCGGCCCCTACGCGCGGACCCGCGCCCGGGGCCGGACGGAGATCCACGTCCGCCACCACCCACCGCGCGCCCGGGGGCGGACGGAAGTCGCCGCGGCGCCGGAGCCCGCCGACGTCCAGCACGCGGCCGGCGAAGTGGCCGGCCATGCGCGCGAGGTCGGCGTCGATATGCTTCCGCCGGTACGACATGCCGAGATAGTAGGAAAGATCGGCGCTCACGAGGCCGGCCGGAGCTTGGCGGCCTGCCGCGCGGCCGCGGCGCGGTAGACCTCGAGCAAGCCGTCGACGATGCGGTCCTCGCGGAACACTTCGCGGGCACGCTCGCGCGCCGCCGCGCCCATCTTGAGCCGGCGCTCGGGGTCCAGGCAAAGCTCGGCGATCGCGCGCGCGAGCCCCGCCGCGTCCCCTCGCTCGACGAGCAAACCGGTGACGCCGTCGTCCACCGCCTCCGGCGTGCCACCCACGCGCGTCGCGACCACGGGCCGTCCGAGCTGCATCGCCTCCAGGAGCACGCGGGAGAGTGGCTCCGGCCACACCGAGGGCACGACGACGACGTCGGCGGCCGTGTAGAGCGCGAAGAGGTCGGGCTGCGGCAGCGAGCCGAGCACGTGCACGTCGGGCGCGGCGGGCGGCGCGGTCTCGCCCTTGCCCGCGAAGGCGAAGCGCACGCCGGGCACCGCGCGGCGAATCTCGGGCAGCGCGGCGGCCAGCACCGGGGTGCCCTTTCCTCGCGAGAGCTTGCCCGCATAGAGCACCAGCGGTCCGGGCCCGATGCCGAGGCGCGCCCGAAGGGCGACGCTCGCCTCGGGCGCCGGCGGGGTGATCATCGGCGGCAGCGTGTGCACGACCTCGCTGCGGCCGCCGCCGACCAGCCGCTCGGGATAGATCTCGAGGATGCCGCGGCTCACCGCAACGACCGCATCGGCCCGCGCGAGCGCCTGGAAGCGTGCCTGCTGGTCTCGCCAGCCCAGACGCAGTGAGGTCTGCAGGCGCGCCCGGCGCAGGGGCCCCGCCGCGGCGTGATAGTGCTCGAAGAAATAGGGCATGCACCGGGTCTCGTATTGCGCCATCGTGCAGTCGAACGTCTTCCACGTCGTCTCGAACATCGTGCAGAAGCCCAGCGGACAGAGAAGGCCGGCGTCGCGGACGGTCGCGACCACCGGCACACCCAGCCGATCACCCGCGCGCAGGCCCGCCACCAGCGCCGCCTTGCCGTGGGCGTGGATGACGCGGGCGCCCTCCGCCGCGGCAATCCGGCGAATCCACCAGCCGAAGTAGCGATAGAAGAGCGCGTTGCGGTGCACGAGCCAGGCGGCTTCCCCCTGCCCCGGGTGCAGCCGGAGCGGGAACGGGACGCGGATCACGGTGACGCCGTCGCGCGTCTCGCGCGCCGCCGCGCCGTAGTTGGGAGTCACCACCACCACCGGCTGGCCGCGCCGCGTGAGCGCGGCCGCCCACGCGGCGGTGCTCCACTCGGCTCCGCCCGGAGCGAACGGCGGATAGTACTCGCTGGCGAAGAGGATCACGCTCACGGCTTCCGGGCCACCAGCTCCACGAACGGCGCGACACCGGTGAGGCGATAGTAGTGGCGAAGCACGGGCCAGAAGCGCCCCACGGACTCGCGCGGTGTCTCGTTGTCGAGGAAGCGTAGATCGGTGACGCCGTGTCGGCGGAACGCCCGCGCGAGCTGGCTCGGGCTCAGACGCCGGAGCGTGCCGAGGTAGGCGGTGGGCCGCCGGTGCAAGCGCAGGTACACGCGACCCGCGGCCTGCGGCAGGAACGGGACCCAGTGCACCTTGTAGTGTCCCTCGTACCAGGACCAGGCGTTCGGGGTGTGCACGTAGAGGGCGCCGCCCGGCCGCGTGACCCGCACCATCTCGCGCACCGTCGCCTCGACCGATTGTACGTGCTCGATCGACGAGAAGCAGTACACCAGGCCGAAGGCGCCGTCGCGAAAGGGCAGCGCCTCCGCGACCCCGCGCACGAAGGGCCCGCCGCCATGCTTGCGGCGCTTGAGGGCGCAGATCGCGATGGCCTCGGCGTCGGCGTCCACGCCCACCATGCGGACTCCCGCGCTCGCCGCGAGGACGTTGAAGCCTCCGGTGCCGCAGCCGACGTTCAGGACGGGGCCAGGGAGCGCGGGCGATGCCAGCGCGCGCCGGAGCTGCTCCAGCTGCTGCTGTTCCTGCGTCTCCTCGTCCTCCCGCAGGTCCACGAGCCTCGGCCAGTCGCGGACCCCGAGCGTGTCCCGGTAGTACCGCGTGTAGTAGTCGCGAATGCGTGTGCGCAGCGTCGCGTCCACGCTCACGACAGACGCCGCAGCAGGGCCTCCACGACCGCGCGCCGCTCCTCCGGGGTGATGCCGACCGAGCACGGCAAGGACAGCCCCCGGGCATAGAGGCGCGGCGCCACCTCGATCGCATGGCACTGGGCATTCGCGAATGCGGGCTGGAGGTGCAGGGGCCGCCAGAGCGGCCGGGCCTGGATACCCTCCGCGTTGAGGTCGCGCAGGAGCGCGCGGACGTCCGGGCCGCGCCGCTCGTCGAGCAGCAGCGACGGCATCCACCAGGCGGAGCGGGCCCAGGGCGCCTCCCCCGCCATCGTCACGCCATCGACGCCCGCGAGCATGGCGGCGTAGGCGGCGGCGGTCTCGCGCTTGGCCTCGAGAAAGCCCGGGAGCTGCTCGATCTGAGCCAGCCCCAGCGCGGCATGGAGATTGGACAGGCGGTAGTTGAATCCCACCTCGCCGTGGACGAACTCCAGCGCGTCGCCGCGCGCCTGCGTGGTGAGGCCGCGCACCCGCGCGGCGAGGGCGTCGTCCCGCGTGAGCACCATGCCGCCCGCGCCGCTCGTGATCACCTTGTTGCCGTTGAACGAGAGGCACGCCAGGGGCGCGTCGCCGCCGACCGGCCGGCCGCGGTACACCGCACCCAGGGCCTCCGCCGCATCCTCGACCACCGCCAGCCCGTGGTCTCGAGCCGCCGCCAGCACCGGGTCGAGATCGCAGGGATGGCCGTAGAGGTCCACGGGCAGCACGGCGCGAATGGGGCGGCCGGTGCGCCGGTTCACGGTGTGTCCGTTGTCCCGCCGGCAATCGCGCGCGAGGAAGTCCGCGAGCTTCGCCGGATCCAGACCCCACGCCACCGGCTCGACGTCCAGGAACACCGGATGCGCGCCGCAGTAGGCGATCGCGTTCGCGGTCGCGATGAACGTGAACGTCGGGACCAGCACCTCGTCGCCCGGCCGGACGCCTGCCGCGAGGAGCGCGACGTGGAGCGCCGCGCTACCGTTCACGGTGGCCACCGCGTGGGGCACGCCTACCCAGTCCGCCACCGCACGCTCGAAGCGCGCGATGAAGGGTCCGGCGGACGAAACCCAGTTGGTGTCCAGGCATTCCTTGAGGTACTTCCACTCGTTGCCGGCGAGATGCGGCGCCGCGTTGGGAATCACCCGCCGTCCTTCGCTCATCGCCCCCGCCCCTCGCCGGCCGCCCAGCGTCGGTACCAGTCGAAGGTGTCGCGCACCCCCGCGGCGAGCCCCACTTTGGGCTGAAAGCCGGTGAGGGCGCGCAGGCGCGTGAGGTCGGGGCAGCGCCGATCCACCGATCCCGGCGGCGCGGGGACGGGCTCGAGCGTGGGAGCGAAGCCTGCGACGTCGAGCACGAGGCGCGCGAGATCGCCGATGCGCGTCTCCTCCGCGTCGTTGCCGATGTTGACCACGCGCCCCCAGGCTGTCTCCGTGGCCATGAGCCGCACCATCGCCTCGACGGCGTCGCTCACGTGGCAGAAGGCCCGGCGCTGCTCCGCGCCGTAGAGGCGGAACGGCTGCTCGCGGCGCAGCGCGCGGAGCGAGAGCTCGGGGATCACGTGGTCCGCGCCCATACGGGGCCCGTACACGTTGTGGAACCGGCCCACCACCACCCGGAGGGCCCGCGCGCGCGCCTCGTGGAGCACCGCCGCCTCGCCCAGGATCTTGCTCGCCGCATAGGCCCAGCGTGGAGCGCCGGGATCGGGCACCGAGAGCGGCACGTCCTCGGGCGTCGGGACCGGCACGCTGCCGCCGGTCACGCCGCCCGCATAGGCTTCGCTGGTGGACGAGAAGAACAGGGTCTCCCCGCATCCGGGCAACCAGGCGAGCACGTTCAGCAGGGCGAGCGTGTTCACGCGAATCACCCGCGACGGGTCCCGCTCGACGTTCCGCACGCCGACCACGGCGGCCAGCATGTAGACCTGATCCCAGTCGCGTGACAGCCCGTCCAGCGCGGCCGGATCCGTGAGATCGCCGCGGTGCAGGCCCACCGCGGGGCCGGCGAGCAGCGTCTCGAGCGGGGCGTCGGCCTGCCCGCGGGAGAGATCGTCCACCAGCGTGAGGGCGTGGCCCTCGGCGGCGAGGCGACTCGCGAGGTGGTAGCCGATGAAGCCCGCGCCACCGAGCACGAGGATCCTAGCCATAGCCGATCCCGGCGTAGCGCACCCCCGCCGCGCGCACCCCCTCCTCGTCGAGGATGCGCCAGGCATCGAACAGCACGGCGGGCCGGCGCAGTCCCGCGAGCAGGGGGGGCAGATCGAGCTTCGCGTACTCCGGGTGGTTCATGGTGACGAGCACCGCGTCGGCGCCGGCAAACCCCGCCTCCGGCGTGACCGGCTCCGCGCCCAGCCCGCGGATGACGTCGGGGGCGACGAGGTAGTCGTGCCCCCTGAGGCTGAGCCCGGCCGCGCGGAAGAGCGGGAGCATCGGCACCACCGGCGCGCCGCGCATGTCATCGGTGGGCGGCCAGCCCTTGTAGGCCCAGCCGAGCACGGTCAGGCGCGCCCCTTCCGCGCTGCCGCGCGCCGCGCGGATCAGCCCGACCACGCGCTCCGCGACCCGCAGAGGGAGGTGCTCGTTGAGCGCGCGGGCGCGGCCCACGAGCCACGGCTCATGCCCCTTGGCGCGGGCCGCACTCAGGAGGATGTAGGGATCCTTGGTGAGGCACGCGCCGCCCACGAAGCCGGGCTTGGCGAGGTCGGGCCGCGGGTAGTCGAGATTGGCGGCGCGGATGACTTCGAGGGGATCGACGCCCCACTGCTCCGCGAGCAGCGCGATCTCATTGCCGTAGGAGTAGATGAGGTCGGTGTGGCAGTTGTTGGCGAGCTTGACGAGCTCCGCCGCCTCCAGCGAGCCCACCGGAACCACATGGCGGGTCAAGCGCGAGAAGAGGGCCATCGCGGCATCGCGGCTTGCCGCGTCCACCCCGCCCACCACCTGCGGCAGCTCGGCGAGCTCGCGCAGCGCCTGGCCCTGAATCGTGCGCTCGGGCGCGAACGCCAGCCGCGGGGCCGGCCAGCGCGCGGCGAGCTCCGGCAGGACCACCGCGCGGGTGCCGCCCACCGGCACGGTGGAGCGCACCACCACGAGCGTGTCGGGCGCGCAGCGCTCGGCCACGTGGCGCGCGGCGCGGCGGAGGTTCTCCAGCTCCGGCGCGTGCGAGCCCTCCGCCACCGGCGTCGAGACGCAGATCACCACCGCCTCCACACCGCCTGTGGGAAGGGCCGGGCCGACGTGGAGCTGATCGCCGATCAGATCGTGCAGCGCCTCCTCCACGCCGGGCTCGAAGAGATGCGAGCGCCTCGCCGCGAGGGCCTCGAGGACGCGGGGAGACGTGTCCATCCCGTGCACGGCGAAGCCCTTGCGCGCGAGCGAGACCGCGAGCGTGAGCCCCACATAGCCGAGCCCGATCACCCCCACGCTAGTCAAGGAGGCCCTCGGCCACGTCGCGATCGGCCTTGTGAAAATCGTCGAGCCGCCCCACGTCGAGCCAGTAGTCGCGGATGGGGAATGCCGCCACCTGCCCGCCGTCAGCGAGCAACAGCCGGATCAGGTCGGTGGCGTCGAAGACGCGCCCGCGCGGGATGCGCGCGAGCACGGAGGGCTCGATCACGTAGATCCCGCCATTGATGCGCAGGTCGAGGCGCGGCTTCTCGGAGAGCGTGGTGAGCCGGTCGCCTTCGACCTCCACCACGCCGTACTGGAGGTCGATCTGCTGGCGCACGGTGCCCACCGTGACGTCGGCCCCCGTGCGCCGATGGAATGCCAGCATGCCGTGGAAGTCGCACTTCGTCAGGATGTCCCCGTTGACGAGGAAGAACGGATCGCGCGGGGTCTCCGTCAGCAGGGTGAGTGCGCCGGCGGTGCCGAGCGGCTCGTCTTCCCTGATGTAGCGAATGGTGACGTCGTGCCGGCTGCCGTCGCCGAAGTGCTCCTCGATCATCTCGGACTTGTGGCGCACGGTGATGTGGAAGGTCTGCACGCCCGCCGCGCGCAGCCGCTCCATCAGCACTTCCAGGATGGGCTTGCCGCCCACGTGGAGCAGCGGCTTGGGAATCGCGTCGGTGAGAGGCCGCAGGCGCTTGCCGTCGCCTCCCGCCATGAGCACCGCATGATTCGGAATGCGCCCGGTATCGAGCAGATCCTCGAGCCAGACGAGGTCGACCAGGCGGCCGGCCCCATCCACCAGCGGCAGGTGGCGCATCCGGCGTGCCCGCATGCGCGCCAGCGCCTCGCCGCGATCCGTGGTCGCGGGGGCGACGGTCGGGTGCGTGTTCATGGCCTGGGTGATGGGATCGTTGAGAGAAAGGCCCCGGAGCATCGCTCGCCGGAGGTCGCCGTCCGTCACGAGCCCGGCCAGCCGGCCATCGGGCTCGACCACCACCACGGCCTGGCGGCTGTTCTTGGTGATGGCTTCCAGCGCCTCGCGGATGGAGGCGGCCGGGGAGATCACCAGGGCGGGGTTCACGGCCACGTCATCACCGAGGCTTAATCATATGGAAGTTCGGGGACTTAGGCAAATTCCCCGCCCGGTTCGGGGGGGCCGCTGGGATAGAATCTGAGCGCATGGCGCGCCAGGATCTGGGCCGCAAGTCCCTGCTGCTGCTGGGGAGCACCTGGTTCGGGAGCGCGCTGGGCATGCTGGTGTCGATCCTCATCGCCCGGACGCTCGGCCCGGAGGCGGTGGGGTCGATCGGCTTCAGCATGGGCGTGGTGGGTCTGATCATGGCGGCGCTCTTGCCCGGGTTCGCTCAGGCGCACCTCAAGCGCCTGGCCGAGGGTCAGGATCCCGGCCGATGCCTGGGGACGATGCTCACCGTCCAGCTCGCCCTCGACCTCCTGCTGCTCGCGGCGCTGGGCGTGGCCTGGGCGGTGTCCGGCTTCGCGCCGTGGGGGCGGCTCGTCCAGGTCTTCGCATGCATGCTGGGCGCCCAGCTTGCCACCGGGCTTGCTGATATCTACTTGAAGGTCTTCCTCGCCCGGGAATGGGTCGTGCCGTATGCCTTGATCCTGCTCGTCGCGCGCGGCGCGCGCCTCGTGAGCACCGTGCTGGTGCTCGCCTGGACCCCGCACATCACGTGGGTCGCCGGCACGTTCCTGCTGGAAGGGCTCATCGCCCTCTCCGGCGCGGCCCTCGTGCTCGCCGTCCGTCACGGCATCGGTCCCCGCGCCCCCACCGCCGAGAGCTTCCGCGGCTACTGGCGCTTCGCGCGGCCTTTCCTCGTCACCACGCCGATCGCCCTCTTCCAGGACTCGGTGGACCGCGTGGTGGTGGGCCGCTGGGCCGGGCTCACCGCCGCCGGCTACTACCACATCGCGCGGGCGCTGTGGGAAGCGCTGTCCTCGGTGATGCAGGCCCCGGCCACCCTCCTCTTCACGCGACTCTCCCAGCTCTACGCGCGCCGGTCCGAGGGGGCCGACCGCGAGGCGCGCGGCCTTTTCGAGAACGGGCTCGACAAGCTGCTGTTCCTCGTCGTCCCGCTGGGTCTGGCCCTGTGGGCGGGCGCCGAGCTCGTGATCCTGGCGCTGTACGGGGAGGCGTTTCTACCCGCGGTGTGGCCGCTTCGCCTGCTCGTGGTGACTTCCGTGCTGCAGGCGATCGTCAATCCGTACACGCTGATCGTGAACGCGCTCGAGGAGACGCATCGCTTCATCCCCGTCAACTTGCTGCGGCTCGCCGTATATCTCGGCGTGCTCGCCCTCCTCGTACCCTGGCTCCTGCCCGGGGCCACGGGGGCGGCGCTGGCGCGGCTGATCCTCGTCGCCTTCCCCTGCTGGGTCTACATGCGCTGGACGCGCGAGCTCGCGGGCGTGGGATTCTTCACGAGGATTCCCGCCTATCTCGGCGCCTTCGCGGTGAGCCTCGCCGTGTTCCACGCAGTGGCCGCTCTCCTCGGCCCGGCGCACGTGCCGGAGCCCTGGCCGGCGCTGCCCGCCGCCCTCGTCGCCATCGCCGTGTATTTCTTCGGGCTCGGCTGGATGCATCCGCGGACCGGCGACAATCTCCGGTACGCCATGTCGCTCCTCTCACCGCGCGCGTTCCACGATTTTCTTCGCGCGGGCTTGCGCGGCACGTGACCCGGCGGCGGGATACGATGCGGGACCCATGCGACTCCTGATCCTGGGCGCGGGCGTGCACGGTCAGGCGGTGGCCGACCTTGCCGCCGAGGAGGGCGTGCACGCGCCGGTGGCCTTCACCGACGCCGACCCCGCCCTCCGCGGTCAGTCGAGACTTGGCCTGCCCGTCTGGGGCGATGATGCGGCAGGCGTCACCGCCTTCCGGGCGGGGCGCTGCGATGGCGCCCTGGTGGGGGTGGGTAACACCGCGATGGCCGCGCGCCGCCGCCTCTTCGAGCTCACGCTCGAGCATGGCCTCCCCGCCCCGTCGCTCGCACATCCCCGGGCGGTGATCGCCCGCTCGGCTGCGGTCGGCGCCGGCTCGGTGGTGTTCGGCGGAGGCGTCCTGGCTGCGCGCGTCACCGTCGGACGCAACGTCGTCGTGTACAGCGGCTCCATCGTCGAGCACGACAGCCGGCTGGCCGATCACGCCTATCTCGGGCCCGGGGTCGTGATGGCGGGCGGCGTGATCGTGGGCGAGGGCGCTTTCCTCGGGGCGGGCGCGGTGGTCCTGCCCGGGGTCGAGATCGGAGCGGGCGCGGTGGTCGCGGCGGGTGCGGTAGTCACCGACCGCGTCGCGCCCGGCGCCACGGTGGCCGGCGTGCCGGCTCGGCCGCGCTGAGCTCTCGCGGAGCGGCGAATGGTCCCGAGCGCGCGGCTATAATGGGCCGATGATCGGGCGGACCTTCGTCATCGCGGAAGCGGGCGTCAACCACAACGGCGACCTCGCCCTCGCGCGCGCGCTCGTCGACGTGGCGGCGGCGGCCGGCGCCGATGCCGTGAAGTTCCAGACCTTCACCGCGGACGGCCTCGTGACCCGCACCGCGCCCACCGCGGAGTACCAGCAGCGGGCGCTCGGGACCGCGGCGAGCCAGCATGCGATGCTGTCCGTGCTGGAGCTCTCGGCCGCCGCGCACGAAAACCTGTGGGCCCACTGCGCGAGCCGCGGCATCGAGTTCATGTCCACGCCCTTCGACGTTGACAGCGCACACTACTTGAAGCGCCTCGGCGTCAAGCGTCTGAAGATCTCCTCGGGCGACGTGACCAATCTCCCCATGCTCGAGGTGGTGGGCGGACTGGGACTCCCCGTCATCCTGTCAACCGGGATGGCGGACCTCGAGGAGGTGGAGGCCGCGGTGACGACGCTGCGCGCGAGCGGGCTCACCGACCTCGTCCTTCTGCACTGTGTCAGCAACTATCCCGCGGCGCCGGAGCTCACCAATCTGCGCGCGCTGGACACGCTCGCCCAGCGCTTCGGCGTTCCGGTGGGGCTGTCCGACCATTCGCCTGGCCTCGCCGTAGCGATCGCCGCGGTGGCGCGCGGCGCGGTCTGTATCGAGAAGCACTTCACGGTGGACCGGAGCCTGCCCGGCCCCGACCATCAGGCCTCGCTGCTGCCCGACGAGCTGTCCGCGCTCGTCCGGTCGGTGCGCGAGGTCGAGCGCGCGCTGGGGGACGGCGTGAAGCGGCCGGTGCCTAGCGAGCTCCCGATCCGGCTCGTGGCGCGGAAGAGCCTCGTGGCCGGTCGCGACCTTCCCGCGGGCACGGTGCTGCGACGCGAGGATCTCGTGATCCTCCGCCCCGGCACCGGCCTGCCGCCCTCGGCGCTTCCGCGCGTGGTCGGACGGCGCACCGCGCGCGCGGTGGCTGCCGACTCTCCGTTGACCGAAGACATGCTCGCGCCCCAGAGCGCGAGCGAAAAAGGGGCCTCGTGATTCAGGCGCTCGTCGTCGGCGGCGGCTCCATCGGCAAGCGGCATCTCCGGAACCTCCTCTCCACCGGTCGCACCGCCGCGATCGTGGAGCCGCGCGAGGACCGGCGCGCGGAGATCGCGACCAAGCATCCCGCCGCCCGCATCTTCGCCACCCTCGACGAGGCCCTCGGCGCCGAGCGCTACGAGACAGGCTTCATCTGCCTGCCCACCGCGTATCACCTGCCCGCCGCGCTGGAGATGGCGAGGCGAGGCATGCACCTCTTCATGGAGAAGCCGGTGGCGGCGAGCGTGGAGGGCATTCCGGAGCTGCTCGAGGTCGTGGAGTCGCGCGGCCTCGTGGGCATGACCGGCTTCTGCATGCGCTTCTTCAAGCCGTTGCTGAAGGCGAAGGAGCTCCTCACCGAGGGCCGGGTGGGCCGCATCGTCACCGCGCGGAGCTTCACCGGCGCCTATCTCCCCGACTGGCACCCGTGGGAGGACTACCGCACCTTCTACATGGCGAAGAAGGAGATGGGTGGCGGCGTGCTCCTCGACGAGTGCCACGCCTTCGACTGGATGCAGTGGCTGATCGGGCCCATCCAGGGCGTGTTCTCGGTGGTGGGCACGCTGAGCGACCTCGAGGTCACGAGCGACGACGTGTGCGAGGTCATCGCGCGTTTCGGCCCGCGCACCGTGGGCTCCATTCACCTCGACATGGTCGACCGCTCGTTGCGCACCGAGGTGGAGATCATCGGCACCGCCAGCACGCTGCGGGTGGATGTGCGGAAGCATCGAGTCGAGCTCTACAGCCACGAGAATCGCAAGTGGCAGGATTGGGAATTCGAGCCCAGCTACGAGCAGATGTACATCGACGAGATCGACCACTTCTTCGACTGCGTGGCGAAGAAGACGAAGCCGATGTCGGATCTCCGCGACGGCTATCGCGTGCAGCGCGTGATCGACGCCTGCGCCCGCTCCAGTGACACCGGGCGCTGGGTCGCCGTCGGCTAGGTGAGGGCGGAAGCCGCCGAGGGGCGCCGGCTGCGCGTGAGCGCGCCCCGGTGACCTCGCCGCGCGTGCTCGGGCTCGTCGCGGCCCGCGGGGGCTCCAAGGGCCTTCCGCGGAAAAACGTGCTGCCGCTGGGCGGCCGTCCGCTGATCGCCTGGACGGTGGAGGCGGCGCGGGCGGCCCGCGCGCTCACGCGCGCCATCGTCTCCAGCGACGACGCCGAGATCCTGGCCTGCGCGCGGGAGGCGGGCGCCGAGACGCCGTTCGTGCGCCCCGCCGCCCTCGCCACCGACACGGCGTCGACGCTGGAGGTCGCTCTGCACGCGCTGGACTGGCTCGCCGAGCACGAGCGCTGGCACGCCGAGGTGCTCGTGCTCTTGCCCGCCACCGCACCGTTGCGCCGCGCCCATCACATCGACGCCGCGGTCGCGACCTTGCTCGCGGACGCGACCCTCGAGGCGGTGGTGGCGGTGACCGAGGCCGACTACCCGCCGTACTGGATGCTCACTGCCAAGAACGGCCGCCTGGCGTGGCTCTTCCCCGAGGGCGGGCGGGTCGCCCGGCGCCAGGATCTGCCCACCGCCTTCCGGCCGAACGGCTCGATCTACGCGGTGCGCGCGGCCGCGCTGCGGGAGCAGCGGACCTTCTACCCGCGCGTCACCGCCCCGTACGCGATGCCGCGGGAGGAATCGGTGAACATCGATAGCGCCCTGGATTTCAGGCTGGCGGAGATCCTGCTGGCGCGGCGGCCGGGCTGAGCCGGCCCGCGGCCTCGACGAGGTCGAGCACGCGCTCGCTGCTGCGGTTGTCGTCGAAGCCGAGGAACTTCTTTACGTATTCGCGGCGCACCTCGGGGTCGATACGGAAATCGGTGAGGCGCATCGTGCTCAGGAGGCGGGTGGCTTCTGCCGCGTCCGCCGACCATACGATGCCCGGAAAGTTGAAGAGCGAGCCGAGTCCGGCGCCGAAGACCTTCTGGAAGCTCGCGTAGCCCTCGAGATGCGTCTGGGGCACGCGGACGGCGAGCGAGGGTACGCCCGCGTGCACCGCCTCGAGCACGGCGGCGCTCTGGAAGTGCACGCAGAGGTCGGCGACCGCCATCAGCTCGATGGAGCTGTAGGGGAACATGTCCTCGTCGCGCTCCACGAACACGTCCGCATGGCGGCGCAGGAACGCGGGGTCCGAGTTTTTCGCTCGCGACTTCACCACCAGGCTGGCGCCCGCCCGTCGGGCGAAATCCCGGAGCGCCGTCGCGAGATCCAGGTAGCCGTTGCCGCGAAGGATCGTCCGTACCAGGGCCCCGTGCCCGGTGGCCAGCGCCTTCGCGGCTCGGAAGCCCCGCCAGCCGCCGGCCCATGCCAGCCGGCGAAACGGCTCCGGCACGGCCATCTTGAGCGACATGAAGAGCACCACGGGCCCGTCGGGGAGGCCGTATTTCCGCCGCACCGCCGCCCGGTCAACGCGCGCGAACTGATCGAGCATGGTGGAGCCGACCACCGCGCTCCGGGCTAGCCACTCCGCCTCGCCACCGATCGCGGCGAAGCGCTGGGCATTGACCTCCCAGTGCAGTCGGCGTTGATCCTCGCTCATGTAGCAGGTGACATCGACGACGCGGTAGCCCTCCGGTTCGCTCGAGACCATGTCGAAGGCGTAGTCCACCGAGTAGAGCCGGATCCCCGCGTGACGTAGCGCGGGGGCTTCCGCCTCGTTCCCAATCCCTCGCAGCCATCGGTGGAGCGATGGACCCACCAGCGCTGTCGCGCCCGCCTCTTTCAGCAGGGGGAGGAGGGGCTCGCCACGCCGGTGGGCTCGGGAGGTCGCCCGGGGCCACAGCGCGAGATCCGCCGTCGTCACCGCCTCGCCCGGCTTCCGCTCGTCGGGGTCGTGGAGGAGGACGACACGGTGCCCACGATCACAGGCCGCCTGGATGAAGGCACCGAGCACCTTCAAGAACCCCTTGCGCGCGGCGAAGACGGCGAGGGTCACGAATCCACGAAGCGCTTGCGGGTGAGCCGCGGCCCGAGCTCCACGTCTCGGAGAATGCGGGCGATACGGGGCGCGGCCGCGCCGTCGCCGTAGGGATTGCGCAGGCCGGCGAGGCCCTTCCGGAACGCGGGATCGAGGGCGCGGGCGAGGCCGGCGGCGATCTCGTCGCGGCCGTAGCCCACGTCGATGACATTGGCCGCCCGCAGACGCCCGCCCTGGCGCGAGCCGACATTGACCACGGGGAGAGCGAACGACGCCGCCTCGATAATGCCGCTGGAGGAGTTGCCCACCATGACGTCGGCCTCGCGCAGCAGCGAGGCGTACACGTCCTCGCCCAGCGAGGGCACGAGCCGCGTGGCCGGCCGCGCCTTCGCCAGCGCCGTCCACCGCTCCACGATCGCGCGGTGGGCGGTGTCGGCCCCCGGATGGCTGATGATCGCGTCCCCCGCCACCGCAGCGAGCGCCGCCGCGAGCTCGTCGACCTGGCGGGCGGTATCCGCGTGCTCGAGAGTCGCGGGGTGAAACGTCACCAGCAGCGTGGGCCGCCGGAGGGCAAGGCCCAGCCGCGCGGCGAGCTCCGCGCGCGAGAGCGTGGCGAGGGACGCGAGGCGATCCAGGCCGGGGGCGCCCACGCAGTGCACGCGCCACGGCTCCTCCCCCATCTGAAGGATGCGGCGCGCGTACGGCTCGGCGGCGGCGAAATGGAGATGGGCGAGCTTGGTGATGGCGTGGCGCGCCTGCTCGTCGATCGCCCCCTCGGTGATCTCTCCGCCGTGGATGTGGGCGACGGGGAGCGCGAACGGGAGCGCGCCCACTGCCGCCCCCAGCATCTCGATGCGATCGCCGAGCACCACGAGGAGATCGAGGCGCTCGCGCGCGAAGACCGTGGCGAGCCCGTCGGCCGCGCGCGCGGCCGCCGCAGCCATGTCCTGCGGCGCGTCGCCCTCCCCGAGCATCTCCACGCGCGCGGCGACGGGCCAGCCCGAAGCCTCGATGGCCTCGACGGTGCGACCGAAGCGCGGCGAGAGATGCGCGCCGCCCACGAGCAGGCGCAGCGCGACGTCGGGCGCCGCGCGCAGCGCCTCGAGCACGGGAACCAGATGCCCCCAGTCCGATCGTGCGACGGTGACGATTCCGATCACCCTGGGCATCGCTGCGAATTCTAGCACGCGGTCTTCCGCGTCCTTCCGTGCGGGGTCGCGGCCGTGCTACGCTCCGCGCGATGATGCCGCGCGAGTCGACGGCGTGAATCAGTACGACGACGTGCGGCTCGACGTCGCGGCGCTGCTCGCCGCGCAGGACGCCGCCCTCTCCGCCTCCGATCCCACCGCGCGCAGCGGCGACGGCCTCGGCGCGCTCGGACGCCTGGCCAGTCTCGCGCACCTCTATGGGCTCGGCGCGCTCGTGCGGACCGGTCTCCACCGCCGGCTCGTCTACGCCAACCTCACCCTCGGCTGGTTCTTCGAGTTCCAGCGCTACTGGGTGGAGGAGCTCGGCAATCGGCCCATTCACCCCCATGACTTCTACTTTTTGGCCGGCGTGTACCGACAGCGACTGCAGACCATTCACTTCGAGAGCCTCGAGAACCCCGCGCTCGCGTCGGACGACAAGCACCTCGAGGCGTGGCGCGATCCGCGGACGATCTACTACCTGTTCGCGCACACCTTCCGGCTCGCGTTGTCACCCCTGCGCGTGCATCCCTACATGCGCTACGTGCCGCGGGGCGGCCGCGTGGCCGAGTACGGGTGCGGGGCCGGACCCGTGCTCACCGCGCTCGCCCGCCGCTATCGTCACCTGGATTTGCAACTGGTCGGCGCCGACATCCCGCACCTGCTCTTCCACTACGCGCGCTGGAAGTTCCAGGCCGACCGATTCGTCACCATGGTGGGCATCGCGCCGGACGACGACGCGCCCCTGCCCGGGCTCTACGACACGATCTTCTGTCTCGAGGTCTTCGAGCACCTGCCTCGTCCCATCCCGGTGCTCACCCATCTCCATCGCGCGCTGAAGCCGGGCGGACACCTCGTATTCGACTACATACGTTCCGAGGGGACCGGGTTGGACACGGCTACATCGCTCCGTGACCGGTCGGAGGCGCTGCGCTTCCTCCTCGATCGCTTCGACGTCGTCCAGGGCCGCGTGCGGGTGAGCGACGAGCACGTGTCCACCTCGGTGGCCCGCAAGCGCTAGGCCCCTGCCGCCCGGGCAAGGACCCGGCGCAGGCACGCCGCCCGCGCGTGGATCGCATCGTAGAAGTCACCCGCGTCGCAGCCGATCGAGGCGGGATCCGAGAGATCGGTGAACCGCGCCCCCGTCCGGCCCGCCGCCCGCTCGAGGAGGCTCCGGGCCTCGGCGAGGCCGGCGGCGCGCGCCGGGTCGGCCTGGATGAGCCGCCAGGCGTCGGGATGATAGGGCGGCAGCCACGCGATCACGCGCACGCCCGTGGCCCGCATGCGCGCCCACAGAAGCTCCAGCCGCGCCGCGCGCTCGGCATTCGGCCGGAATCCCTCGAGGCCGGTGCGGCCGGCGGTGACGTAGCGGATGGCCTCGTCGCGCGTCCGCTCCTCCGGAAGGTGACGATACTCCGCCTCGTAGACGATGCTGCCGTCGGCCCGGAGGCCGCGGCGCCCGCCGAGAGCGGACTCCGCGACGATCGAGCCTTCCAGCGCCTGCTGCACCTCGACGCCGTGGCGGCGCCGGCCCTCGGCGAGACGGCGCACGTCGGCGAGGGACGTCCGGAGGACGGTCCACGACAGGAGCTCCTTGACGCGATACCAGATGTAGAGGGCTTCCGGCACCGGCCCGCCCACCCCGGCGCCTGCCCCGGTGCGCACCAGGTAGCCTGAGACCTCGTCGGCCCAGGCGAGCCAGCGCACTTCTTCCCTGGTCTCGTTGAGCGCCCACGCGTCCACGGAGAACCACGCGACGTCGGGGCGCTTCCCCTGGCGCTCCAGGATGGACCAGAGCGCGATGAAATCCTCGACGGTGGCCGCCGACATGCCCGCGTTGTAGAACGCCCCCGGCGGGACGCCGGCCAGCATGGTGGAGATCTCCATCACGCGGCTCGAGCCGAACGCCACGATGCGCGGCGTCGGGATGGATTGAAGGCGCGCGCGATGGAAACGGCGCTCATCCATGTTGCGATAGCCCAGCACGACCTGCCCCGCGTGGAAGCCCGCCGACGCCGCGCGCAGCTGCGCCTCGTGTCGGCCGCGGTCCCAGGCGGCGAGCCCGTTCACGGCGACCGCGAGGCCAAGGAGAAGGGCCACCGTGATCGCGAAGGGCCGCATGGTGGTCAGCACTGCCCCATCGTCAGAACTGAAAGTAGAGGAACTTCGAGCCGTAGTTCATGAGGAGCAGTGCCGTCGCGGTGGCGCCGGCCAGCCCCACCTGGGGCACCGCGCCCAGCCGCCCCAGCGGCAGCTCGAGACTGTTCGGCGCGAGGCGAACGATCAGCAAGCACAGGAGCACGAGGCCGGCGAGCCCCGTCGTCTCCGGCGTCCACGGCGCGGCGAGGCCGTGCACGCCGGCGAGGCTCGCGAACCACTGGGCGGCGTGGCCGAAGCTCTCCGCACGGAAGAAGACCCACCCGAGCGTGACGACGAGGAACGTGATGTTGCGCTGCCAGAAGGCGCTCATGCGCTCCCAGGCGGGCAGCCCGTGGTGGAGCACGAGGAGCAGCCCGTGCCAGGTGCCCCACGCCGCGAAGGTCCAGTGGGCGCCGTGCCAGAGGCCGCCCAGCACCATCGTCGCCATCACGTTCACGCGACGGCGCGCGGGCGAGCAGCGGTTGCCGCCCAGCGTGATGTAGAGGTAGTCGCGCAGCCAGGCCGACAGCGTCATGTGCCAGCGCCGCCAGAAATCGCTGGGCGACGTCGCCTTGTACGGGCTCGCGAAGTTCTGGGGTAGCTCGATGCCGAAGAGGCGTCCGAGCCCGATAGCCATGTCGGAGTAGCCGCTGAAGTCGAAGTAGATCTGGAAGGCGTAGCCGAGGAGCGCCAGCCACGCCCGGGGCGCATCCAGGGTCAGCGGGGGAGCGAGGAGCGGGTCGACCAGATTCCCCAGGCGGTCCGCGATCAGCACCTTCTTGCAGAGCCCCACCGCGAACAGCAGCAGCCCTTCCCGCCAGCGCGGATCGATGCCGATGGCGGCGATGCGCGCGAGCTGGGGAATGAGTTGATGGTGGCGGGTGAGCGGCCCCGCCACCAGGTGCGGGAAGAAGCTCACGAAGCCGGCGAAGCGCACGAAGTTCCGCTCCGCGGGGGCCTGGCCGCGCCACACGTCGATGATGTAGGCGAGCGTCTGGAACGTGTAGAAGCTGATCCCGGCGGGCAGGATCACCTCGAACCAGCGCGAGGCCCCCGCCGACTCCTCGAGACCGAGGGCGACGAGGACGGACTCCGCCGTGCGCACGAAGAGACCCGAGTACTTGAAGTAGGCGAGCATGCCGAGGTTGCCGGCGAGCGACACGGCGAGGAGCCAGCCGCGGGCACGAGGGCGGTGCTCGCGCGCGATGGCGATGGCGACCCAGAAGTCCACCACGGTGGTGACGAGCATGGGCACGATGAACCACCAGTGCCCCGCGAAGGCGTAGAACACCACGCTGGTCAGCGCGATCCAGCGGAGCAGCGGCTGGCCGCGCAGGGCGAGCGCCACCGCGAGGGTCAGCGGCAGGAAGAGCACGAGGAATTCGAGGGAGCTGAACAGCACCCTCAGCCCACCTGCTTCGGATCCAGGAGGTCGCGGAGACCGTCGCCGAGCAAGTTCAGGCCCAGCACGGTGAGCGCGATGGCCCCGCCGGGGAAGATCGCGAACCAGGGATTCGTGGCGAGGAAGGCCTGCGACTCCCGCAGCATCAGCCCCCACGAGGGGTGCGGCGGCTGGGTGCCGAGGCCGAGATAGGCCAGGGCCGCCTCGGCGAGGATGGCCACCGGGAAGCTGATGGTGGCCTGGACGATGAGCGGCGACACCGTGTTGGGCATGATGTGGCGCCCGATGATGGTGGCGTCGCCGGCGCCCAGGGCGCGGGCCGCCGCCACGAAGTCGCGGTCGCGCAGCTCGAGGAACGAGGCGCGCGTGAGGCGCGCAAACACGGGCAGGAACGCCACGCCGATCGCGACCATGCTGATCCCCACGCTGGGCCGGAACACCGCCGAGATCAGGAGCGCGGAGAGGATGGCCGGGAAGCCCTGTACGGCGTCCATCAAGCGCATGAAGGCCTCGTCGAGCCAGCCGCCGAAATAGCCGGAGATCACGCCGAGAAGAACGCCCAGCCCCATGCCGATGCCTACCGCGATCACGCCCACCAGGATCGAGGTGACCGCGCCCGTCATCACCCGGGAAAGGAGATCGCGCCCGAATTGATCGGTGCCGAAGGGGTGGGATCCGCTCGGCCCCTGCAAGCGCCCGGTGATGGACATCTCCAGCGGGTCCTTTGGCGTGTAGACCAGGCTCAGCGCGGCGGTCAGGAGCAGCACGAGCGTCACGCCAAGGCCCACGGTGAAGGTTACATGCCGAAGGGCGCGTCCTATCAGCACGCTCCGAACCCCCTCGCTGCGCTCGGGAATTGATTTGATCCACGGTCGCCCCAAGGGGCGACCTCTTTAGGGTGGCTTCGCGTCTCGTGGAGTTGCGCTCGATTCTTTGCCGTCATTCGTAGCGGATCCGCGGGTCCAGCACGCCGTAGAGGAGGTCCACCGCCACGTTGATGGTGACGATGACCGAGGCGACGAAGAGCACGACCCCCTGCACTACCGGCAGGTCGCGGGCGGAGATGGCGCCGATGGCGAGGCGGCCGAGGCCCGGGAGGTAGAACACGGATTCGAGCACGATGCTCCCCGCCATGAGCTGCCCGAGCTGAACGCCTGCCACGGTGAGGATCGGGATCATCGCGTTTCGGAGCACGTGACGGAAGAGCACCCGGCGCTCGGCCAGCCCCTTGGCGCGTGCGGTCTTCACGTACTCCTCGCGCAGCACTTCGAGCACGGCCGAGCGGGTGGTGCGCGCGAGCACCGCGAACTGGAAGAGGCCCAGCGCGACCGCGGGCAGCAGCAGCGACTTCAGCGCCGGCAGCACGCCCTGGCCCCAGCCGTCGAAGCCCCCCGACTTGAACCAGCCGAGCTGGACGGCGAAGAGCAGCACGAGGAGCAGACCCGCCCAGAACCCCGGCACCGCCACCCCGACCTGGGAGGCCGCCATCACGGCGTAGTCGCCCCAGCGCCGCTGATGCGTGGCGGCATAGACGCCGACGGGGAGGGCGACGAGGGCCATGAACCCGGCCGCGAGCAGGGTGAGGGGCAGCGTCACCGCGAGGCGCGACACCACCAGCGAGGCGACGGGGACGTCGTACTGAATGGAGCGGCCGAGGTCGCCCCGCGCGGCCCGCCCCACCCACTCGAGGTACTGGACCACGACCGGGCGATTGAGCCCGAGCGACTCGCGGATGCGCTGAGCCGTCTCCGCGTTGCCCTCGGTGCCGAGAATGATCAGCGCGGGATCGCCGGGAAGCACGCGCACGACCACGAAGACGAGCAGAGACACCAAGAGGAGGGTGACCGCCAGCGTGGCCACCCTCCTCAGGACGAATCGTCGCAACGGCCGCCCGCGCGGCCCCGCCTACTTCTGCCAGGCGACCTCGGAGAGGTCGAGCACCGGCAGCGGCAGGTCCTTCCAGAGCCCGGTGACGCCCTTCTTGGTCACGACGAGGCGCGGGTGCATGTAGAGCCACACCGCCGGCGCCTCGTCGGCCAGCATCTGCTGCATCTTCACGTAGAGCTCCCGGCGCTTCTTCTCGTCCACCGTGACCTGGGACTCGGCGTAGAGCTTCTGGAAGTCGGCGTTGTCCCAGCGGAAGTAGTACTTGGGATTGGCGAAGTTCCCGATGTCCCAGGCCTCCGCGTGGCCGATGATCGACATCTCGTAGTCCGGGTTCTGGCAGGGCGCGAGGCAGAACACCTGCGAGAGCCACTGGCCCCACTCGATCTGCTCGATCTTGGCCCGGATGCCGACCTTGGCAAACTGGCTCGTGATGATCTCCGCGCTGCGCACCGTGTAGTAGTACTGGGGCGACACGCGGAACGTCACGTCGAAGCCGTTGGGATAGCCGGCCTCGGCGAGGAGCTTCTTGGCCTTGGCGGGGTCATAGGGGACCCGCTTCGACACGTCGACGAAGAACGGATTGAGGGGGTCGACGTTCGAGCCCAGGACCTTCCCGTAGCCGAACATCGCCCCCTTGAGCACCTCGTCCTTGTTGATGGCGTGGGTGACGGCCAGCCGCACCCGCTTGTCGGTGTAGGGCTTCTTGCTGTTGTTCATCGACAGCGTGACGTCGTTGGTGGTGTCGCCGTCGATCACCCGGAAGCGCGCATCCTTCTTCAGCTCGTCCACGCTCTCGGGGCCGATGCCGAACGCGGACACGTCGATGTCGCCGGCCTTGAGGGCGGCCACGGCGGCGTTGGGATCGACGATGAACCGGTAGATCACCTTGTCGAGATGGGGCAGCCCCTTCACCCAGTAGTCCTTGTTCTTCATGAGGATGATGCGATCGCCGCGCACCCACTCCGCCACCGTGAACGGGCCGGTGCCCAGCGGCTGGGTCTTGAGAGAATCCACCGCTTCACGGGGATAGATGATCGAGCCCTGCCGGGCCAGCGTGTAGAGGAACGTCGCGTCCACCCGCTTGAGCGCCACCGTGATCGTGTAGTCGTCCTTCACGATCACGTCCTGAATGGCCTCGTATTGGGTGCGGTAGGGGTGCTTGGTCTCGGGGTTCACCGCCCGGTCCAGCGCGAATTTCACGTCCGCCGCCTTCATCTCGCGGCCGTTGTGGAATCGGACGCCCTTTCTGAGAAAGAAGGTGTAGTTCTTGCTGTCCGTGGTGTACCAGCGCTCGGCGAGCCACGGCACCATCTTCCCCGTGCGGTCGATCTTGATGAGGCCTTCTTGCACGTTGTCGAACACCACGCCGGCGATGGCCGAGGCGGGATTGGTGGTGAGGTCGAGGCCGGGCGGCTCGGTGGAGACCTGGACGATCAGAGTGCCCGGCGCGCTCTGCGCCTCCGCCCCGGAGACCTCCAGGACCAGTCCGAGCGTGAGCACCAGCGCCATCCGCATCAGCGTCGCCATCGTCATGCCGTCCTCCCCGTGAAGAATGCGACGGTCCGGCGCAGTCCCTCCTCGAAGCCCACCAGCGGCTCGTATCCCATGTCGCGCTTCGCCGCGCTCACGTCGGCGAGGGTATGCGGCACGTCGCCCACCCGCCCCGGCTCGTGCGTGCGGCGGAGGGAGCGGCCGAGCATCGTCTCGAGCAGCGCGACGATCTCGAGCAGGCTGGTGCGGCTGCCGCAGCCGACGTTGTACGACTTGCCGGACACGGCGCGGGCGTCCGCCCGCGCGGCGAGGAGATTCGCCGAGACCACGTTGTCGATGTAGGTGAAGTCGCGAGACTGGGTGCCGTCTCCGTGGATGTGCAACGGCCTACCACCCATGCCCCACAGGATGAACTTGGGAATCACCGCCGCGTACTCGCTCTTGGGGTCCTGGCGCGGGCCGAACACGTTGAAGTAGCGGAGGCCCACCGTTTCCACGCCGAAGAGCCGGCTCCACACCGAGGCGTAGAGCTCGCCGGCGACCTTGGTGGCGGCGTAGGGCGAGATCGGCGCGGTGGGCTGGTCTTCTCGCTTGGGTAGCTCGGCTCGCTCCCCGTACACCGACGAGGACGAGGCGTACACGAGGCGGGGCTTCGCCTTCTGGCGCGCCGCCGCCACGAGAAGGTGGAGCGTCCCGGTAACGTTGGACGCGTTCGCGCCGAGCGGATCCTCGACGGAGCGCGGCACCGAGCGCAGCGCGGCCTGGTGGAAGATCACCGAGGCGCCGCGCACCGCCTTCTGCACGTGCGCGAGGTTCGCCAGCTCGCCGCGCTGGATCTCCAGGCGCGCGCCCTTGCCCGCGAAGGCGAGGTTCTTGCGGCTGCCCGTGGAGAAATTGTCGAAGACGCGGACGCGATAGCCCTCGGCGAGCAGGCGCTCGACGAGATGCGAGCCGATGAAGCCCGCTCCACCGGTGACGAGAGCGAGAGGTGGTGTAGCCATGGGGTGCGCGACGGCCCTCATTATGGTTGGCCCCCAATCGGCTTGTCAATCTTGGGGGCCCGGAAAAGGTGTTGACAGGGCGGGGGTTGGCTGGCACTATCGTCGCGTGATCAGCCGGCTTCTCGGCCTCCTACTTATGTAGCGGCAAGCGCGCTTCCCGCGCTTGCCGTCAACCTCCTGCGCAGTCCCGCCAGGAGGTTTTTTGTTTCTAGAGATCAGAACTGATCGACCACAGTGAGGGAAAGAGGGAACAGGACATGCCGCCAAAGCCCGTGACGCCGACCCCGATGCCGTTCGACAAGTACCGGCCCTTCGTGCCGCTCGAGCTGCCCGACCGCCGCTGGCCCGACGGAAAGCTCGTGCAGGCGCCCCAGTGGTGCTCGGTCGACCTTCGGGACGGCAATCAGGCGCTCATCGACCCCATGGATCCCGAGCGCAAGCGGCGGATGTTCGAGACCCTCGTCACGATGGGGTTCAAGGAGATCGAGGTCGGCTTCCCCGCCGCGTCCCAGCCCGACTACGACTTCGTCCGTATCCTCATCGAGGAAGACCTGGTCCCCGACGACGTCCTCATCCAGGTCCTGGTGCAGTGCCGGCCCGAGCTCATCGAGCGGACGTACCAGTGCCTTCAGGGCGCCCGTCGCGCCATCGTGCACTTCTACAACTCCACCTCCATCCTGCAGCGTCGGGTGGTGTTCGGGCTCGACAAGCCGGGCATCACGGAGATCGCCACCAGCGCGGCCAGGCTGTGCAAGCAGCTCGAACCGACTCTCAAGGGCACCGAGGTCTTCTACGAGTACTCGCCGGAGAGCTACACCGGCACCGAGGTGCCGTACGCGGTGGACATCTGCGAGGCGGTGATGGACGTGATCAAGCCCACCCCGCAGCACAAGATGGTGCTGAACCTCCCCGCCACCGTGGAGATGTACACCCCGAATCTCTACGCCGACACCATCGAGTGGTTCCTCCGGACGATCAGCCGCCGGGACTGCTTCCGCCTCTCGCTCCACCCGCACAACGACCGTGGCTGCGCGGTGGCGGCGGCAGAGCTGGGCGTGCTGGCGGGCGCCGACCGCGTGGAGGGCACGCTCTTCGGCAACGGCGAGCGCACGGGGAATGTGGACGTGATCACGCTGGCCATGAACCTGTTCATGCAGGGCGTCGATCCCAAGCTCGACATCTCCGAGATCGACAAGCTCCGGCGGGTCGCCGAATACTGCAATCGGCTGCCCGTGCACCCGCGGCATCCCTACGTGGGCGATCTGGTCTATACCGCGTTCTCGGGCTCGCACCAGGACGCCATCAAGAAGGGCATGGAGGCCCTGCCCAAGGGCTATGACGTGTGGGAGGTCCCGTATCTCCCCATCGATCCCAAGCACGTGGGGCGGACGTACGAGGCGGTGATCCGGGTCAACAGCCAGTCCGGCAAGGGCGGCGTGGCCTTCATCATGAAGATGGAGCACGGCTTCGACCTGCCGCGGCGGCTGCAGATCGAGTTCTCCAAGACCATCCAGGCCATCACCGAGGACAGCGGCACCGAGATCAGCCCCGCCGCGATGTGGGAAGCATTCCAGAAGGAGTACATGCCGAAGGCGCCAGCCTTCACTCTGCGCGGGCACGAGCTCAAGTCCGAGGACAGTGGCGACGAGACCCGCATCACCGCCGATCTGACGGTGCGGGGCGAGGCCCGGACGGTGTCGGGCAGCGGCAACGGCCCCATCGCCGCCTTCGTCGACGCGCTCCGCCGGGGCCTGGGGGCGGAGCTCGACGTGGTCGACTACGCCGAGCACGCGCTCGGTCAGGGCGCCGACGCCAGCGCCGCCGCCTACGTGGAGACCACCGGCCGCGACGGCGTCGTCAAATGGGGTGTGGGCGCCCACCCGAACATCATCACCGCCTCGCTGCGCGCCGTGCTGTCCGCGCTGGAGCGCCACTCGCGCTAGATCCGTCGCTCGGGGCGCGCCCGGCCACGTCGCGACGGCTCGCGATGTGGCCGGCGCGCCGCGCGTGCCCCCCTCGCGCCACGCGTGGTTTGACAAGCACTTGCGCCATCGCTAGTATGTGGCCCTCTTGCCCGACCGGAGCGTCTCTTCCGACCCGCTGAAGAAGGAGATTGCCATGCGCCGTCTGCCCCTTCCCGGATTGGTGTTGCTCCTCATCCTCGCCCTCGCCTGGCCCGGCCTCGCGGGCGCGCAGACCAAGGAGGACACCATCGTCTACTCGCTCCAATCGGACATCGACTCATGGGATCCGCCCGCGTCGGTCTTGCGCGAGGCGATCATCCTCGGGTATCACGCCTTCGACCATCTCGCCACGCGCGATCTCAAGACGCGGAAGGTGGGGCCGAATCTCGCCACCTCGTGGAAGAACCTCGACGACACCACCTGGGAAGTGAAGCTCCGCCAGGGCGTCAAGTTCCACGACGGCACCCCCTTCACCGCCAAGGACGTCAAGGCGACCTTCGATCGCGTGCTCGATCCCGCGCGGAAGATGACGGCCCGGGGCAACCACGCGAAGATCAAGAGCGTGGAAGTGGTGGACGACTACACGGTGCGCTTCAAGACCGACGGGCCCTACCCGCTCTTCGTCGAGCGCCTCACCGCGCAGGTGATGCAGTCCGAGAAGGTCATCCGCGAGAAGGGCGATCAATGGATGGCTGAGAACCCGATCGGCACCGGCCCCTACAAGCTCGTGAAGTGGAACCGCAAGCAAGAGCACCTCATGGTCCGGAACGACGACTACTGGGGGACCAAGGCCTACTACAAGTACCTGCGCATCCGGATCATCCCCGAGAAAGCCACCGAGATCGCCGAGCTCCTCTCCGGCGGCGTGGACGTGATCAAGGCGGTGCCGCCGGATCAGATGGACGTGATCGAGAAGTCCGGCGTCGCGCGCACCGGCACCTCGCCGATTCTCCGCACCGCCATGCTGCAGCTCGACCAGGCCGCGCGCGGCGGGCCGAACCCGTTCACGGACCGGAAGGTCCGCCAGGCCGCCAACCTCGCGGTGGACGCCGACAGCATCATCAAGCACGTGCTGAACGGCCTGGGCGACCGCGTGGCCACCGGCATCAACCCCATGGCGTTCGGCTGGGACCCGAACCTCAAGCCCTACAAGCAGGACCTCGCCGCGGCCAAGAAGCTCCTCGCCGAGGCCGGCTATCCCAACGGCGTCGACATTGTCTTCAACGAAGGGCCCCCCGTGGTGGAGCCCGCCATCCAGCAGACCAACGACGCGATCGTGGCCGACATGGCCAAGGCAGGCTTCCGGGTGAAGCGCAACTACGTCGGCGACAACACCGTCCTGGTCGCGCGCACCAAGGAGGGCAAGTTCGGCCCCATGTTCAACTGGTCGTGGGGCTACTACTCGGTGTTCGACGCCGACGCGATCCTCTACGACGTGTTCAAGTGCGGCGAGCCATACAGCTACTACTGCAACAAGGAGCTGGACGATCTCATCGCCACCGGGCGCTCCACGCTCGACGCGAAGAAGCGCACCGAGATTTACGCGAAGGCGCAGAAGCTCCTCTTCGACGACGCGGCGTATCTCTACAAGTGGGGGCTCCGCGGGGTATGGGGCATCAGCAACCGCATCGACTACACCGCGCCCGCCGACGAGGTGGATCGCCTCTTCCTCGCGACACCAAGGAAGAAGTAGGAGCCGAGCCCGGCTCCCGTCGCCGTTGCGCCCCTTCCCGGCCGCCCGCCTCCGCCCACGAGGGGGCGCGGCGGCCGGGAAGCGGCGGGCGCGGGCCGGCCGCTGATGCGTCGTTACCTCGCTCGCCAGCTCGCCCAGCTCGTCGTGGTGGTGATCGGCATCTCCATCCTCTCCTTCGCCATCCTCCACGTCATCGGCGACCCCGTGCTCCTGCTCCTACCCCAGAACGCCGGCAAGGAGGAGTTCGAGCGCTACCGGCACTTGCTGGGGCTCGACCGCCCCATCTACGTCCAGTACTGGACGTTCGCGAGCCAGGCGGTGCGCGGCGATTTCGGCCGGTCGTGGTACGGCGACGTCCCCGCCTTCCCGCTCGTGATGCAGCGCATGCCGCCCACCATCTACCTCACCTTCGCCGGCCTCGCCGTCGCGCTCCTCATCGCGGTCCCGCTCGGCACCCTCGCCGCCCTGCGCCGCCATTCGATCGTGGACACGCTCTGCACGATGTTCGCCACCGCCGGTCAGGCGCTGCCGCTCTTCTGGTTCGGCATCATGCTGATCATCCTCCTCTCGGTGCGGATGAAGCTCCTGCCCGCCTCCGGCTACGGCACGTGGCAGCATTTCCTCATGCCGTCCCTCTCCCTGGGGATGGCGTTCGCGCCCATCACCATGCGCCTGGTCCGCTCGGGGATGATCGAGGTCATGAGCATGGACTACATCAAGACGGCGCGCTCCAAGGGCGTGGCGGAACGCCGCGTGGTGTGGAAGCATGCCTTCCGGAACGCGTCCATCCCGGTGATCACCGTGCTGGGGCTCCAGTTCGGTCAGCTCCTCGGCGGCGCCATCATCACCGAGACCGTCTTCGCGTGGCCGGGCGTGGCCAGCCTCACCGTGGACTCCATCCGCAACCAGGATTTCCCGGTGGTGCAGTGCGCGGTGGTGCTCCTCGCGCTCATCATCGTGCTGGTGAATCTGGTGGTCGACGTGATCGTGGGCTTCATCGATCCGCGCATCCGGGCGGGCGCGTGAGCGACGCGGTCGGCGCGCCGCCCGACGTCGCGGTCGAGCCGAGCGCGTCCGCCCCGGCCCTCGTGGGCGGATCGCCTCTCCTCCGGCGCCTCCGCCGCCTGCGCTTCGGCGTGGCCGCGGCGGCCATCCTGCTCGGCATCGTGCTGAGCGCGCTCTTCGCCCCCCTGCTCGCGCCGCACGATCCCCTCGTGGTCGACATCCGCCACCGCCTGTCGCCCCCGGCATGGATGGCGGGTGGCACGCCCGACCACCTGCTCGGCACCGATCAGATCGGGCGTGATCTGCTCTCGCGGGTGATCTACGGCGGTCGCATCTCGCTGATGGTGGGCGTGTCCGCGGTGATCCTGTCGGCGACCATCGGCATCCTCGCCGGACTCGCCGCCGGCTACTTCGGCGGCTCGATCGACTGGATCATCATGACGGTCGTCAACATCATCCTGGTCTTTCCGTTCGTGCTGCTCGCCCTCGCGGTGATCGCGGTGCTGGGCCCGAGTCTGCCCAACATGATCGCAGTGCTGGGGGTCGCCGGTTGGCCCATCTACGCGCGCGTCATCCGGGCCGAGACCATGGCCATACGCGAGCGCGAGTTCATCACCGCCGGGCGGGCCCTCGGGATGTCCCATCTGCGCCTGATCTTCCGCCAGATCCTCCCGAATCTCATCTCGGCGAGCGTGGTCATCGCCACCCTGCAGGTCGCCCAGGTCATCGTGCTGGAGTCGTTCCTGTCCTTCCTCGGTCTGGGCGTGCAGCCGCCCATCCCCGCGTGGGGCAACATGCTGGGCGAGGGGCGCGTCTACATGCTGAACTCGTGGTGGATCGCCGCCTTCCCCGGCGCCGCCATCTTCGTGACCACACTGGTGATCAACCTCATCGGCAATGCCCTGCGCGACTGGCTGGACCCGCGGCTCAAGCTCTGATCGGAGAGACCCGATGAACGTGTTCATCGCGATGATGTCCCACGAGACCAACACCTTCAGCAATATCCCGACGGACCGCCGCCAGTTCGAGGCGCGCAACCTTCACTACGGCGGCGAGCTGGTGGAGACGTACCGCGGCACCGGCACCTGCCTTGGCGGCATGATCGACGCGGCGGAGCGCCACGGCGTGCGACTGATCCCCTCGGTGGCGGCGGCGGCGTCGCCGGCCGGGCTCGTCACCAAGGACATCTACGCGCACGTGAAGCAGCGCATGCTCGCCGATCTCCGCGCGGCGGGCCCTCTCGACGGCGTGCTCCTCGATCTGCACGGCGCGATGGTGTGCGAGGGCATCGACGACGGCGAGGCGGATCTCATCGGCGCGGTGCGCGCGGTGGTCGGGCCCTCCGTGCCCATCGCGGTGACGCTCGACTTCCACGGCAATCTCTCCGAGGAGATGGTGCGCGGCGCCGATCTCCTCCACGGCTACAAGACCTACCCCCACGTGGACATGGGCGAGCGCGGCGTGGAGGCGACTGAGCGTTTACTCCAGGTGGTGGCCGGAAGGCTCCATCCGACCGCCGCGCTGCGCACCCCGCCCATCCTCCCGCCGCTGGGGAATCAGGGGACGGCGCACGGGCCGATGCGACGGCTCTACGACATGGCGGACGAGATGGAGAAGGATCCGCAGGTCATCTCGATCTCGCTCTTTGCCGGGTTTCCCCACGCGGACATCCCCCAGGCCGGCCTGAGCGTCTACGTCGTCACCGACGGGAATCAGGCTCTCGCCGATCGGCTCGCCGACCAGCTCGCGCGCACGGCCTGGGAGCATCGGCACGAGTTCATCCACCAAAGCCTCCCCGTCCCCGAGGCGGTGACGCGCGCGCTCGCCGCCGACGGCCGGCCCATCGTGCTCGCCGACATGGCCGACAACACCGGGGGCGGCGCCGCCGGCGACGGCACCGAAATTCTGCGCGAGCTCGTGCGCGTGGGCGCGCGCTCGGCGGTGGTGGCGTGCATCTGGGATCCGGCGGCGGTGGCCGCCTGCGTGAAGGCGGGCGTCGGCCAGTCGATCACCCTCGACGTGGGCGGCAAGGTGGACCAGCGCCACGGCGCGCCCCTGCGCGTCACCGGGGTGGTGCGCACCCTGTCGGACGGCCGCTTCATGCACAAGGGGCCGATGGCGCGCGGCCTCCCCGGCCGCCTCGGCACCACCGCCGTCCTGGACGTCAACGATATCAAGGTCATCCTCATCTCCTACCGCTGGCAAACCCTGGATCCGGAGATGATCCGCTTCGTGGGCCTCGACCCGCTCGAGCACAAGATCCTCGTGGTGAAGTCCACCATCCATTACCGGGCCGCCTTCGAGCCCATCGCCCGCGGGATCATCGAGGTGGACGCGCCGGGACTGTCCTCGTCCAATCTCGCGCGCTTCGACTTCAACCGCGTGCGGCGGCCCATCTTCCCGCTCGACCCCGACACCACCTACCCCTGACCATGGCGTTCCCGGGATTCACCGCGGCCGATTTCAAGGTCTTCGACCTCGAAGGCTTCGCGCCGAGGATGGGCGCGATCAAAGGACGGATCCGCCCCAAGCTCGAGGCCGCCGGCCGGGATCTCGTTCGCGACGTGACCCGCCTCGGCGGGGCGCCCGCCTTCGCGCACGTGGCCAAGCACATGCGCCGGACGGTGACCCCGCCCGACGACACCTGGGTCGCCTTCGCCGCCGACCGGCGCGGCTACAAGAAGCACTGTCACTTCAAGGTCGCGGTCTCGCGCAATGCCGTGCGCTTCCTCTTCGAGGCCGGGCCCGAGCACGCGAACAAGCGCCGGTGGGTGGCCGCCTGGAAAAAACACGCCCCCAAGCTCGTGCCGGTGTTCCGCCGGGCGCGAGGTCTCGCCTGGTTCAAGAACGAGCACGACGAGAGGCCCACCGCCGCGCTGGCCGAGCTGTCCGCCGAGGAGATCGCGCATCTCGCCGATGGGCTGACGCGCACCCGCGACGGTCAGCTCGTGCTGGGCCGCATGATCGGGGCGGACGAAGCCGCCCGCTGGAAGGCGGCGGACTACGCGCGCGCCGCACGGGAAACGTTCGGGGTGCTCGCCCCCTTGTATAGACTGAAGTGATGATCGCTCCGGGCGGCGCCCTGATCTTCGACATGGACGGAGTGCTGCTCGACAGCGGGGCGTGGCATCGCGCCGCGTGGGACGCGCTTCTGACCGAGCTGGGCGAGTCGCCCCCGCGGCCGGACTACTGGCGGCTCACCATCGGACGGCCCAGCGAAGAAGCCATTCCGCTCCTCCTCGGCCGGCGCGTGTCGGACTGGGAGGCCTATCAGCTCGCGCGCCGCAAGCGCGACCACTACGCGCGCCTCTCGCGCCAGGGCCCGCGCGCGGTGGCCGGGGTCGCCGATTTCGTGGCGGACCTGGCGCGGCGCCGCGTGCCGCTGGCGGTGGGCACCTCCGCGTCGTCGTACGACGTCGATCACCTGCTGCGCGGCATCGGGCTCCTCCATCACTTCCCGGTCGTGGTGACCGCCGACGACGTCACGCACGGCAAGCCGAATCCCGAGGTCTACACGCTGGCCGCGCGGCGCCTCCGCGCGGACCCGACCCAGTGCTTGGTGTTCGAGGATTCGGTGGTGGGCATTCACGCCGCGCGCGCGGCCGGCATGCGCGCGATCGGAGTGGCGACCGCCTACTCCGCGGAGGAGCTCCATGCGGCCGGCGCCGAGCGGGTCATCGATCACTTCGAGGGCTTCGGGTGGGACTCGATCGGAAGCCCGTAAGCGCGCCCGCGTTCTGGGAAGCGCTCTATGCCGAGGGGCAGGACGGCTGGGAGCTGGGCGAGCCCAGTCCCGCGCTGGGCGCGTGGCTGGCCAAAGGCGGGCGATTCGTCCGCCGACTGGGGGAGCGCGAGGGCCATGGCTCGGCCTCCGCTGAAGGTGACGAGGCGCGGGCGCGAGTCGCTGTCCCGGGCTGCGGCCGGGGGCATGACGTCCGGCTGCTCGCGCGGCAGGGCTATCACGCGGTCGGCTTCGACTTTGCGGCGCCGGCCGTCGCGGAGGCGCGCCGCCTCGCCGCCGCTGAGGGCGTGGACACGACCTTCGAGCAGCGGGACGTCTTCACCCTCGGGCGCGACTACCGGGAAGCCTTCGACGGCGTGTGGGAGTACACCTGCTTCTGCGCCATCGATCCCGGGCGGCGCGCGGAGTACGTCCACGTGCTGCGGACCACATTGAAACAGGGCGGCACGCTGCTCGCGTGCTTCTATCCGCTGCGCGACGGCGGCGATGGGCCGCCATTCCCCGTCGCGCGTGACGAGGTGGAGCGGCTGCTCACGCCGCACTTCACCATCATCGATTCCAGCGCGCCGGCGGCATCGATCGAGCGCCGTCGCGGCCTCGAATGGATGGTCCGCGCCGTCAGGGCCTGAGGTAACCTGATGTCAGTACCTGATAGGTGTGAGTAATGGAAGAATGTTCGCGAGCGCCGTCGAGTGTGTTTACAGAGAGTTCCTTCCCGCCGCAACTGTTGTTCTCAAGCTTTCCCTCTGCGCTGCAACGATTTACCGAAGCTCCGCGTTACGACTGGCGACATGACGAGGCGACGCCTGGGCATTTCCTTAGTCAGGTTTCTTGCCAACCCTCCGCGCATTCCCGTCGCATGACCGCCGTCTCATTTTGCAACTGCGCAAATACCGGGAGTTCCTCGCATGTCGGCAATGCGTGGCGTGACACTTGCAGTCTTCCGGCAGTTGTCTGCGACGCTGTGCCTCTCGACGGGTGAGGAGAATCCGTGCGCGGGTTCCGGGGAGCTGTCCTGGCAATGGCGCTGCTCGCGACACCCCTGCCTGCCGTCGCCGCCACCCTGGGCCTGGACATCAGTGGCCCCGGGCAGGTGTTCACGAACCCCGTCGAATTCACCATCGGCTGGGCGTTCGACGTGACGACCCCGGTTCGAGTCACGGCGCTCGGAGTGTGGGACGAGGGCTTGGACGGCCTCAATAGCGCGCACGGCGTCGGGCTCTGGACCGGCGCGGGGACCTTGCTCGCCTCGACCACCGTGCCCGCGGATCTTGGGGCCGAGCTCGAGGTGGCCTCCGCAGTCTCCCAGGGGCAGTGGCTGTTCGAGACCATTCCCACGTTGACCCTCGATCCCGGGCACTACGTGATCGGCGCGACGACGGACGCCGACGAGTTCCGGGCCTTCCAGGCCAGCGTCATCCTGGACCCCTCGCTGTCCAATATTGACTCGGGGAAGTTCGAGGTCGGCGCCACGCTGCAGTTCCCGGACCTCGACGAGGCGGACTTCGGTATCCACGACGAGTTCAGCCTCTTCGGGCCGAGTCTGCTCCTCGAGCCGGTCCCCGTCACGCCCGTGCCCCTTCCCGCGTCCCTCGCCCTCCTCGGCCTCGGCCTTCTCGCCGTCGGCGCGCGCCGCGTGATCGGGAATCGAGGCTAGCGGGCGAGGGCCACGCAGGCCACCCCCGCCAGCACCACGGCGGCGCCCACGAGCCGGCGCCCCACGTTCTTCTCGCCGAGCCACCGCCACCCCATCAGCACCGACAGCACGATCGAGAGCTCGCGCGCGGCCACCACGTAACCCGTCTTCGCCAGGCGAAAGGCGAAGAGCACGAGGAGGTAGCTCGTGAGGTTCAGGCACGAGGCGAGCAGGATGGTCCGCCAGTTGACGCGCCACTCCTCCGCGAGCGCGCGGCCGGCGCGCAGCACCGGCGGCGCCAGCAGGAGAGTCATCCCCGCGCCGAGGATGACGAGGTATGGCAGCGGGTGCAGCCGCGAGACGCCGACCTTGTCGACGAGGGAATAGGCGGCGATGGTCAACCCCGTCAATAAAGCCCATGACAGCCCCCTCACCCTCCCCTCTCCTCCCGTGGGGGAGAGGGAGAGGCGGGAGGCGAGCGCGATGGCGACGATTCCCGCGATCACGAGGACGATCCCGGCCGCGCCCAGCGCCGACGGACGCTCGTCCAGGAGCAGCACGCCGACCAGCGGCACCAGCGCGACCCCGAGCCCGCGCGCGACCGGATAGACGAGCGAGAGATCGCCGCCCGCGCCATACGCGCGGGCCAGCGCGTAGAAGTAGACGAAGTGGATGACGATGGTCGCGCCGAGGAACGGCATGGCCGGCGCCGGGATCCCATCGTCCGGCAGATAGGAGAGTCCCGCCGGCGCCAGCGCGAGGGTGGCGAGCGCCACCGACGACCACAGGAAGGCCATGGGCGCGCGGGCCCGCTTGGCGAGCGCGTTCCAGCCCGCATGAATGGCGGCGGCGCACAGGACTAGAGCCAGAGCCGAGCCGGACATCCTCGACAGTCTATGCGAGGCTGGACGGAAGCCCGCCCTTCGTTGTACGCTCCTGCCCACGCCGCTGGCCGCCATGGGGCGCGCGTACCGCCGATTCCCGGACACTCTTCTTCATCGCTGAGGAGGACACACGATGGGCGCCATCTCGCGTCGCCAGTTCCTCGCCACCACCGGGGCCGCGGCCGCCGGCACTGCCGTCGGGCCGTGGGTGCTGCGGGCCCATGCGCAGGCTTCCACGATCAAGATCGGGATCCTCTTCGACCACACGGGCCCGTTCTCCGCCGCCGGCTCGCTCAACTGCTGGCGGGGCGCCAAGATGATCATCGACCTGGTGAACGAGAAGGGCGGCGTGCTCGGCAAGCACAAGATCGTCCGGGTGGACGGCGACAGCCAGTCCAAGGCCGAGGTCGCCATCAATGAGGCGGAACGCCTGCTCAACGTGGAGAAGGTCGACGTGCTGGCCGGCGTCTATTCGAGCGCGCACGCGGTGCCACTGGCCGAGCGGGTGGACAAGCAGAAGCGCTTCCTGTGGATCACCACCGCGATCTCGGACGCGGTCTTCAAGGACCGGAACCTCCAGTACACATTCCGGCCTCAGCCCAACGGCGGCCTCTTCGGCGCCATCTCCGTGCAGTACATCACCGCGTTCGCCCAGGAGAGGCTCAAGGCGGCGCCCAAGGACCTGCGCAGCGCCATCATCTACGAGGACGGCCCCTACGGCACCGGCGTGGCCGCGGCCAACGAGGCGGAAGCCAAGAAACAGGGCATGAACGTGGTCCTCAAGGAAGGGTATTCGATCCAGGCACCCGACCTCTCCTCGCTCGTCACCAAGCTCCGCTCACAGCGGCCCGACGTGCTCTTCCACACCGGCTACAATCCCGACATCGCCCTCTTCCTCCGTCAGGCCAAGGAGCAGGGGCTCCGCGTGAAGGCCTACGTGGGGCACGGCGCGGGGCACAGCCAGGTCGACAAGCTGAAAGAGAGCTTCGGGGTGGCCGACATCGAAGCCTTCCACTCGGTCGACCCGGTGGCGTCGCAGCTCCTCGACGCCAAGAAGCTCAAGGCCGGCGTGGGCGAGCTCACCGCGGAGATGGTGAAGCGGTACCAGAAAGAGTTCGAGCCCAACATGGACGCCAAGGCCATCGCGCCGCACGTGTCGATGGGCTTCAACAATCTCTGGATCCTCCTGAACGACGTCCTTCCCCGCGCCATCCAGAAGCACGGCGGCTTCGGGCCCGATGCGCTCGCGAAGGCGGCGCGCGAGACCGACATCCCCGAGGGCGGCACGATGATGGGCTACGGCGTGAAGTTCCTCGGCGAGGGCAACCCGATGCGCGGCCAGAATGAGCGCGCGTTCCCCGTGGTGTTCCAGGTGCACGAGGGAAAGTTCGAGGTGGTGTTCCCGAAGTCCGTCTCCACCGCGGCGCCGATCTTGCCGCTGCCGGCGTCCTCGCCGTGGGCCGCTCGCGGCTGATCTGACCCGGAGGGGCCGGGGCGCGCGGTCGGGCGCCCCGGCCTCCGCTCCGCCCCATGCTCACCGTTTCCCGCCTCACCAAGCGCTTCGGCGGCTTCACCGCCCTCCACGAGGTCTCGATGGAGGTGCGGGAGGGCGAGATCCTGGGGCTGATCGGCCCCAACGGCTCGGGCAAGACCACGCTGTTCAACTGCATCTCGGGGGCGCTGCTCCCTTCGGGAGGCGCCATCACCTTCGGCGGCGCCGCGATCGGCGGGCTCACCCCCGATCAGATCTGCCACAAGGGCATCGCGCGCACGTTCCAGATCCCCCGGCCGTTCCGCAAGCTCTCCATTCTCGAGAACGTCGCGGTGGCCGCCCACTATGGCGCGAGCCAGCGGGGCACCGAGGCGCAGGCGCGCGACTACGCCCGTGAGACGCTGGCGCTGGTGGGGCTACCCACCGATCCCGGCGCCTCCCCCGCGCTCCTGGGCGCGGGCGGGCTCAAGAAGCTCGAGCTGGCGCGGGCGCTCGCCACCCGGCCGCGGCTGCTCCTCGCCGACGAGAGCCTGGGCGGCCTCGACCCATCCGAGATGCACGACGCCGCCGAGCTCCTGAAGCGCATCCGCCGCGAGCTCGGCATCACCATCGTCTGGGTCGAGCACATCATGGCCACGCTCATGCGAGTGGTGGACCGCATCGTGGTCCTCGACCACGGCGAGAAGATCGCGGAAGGCACGCCCCAGCAGGTCGCCGAGGACCCCACCGTGGTCGAGGCCTATCTCGGCGAGAAGCTCGTGCTGTCGTGACCGCCGCCTGACATGCTCGAGCTCCGCGCGATCAGCGCAGGCTACGGCCAGTTCACTGCCCTCTGGGACGTCAGCCTCCGGGTGGACCGGGGCGAGGCGGTGGCGGTCGTGGGTCCGAACGGCGCGGGCAAGACGACGTTGCTCCGCGTGATCTCCGGGCTCATCGCGCCGCGGGCCGGCGCCCTCACCTTCGACGGAGCCGAGCTGACCGGGCGCCCCGCGCATCACATCGTCGCGCACGGGATCGCCCATGTCCCCGAGGGGCGGCGGCTCTTCCCCGCCCTCACCGTGGCGGACAACTTGAAGATGGGCGCCTTTCTCCCCGCGGCGCGCGCGCGGTTCGCGGAGAGCCTCGAGCGGGTGTACGCGCTCTTCCCGGTGCTCGCCGAGCGTCGGGCCCAGCGCGCGGGCAGCATGTCCGGCGGCGAGCAGCAGATGCTGGCGATCGGCCGGGCCCTCATGTCGCGGCCCAAGATCATCCTGCTCGACGAGCCGTCGATGGGGCTCGCCCCGGTGATGGTGCTCCGGCTGTTCGACCTCATCCGCCGGGTGCGCGAGGAGGGCTACACCATCCTCGTGGTCGAGCAGAACGTGCGGCAGGTGCTCAAGCTGGTGGATCGAGCCTATCTCCTCGAGGTCGGCCGCATCCGCACGGAGGGCCGCGCCACCGAGCTCTCCGAACAAGACTTCGTCCGCAAGGCCTATATGGGCGTCTAGCGATGATCGACCCGATCTTCCTCGTGGAGGCGGCGGTCAACGGCGTGCTGCTGGGCGGCGTCATCGCCCTCCTCGCCCTCGGCCTCAATCTCATCTTCGGCGTGCTCGACATCGTGTGGATCGCCTACGCCGATCTCGTCATGCTCTGCATGTATGCGATCTACTTCCTGGTGGCCGTGCACGGCTGGCCCATCTGGGCGGCCGGCCTGGCATCGCTCGCGGTGGGCGCGCTGCTCGGGGTGGCCGTGCACCTGCTGATCATCTCGCCCATCCTCACGAGCCCGCCCATCAACCAGCTCCTCGCCACCGGCGGGCTGCTCTTCTTCGTGCAGTCCGCGGCCACGCTCTTCTGGACCACCGACCACCGATCCGTTCGCCTCTCCCTTCCCTCGTGGGAGATCGGCGGCATCTTCATCCCCGCCACCCGCCTCATCCCCTTCGGCATCTCCATTCTCGCGGTGATCGGCCTCTACCTCTTCCTGACCCGGACGTACATCGGCACCGCCATCCGCGCCGTCTCCCAGGACCGCGAGGCCATGTCCCTCATGGGGGCGAGCCCCCAGCGCATCTACGTCGTGACCTCCGCGGTCGGCGGGCTCATGGCTGGCCTCGCCGGCGCGCTGCTGATCTTCCAGTACGCGGTGCACCCATTCTTCGGCGGCCAGTTCGGGCCGCTGACGTTCATGGTGTGCGTGCTCGGCGGGCTCGGCAACATGGTGGGCGCGTTCGTGGCGTCCTTCATCATGAGCGAAGTGATCGCGGTAGGCGGCGTGGTCATGTCCACCGAGATGGGCTACGTGATCGCCTTCGTGATCTTCATCGTGATGATGTTCGTCCGCCCCGGCGGCATCCTCGCGAGGCGCCAGTGACGCGCGGCCGCGCTCTCGCCGGCGTCCTCCTCCTCGTGCTGCTGCTCCAGCCGCTCATCCCGCTGGGCGGCTACCGGCAGTACGTGCTGCACGTCGCCATCCAGATCTTCATCTGGTCCTTCATCGGCAGCGCGTGGTCGCTGATGGGCCGCTTTCAGCTCGTCTCTCTCGGCCACGGCGCCTTCCTGGGGGTGGGCGCGTACGCGACCGTGCTCCTCTGGAACCTCTACGGAGTCACGCCGTGGCTGGGCGCGGTGGCGGGCATGATCCTGGCCGGGCTCCTCGCGGTGGTGGTGGGGCTTCCCTGCTTTCGCTTCCGCGTGGTCGGGCACTACTTCGGCCTCGTGACCCTCGCGGTGGGGGAGGTGATTCGCCTGCTCATCGTCGCCGAGCGCGACTGGACCGCGGGTTCGCTCGGCCTCACCCTCCGCAGCGCGGGCGGCGATTCCCTCTGGGCCCTCCAGTACGGCAGCAAGCAGGTGTTCTACTACGGAAGCCTCGCGCTGCTCCTCGTCGGCCTCTGGATCTGGCACCGGGTGGACCGCAGCATGGCGCGGGCGGCGCTCGAGTCGATCGGCGAGGACGAGACCGCCGCGGCGTCGGTGGGCATCCACGTGACGCGCTTCAAGCTGGGCATCACCGTGCTCTCGGCGGCGCTCACCGCCCTGGGTGGATCCCTCTACGCTCAGGCCATTGCCTACGTCAACCCGGAGACCCTCTCCGGCATCGGGGTGTCGCTCAAGATCGTGTTCGCGGTGGTGCTGGGCGGGATGTACACGCTGCTCGGCCCGCTCGTGGGCACCGCGCTCACCACCGCGCTGGCGGAATTCCTCCGCATCCTGTTCGGGCTCAAGCTCCTCGGCATGGCCGACACCATCTATGGCCTGCTCCTGATCATCTTCATCATCTTCCTGCCCGACGGCATCTACGGGAGCGCGCGCGCGGCGCTCGATCGCCGGGCCACCCGGAGGGCGGAGGGCGCCTCGATCACCGCGAAGGCGTCGGTGTAGCGCCTATCGCCCGGCCCGCGCGTCGGGCATAATGACCGCGATCACCTCAGGAGGTATGGCATGGCGCGGTGGAGCGTGTTTCCCGAGGACGCGGAGCCCCCGAAGGCGGCGCTGAAGCTGGCCGAGCAGGTGGAGCAGGACGGCGGCGCGGTGCTGACGATCTATCGCGAGCCGGTGGGGGATCACTGGCAGATCTTCTGCCTCTTGCCCTCGGACAAGGTGGATGCGACCCCCTATCAGCGCGATCCGTCTCCGACCCACGTCAAGCGCCTCCTCGAGTGCGTGAAGAAGGTCGATCGATTCGTCGACCCCATCGTGGTGATGAGCCCGGAGCCGGGACGATATTGGACCCCGAATGGAAATCACCGGAGAATCGTTCTCGAGAAGCTCAAGGCCAAGATGGTGCCGGCGATCGTGGTGGTGGAGGCCGAGGTCGCGTATCAGATCCTCGCGCTCAATACCGAGAAGGCCCACAACCTCAAGGAGAAGTCCCTCGAGGTGATTCGCATGTACAAGGGCCTCGTGAAGGAAGAGCCCGACCGCGGCGAGGAGGCCTACGCCTTCCAGTTCGAGGCTCCCCACTTCATCACGCTGGGCCTGCTCTACGAGCGGAACAAGCGCTTCTCGGGGGGCGCCTTCGCGCCCATCCTCCGCCGCGTGGACAAGTTCCTGAAGGGGCACTTCCCCAAGACGCTCGGCGAGCGCGAGGAGCGCGCCGACATGGTCGCCGAGGCCGACGAGGCGCTCGTCAAGGTCGTGGCGAAGATCAAGAAGCGGGGCATCAACCATCCGTATGTGAAGAACTACGTGCTAGCGCGGACCACGCCGCTCACCCGCCAGCGGAAGACCCTCCCCACGTTCGAGCAGACCTTCAAGAAGCTCGTGGCCAACCTGGAGGAGTTCGACACCTCCAAGGTGCGGTACGAGGACGTGCAGCGCGCCGGCATCATGGCGGCGCCTGCGGCGGGCTAGACCATGGCGGCGCCGCCGAAGCTCTCCACGGATCACGTGACCTCGCGCCTGCGCGACCTCCCGGGCTGGACCCTCGAGGGGGGCAAGCTCCACCGCGAGTTCACCTTCACCGACTTCGTGGCCGCCTTCGGCTTCATGACCGAGGTGGCCCAGGCCGCCGAGGCGCTGGAGCATCACCCGGAGTGGTTCAATGTCTGGAACCGCGTCACCGTGGACCTCAACACCCACGACGCGGGCGGGCTCACCGAGCTCGACTTCTCCCTCGCCGCGCGCATGAGCGAGCTCGCGGCCGCGCCGCCCCACCGGCGGCTGCCCGACCCCCCCGACGCACTCGCCGCTTCGTAGATCGTGCGCGATCGCGTCGTCATCATCAGCGGCGGCACCGGCGCCCTCGGTCAGTCTATCGTGCTCGCCTTCCTCGCCGCCGGCGCCCGCGTGTGCGTGCCCTACGTCGTCCCCGCCGAGCAGGCGGCGCTGCAGGCGCGGCTGGGGCCCGCGGAGGCCGCGCGGGTCGAGATGAAGCCCTGCGATCTCGCCGACGAGGCCGCGGTCAGCGCCTACGTCGGGGAAATCACGGCCAAGCACCATCGGATCGACGTGCTCGTCAACGCGGTGGGGGGCTTCGCGGGTGGCGACCTCGCCTCCACGCCGCTGGCCGAGTGGAATCGCATGATGACACTCAACCTCACCACCGCGGTGGTGGGCTGCCGGGCGGTGCTGCCCGACATGACGCGGGCCCGGTGGGGCCGCATCGTGAACATCGCCTCCCGGGCGGTGGTCCCGCCCCAGGGGGGCTTCATCGCCTACACGGTCTCGAAGGCGGCGGTGATCACCCTCACCCAGGCCCTGGCCCAGGAGGTGCGGGCGCACGGCATCACGGTGAACGCGGTGTTGCCGAGCACCATGGACACGCCGGCCAACCGGAAGGCGATGCCCGACGCGGACCGCTCCGGCTGGGTGTCCACGGAGTCGGTGGCACGGGTCGTGGCCTTTCTCGGCTCCGAGGCCGCCGATGCGGTCACCGGCGCCGCGGTGACGGTATAATCCCCCGCGTGATCAACCTGCCCCCGTCCCGATGCCGGCGGCGCACGCTCGCTGCGCTCGGCTTCTGTGCCCTGCTCGCGGGCTGCGCGGCCCCTCAGAGCGGAGCGCCCGTCGTCGTCGCCGCCGACCCCGCCCCGGCGGCCGTCCGCGGCGAGCTTCCGCCGCCCACTCGCACGGTGCTGCCGAACGGGCTCCGCCTCATCTATCAGGACCACCGCGCCTCGGACATCGTGGCCGTCTACCTCTGGGTCGGCGTGGGCGTGCGCTACGAAAAGCCCGACGAGCTCGGCTACGCGCACTTCCAGGAGCACATGCTCTTCAAGGGTACGGACACGTGGGGGCCCGGGTACATCGATCGCGCGGTGGAAGGCGTGGGGGGCCGCTCGAACGCGGTGACGTCGTTCGACTACACCACGTTCTATATCGTGGTGCCGCGCGAGGCCACCGAGACCGCCATCCAGCTGCTCCACGACATGGCGTTCCGCTCCGCCTTCGATCCCGCCGAGATCGCCCGCGAGCGCGAGGTCATCTTCGAGGAAGCGCGCATCGAGACGGACAATCCCCGCACCGCCATCGTGCGCCAGCTCTACGGCATGGTGTTCGAGGGTCATCCTTACGGCCGCCCCGTGCTCGGGGTGCCGGCGACCATGAACGCGGCCACGCGCGAGCGCCTCAAGACGTTCAACCAGCACTACTACACGCCCGAGAACATGGCTCTCGTGGTGGCCGGGCCGGTGGAGGAGCGCGCGGTGCGCGCCATGGTCGATCGCACGTTCGGCCGCGAGCCCCGGCGCGGCTACACGGCGCCACCTCTGCCCGCGCCCAAGCCCATCGTCGGCGTGCAGCGCCGTGACGTGGAGCGACCCGAGCAACAGTCCCTCCTCGCGATGGGCTGGGCGGCGCCGCGCTCGGATGATCCCGACGGCTACGCCATCGATCTCCTTGCTTCCATCCTGGCGGGGACGGAGTCGAGCCGCCTCGCCAAACGGCTTCGCGACGACGAGCGGATCGTGTCGGGCATCACCATGAGCTATGCCGCGCTGGTGGCCGGCGGCATCGTGTCGCTCCGTGCCGAGCTCGAGGCCAAGGATCTCGCGCGAGCGGAGCAGATCATCCTGGAGGAACTGGGGAAGATCCAGGAGTCCGGCCCCACCGAGGATGAGCGGCAGCTTGCGGTGACCAAGTTCGAGTCCGAGCACGCGTTCTCGGTGGAGACCTCGGAAGGCCTCGCCAATGCCTACGGCGTCGCCGAGACCACGTGGGTGCTCGAGGAAGAGCTTCGCTACGTCGAGCGCCTGCGCCAGATCACCCGCGAGCAGATCCGCGACGCCGCCCGGCGCTACCTCTCGCGCCAGAACTACGCGCGGCTGGCCTTCCTCCCCCGCAAGGAGCGCTGAGAGCCATGCGCCGCCGCACATTCCTCGCCACCGCCTCCGGGCTGGCCGCGTGGGCCGCGCGGCCAGCGGGTGCCCCCGCGCAAACCGCCCCCGTCACCGAGGGTGTCACGCGGACACAGCTCCCCAACGGCTTCACCCTGCTGGTCCGCGAGAATTCGACCGCGCCGGTGGTGGCGATGTCGCTCATCACGCGAACCGGCACGCGCTGGGAGACGCGCCGGGATGCGGGGATCGTCAATCTCCTCCAGCTCATGATCGTGCGCGGCACCTCGACGATGGACGGCGGCCAGATCGTGGAGGCGGCCGACCGGATGGGCGGGAGCATCGACGCCTACGGCGACTCCGACTACGCCGAGGTCCCCGGCACCGCGCTGTCCCGCTACACCGCGGGCATCCTCGACCTGGTCGCCGACATCGCCCTGACCCCGACCATTCCCCAGGGCACCACCGACGCCGTGCGCGACTTCATCCTCAACCAGATCCGCAACCGCGGCGACAAACCCTACGACGTGGCGGCGGACACGCTGCTCGCGAGCCTCTTCGGCGACCACGGCTACGCCTGGAGCCCCACCGGCCGCCGCGACGCGGTGGAGCGGATCGATCGCAACGCGCTCATCGAGGAGTACCGGCGCTTCTACCTGCCCGGCGAGCTGGTGCTCGGGGTGAGCGGCCGGGTGCGCGCGGGGGAGGTGCTGGACCAGGTCCAGAAGCGTTTCGGCGGCATGGTGCCGGGGCCGCGTCCGCCGCTTCCCCGCGTCGCCCTGCCGGCCATGGCCGCCTCCCGCCAGGTGCTCGAGGTGCCGGGCGCCCAGGCGCAGATCCTCTCGGGCGGCCCCGCGCCCAGCATGACCGAGCCCGACCACGCCGCGGTGAAGGTGCTGGGGGCGATCCTGGGGGGCGGCCTGGCCTCGCGCTTCTTCTCCGAGCTGCGCGATCAGCAGGGGCTCGCCTACACCACCGGACTGCTCTATCCCACGCGCATCGACCGGTCGTACGTCCTCGCCCAGCTCGGCACCGCGCCCGAGAACGTCGACCGCGCGGAAGCCGCGCTGCGCGCGCAGCTCGAGCGCATCCAGCGCGAGCCCGCCACCGCGGAGGAGATTCGCGTGGCGAAGGCCTACACCCTGGGTAATCTGGCCATGGATCGCCGGACCAACGCGCGGCAGGCGTGGTATCTGGCCGCTTACGAGGCGGCGGGCGTGGGGCAGGAGTATCTGGACAAGTACTCGGCGGACATCCAGACGGTCACGGCCGCTGACGTGCAGCGGGTGGCGCGCACTTACCTCGCCACGCTCCGTACCGTCATCGTCCGCCCGCCGAAGCCCTAGCGTCCTCGAGCAGGTCGGGAAACGCCCGGAGGATCCGGTCGGGCTTCACGGCGCTGCCCGCGGGCAGCCCTTGGCCGGGCCCATCGATCCAGGCCGCGGAGAGCCCGAGCCGCTGCGGCGCCGCCACGTCCCACTCGAGGTGGTCGCCCACCATCCAGGCGCCGGCGGCGGGCACGCGGAGCGCGCCGAGCACGTGGCGATACACCGCCTCGTCCGGCTTCCCCGCGCCGAACTCGCCCTCGATCACGATCACGTCGAAGTAGGGCGCCAGCTCGTACTGCTCGATCTTCCGGCGCTGCTGGCGCCGGTCGCCATTGGTCACCAGCGCCATCGGCAGGCCGCGCGCGCGCAAGCGCCCCAGCGCCTCGCGCACGCCCGGGTAGAGGGCCATCTGCTGCCAGCGGCTCTCCGCGTAGGCCTCGGCCACCTCGGCGGCGAGACCATTCCGGTCGGCGCCAATCTCGGCGAGCGCGTGCGCGACGATCTTGGTCCAGGCGCCCATCATGTCGGTGCGCTCCATCCGGTGGCGCGCGGGATCGTCCCACAGCCACCGGCGCGACCGCGCCAGCTGGGGAATCAGGCGCGCCGCATCCACGCCGGCCGGCACGGCCACACGGTCACAGGCGCCGGCCCAGCACTCGTCCACGCCGCCCGAGTAATCGAGCAGCGTGTCGTCGAGGTCGACGAGCAGCGCGTTCACCCCTTCACCCCCTCAACGCCTCTCCCCCTCACCCTACCCTCTCCCCCTCTGGGTGAGAGGGTTCGACCTGCGCAGGCTCGGGCTGGCCGAACGGCGGCAGCTCGGGACGACAGACCTGGCGGAAATTGCACCAGCGACAGATGCGCAGGTCCTCCGCGCGCTCGAAGTCGGTCTCCTCGGCGAGGTTGCGCGCAGGGTCGCGGAGATAGGCCTTCATGCCGCGGGCGGAGAAACGAATGTGCTCGCGCACGCGGTCCAGGGCTCCCACGTCCCAGGGATGGGTGGTGGCCTTGCCCTCGCGGAGATTGACCTCGTGTAGATCCACCCGCGAGGGATCAACGCGCAGCACCTCGAGGGCATAGAGCGCGTACCCGGCCAGCTGCAGCGACGCCTCGCCCCCGCCGCCACCCGTCTTCCAGTCCACGAGCTGGAGGCGATCGGCGGTGCTCCAGTAGCCGAAGTCGGGCGCCGCGAACACGCGGATGCCCTCGAAGTCGAAGGCGTTGATGTCCTCGATCAGCACCCAGCGCTCGACGGGTGTGGCCTTGATGTCGACGAGCAAGGGTAGACGGTGGAAGTTCCGCAAACAGCGCACGACGTTGTCGCGGATGGCCTGCCACTCGGCGTCGCGGACGGGCACGCCGTACTCGTGCTCGAAGAGCCCGGCTCGCTTCGGCGACTCTCGGTAGACGCCGGCGCGCGAACCCTTCCACTCCTGGCGCATCTGGCTCACCGTGCTCTCGATCAGCGAGGCCTCGGAGAGGGCGTAACCGTCGCGCATGGCGAGGAGCGCGCGCTCGATCGCCTCGTGCACCAGGCGCCCGGCCCACATCTGGCGGGTGCCCAGCTGCTTGAGCACGTAGAGGAGCCGCGTGCGCTGGGCGGACTCCGCGTCCCAGCCGCCCCAGGCCCCGTAGTACTGGAAGTAATAGCGGCGGCGGCAATCCTGGAAGACGTTGTCGCGGGTGCGGGACCAGGAAAATTCGTTGACGAGGTCGGCCACGGCCTCAGAATAGCAGGGTCCGCGGCGATTGGGCACCGAACCCCGTCCGAAGGAGGCGCGTCATGTCCCGCCGGCTCCCCATTCCGGCAGCATGCCTTGGCATCCTCCTCCTGCTGAGCGCCTCGCCGGTCCGGGCCCACGACGACGATAAGCTCGGCACCGTGCACTTCGAGACCTCCTGCTCGGCGGCGGCCCAGCCCGCGTTCGACCGCGCGGTGGCCATGCTGCACTCGTTCTGGTTCCAGATGGCCCTGGGCGCCTTCGACGAGGTGGCGAAGCTCGATCCCACGTGCGGCATGGCGTACTGGGGCAAGGCCATGACCTGGTGGGGGAATCCGCTCAGCGGGCCGCCGGTGGCGCGGGGGCTCACCGAGGGATGGGCGGCCATACAGCGCGCCAAGGCCGTCGGCGCCAACACTCCTCGCGAGGCGGCTTATATCGGCGCGGTGGAGGCCTTCTACGAGGACGCGGACAAGGTCGACCACCGGACCCGCGCCCTCGCGTACGAGAAGGCGATGGAAGCCATCACCGTGCAGTACCCGAACGACCCGGAGGCGCCGATCTTCTACGCGCTGGCGCTCAACATCACCTTCGTCCCCACCGACAAGACCTACGCCAATCAGCTCAAGGCCGCGGCGATTCTCGAAAGGGCCTTTGCCGCCCAGCCCGACCACCCGGGCGTGGCCCACTACCTGATCCATAGCTACGACTTCCCGCTCATCGCGGCGAAGGGCCTCCCCGCCGCGCACCGCTTCGCCTCCATCGCGCCCTCGTCGCCCCACGCGCTCCACATGCCGTCTCACATCTTTACGCGCGTGGGCGCCTGGGAGGAGTCCATCGAGTCCAACCGCGCCTCCGCCAAGGCGGCGATGAGCGAGCTCGGCGCGGCGCAGGGCGGCTACTCGACGTACAACGCGCTCCACGCCATGGACTATCTGACCTACGGCTACTTGCAGCTCGGACGCGACCGGGAAGCGCGCGCGGTGGCGGACGAGGTCAGCGCCATACGCAACATCGACATCGACAACTTCGTCGCGGCGTTCGCCTTCGCGGCCATCCCCGCGCGCTACACGCTCGAGCGCAGCCGCTTCTCCGATGCCGCCGCGCTCACCCTGCACCCGGCCGATCTCGGGTGGCAGCGCTTCCCACAGGCCGAGTCCATCCACTGGTTCGCGCGCGGCCTGGGCGCGGCACGGAGCGGCAACGCCGCGGGCGCTCGCGAGGCGCTCGTCCGGCTGGAGGGGCTCCGCGACGGCATGGTGGCGGCGAAGAACGGGTACTGGGCGGAGCAAGCGGAGATCCAGCGGCGCGGCGTCGAGGCCTGGCTTGCCCAGGCGGAGGGCCGTCCCGCGCAGGCGGTGGCGCTGATGCGCGCGGCCGCCGAGCTCGAGGCCGCGACGGAAAAGCACCCGGTCACGCCGGGCGCCATCAAACCGGCTCGCGAGCTCCTGGGCGAGATGCTGCTGGCCCAGGGACAACCGGAGGCGGCCCTCACGGAGTTCGAGGCCTCGCAGAAGATCGATCCCAATCGCCTCGCTGCGCTCTTCGGGGCAGCCCGGGCCGCCGAGACTGCCGGCGATGCCGCGAAGGCGCGCCGGTACTACGAGCGCGTGGCCGAGCTCGGCCAGAAGGCCGATGCGGACCGAGCCGAGGTGGCGGCGGCCCGGGCGTACCTCACGAAATAGCTCGCGAGCGCCGAGTCCTCGCGGTACCCCCCCCCGGTCGCGCCGCATGGCGCGTGACTCGCACCGCGGAATAGGATCAATAAGGGGGCCCTCCATGTCCGGCTATGCCGTCGCGGTCGACAAGGTGCTGGCCTAGGCGATCAAGACCGACACCGACGGCCTCGCCGGGGGCGACTTCGACGTGAAGAGCGACAGCTACGAGATACCGCCGCGTGTCGGACCCGCAGGCGCGCGCGGTGGGCCTGGGCCGGCGCGACTTTCTCAAGCTCGCGGGTGGGGCCGCCGCGGTCCGGGTAACGTCACCACGCAGATTTCCCCGATCAGCCCGGGCGACAAGCTCACGTTCAGGCGGGAAGGATCGGCCGCTACCCTGCGCGGAGCGCGAGGGTCACGGGCAAACGTGCCGCGCGGATGGCGGGCGGAAGGCCTCCGAGGGCGCCGATCACCAGGGCCCATGCGATCCCGCGCAGGATCAATCCCGGAGTCACGCGGAAGTCGAAGGCGACCTGCGAGAACGTGTCGAAGTTGAGGGTGGAGAGCGTGGCACCGTCGCAGTAGAGATACGCGAGACCGCCCCCGAGGGCTCCGCCCAGCAGCGCGAGCACCAACGCCTCGATCAGCACCGACACCACCACCGGCGTGCTGCCGAAACCGATGGCGCGCAGGGTGGCGATCTCCACCTGACGGCTCGCGATGGCGGAGTACATGCAATTGAGCGCCCCAAACGTCGCCCCCACCGCCATGAACGCGGCCACCGTGTAGCCCAGCACGTTGATCAGGGTGGTGAGTACCTTGGACTGCTTGGCGTAGTACTCCGGCTCGCGAAACACCGTCATGGAGAGGCGGCGGTCGCGCGCGATCGACGCGGTGAGATCGGCGAGGCCCGCGCTCTCGCCGTCGGCGAGCCGGGCGGTCACGGACTGAAAGCCCGTGCGGCGGTAGGCGGAGGCGGCCGCCTCGGCGTCGGCCCAGATCTCGGACTCGTGCACATCGCCTCCGCTCGAGAAGATCCCCACCACCGTCCAGTCGCTGTCGCGGAAGGCGATCCGCGAGCCGACGGTCAGCCCCTCGAACTGCTGCGCCGCGCGCCGGCCGACGATGACTTCCCGAACGCCACGGTCGAAGGGGCGCCCCTCCACCACCCGCACCTCGTCGCGGATGGCGAAGGCGGCCGGCTGCACGCCGCGGAACGGCACGTTGTTGGGATCGGCTTGGCCGCGGCGGGGCAGGTCCACCATGACGACCAGCTCCGCCGAGGCGAGCGGGCGACCCGCCCCGTCGCGCGCGATGGCGGGGAGCGCGCCGACCAGCACCGCCTGGTCGCGCGACACATTGCTCGACATCTCCGCGTCGGAGCCCGCGCGCAGCATGATGACCCGGTCCTCGCGCCCGGTGCTCGCCAGGGTGTGGCGGAAACCCTCGGACATGGAGAGCACGGACACGAGCACGCCAGCCACGCCGGCGATGCCCACGATCACGACCAGGGAGGTGCCCAGGCGCTGGGGCAGACTGAGCAGATTGACCAGCGTGATCTGGACGATTTGCCGGAGCGCGCGCATCAGCGATGCCCCGCGAGCGCGTCCACGATGCGCAGCCGGTGCGCCCGCCAGGCGGGCGGCAGCCCGATAGCCAGCGCGAGGCCGGCGGCCATCGCGGCGGCGAGCAGCCATGTCTCCGCCGTGACGAACAGCGGCGGGAAGCGGCCGCCGGTGGACTGATTGAGGAACGGCAGCATGCCGATCGCCGCGCCCATCCCGACCCCACCCCCGATGAGCAGCAGAAGCCCGGACTCGGCCAGAACGAGCGCGGTCACGCGCACGTCGGAGAAGCCGAGCGTCTTCAAGATGGCCAGCTCCGGAATGCGCTCGCGCAGCGACTGAGCCATGGTGTTGCCGGTGAGGATCAGGATCGTGAAGAACACCGCGGCGAGGATGCGCGAGATCAGCGCGCCGATGTCGCCGATCTGCTTGGCGAAGCCCACCGCGAATTCCTTCTCGGGCTGGGTCTTGGTCTCGTCGGGCGAGTTGGCGAAGAGCCGGTCGATGCGGGCCGAGACCGCCCGCGCCTGGCTCGAGTCCGCGACCCGGACGACGTACCAGCCCGTGCGGCCCTTGCCGAGCTGCCGGGCCTCGTCGAAGTAGGCCACGTTGATCAGGACCATGTCGGTGTTGGCGCGCACCGCCGGGTCCTCGGCGTCGATGATGCCGACCAGGTCGAACTCCCACGACATGTCGCCGTCCATCTTGGGGTGGATCTCCGACGCGATGGGCAGCTTCTGCCCCACCTTCCAGCCGAAGCGATCGGCGAGCCGGCGGCCGGCCACCGCTCCCGTCCGCGTTTTCGCAAAGGCCTCGCGCTGATCAGCGGCAATATCGAACTCCGGGTACATGTCGAGGTACCGGGTCGGGTCCACCGCGAACACCGGGAAGGCGTTGCTCTCGTTCTGGTAGCGGGCGCCGAACCACTCCGCATTGGCCACTCCCACCACGCCGGGCACCTGCTCGATGCGGCGGAGATAGGACATCGGCAGCAGCTCGATCATGGAATAGCGCCCGATGGTGAGGAGTCGCTTGGCGTCGGCGGCGTCCGCGCCCGATTCGAACGCCACCGTGACGGACTGGAGCAGTCCGAACAGCATGAACGCCACCGTCACCGAGAGCAGCGTCAAGATCGTGCGGGTCTTCTTGCGGAAGAGGCCGGCAAGCAGCAGCGGCAGGTAGCGCATCTCAGGCGGCCAGCGTCCCCTTGTCGAGGTGGAGCTGGCGACTCGCGTGGTCCGCGGCCTTGGGGTCGTGGGTCACCATGACGATGGTCGTGCCGTGCTCTCGGTTCAGCATCTGGAGCAGGCCCAGCACCTCGTCGGCGGTCGCCCGGTCGAGATCGCCGGTGGGCTCGTCGCAGACCAGCAGAGCGGGATCGGTCACGATGGCGCGGGCGATGGCCACCCGCTGCTCCTGGCCTCCCGACAGCTCGCGCGGCTTGTGGCGCGCGCGGTCCTCGAGCCCGACGAGCGCCAGCGCGATCAAGGCCCGGCGCCGGCGCTCGCCCGAAGAGAGGTCGGTGAGGAGCAGCGGCAGCTCCACGTTCTTCTGCGCGGACAGGACGGGGAGCAGGTTGTAGAACTGGAAGACGAAGCCCACCGCCGCGGCGCGCCAGCGCGAGAGGTCGCTGCTCGAGAGCCGATCGATGCGCACACCGTCCACCGCGATGCTGCCCGACGTGGGTGAGTCGAGCCCGCCGATCAGGTTGAGCAGCGTCGTCTTGCCGGATCCCGAGGGGCCCATCAGGGCCACGAAGTCGCCCCGCGGGATATCCAGGTCGACGCCGTGGAGCACCTCGATGCGCTCGGTCCCTCGCCGGTAGTGCTTGGTGACGCCGCGGATCTGGACGAGGGGCTCGTCCGCGGCGGAAGACGCCGACGTCACGGCTTGTCGGCCAGCTTCACCGCGTCGCCGTCGCGCAGGCCTTCGGGCGGCGACAGGATCACGCGCTCCCCGTCGCGGACGCCGCTCAGGACGAGACGGCCGCCCGGGATGTCGGCGCCCAGGGTCACCGCTCGGCGCTGGGCGGTGTCGGCGGCGGCGACCCACACCACGCCCGAGGCCTTGCCTTCGGCGCGCACGGCCTCGGGAGGCACGATCACGCCCGCCGCCGGCGGCGGCGACGCCGCGCCGGAGGGCCGGGCCTCCAGGAACGACACACGCACCCCCATATCGGGGACGATCCGCGGGTCCTTGGACTTGATGGCGATGCGCACCTTGACCGTCGCCTTGGTGCGATCCGCCGTGGGGATGATGGCGATCACCTCGCCGGGAATCTTCCAGTCGGGGTAGGCGTTGAGCATCGCCTCCACCTTCTGGCCCGCCGCGACGCGGTTGATGAAGGATTCGTTGACGTCCACCTGGATCTCCAGCGAGTCCATGTCCACGATGGTGCCGATGCCCGTGCGGGTGAAGCCGCCACCCGCGGAGATCGGCGAGATCATCTCGCCGGGCTGGGCCGACTTCGCCACCACCACGCCGGTGAAGGGCGCGCGGATCACCGTGTTGTCGAGTTGCACCTTGGCCACGTCCACCGACTCCTGGGCCACGCGGATCTCTTCGTTCGCGGCGGCCAGGCGCGCCCGCAGCATGTCACGCTGGGCCCGCGCGGCGTCCAGCGACTGCTCGCTCACGAGCTGCCGCCGGAAGAGATCGTCCTGCCGGACGAAATCGCGCGCGGCCTGGGACAGCATGGCTTCGATCTCGGCGAGCCTGGATCGCGAGGACACGAGCTGCGCTTGGGCCAGCGCCAGCTGGGCGCGGGCCTCGGTGTCGTCGAGCCGGGCGAGCACTGCATGCTCGGCCACCCGCTGACCTTCCTCGATCAAGACCTCGCTGACCTTGCCCGTGATCTTGGCCGAGACCGTGGCCTGCCGGCGCGCCGTCACGTAGCCGCTGGCGTCGAGCACGGAGCCCGGCCCGTCGCCGCGCGTCGCGCGCGCCACCGCGGTCTTGACGGTGGGGACCGTCGCCCGCGCGGCCACCAGCCACCCTGCCCCCGCGAGCGCCAGCAGCACCACCCCCGCGAGCAGGAGCCGCCGCCCGCGGCGGCGCGGCATCGCGTCGGAGGTGCGATCACGTCGGAGCTCTTTGAGAAGGTCGGTCCGGTCCACGAGATCAGTGTGCCACAAGCCCCGGACTGACGCATTGCGGCGATGCTCGGGCGGGCCGCGGCCTTGCGACGGGACGGCGCGGCATGGTAGGCTCCCGGGCGTTTCGGCCTCGATTCCGCACCGTTAACCCGCCAGCGAGGAGGCGCCGCCATGCCATTCGTGAACATCCGGATCTACGAGGGCTGGGGCAAGGAGCGAAAGGATGAGATTGCCCGGCGGGTCACCGAGGCAATCACGGACGTGACCAAGCTGCCGGCGCAGGCGGTCTGGGTCGTCGTCGAGGAAGTGGATCCGCCCGACTGGTACGTGGCCGGCAAACCCGGGGAGCGGATGAAGAAGTGACCCTGGAGATCCGCGACCCGCGGCTCACCAGCATCGTCGGCACCCACGTCGAGTTCGAGCGCATTGCCACCGGGTGTCTCTTCACCGAGGGGCCGCTCTGGCACCCGACGGGCGAGTATCTGCTCTGGAGCGACATGCCGGGCGATCACCTCCGCCGCTGGTCCAAGGCGGACGGCGTCACGACCTTTCGCCAGCCCTGCAACAAGTCCAACGGCCTGACCTGGGACCGTCAGGGCCGGCTCGTCGCCTGCGAGCACGCCTCGAGCCAGGTGACGCGCACCGAGCCGGACGGCCGCCTCACCCCCATCGCCACCCACTACGACGGCAAGCAGCTCAACAGCCCCAATGACATCGTGTGCGCGCAGGACGGCGGCATCTACTTCAGCGACCCGCCCTACGGGCGCGCGGAGTTCTACGGGGTGAAGCGGGCGCAGGAGCTCGCGTTCCAGGGCGTGTACCGCGTGGGCGCCGACCCCCGCACGCCCACGCTGCTCGTCGACGACTTCGACCGGCCCAACGGCCTCTGCTTTTCGCTGGACGGGCGCCGCCTCTTCGTCAACGACACCGCCCGGCAACACATCCGAGTCTTCGACGTGCGCTCGAATGGCGCCCTCGCCGGCGGCGCCGTGTGGGCCGAGACCAAGGGCGAGGGCAAGGGCGCGCCCGACGGCATGAAGCTCGACTCCGCCGGCAACGTGTACTGCTGCGGGCCGGGCGGCATCCACGTGTTCAGTCCCGAGGCGGTGGACCTGGGCGTCATCCAGGTACCGGAGTACACCGCGAACTTCGCGTGGGGCGACCGCGATTTCCGGACCCTGTTCATCACCGCATCAACGTCGGTCTACACGATCCACACCGTCATTCCCGGGCTGTCCGCTCTCTAGCTCATCGCGCAAAGGAGGCTTCCCATGATGAAGCGCGTGCTCATCCTGCTCGTGGCGGGCGTGCTGGCCCTGCCGTTCGCCGCCGAGGCCCAGAAGGCCATCAAGGTCGGCATGCCGATGCCCCTGTCCGGGCCGCCCGCCCTCTTCGGCGACCCCGCCAGCAAGGGCGCCCAGATGTTCGTGGACGAGCTCAACGCCAAGGGCGGCGTGCTCGGGCGCAAGATCGAGCTCATCGTGCGGGACTCCAAGGCGGACGCCAACGAGGCGGTGCGCGTGGCCCGTGAGCTGATCCTCAAGGACAACGTCGACTTCCTGGTGGGGACCCTCACCTCCGCGGAAGGGCCGGCGGTGTCGGTGGTGGCGAAGGAGAACAAGATCGTCTTCATCGCGCCCATTCCGAAGACCGATCAGCTCACCGCCGCCGACAAGCTCCACCCCTACGTCTTCCGCACCTCCGCCAACACGACGATGGAAGGGCGGAGCGCGGCGGAGATCGTGGCCAAATGGCCGGTGACCAAGGTGGCTACCATCAGCTTCGACTATGCCTACGGCCAGGACGTGACCAAGGCGTTCGTCGATCACCTCAAGAGGACCAAGCCCTCCGTTCAGATCGTGGATCAGCAGTGGCCCAAGCTCGGCGAGCAGGACTACAACCCCTTCATCAATGCCCAGATGGGGAAGAAGCCGGAGGCCATCTTCTCGTCGATCTGGGGCGGCTTCTTCGTGACGTACTCCAAGCAGGCGAAGGCGCTGGGCGTCTTCGACGCGGTCAAGTACAACTTCATCGGCGTGGGCGAGGCGGCGACGCCGGAGACCACCAAGTCCATGGGCAAGGACTACCCCGTGGGGATCTGGGGCAACTCGTACGACGCCTTCTACTGGGGTGAGACGGCGGCCCATCGCGACTACACGGCGCGGCTGTCCAAGTATCTGAAGGACGAGTACCCGTCCTCGTGGGCCATCCAGGGCTATACCGGCATGCAGTTCCTCGCCGAGGCCATCGCCAAGGCGGGCAGCACCGATTCGGACAAGGTGGCGAAGGCGCTGCTTGGTCTCACCATCGACACGCCGATCGGGAAGCAGACGATCCGGGAAAAGGATCACCAGGCGAATCGTGGCCAGCTCTACGGCAAGACGGTCATGGATCCGAAGTATCCGTTCCCGATCATGAAGCCGGTGGAGTACGTGGATCCGACGAAGTTCATGGACTAACTCGCGCTTGACGGGCGAGCGGACCCGGGCCGGGGCGCACCCCCTGTGCTCAATATTGCGTTCGCCGGGGGCACGCCCCGGCCCGTGCCCGCTCGCCCTGACGCTCGATTCTTCCTTCACTCCGTCGAGTCCACGCCTCTCTTAGATGCGTCTTTGCTTCTCCATCCCTGACCTAGATGCCTGAGCTGTCGTTCGTGGTGGCGCAGTGCTTGAGCGGGCTCACCGCGTCGATGTTCCTCTTCCTGATCGCGTCGGGGCTGTCGCTGATCTTCGGCGTGCTGCGCGTGCTGAACTTCGCGCATGGCACCTTCTACATGCTCGGGGCGTACTCGGCGTATCAGGTGGTCCAGTGGCTGGGCACCGGCCCCGTCTCCTTCTGGGTAGCCGCCCTGGGCGCGGCGCTGGGGGTGGCGATCCTCGGCGGCCTCGTGGAGCGCTTCCTCTTCCGCCATCTCTACGGGAAGGAAGAGCTCTACCAGTTGCTGTTCACGTACTCACTGGTCCTCATCCTCGGTGACGTCGCCAAGATCCTCTGGGGCACGCAGCAGAAATCGGTGGGGCGGCCCCCCGGGCTCACCGGGTCGTTCAGCCTGCTCGGCATCACGGTGCCGCACTACAACCTGTTCATCCTCCTGCTCGCCCCGGCCATCGCGCTGGGATTCTGGTTCATCCTCCAGCGCACGCGCGCCGGCCGGTTCATCCGGGCTGCCGCGCTCGACCGCGAAACCCTCGGCGCGCTCGGCGTCAACGTGAGCGCGCTCTATACCGGCGTGTTCGTGGTCGCGTCCTTCCTGGGTGGCCTCGGGGGCGCCCTCATCACGCCGATGCGCGCGGTGGTGCCCGGCATGGACACGGACGTGATCGTGGACGCCTTCGTCGTGGTGGTGATCGGCGGGCTCGGCTCGTTCTGGGGCACGTTCCTGGGCGCGCTGATCTACGGGCAGGTCCTGTCGTTCGGCATCCTGTTCTTTCCGCGCTTCTCCATCTTCGCCATCTTCGCCCTCATGGCCACCGTGCTCGTCATCCGCCCCTGGGGCCTGCTCGGCCGGCCCCTGAAATGACCAGAAGGCGCCCAGCGATGGCCGCAACGTGCGCACACAAGGTGGCGCGGGGGCCGGGGGGAGGAGCGGCGCCGCTCCCCCCCAGATTCGAATAACCATGCGACGCGTCCCCTGGGGCCTGCTCATCGTGATCGCGGCGTTCTTCGTACCGTCCCTGGGCTCGCGCTTCTACACGTTCCTCGCCAACGACGTCGCGATCTGGGCCCTCTTCGCCACCAGCCTCAACCTCCTCGTGGGTTACACCGGCCTCGTCTCGTTCGGGCACGCCGCGTACTTCGGGATCGGCGCCTACACGACCGGGATCCTCATGAAGAAGCTGGGCGTGCCCTTCCTGCTCGCCTTTCCCGCCGCGGGCCTGGTGGCGGGGCTCTTCGCGGTGTTCTTCGGCTTCTTCTGCGTACGCCTCACCCGAATCTACTTCGCGATGCTGACGCTGGCCTTCGCCCAGATCGTGTGGGCGATCTGCTTCAAGTGGAACGAGCTCACCGGCGGCGAGCAGGGCATGCCGGAGATCCCCTACCCGGACTTCGGCTGGGTGGAGAAGGCGGCGGCGGTGCTGCCCTTCCTCGGCGGCTACCGCACGTCCGAGTATTTCTACTTCACGTGCCTCATCCTGATCGCGGTGGCCCTGTGGGTCCTGCGGAGAATCGTCGCCTCGCCCTTCGGCCGCATGCTGACGACCATACGGGAGAATCCCGAGCGCGCGGAGTTCATCGGCGTCAACGTGCGGCGCTACGAGCTTGCCGCCTTCACCCTCGCCGGTCTCTTCGCCGGCCTCGCCGGCGGATTGTTCGGGATCTTCAATCGAGGAGTCTTCCCCGACTTCGCCTACTGGACCAAGTCGTCCGAAGTGCTGATCATGACGCTCCTGGGCGGCATGGGCACCTTCGTGGGGCCGAGCGTCGGGGCCCTCGTCCTCATCTGGCTGAACCAGCAGATCGTCTCCTACACTGAGTACTGGCCGCTCGTGCTGGGGACCATCCTGGTCCTCCTGCTCTTCGTGTTTCCGGGCGGCCTCGCCGGGGCCGCCCAGAGCCTGGTGCGCGCGATGCAGCGCAAGCGGGGGCCCGCCCGTGCTTGACGTGCGCGGCGTGGTCAAGAGCTTCGGCGGCTTCCTGGCGGTAGGCGGGGTGAGCTTCACGGTGGCGCCGGGCTCGATCGGCGCGATCATCGGGCCGAACGGCGCGGGCAAGACGACGCTGTTCAACCTGATCACCGGCCATCTCCGGCCCGACGCCGGCCAGGTAATGTTCAAGGGCCGCGACGTCACCGGTATCGCGCCGCACGACCTCTGCCGGCTCGGCATGGGGCGGTCCTTCCAGCGCACCAACATCTTCCCGCGCCTCACCGTCTTCGAGAACGTGCAGGCCGCCTACGTCTCGCATCGCGGACGCGGCTGGAATCTCTTCCACCCGGTCGCCCGCCTGTATCAGGAGGAGACGGAGGCTATTCTGCGCGCGGTGGGCCTCCTGGACCACGCCCGCGAGGAATCGGGCTTCCTCTCGCACGGCGGTCAGAAGCAGCTCGAGCTCGGCATCGCCCTGGCTCTGGAGCCGGAGATCCTGCTCCTCGACGAGCCGACCGCGGGGATGTCGGCGAGCGAGACGCGGGAGTCCATCGCGCTCATCGAGCGGCTCGCCCGCGAGCGGCGCCTCACTCTCCTCTTCACCGAGCACGACATGGAGGTGGTGTTCTCCATCTCCCAGCGCATCACCGTGCTCCATCAGGGCAAGGTCATCGCCGATGGCCCGCCCGCGGAGGTGCGCCGCGATCCCGAGGTGCGGCGCGTGTATCTCGGGGAGAAGCACGCGTGAGCGGATCGCTGCTGCGCGTCCAGGACCTCTACACCGCCTACGGCCTGTCCCAGGTCCTGTTCGGCGTCTCCCTCGAGGTGAGCCCCGGCGAGTGCGTGTGCCTGCTCGGCCGGAACGGCGTGGGCAAGACCACCACCATGCGCAGCATCATGGGCCTGACCCCGCCCGCGCGCGGGCGCGTGGAGTGGAAGGGGCGCGACATCACCGGCCGGGCGCCGCATCAGGTCGCCAAGGCCGGGCTCGGCTTCGTGCCCGAGGACCGGCGCATCTTCTCGGACCTCACCGTATGGGAGAACCTCGACGTGGCCACGCGCGGCGCGGGAAAGAACCGGTTCACGCTGGAGCGCGTGTACGCGCTCTTCCCCAAGCTCGCCGAGCTGCGCGACCGTCAAGGCGGCTTCCTCTCGGGCGGCGAGCAGCAGATGCTGACCATCGCGCGCACGCTCATGGGCAATCCCGAGCTGCTGCTGCTCGATGAGCCCTCCGAAGGCCTCGCGCCCCTGGTCGTCGGGCACCTGGGCGAACAGATCGGCCGGCTCAAGCGTGAGGGCCTCACCATCCTGCTCGCCGAGCAGAACGTGGACTTCTCGCTCGATCTCGCCGACCGCGTCTACGTGCTCGAAAAGGGGACGGTCCGCTACCAGGGCACGGTGGCGGCCTTCCGCGCGGACGATTCCGTCCGGCACCAGTACCTCGCCCTGTAGGAGAACACCATGGACATCGGCTGCCATCTGCCGACGCAGGGCCCGCTCGCCAACGGCGAGGCGCTCGTCGCCTTCTGCCGGGCGGCGGAGTCGCGCCGCATCGCCTCGCTCTGGGTGAGCGATCACGTCATCTTCCCCCGCCACGTGCCGCCCGGCTATCCCGGCGGCCGCTTTCCCCATTCTCCCGATCGCGCGTACCTTGAACCGGTAGCGGTCCTGTCCGCGGCCGCCGTCGTCACCCAGCAGGCGAAGCTCGGCGCCTCCGTGTTCATTCTCGGCCACCGGCATCCGGTGGTCATGGCCAAGCTCCTCACGAGCATCGACGCGCTCTCTGCCGGCCGCCTCATCTGCGGCGTGGGGGTGGGCTGGTGGAAGGACGAGCTCGAGATCCTGGGCGTGCCCTTCCACGCGCGCGGGCGGCAGGCGGACGAGATACTGCGCGTGTTCAAGGCGCTCTGGACGCAGCAGAACCCGTCCCACGAGGGGGAATTCTTCAAGTTCCGCGATCTCGGCTTCGCCCCCAAGCCCGTGCAGAAGCCCATGCCGCCCATCTGGGTGGGCGGCGACAGCCCGGGCGCCTTCCGCCGCGTGGTGACGCTGGGCGACGGCTGGCACGCGACCTCGAAGACGCCCGCCCAGCTCCGCGAGGGCCTCACCCAGCTGCACGCCGCCGCGGAGGCGGCGAAGCGGCCGTTCGATTCCCTCACCCTCAGCATCCGGAACCCGCTCCGCGACGAGGAGCTGGCCCAGGGCAAGCAGGCGGTGGTGGATCTCCTCGCCGAGTACAAGCGCATCGGCGTGAAGCACATCGTGCTCGATTTCCGGCGGGACGATCTCGGCCGGATGATCGAGATCCTCGAGTTCGTCACCGGCACCGTCCGCCCCGCGGTGGACACCGCCTGAGCGACACGCCCATGGCGGGAGAGTCGGCGGCCCGGCGCCTCGCGCGCTTCGTGCTCGGGCTGCGCCTCGAGGACGTGCCGGAGCCGGTGGTGGCCCGGGCGCGCCTCCTCGTGCTCGACACCCTCGGGAACTGCCTCGCCGCGACGGGCGAGGACTTCGGGCGGTCCATCACCGAGACGGCGGCGCGCCTGGGCGGCCCTCCCGAGAGCACGCTGCTCGGCTCGGGCGCGCGGGTGGGCGCGCCGAATGCCGTGCTCGCCAACGCGACCCTCGCCCACGGCCTCGACTTCGACGACACGCGCGAGGATGCCATCGTCCACACGGGCTGCGTCGCCGTGACCGCGGCACTGGCTGCCGCCGAGGCCGCCGGCGCGGCAGGACGCGAGGCCCTCGCCGCCGCCATTGCGGCGGTGGAGGTCATGTGCCGCGTGGGGCTCACGGTGCCCGGCGCCTTCCACGCGCGGCACTTTCATCCCACCGCCATCACCGCCTCCTTCGCCGCCGCCGCCGCCGCGGCACGCATCCGCAAGCTCTCTGAGGATCGGCTCGTCCAGGCGTTCGGCATCTGCGGCAGCCAGGCCGCGGGCATCATCGAGTACCTCGCGGACGGCACGTGGACCAAACGCCTGCATCCCGGCTGGAACGCGCATGCCGGCATGATCGCCACTCTGCTCGCGGAGACCGGCTTCACCGGCCCGGAGACGGTGCTGGAAGGCGCGCACGGGCTCTACGCCGCCTTCGCGGGCGGCCACGACGCGGGCCGATTGGAGGAGCTGCTCGCCACGCTCGGGGGCGCCTGGGAGCTGGCCGAGCTCACCTTCAAGCCCTACCCCTGCGGCTCGATCGCGCAGCCGTACATGGACTGCGCGATGCGCCTCCGCACTCAGCACCAGATCGCGCCGGGCGACATCCGCGCCATCACCTGCCGCACCGCCGCGGGCCCGCTGCCGCGCCTCTGGGAGCCCTTGACGTCCAAGCACGCGCCGCCGAACGGCTACGCCGCGAAGTTCAGCCTGCCCTATCTCGTCGCCGTCATCATGGTGAAGGGCCGGGCGGGGCTCGCCGAGTTCGAGGACCGTGCGGTGCGCGACGCCGACGTGCTCGCGGTGACCCGCCGGGTCACGTACGTGATCGATCCCGCCATCGATTACCCGCGTCAGTTCGTGGGCGACGTCGAGATCACGCTGGCCGACGGCCGCGTGCTCCGCGAGCGCCAGGACCGGCCTCGCGGCGGCCCCGATGCGCCGCTGGCGCGCGAGGAGCTCGCGGCCAAGTTCCGCGGCAATGCCGGCGCGCTGCCGCCGGCCCGCATCGAGCGGGTGATCCGCCTGGTGGACACGCTGGACACCGCCGCCACGCTCGCTGATCTCTTCACCGCGCTCGCCCCCGAGAGGAGCTGACCATGCCGTGTCGCGCCGTCGCCCGGCTGCTCGCCGCTGCGCTCGCCCTCCTGTCCTCCGCGCCCGCGGCGGCCCAGGCGCCGCCCGCCGCGCCCGCCGCGATGCTCGAGGCCGCGAAGAAGGAGGGCAAGGTCGTCTGGTACACCTCGCTCGCGCTGCCCAGCGCGGAAAAGGTGGCCAAGCTCTTCGAGACGGCCTATCCCGGTATCAAGGTCGAGGTGAACCGCACGGGCTCCCAGCGCATCCTGCAGCGCGTGATGCAGGAGCTCCAGGCCAATATCAAGAACGTGGACGTGATCCACACCTCGGACGCGGGCCACTTCGTGCTGCTGAAGGACAAGAAGCTCCTCGCCCGCCACGTGCCCGCGGGCGTGGACGCCTTCCCGGCCGGGTTCAAGGACAAGGACGGCTACTACTTCGGCCTGCGCGCCACCGTGAACGTGATCGCCTACCACACCCAGAAGGTCACCGCCGCGGAGGCGCCGAAGACCTGGAAGGACCTCCTCGATCCCAAGTGGAAGGGCAAGCTCGTCACCGCGCACCCCGGCTACAGCGGCGTCATCTCCACGCATGTGCTGGCCCTCGTGCATCTCTATGGCTGGGAGTACTTCCAGCAGCTCGCGAAGAACAGCGTGATGCTCGTGCAGTCCGCGGTCGATCCCTCCGGGGTGGTGGCCTCGGGCGAGCGGGCCGTCGCGGCCAACGGCGGCGAGTACACGTTCTATCAGGCCAAGAAGAAGGGCAATCCCGTGGAGATCGTGTATCCGAAGGAAGGCGTGCCGCTGGTCGTCTCCCCCAGCGCCATCGCCTCCTTTGCGCCGCACCCGAACGCCGCGCGCCTCTTCACCGACTTCGGCTTCACCAAGGACGTGCAGCAGGTGATGGCGGACAGCGAGGGGCTCTACTCGGGGCACCCCGAAGTGAAGTACCCCACCGACAAGCCCAAGCTCGGCGAGCTGAAGCTGCTCGCCCCCGATCCGGAGGAGCTGGAGAAGCGGAGCGAGGAGATCAAGAAGCGCTTCGTGGAGTTCTTTGGCGCCTAGGGAGGGCGCCCTCCGCGGGCTCGACCGCGCGCTCCCGGTCTGGATCGGGGCCACGCTGGCGTTGCTCGTCCTCATGGGTCTGCCCCTGGGCTGGCTCGGCTGGATGAGCGTGAGCGGCGAGTCGGGATATACCCTCGCGCGCTATCGGACCGTCTTCGGCGATCCCGCGCTGCAGAAAGCGCTGTGGAACACGGTGGTGCTGTCCTTCTGGGTGGGCGTGACCTCCGTGGCGCTGGGCGCGCCACTGGCCTGGCTCACCGCGCGCACCGACGTGCCGGGACGAGGACTCATCCGCGGGCTCGTGCTCGCCTCGTTCGTCACGCCGCCCTTCCTGGGCGCCTTCGCCTGGGTCATGCTCGCCGGGCCCAATGCCGGCTACCTCAATCGCCTCTGGCGCGCGGCCTCCGGCGCCGAGGCGCCGCTCGTCAACATCTTCACCATGCCGGGCCTCATCTTCGTGGTGACGATCTATACCTTTCCCTACGTCTACATCATGGTGGCCAACACGCTGGCCCTGATCGCTTCCGACGTGGAGGAGGCGGGCGCGATCCTCGGAGCCGGGCGCCTTTCAGTCGCCCTGACGATCACGTTCCCCATGGTGTTGCCCGCCTTGGTCTCGGGCTTCATCCTGTCCGTCCTCCAGGCCTTGGCGCTCTTCGGCTCGCCGGCCATCCTCGCGCTCCCCGCGGGCTTTCACACCATCACGACGCAGATCTGGTCGCTCTTCCAGTTTCCGCCCAAGGTGGAGATGGCGGCGGCCTTCTCGGTGCCGCTGCTCCTCGCCACCATCGTGCTGCTGTGGCTGCAGAAGCGCGTGCTCGGGCGCCGCGGCTACGCCGCAGTCGGCGGCAAGGGCGGCCGGCGACGCGTCATCCCGCTGGGCCCGTGGCGCTACCCCGCGCTGGGCGCCTGCCTCGTCGTGATGACGAGCGCGATCTTCCTGCCCTACGGCATCCTTGCCAAGGCCGCCTTTTCCAAGGCGTGGGCCCAGCCCCTCACCTGGGACAACCTCACGCTGGCCAACTTCACCTTCACGTTCTTTCAATACAGCGCCACGCGCGACGCCGTCGTGAACACGCTCGAGCTGGGGCTGCTCACCGCCACCGTGGGGGCGGGCCTGGTCGCCCTGCTCGCCTACATCGCGAGCCGGCGGCTCGTGTTCGGCTATCAGGTGGTGGCCTTCCTGGCCCTCGTGCCCGTGGTGATTCCCGGCGTGGTGCTGGCGGTGGCGCTCTTCATCGCCTACACGCGGCCGCCCTTCGTGCTCTACGGCACGCTGTGGATTCTCTTCATCGCCTACCTCACCAAGGAGATGCCGGTGGGCTACGCGCAGTCGGACGCCACGTTCCGCGGCATCCCGCCGGACCTGGAAGACGCCGGACGCATCCTGGGCGCGGGCCGCCTCCGCGTGCTGAGCGACATCACCGGCCCGCTCGCCCGGAGCGGCGTGATCGCCGCGTGGTGCTTCATCTTCATCGGGGTGATCCGCGAGCTGTCCGCTTCCATCATCCTGTTCACCCCCAACACCAAGGTGATGTCGGTGGTGCTGTTCGACTTGAAGGAGGAGGGCCAGTTCGGCGCCATCGCGGTGCTGGGCCTGCTCATGCTTGCGCTCACGTTCGTCACCGTGACGCTGGTGCAGGCGGTGCTGGGACGCGACGTGCTGGGCGCGCGCGACTGATGCCGGGGATCACGCTCCGCGGCCTCGCCAAGCGCTACGGCGACTTCGCCGCAGTGGACGATCTTTCGCTCGACGTGCGGGCGGGCGAGCTCGTCGCCCTCCTCGGCCCGTCGGGCTGCGGCAAGACCACCACGCTGCGGCTGGTGGCCGGCTTCCTCACGCCCGAGGCGGGCGAGATCCGCGTGGGCGACCGCCTCCTGTCCTCCCCGGCAGCGGTCGTGCCTCCGGAGCGGCGCCGGATGGCCATGATCTTCCAGAGCTACGCCCTGTGGCCGCACATGACGGTGGCGCAGAACGTGGGCTACGGCCTGCGCTTCAAGGGCGACGTGGCGCGCGCCGAGCGTGCGCGGCGGGTGAGCGCGATGCTGAAGGTGGTGCGCCTCGACGGGCTCGAGGCGCGCTACCCCGGCGAGCTCTCGGGAGGCCAGCAGCAGCGGGTAGCGGTGGCGCGGGCGCTCGTGGTGGAGCCGGAGGTGCTGCTGCTGGACGAGCCCCTGTCCAACCTGGACGCCAACCTCCGCGAGGAGATGCGCTTCGAGATCCGTCGGCTGCACGAGGCCTTCGGCATCACCACGCTGTACGTGACCCACGATCAAGCCGAAGCGATGGTGATCTCGGACCGCATCGCCGTGCTCGAGCGGGGCCGCGTCGCCCAGGTCGGCACCGCGGACATGCTGTTCCACGCCCCGCGCACGCGCTTCGTCGCCGAGTTCATCGGCAAGACCAACGTGGTCGAGGGCACCGCGGTGTCCGCCGACACCGTCGAGCGCGGCGGCCTGCGCCTGCGTGTGGCAGGCGCCGGGTTCGCGCCAGGCCGGCGTGTCGCGGTGTCCATCCGGCCCCACCTGATCAGGCTCCAGGCCGCCGCGACCGCGCCGGCGGGCGCCGGCGCCGGCAATCGCGCGCACGGCCTCGTGCGCCGGGCCGCGTTTCTCGGCGACGCGGTGGAGTACGAGGTCGAGGTGCACGGCACGGACCTCGTGCTCCGGGTTGCCGCGCCGGTCTCGCCCCGTCTCGCCGCCGGCGCCGCGGTCGCGCTCGGCATCGATCCCGCTGCCTGCGTGCCGCTGGCGGACGACGGATCGGATGGGCTACGCTTCCCCTAGCGGGGAGGGACCACCCATGCACTTCGGGCTCTTCGTCGAGGAAGCGCGACCCGGCTACACGCAGGCTCAGGCGTTCCGGGAGGCCCTGGAGCACGCCGACGCCGCCGAGGCCATCGGGCTCGACTGCGTGTGGCTGGGCGAGATTCACTTCAATCCCACCCGCTCGGTCATCTCGGCCCCCCTCGTGATGGCCACCGCCATGGCCACCCGCACCAAGCGTGTCCACGTGGGGACGGCGGTGCAGGTGCTTCCGCTGGGCAATCCCCTGCGGATCGCCGAGGAGGCCGCCACCCTCGACCAGCTGAGCGAGGGCCGGTTTCAGATGGGCGTCGGCCGCAGCGGCGCCGCGCGCACCTACGACGTGCTCGGCATTCCCTACGGCGAGAGCCAGGCGCGGTTCAAGGAGTCGCTGGCGATTCTCCGCGAGGCGTGGAAGGGTAAGCCCTTCAGCTGGGATGGCGAGTTCTACCGGTTCCAGAACGCGCTGGTGACGCCGCGGCCGTATCAGGATCCCCACCCGCCGCTGCGCATGGCGGCGAACAGCCCGGAGACCTTCGCCCAGGTCGCGCAGCTCGGGCTGGGCCTCTTCGTGGGCCTGCGCGACCACGACACCACCGACCTCGGGGCGCATGTGCGGAGCTATCGCCAGGCCTGGCGCGAGGCCGGGCACCCGGGCCAGAGCAGCGTCTACCTCCGGATTCCCATCTACGCAGGGGAGACGGAGGCGGCCGGGCGGGAAGAGGCCCGGGAGAGCATCACGTATTTCTTCCAGCGCCACGCCGAGCTGACCCAGTCGAGGATCGGCCGCGCCGGCGCCGGGCCGTCCGAACGGAACGCCGCGCAGCTCACGCATCTCCAGCACATGACCTACGACGAGATCTGCCGGACGCGTGTGGCCTTCGGGAGCCCGCCTGCGCTGATCGAGCGCCTCCGCGAGCTGCGCGAATCGCTCGACATCGACGGCGTGATCATCGAGCCCAATGCCGGCGGCCTCATCCCCGCCCCGCTCGCGATGAAGAGCCTGCGTCTCGTCGCCGAGCGCGTGCTGCCCGCGTTCAAGTAGGGAGCGGACGCGCCCCAGGGCGCGCGGCCCGGGCGGGTGGCCGTCTCAGTCGAGGACCTGATCCGCCCGCAGCAGGACTGCCGCCGGAATGGTGAGGCCGAGCGCCTTGGCGGCGCGCGCGTTGATGACGGTGTCGAACTTGGTCGGCTGCTCCACCGGGAGCTCGCTGGCCTTGGCGCCCTTGCGGATCCGGTCCACGTACACCGCCACCCGCCGATACATCTCGGGGATGCTGCCGCCGTAGAACACGAGGCCGCCCACCTCGAGATACTCCTTGCCCGGGTACATCGCGATCAACCGCTGCTTGGCCGCGAACGCCACGATCCGCCCCCGGTACGCCGCGATGAGGGGGTCGGCGGTGGTCATCATGGCGTCGGGGTGACTGCGGGTGATGCCGGAAAACGCCTCGTCGAGGTCGTGCGGTCCCCGAATGCGGTACGGCTCGACGGTGATGGAGAGCGAGCGCGCCCAGCGCCGCGTCTCCTCGAGCGCGAGCACACTGCCCTGGTTCTCCGGGTTGTAGATCAGGGCCACCCGCGCGAGGCGCGGCACGATCTCCTTCAGGAGCTCCAGCCGCTTGCCGTACTCCGCCCCGTCGAATGCCACCCCGGTGACGTTGCCCCCGGGCCGGGCGTAGCTCGCCACGAGCTGCTGCTGGACGGGAAACGCGACGTTGGCGAAGATCACCGGGAGGGTCGAGGTGACGCCACGCGCCGCGCGCGTGGCCTGGGTCCCCGCGGTGCAGATCACGTCCACCTTGAGGTTGATGAGCTCACGGGCGAGAGTGGGGAGCTGCTCCGAGCCCCCGTCCGCCCAGCGCGACTCGATCGCCAGGTTCCGGCCTTCCTGGTAGCCGAGAGCGCTCAGGCCCTCACGAAGCGCGTCCAGATTCGCGCCGCCCGCTTCCGAGCCGGCGGGCGAGAGCCAGCCGACCCGGAACACGCCGGCCGGGCTCTGGGCGCGGGCGCCGCGCGGCATCAGCAGGATTCCCGCACCGACGAGGGACTGCGTCAACCACGCGCGGCGTCCGATCACGGGGGGACTATAGTGCATCGCCTTCCTTCCCGGCAAGCGCGCGGTAAGAATGGGATCGATCCGCGCCACCGCGTCGGAAGACCGTGTCTCGCCAGCCAGCAGCAGGACGAGAGTGCCGACGGCGACGGCGAGAGCGAGCCCGCGGGACAGCGCCAGAACCATGCGCCTAGGCGCCCGCCCAGCTCTTCCAGATCGCCTCGAGCCGCGCCATCGCCGCCGCGGGCAGCGGGCCCTTGGCCATACTGGCCGCCGCGAACTCGAGGTGCTCGAGGGTGGAGTAGCCGACGAGCACGGTCGACACGCCGGGGCTCGAGAGCGGGAAGCGCAGCGCCGCCTCCACCACGCTGCCCACGTGCCCCTCGCGCACGAGCGCGTCGAGCGCGCGGCCGCGCCGCACGTCCGCCACGTAGTCCGGTCCCGACGCGATCGGCTCCACCGATGGCGCGGCCACGGCATGGCGCGACTCCGAGCCGGACAGCGCCCCGCCGGCGAGCACGCGGATCACGATGGTGCCCACGCCGGCGGCGCGGGCCCGCGGCACCAGCGCGTCGAAGTCCTGGGCGGGAAAGCCCGCGGGCACCGGACCGGCCGCGCTCGGGTTCAGGAGATTCAGGGCCACCTGAGCGGTGTCGAGCACACGCGCCTCGAGCACCCGCGAGAGCGAGGCGGTCTCCCCGAGCGCCGTGATGCCGCAGAAGCGCGTCTTCCCCGTCTGCTTGAGCTTGTCGAGCACCGGCACCACGTCCTCGAGCACCTGGCGCGCGTCTACCCCGCGCGGATGGCCCGGCTCGATCACGTTGTGGAGCTGAAGGAGGTCCACCCGCTCCATCTGCAGGCGCTCGAGGCTGGCCTCCAACGCGGCGGGCACCGCGGCGGCGATGCGGCCGCGCTCGTCGGGGGTGAGGCGCACCTTGGTCCCCACGTACGCCGACGGCCTGAGCGCCTTCCACACCCGCCCCAGGCTCCTCTCCGACTCGCCGTCCCCGTAGATCGGCGCGGTGTCGAAGTAGTTGATGCCAAGCTCGAGCGCGCGCGCCACCGCGCGCTCCTGATCGCGCGCCGTCCCGCGGGTCATGAGGCCGCCGACCGCGCCGCAGCCGAAGCCCAGGGGAAAAACCTCGAGACCGGTCCGGCCGAGCGTGCGGCGCTCCATCAGCGTCTCCTTTCGTGGCGGATGTCGATGTGGGATAGTACGGCATGGACTGCTGTGGACACGAGGGACTCGGCGCGGGCGACGCGCGCTTCGAGATGCGGAAAGTCGCCGACGGCGTGCACGTCGCGGTGGCCGCGCCGGCTTACAAGGTCAACTGCAACACCGCCATCGTCGAGAGCGACGACGGCGTGATGGTGGTGGACACCCACTCCAAGCCCTCCGCGGCGCGTGTGATCGTGCAGGAGCTCCGCGCCCTCACCGCGCGATCCGTACGGTACGTGGTCAACACGCATTTTCACTGGGACCACTGGCACGGCAATGAAGTCTACCCCGCCGCGTATCCCAATGCCGAGATCGTGACCAACCAGATCACCCGCGAGGCCATGGTGAAGAAGGGCCTCAAGCGCATCCAGGACCACGTGCGCCAGATGCCCGCGGAGATCGCGAAGATCCGCGCGGACCTCGCCGCCGCGACCGCGCCGGATCAGCGGGCGAAGCTGCAGGCCGACCTCACGCTCGCCGAGGCGTACCAGGCGGAGGTCGGCGCGCTCAAGCCCGCGCTGCCCACCATGGCCTTCGAGCGCACGATGACGCTCTACCGGCGCGATCGCGAGATCCAGCTCCTCTATCTCGGGCGCGCCCACACCGAGGGGGACGTCTTCGTCTACCTGCCCAAGGAGAAAGTCGTGATCACCGGCGACGCGGTGATCGGCTGGACGCCGTTCATGGGCGACGGCTACCCCGAGGACTGGGTCGGTACCCTCGACCGGCTCGCCGAGCTGGACTGGACCCATCTGGTCATGGGGCACGGGGAGCCGGCCGGCCGCGACTGGCTCAAGACGTTCCGCGGCTACGTGCACGACATGGTGGCGGCGGTGCGCGAGGAGGCGGGGCGCGGCGCCACCCTGGAGGAGACAAAGACCCGGGTGACCGCGCGGCTCGCGCCCACCTACGAAAAGGCGTTCTCCGTGTACGGGTCCTACCGTCCATGGCGCGCCGGCCTGGCCGCCAACATCGAGCGAACCTTTGGCATGGTGAGCTGAGGACACGTCGATGGCCAAGAGCTTCGTCGTCACCTGCCCCGGCTGCAACGGTCGCCTCACGATCGATCCCGCTCTCGAGGCGGTGATCGCCCACGAGCCGCCCCCGCGCCAGAAGTCCGGCATGGACCTCGGCGGCATGCTGTCCTCGCTCAAGGGCGAGGCGGCGCGCCGGGAGCAGCTCTTCAAGGAGCAGATGGAGGCGGAGAAGAACAAGGGCAAGGTGCTCGACCGCAAGTTCCAGGAGAGCATCAAGAAGGCGAAGGACATGCCCGACGAGAAGCCGTTCAATCCCATGGATCAGGACTAGGGGTTGGCGGGGCCGGATCTCACCGGCCAGCTCCTGAAGCGGGTCAGTCGCTCCTTCTATCTCTCGCTGGCCGTGCTGCCGGCCGCGGTCCGGCCGGTGCTCGGCATCGCCTACCTCCTCGCGCGCGCCGCCGACACCATCGCGGATACTCGCCTTCTGCCCCGCGACGACCGGCTCCGCCACCTCACGGCGCTCCGCGACGAGCTGGACGGCAGCGCGCCCGGGCGCCTCGACGCCATCGTCGCCGCGACCCGGCCCGGCCAGACCCTGCCCGCCGAGCGCGAGCTGATCGACCGTCTGCCCGACGCCCTCGCCGCCTACCGCGCGCTCGCGGCCGCGGACCGCGGGCGCGCGCGGCGCGTGCTCGGCACCATCGTGGAGGGCATGACGTGGGACCTCACCGCGTTCCCCGGCGAGGACGCGGCGGGGCTCGCCGCCCTCGAGACGCGCGCGGAGCTCGACCGCTACACCTACCTGGTGGCGGGCGCGGTGGGCGAGTTCTGGACCGAGGTGCACATGGCCCACCGGCCGCGCCTCCGAGGCTGGGATCCGGCGAAGATGTCGGCGCTCGGGGTCCGCTTCGGCAAGGGACTCCAGCTCACCAATGTCCTGCGCGACATTCCCCGTGATCTCCGTCAGGGGCGCTGCTATCTCCCGAGCCGCGACCTGACGCGGCTCGGCTTGGAGCCGCGCGATCTGCTTGATCCCGGCATCGGCCCCTCGTTGCGTCCCCTGCTCGTCGAGCTCCTCAACGTGGCGCTGGACCACTACGAGGCGGGCTGGCAGTACACGTTCGCGATCCCCCGGACGGAGCCGCGCATGCGGCTGGCCTGCGCATGGCCGCTCCTCATCGGCTTGCGCACCCTCGACCTCCTCGCGAAGGCGCCCAACTGGCTGGATCCCGCGGTGGCGCTCAAGGTCCCGCGCCTCAGCGTGTACGGCATGATGGCGCGTTCGCTCGGGACCGTCTGGTCCACGCGCGCATTGGGCCGCCAGGCGCGGCGGCTGCGCGACCGCATCGCGCTTTAAGTCGTGCTGGAGAAGCCGAGGGCCCGGTAGCGGGGTGGTAAAGCCAGGCCGGGGGCCGTAGTCAGCGGCCGGCCCGGGGCACACGACAGTTCGCAACAGCCCGATGGCCGCCGCGACCGTCATCACGACGGGGAGCGCGGAGAGAAGCCGGTGGCGTCCGAGGGCCCGGCCAGCGCGGCGGCGGTCACGTAGAGGGCGGTGACGAGCAGGAGGCCCTTTGCAGACGCTCAGGGCGGTGACGGGGTGGTCAGAGGCGAGCGCGGAAACGAGGCTCACCGCGGTGAAGGGCAGCATGGGTTGCCAGAGCGGCCAGCGAGCGGCCGCGCGAGCCGCAGGATCGCACCGGCGCCAGAGCCACAGGCGGTGGCCGTTTGCCATTGCCTACGGCCGGGGCGCGCTGACTTATAGTAATTTCATTGATGATGCTTGGGGCCTATAGCAAGTTGCGACGGGCAGCACGGCATATTCTCCCGAGGTTGCCCTTCTTCCGCGGAAGCGTCGTCCCGGTCGTCATTCCGGATCTCCCTGAGGTGAGACTTGAGGCCAGTGCGAAAGCCGCCCTAGCTCCGACGGACTGTACCCTCTGTGGACCCGCCACGTTGGCAACCTCTCTCGAGCCGGCGCCCGTGGCACTCGATGCGCGGCTTCGCCTCGTGCGCTGCGACAAATGCGGGCATGTCCGCCTCTCCCACCGGCCGGAGCACATCGAGGTGACGCACTCATTCTCCCGCGACTACTTAGAACATTGTGCGCTCGCGGAGTACGAGACTTGCGGTTCCCTCGCCCGCGTTGGGGGAAAACTCGTTCTCTTCCCATTCGGGAACTATCGTTTCTTCCGACCGGTCCTGAATAGCGTCCGGCCTTTTCGGAGAAATGGAACAATTGTTGATTGTGGTTCTGGAGTGGGTTTTCTCGTCGATGCCCTCCAAAGGGACGGGTGGAGCGCTGTCGGCATCGAGATCTCGCCCGTGCTTGTCGCATGTGGCAAGACCTCATTCGGACTGGATCTTCGCGTGGCGAGCTTCGACTCCCTGGAGGGCTTCACGGACCTCGATGCTGTCACCCTAGTCGAGATCATCGAGCATCTCTTTGATCCCGTGGCGGTTCTGCGTCAGCTTCGCGGGTGGCTTCGTCCCGGTGGCGGCGTGTACATTACGACACCAAATTTCGACTGCGACGATCGCCGACGTGCTGGTATGGCTTGGAACGCGATCTGCGCTGATCATTATCAGTATTTCACCGTCGCGACACTTACGCGTGCGCTAGAGACGACAGGGTTCCAGGTACGCTGGATCGCCGAGACAGGATCACGCGGTATCAACGAACCAGGAGGGAATACTCTCCAATGCATCGCAGTTACCCAATGAGGTACTCGTGGGGACCTATTCCTCGGTGGCCAGCCTGCCAGTGCTCTTGAGAGCAGCACGGCACCTCCTGTCCGCGGCGCTCTTAGTTCTGGTGGCGGTTGCGGTGTACTGCACGTTCGTCGGCCTCTCCGTGACTCATGCCCTTCCTGCCAAGAGGATGAACGCCTACGGAGGCCACGCCTTTACGGTGAACGCCCCAAGATCTGATCGCCTTTGGCCGCTCTATTTCGATTCCGATTCGCCGAACCGTCCCGATGCTTCATCAGCACGCATCTTCGAGGACGGGGCCAGGCTCGGCCCGGCGCATTCCCTGCACGCTCGCATTGCCGAAATAGGCGCAGGCGCTTACTCTCACTGGGGCAACGCGGTGTACCTCTCCGCTTCGGACAACTCCGATCCGCGCGGCAACGGCAAGACGTATGTCTTTGCCGTAACCGCTAGTCTCCCGATTAACATGTTTGCTCTGATTGCAGCGTTCTCCACGGGTTCGCTTTTGCTGCTCTGGAGCCACTGGCTCATCCCGTTGACGAAGTCGCGATTGCAGAACCGCCAGAGCGGCCAGCGAGCACGGGGGGCCCTCCTGCGCATCTCCGTGAGCCTTGCCGCCTTGATCGTTGCGGCCTTCTGCTTCGCCCGTCTGCCCACGATCGCGCAGGGTGCCATCTATTGGCTCCTGCTTCACGCGATTGCCGTCGCCGCGATCTTCGCCTTGCGCGGGGCAACCGTCCTCGGTTCTTGCTTCACGGACAGGATGCGGGAATGGAGGGGGTCCGCCACGCTGGCTCTCGTTGTCGCCTCGATCGGGATCAGCTGTGCCGGCGCGGAGATTGGCCTCTATCTCCTCCGCGGTGGTGTCGGTAACCTGGTGGCACGCCCCTTCGAGGCGACGCCGACCCCCTCTTCTGGGATCACGGCGGGGCCTCTCGTCGTCCGCACCGGCCAAGCGGAGATCACACTTCCCTCCGAGCTGGTGGCCCTGATGCAGCAGAGAAGGCGGCTCATCACCATGCCACGCGAGTTCCAGCTAATCCCCGTCACGGTAGCAGGAGCCAACCGCGCCAGCCGATGGCAAGGCGTTCTGCACATTTACGACCAAGACGCTTTCCGCCGCAAGATCGGGCCGTTTCCGCCGAAAGACCCGCGGGGCTTTCGGGTGATGGTGGTCGGCGACAGCCTGACGTACGGCGATGGCATCGAGGCCGAATGGACCTATCCGGCCCAACTCCAGCGCCTGCTCGAGCGCGATCACTCCGTCGAGGTAATCAATCTAGGAGCCGATGGTCTGCAAAGCGAGGACATTGTCCGGAATATCGAGCGCATGGCTCCCGTGCTACAGCCCGATCTAATCGTCTACGGTGTATGTCTGAACGATTTTCTGCCCTCGGGCGTCGGCCAATACTCTAGGTTCGACGTGCCGCTGCCCGAGTGGTTCAAGTCTATGAGCCTGCAGCGGACGCGCCTCGCTGGTCTGCTCTCCGATGGGTATAACGCGCTGTTGTTGAAGCTGGGGTTCCGGATGGATTTCTTCGATGACATCCTCGCCGATTTTCAGGGCTATCAGCAGCGCTTCGGCCGTGACGTCCAGCGGATGAACGACTTTGTCCGCGGGAGAGGCCTGCCTCCGATCACGGGCATGGTGCTGGACCAATTCCCGACCTACGGGGACAGGGGCTATCGAATCGCCAAGACCGCCGAGGAGTTGATGCGAAGAGCCGGGTTCGACGTGATATCGAGCGAGCAGTACTACAGGACGTACAGTGGCCAGACCTTCATCGTCAGCCACTGGGAAGGGCACCCGAACGAACACGCAATGGCAATCTTTGCCACCATGATCGCCGACCGTCTGCTCGGTCGTGCCGATCTCTCGAAATACAAGAAATAGTCGCGACACATGCTACATTCGGCCAAATGGCTCGGCCTTCGCTGGCGTGTCCGGCCGGCTGCGGCCGCGCCATCAGCATGAGCGAGCTAGATTCGAGCACGAGATCGACCACCGCGGTCATCGACCGCCTCCTCGAGGAGATCAGCCCGAAGAGGGTCCTGGACCTCGCCAGCCGAGTGCCTCTGGCCGAGGCGCTCCGCTCGCGCGGCGTCGACGCACTTCGCCTCGATGTCGCGTCGCCGACGCCCGATCTCGACCGCCGTTACGATCTGGTCGTCAGCCTCGGTGCGCTCGACAATCTGGACGAGGGAGCGCGTGCAGCGCTCGCCGCTCGAATCTGCGCCGCGGCGCCGGACGTTATACTCGCCGTGGACAATTTCCGTTCCCGCTGGGTCGAGCTCCTCGCCACGAACGGTCTCTTCCTTGACGTAGACTACGACGCCACTTTCATCGCTCCGCGGGCGATGCGCTTCCGGGCGATCGAACCGCGTGAGCCCGGCAGGACACCCAATCCGCTCGTTAGTGCCGAGGAAGTGGAGCGCCTGCGTCGTGCCGTCGAGGAGAAGGACCAGCTCATTCTCAAGCTCAACTTCAGCATTCTGAGCATGCAGAGCAGTGTGATGTGGAAAGCGAGCGCCCGGCTGAGGTCGGCCCTTAGGCGTCTCCTGCGCGCCGAGAGTCAAAGCACGCCCCTCTACTGGGCCCTTCGCCGGATCGGGCAAGTCTGGCTCGAAGAGGGGCTCGGCTCCGTCCTCCAGCGAGCGCGCCACAAGATGCGGCTCGCGCTGTCCGGTCATGGCATCCGCCTGCGAGCACGCGGGAAGGATCCAGAAGAGGATCTGAACCTACAGTACGAGGTCTGGCTTCAGTTGCACCGGCTGACCGACTCGGACCTCGAGAGGATGCGACGGGAGGCCCGGCATCTCCCGTATCGGCCACTCATCAGCATCCTCACGCCGGTCTACGAGACGGACGAATTCCTCCTCCGGAGAGCCATCGACTCGGTGCGCGCTCAGACATACGAGTACTGGCAACTCTGTCTCGTCAATGACGGCTCCCGGAAGCCGCATGTCATGGCCTTGCTCGACGAGTATGCGGCCATAGATTCTCGGATCACGGTCGAGCACCTCCCCGACAACCGAGGGATCGCCGAAGCCTCTGCCTGCGCACTCGGGATGGCTAACGGCGAGTTCGTCGGCCTCCTCGACCACGACGACGAGTTATCCCCCGACGCGCTGTTCGAGGTCGCGAAGCTCGTTGGCCAAAATCGGGACATGGATTTGATCTACTCGGACGAGGACAAGATTGAGCCGACCGGTCGGCGCCTCGAGCCATTCTTCAAGCCGGACTGGAGTCCCGATCTGCTCCTCTCGATGAACTACATCACCCACTTCGTGGTCGTTCGCCGTTCCCTCCTCATCGAGAGCGGGGGATTCCGGAGTGGCTAC
>DATJFY010000047.1:0-240591 GCA_035495415.1 Verrucomicrobiia bacterium
AATCCTCTCGCACTATGAGAGCGACAATCCCGGGAGCAAGGCCAACCTCGCCCGCATCTTGATGGAGGGTCGCCTCGGCGGCAGCGGCAAGCTGGTGATCCTGCCCGTGGACCAGGGCTTCGAGCACGGACCGGCGCGCAGCTTCGCTCCGAACCCCGGCGGCTACGACCCGCACTATCACTTCAAGCTCGCGATCGAGGCCGGCTGCAATGCCTATGCGGCCCCGCTCGGCTTCCTCGAAGCCGGCGCGGCGAACTTCGCGGGTGAGATCCCGCTGATCCTCAAGCTGAACAACAGCGACGTGCTGTACGAGTCGTCCGACCCGTGCTCGGCGGTGACCGGCTCGGTCGGTGACGCGCTTCGCCTCGGCTGCGCCGCGATCGGCTACACGATCTATCCCGGCTCGGCGCTGCGCAACGAGATGTACGAGAACCTGCGCGAGCTCGCCGAGGAGGCGAAGGCGGTCGGCCTCGCGGTCGTCGTCTGGTCGTATCCGCGCGGCTCGGGGATCTCGAAGGAGGGCGAGACCGCGATCGACGTCGTCGCCTACGCGGCGCCGCTCGGCTTCATCGAGGCGGGCGCGGCGGAGTTCGCGGGCGAGATCCCGCTCATCCTCAAGATGAACAACCACGACGTCCTCCACGACGAGAAGGATCCGCTCTCCGCGGTGACCGGCTCGGTCAAGGACGCGCTTCGCCTGGGCTGCGTGGCCGTCGGCTTCACGATCTATCCGGGCTCCTCCGCCGCGCAGATCATGTACCAGCAGTGCCGCGAGATGATCCTCGAGGCCAAGGCGCACGGGCTCGTCTCGGTGGTGTGGTCCTATCCCCGCGGCAGCGACATCTCGAAGGCGGGGGAGACCGCGGTGGACGTCGTCGCGTACGCCGCGCAGATCGCCGCGCAGCTCGGCGCGCACATCATCAAGGTGAAGCCGCCGACCGAGCACATCGAGCAGGCCGAGGCCAAGAAGGCGTACGAGAAGGCCGGCGTGCCCATCGGCACCCTTGCCGAGCGCGTCCGTCACGTCGTGCAGTCCGCCTTCGACGGCCGCCGCGTCGTGATCTTCTCCGGCGGCGCTACCAAGGAAGACGACGAGGCCCTCTTCACCGAGTACCGCGGCATCCGCGACGGCGGCGGGTTCGGCTCCATCATCGGCCGCAACTCCTTCCAGCGCCCGCGGGATCGCGCGCTCAAGTTCCTCGACACCGTGATGAAGATCTACGCGGGCGAGGTGAAGTAGTCGGACGTCTCTTCGTCCTCGCCGCGCTGCTTCTGCTCGCGGGCGCGGGCGCCTGCCACTGGGCGGCGGGAACGCTGGCGGCGCCCGCGCCGCGCGCGGGCGGTGACCTCCCCGGTGATCTGCCGGGGCGTTCCGTGCGCCTCCTCAGCCCGGCCGCCGGCACGCGGCGCGGCTGGCTCGTGCCGGGCCGGCGCGGGGCCGGTGTGGTGCTCCTGCTCCACGGGATCGGCGGGAGCCGCCTCGACATGGTCGAGCGCGCGCGCTTTCTTCACGCCGCCGGCTACACCGTGCTCCTCTTCGATCGCCTCCGCGAGCGTGGGGTAGACCGCTTCCAGCACCACCGCCCCCACGCTGAGCGGCTGCGGCCCCAGCAGCAGAGACGCCCCGCCCAGCGAGACGCCGATCGCCCCGACTCGCTCGCCCGGCATCTGGCGGCGGACAAAGCCCAGGATGGCGCGCGCATCCAGGCTCTCCAGATAGCCGAACGTGATGCGCTCGCCCCCGCTCTCGCCGTGGGCGCGCGAGTCGACAACCGCCTCGCGCTGCGCTTCGGCCAGCTCGGCCTGCCGCTGGCGCCCCTCCTGACCGTGGAGCTCCGGCCTCGCCTCGGCCTGACCGCCGACGCGCTCCGCCCGATCGACGGGATCGACCGCGTCGGGGCACCGGTGCTGGTGATCGCCGGGACAGTCGATCGCCACACCACGCGCGCCGAGTCCCAGCGCCTCTTCGCGCGCGCCCAGCCCCCGAAGGAGCTCTGGGAGGTACCCGGCGCCGGCCACGTGGATTTCCACCAGGCGGCGCGCGCGGAGTACGAGGCGCGGGTGGGGCGGTTTCTCGCCCGCGCGCTCCGTTCCGAGGCGCCGGCCGCGCGCCCGGGTGGGGTTCCCGTCGCCACGACCTCGCGGTAACATCAGAAACCGACCGGCCGCTCGGCCGGGATCGACGTTCGACGGGCAGGCAGGAGGACGGGATGGGCGCCGTGGCGCGCGGATTCGGCTGGCTCCTGATGGTGGTGGCCGCGCTCATCGTGTTCTTCGCCGCGCTGCTGGTCGTGGAGCCGCTCGGCTGGGGCGCCGGCGAGGATTTCGATCCCTCGATGCTGGCGATGGCGGTCGGCGTCATCGTCCTCGGTGGTCTCCTGGGCGCCCTGGGCGCGTATCTGGCCTTCGCCCGCCGCTGGGCTCGCTGAACGACGCGGCCGCCGCACGCAAAATTTATGTCTCCGAAGTCGCGCTGGTATGATGCCCCGCATGACGACATTTGGGATGGCCCTCCGCCTGGTCGCGATCACGCTGGTTGTCGTGCTCATGGTGACGATCGCCACGCCGGAAAAAGCGGAAGCGATGGATCCGTTCACCATCATGGCCATCCTCGGCGCCGCGGCCGTCGTCGCCATCATCGTCGCGTACCTGATCGTCGCCAACACGCGCGGCCCGAAGATGGACAAGGAGGATGCCGGGATGCGCGTGCCGGTGATGGTCGCCTGCGTCGAGGCGGAAGGGCAGCCGCGCAGCTGCTGGGCGGTGGACCATCCCGAGCAGAAGATCGCCCCCGAGGACATTCAACCCGTGGCGCCCGTCACGGGATTCGCCACACCGGCGCTCGCTCCGCAGAGCTAGCCCTCCGCACGCACGCCCGCTGCTGAAAGGACCGTCATGGCGCACCAGTTTGTCTTCACGTTGAAAGACCTCCGCAAGATCGTCCCGCCCAAGCGCGAGATCTTGCGCGGCATCTGGCTCTCCTTCTACCCGGGCGCCAAGATCGGCGTGCTGGGCAGTAACGGCGCGGGCAAGTCGACGCTGCTCCGCATCATGGCCGGCGTGGACGGGGACTTCCTCGGCGAGGTGTGGCGCGCCCCCGACATGAAGATCGGCTACCTGCCCCAGGAGCCCGAGCTCGACCCCGCCAAGGACGTGCGGGGCAACGTCGAGGAGGGGGTGGCCGAGGTGCGCGGGCTTCTCACGCGCTTCGACGAGATCAACGCGCGGCTGGGTGAGCCCCTCGACGGTGACGAGATGGAGAAGCTGCTCGAGGAGCAGGCGCAGGTGCAGGACGCCATCGAGTCGCGCAACGGCTGGGATCTCGACCGCACGGTGGAGATCGCGATGGATGCCCTCCGCGTGCCCGAGGGCGGGCAAGACGTGGCCACGCTGTCCGGGGGCGAGCGGCGCCGCGTGGCGCTCTGCCGGCTGCTTCTCTCCAAGCCCGACGTGCTCCTCCTCGACGAGCCGACCAACCACCTCGATGCGGAGTCCGTGGCCTGGCTCGAGCGCTTCCTCAAGGAGTACCCGGGCACGGTGGTGGCGATCACCCACGACCGCTACTTCCTCGACAACGTGGCGGGCTGGATCCTCGAGCTCGACCGGGGCGCCGGCATCCCGTGGGAGGGCAACTACTCGTCGTGGCTCGAGCAGAAGAAGGAGCGGCTCGCCGTCGAGGAGAAGCAGGAGTCGGCCCGGCAGCGGACGCTCGAGCACGAGCTCGAGTGGGTGCGCATGGCGCCGCGCGCGCGCCACGCCAAGTCCAAGGCGCGGCTGGAGGCGTACGAGACCCTCCTCGCGGAGGGCGCGCAGGCACGGGAAGGCGCCGCCGAGATCATCATCCCCAACGGGCCTCGGCTGGGGGAGGTGGTGGTGCAGGCCGACAAGGTCGTGAAGGGCTACGGCGACCGGCTGCTCGTCGATGGACTCACGTTCAGCCTCCCGCGGGGCGGCATCGTGGGCGTGATCGGCGCGAACGGCGCGGGCAAGACGACCATGTTCCGGATGATCACCGGGCAGGAGGAGCCCGACGCGGGCGCGCTCAAGGTGGGCGACTCGGTGAAGCTCGGCTACGTCGACCAGAGCCGCGATGCGCTCGACGCCGCCAAGACCGTGTGGGCGGAGATCTCCGGCGGCGCCGAGCAGCTCCAGCTCGGCACCCGCCAGATGGCCTCGCGCGCCTACGTGGCGTCGTTCAATTTCAAGGGCTCGGACCAACAGAAGCGGGTGGGCGATCTCTCCGGCGGCGAGCGAAATCGCGTGCATCTGGCCAAGATGCTCAAGGGGGGCGCCAATCTCCTCCTCCTCGACGAGCCCACCAACGACCTCGACGTGGACACCCTCCGCGCCCTCGAGGACGCGCTCCTGTCCTTCGCGGGCTGCGTGGTGGTGATCAGCCACGACCGCTGGTTCCTCGACCGCATCGCCACGCACATGCTCGCCTTCGAGGGCGACAGCCAGGTGGTGTGGTTCGAGGGGAACTACCAGGACTACGAGGCCGACCGGAAGAAGCGTCTGGGGGCGGCGGCGGAGCAGCCGCATCGCCTGAAGTACAAGCCGCTGACGCGCGGCTGAGGGGAGACTAGCTCTTCGGCCGCTTGGCGAGGTCGAGCAGCACGAGCGACCAGCCGATCGTGCGCAGCTGCTCGTCGATCACGGAGCGCGAGCGCCGCTCGGTACGGCGCCGGTCCAGCATGGCCTGCCCCTTCTTCTCGCGACGCTGACTCACGCGGCGGTCGAGGATGACCTGCACGCTTTCGTGGCCCGCGAACGCCCGCTTGATCTCCTCGTAGAGCTCGCGCCGATGGCGCGCCACCACGAGCAGATGCTTGGCGATGGCGAGCTCCTCGGCGGCGCGCTTGGGCTGGATCCGCCGGGTCGCCCCGCTGCCGTTGCTGCTGGTGCGCGAGGGCCGCGTGCCCGCCGCGATGTCCAGGAAACGCCCGAGCGGGCTCCAGGTGCCGCTGCCGCACGCGGGGCAGGAGGCGTAGCCGAGCTCGAAGCACTCGTCGCAGTCGAGGCAAAGGGCGAGCTTCTTGAGGGGGAGATGGACACCTGACGCCAGCACCCGTGGCCGGGGCATCACCCGAGTCAGGACATCCATAGCCCGTAATTGGTTGCAAACATTGATCCAGAGAAGCCTGGTGAGGGAAATCAGTCACTTACAGATATTCCCGGTACTTTTGACGTACCAAAAATGTCGGCGTCTACAAATCATGGAAAACATGATACGTCGGCCAGCCGACACTGAGTCTCGACGGTGAGGCGGGATCAGACAGTCAGGGACCCGGACGCTCGAACGTGAAAGAGATGAAATCGAGGTCGCCCGGCGAGTAGCCGAGCTCGGTCAACAGCGCCGCCGTCTCGCCCGGTGATGCTGGGCATGAAGGACGGCCTGCATCACGTAGATGCCGAGCGGCATCTTCCCGCTGCCGCTCGCCCCAGCGCTCCGCGGTGAGCCCGGCCGCGAAGGCGCGCAGCCCCCCGTGGCCGCGCGCGAAGGCGTCGCGGATGCCCGCGCGCGTCTCCAGATCCACCGAGGCCTTTACCTGCACCGCGATCTCCGCGGGAGCAGATCCATTGGCCTCGAGGCCGGCGAGGTAGTTGAGCTGCACCCACGCGATGTGGCGGAGCTGACCGAAGATGCTCCCGTGCCCCGCGCCCGGCAGCATCTGGCTGAAGAGATCGTCGGGCACGCGATCGGCGGCGCGGAGCACACGCTCGGTGGCCCACTCGTTGTAGTCGACCAGCGTGCGCGCGAGGCCGACGGCGTCCACCGCGTCGCGCATGGCGCCGGGTCAGGCGAGATCGAACAGGAGCAGCTCGGTGGCGGCGGTCGCCACGATCTCGACCTCGGCCTCCTGCTCGATCGCGGCGCCGTCACCGGTGGTGAGGAGCTTGCCGTTCACGGTGGCGGCGCCGGAGACGAGATGAAGCCAGGCGCCGCGGCCGGAGGCGAGCGCGTGGCGTACCGTCTGCCCGGGCTCGAGCAGACTCGCGTACACGCTCGTGTCCTGATGGATGCGCGCGGAGCCCTCCCGGGCGTCCTGCGAGGCGACCAGCCGCAGGCGCCCTTGCTTGTCCGCCGCGCCGAAGACCTTCTCCTCGTAGCTCGGGGGGAGGTTGCGCGTCTGGGGCAGGATCCAGATCTGGAGCAGGTGCACCGGCTCGGTGTCCGAGCCGTTGTACTCGCTGTGGGTGACGCCGGTGCCCGCGCTCATCCGCTGTACGTTGCCGGGGCGGATGGTGGAGGCGTTGCCCATGCTGTCCTTGTGGGCGAGGCCGCCCGCGAGCACGTAGGTGATGATCTCCATGTCGCGGTGCGAGTGCGGCGGGAACCCCGCGCCCGGCTCCACGCGGTCCTCGTTGATCACGCGCAGCGACCGGAAGCCCATGTGCGCGGGATCGTGATACTGCGAGAACGAGAACGTGTGGTACGTGTCCAGCCAGCCGTGATCGAAGTGTCCCCGCTCCTTGCCCGGCCTCAGGGTGATCATGGCTCTCAGTCTCTCACGCGGCGCAACCCGGGGTGTCGGCTCGGTTCAGCGCGGCTGCATGCGGATCGCGCCGTCGAGGCGGATCGTCTCGCCGTTCAGCATCGCGTTCTCGACGATCTGCGCGGCGAGGGCGCCGTACTCGGCGGGTCGTCCCAGGCGCGGCGGGAAGGGGACCTGCTTGCCGAGCGAGACGCGCGCGGGCTCCGGCAGCCCGGCGAGGAGCGGCGTGTCGAACAGCCCGGGCGCGATCGTGCACACGCGGATGCCGAGCTCGGCGAGGTCGCGGGCCACCGGGAGCGTCAGACCCACGATCCCGCCCTTGGACGCGGAGTACGCGGCCTGCCCGATCTGACCGTCGAACGCGGCCACCGACGCGGTGTTGACGATGACGCCGCGCTCCCCGTCCTCGTTGGGGGCGTTCTTCGCCATGTGCCCCGCGGCGAGGCGGATGCAGTTGAACGTCCCGATGAGGTTCACCTGGATCACCTTCGTGAAGGCGGCGAGGTCGGCCGCCCCGCGCTTGCCGTAGGTCTTCTCGGCGCTGCCGATCCCGGCGCAGTTCACCAGCACGTGAAGCGCGCCGAACCGGGCGATGGCCGCATCCAGGGCCCCGGCCACGTCGTCGCCACTCGTCACGTCGGCGGCCACGAAGTGGGCGTGATCGCCGAGCTGCTTGGCGACCTCCCCGCCGGCCGCGCGCGGCAAGTCGAGGAGGGCGACGCGCGCGCCCCCCGCGAGGAGCCGCTCGGCGGTGGCGCGGCCGAGCCCGGAGGCGCCGCCGGTGATCACTGCGGTGCAGGCCGAGATCTTCATGGGGAGTCCTCCTGGGTCCGCTGAGTGCGCTGGCGGCGTAGTATAACAGCGTACATGCCCGCGTCGCCCCGTGCCCCGCGCTGGATCGTCACGCCCGCCGACATGACCCGTCTCGTCGCCGATCTGCGGAGCGCGGGCGCGGTGGCGATCGACACCGAGGCGGACAGCCTCCACCATTACCCGGGCAAGCTCTGCCTGGTGCAGGTGGCCACGGACGCAGGAGGCGCCCACCTCCTGGATCCGCTCGCGCTGCCCGACTTCTCGGCGCTGGGCCCCGCGCTGGCGGATCCCGGCATCGTCAAGATCTTCCACGCCGCCGACAACGACCTCGCGTATCTCAAGCGGCAGCACAGCTTCACGGTGAACTCCATCTTCGACACCTCCATCGCCGCGCGCTTCCTCGGGCTCACCGCCCTGGGCCTGGACGTCCTGATCAAGACCTACCTCGACGTGGACCCGGGCAAGTCCCGCCAGAAGGACGACTGGTCGAGGAGGCCGCTGACCGCCGAGCAGGAGACCTACGCGCTGAACGACGTCGTGCACCTGATGCCCCTGCGCGATCGGCTCACCGCCGAGCTCGCCGCCAAGGGGCGCCTCGCGTGGCTCGAGGAAGAGTGCGCGGCGCTGGCCGCTCAGAGCGTGCCGGCGCGGGCGACGGATCCCGACGCCTATCTCGCGCTCAAGGGCACGAAGGACCTCGACCGCCGCGGGCTTGCCGTGCTCCGTGAGCTCTACCGTGAGCGCGAACGCCTCGCCCTCGAGCTGGACCGGCCGCCCTTCATGATCCTCGGCCACGACACGCTCGTGCTCCTCGCGGCGCGTCGCCCCACCGACGTGGCCGGCCTGCTCGAGGTACCCGGCTGCACCCCGAAGTTCGAGCGTCGCTTCGGCGCCAATGTCCTCGCCGCCATCGCGCGCGGGCTCGCCGTGCCCGAGGACGAGCTGCCCGTGCGCACGTCCAAGCCCCGGCCGAGCGTCCCCGGGCCGGTGCGGCGGCGCATCGAAGCGCTGCGGGCGTGGCGCACCAAGGGCGCCGCCGCGCTCGGGCTCGATCCTGGCTTCTTCTTCCCCCAGCGCCTCATCGACCGCCTCGCCGCCACGCCGCCCACCGATCTCGACGCGCTCGCGCGCGCGGACGGGGTGCATCGCTGGCGGGCCGAAGTCGCGGGCACGGATATCCTTCAGGCGTTACGCACCGCGTGAGCGGCGGCTTGCTCCCGCCCGAGCGCGGTGGTACTGCGGGAGGTGCAGTAGCACCGATCGGACAAGGAGGGTGCCGACGATGGCCCATCCGCGTTACGTCCGCGAAGGAATCATTGGTGGCCTGATAGGCGCGACGCTTGTCGCGGTCTGGTTCCTCATCTACGACGCGGCCCGGGGCCGACCCTTCCGAACGCCCGCCCTGCTGGGGGCGGCCACCTTCCAAGGGGTGACCGATCCCTCGGGCGTGCCCGTGTCGACCCACCTCGTGGTCGAGTACACGGTGCTCCACGGCGTGGTCTTTGCCCTGATCGGCATCCTGATCGCGTCGGTGATCTGGGCCGCGCAGAGCAAGCCCGCCATGCTCCTCACGCTGGTGATCGTGCTGCTGTGCTTCGAGGTGTTCTTCCTCGCAGTCGTGGTGAGCCTGGCCCATCCCGTGCTGGGCGACGTCGCCTGGTGGTCGATCCTCGTCGCCAACGTGCTCGCCGCGGCGGGCATGCTCGCGTACTTCTTCATCGGCTACCGCGCGCTCGGGCGCGTGCTGCTCGGCCCGTGGACGCGCGTGTTCCGCGAGGGGTTCGTGGCGGGGCTGCTGGGCGCGGCAGCCGTCGCGATCTGGTTCCTGATCGTGGACACCGCGGCGGGGATGCCGCTGCGCACCCCCGCGCTGCTGGGCGCCGCCATGCTGGAAGGCCTGCGGGATCCCGGCGCCCTCGTGATCACCTGGCCGCTCGTGATCAAGTACACGTTGATCCACGGCGGGGCCTTCCTGCTGTTCGGCTGGCTTCTCGCCGGCCTCCTCACCCTCGCCGACCGCGAGCCGCGCCTCCTCTACGCCATCATCATGCTGTTCTGCTGCTTCGAGGTGTTCTTCATCGCGATCATCGCGATCACCGCGGAGTGGCTCTTCGAGGCGCTGGCCTGGTGGAACATCCTCGCCGGCAACGTGCTGGCGGCGCTCGTGATGCTCGCGTACTTCTTCCGCGGGCACCGGGTGACGTGGCGCGAGTTCATCACCGCCACCCGCGAGAGCTAGAGGGCGGGGCGGGCCGGGCCGGCGATCAGCGCTTCCGGGCGCTCGGGCCGGGCGCCGCGCTGCCCGACGGAAGCTCGTCGAAGGGCAGGTCCTTGTCCATCCGCACGTCGGCGGGCAGGCCGAGGACGCGCTCGGCGATGATGTTCCGGAGGATCTCGTCGGTGCCGCCCGCGATGCGGCCGCCCGGCGAGTAGAGCAACGCCTCCTGGAAGGCGGCCCGCATCGGCGCGAGGGCGGGATCGAGCACCGCGCCGCCCATGTCCTCCAGATCCATCGCGAAGCCGGCGATCTCCTGCAGCTTGCTCGCGCTCACCACCTTGGCGATGGAGGCCTCAGGGCCGGGCGTTTCCCCGCGCGAGAGCGCGGTCATGGTCCGGAAGCGCGTGTAACGCAGCCCCTGCTGGCGCACGTACCAGTCGGCAAGCCGCTCGCGCACCGCCGCGTTCTTGATGGCGGGCCCGTCGGGCAGCTCGACGGCGCGGGCGAGGGCGAAGATCTCGTCGAAGTCGGGGCCGGCCACGTCGCCTACCGCGAGCCGCTCGTTCATGAGGGTGGTGATGGACACGCCCCAGCCCTGGCCCACCGCGCCGAGCCGCTGCGTGTCGGGCACGCGCACATCGGTGAAGTAGACCTCGTTGAAGTTCGACGCACCTGAGACCTGCTTGATCCGCCGCACCTCGACGCCCGGCGCATGCATGTCCAGGAAGAAGAAGGTGAGGCCCTTGTGCTTGGGCGCCTTGGGATCGCTGCGGGTGACGATGATGCCGTAGTCGGCGAAATGCGCGCCGGACGTCCAGATCTTCTGGCCGTTGATGAGCCAGTCGCTGCCGTCCTTCACCGACCGTGTGCGCAGGCCGGCGAGGTCGGAGCCGGCGGCAGGCTCGGAGAAGAGCTGACACCAGATCTCCTCACCGGCGAGCGCCTTGGGTGTGTAGCGCTGCTTCTGCGCCTCGGTCGCGTAGGCGTGCAGGGTGGGGATGCACATGCCGAGCCCGATCTCGAAGTAGCCGCGCGGGACCAGGAATCGCGCCTCTTCTTGGTTGTAAATGACCTGCTGGATAGCCGTGCCGCCGCGGCCGCCGTACTCGGTGGCCCAGGTGATGGCGGCGAAGCCTGCCGCGTGCTTCTGGGCCTGGAACGCCTTCGCGCGCGTGAGGCCTTCGGCCTCGCCATAGCGCGCCTTCCACGTCTCGCCGGGATACGCGCGCCGCTCCGCGGTGCGCTCCAGCCACGCGCGCGCGTCCGCGCGGAATGCCGCTTCCGACGGGCTATCCGTGAAATCCATGATTATGTCTCCGCTCGGCTCGCCTTCGGCTGCGCCTCGCCAAGCTCGAGGCGCGCGATCAACCGATCCTTCCATCGAGGGGTGCTGCCGATGGTGAGGGCGAGCAGCTTCGCGCGCCGGTAGTACATGTGGCAGTCGAACTCCCAGGTGAAGCCCATGCCCCCGTGGGTCTGGATGTTCTCCTTCGCGGCGAGGTAAAAGGCCTCGCTCGCGGCGACGCGCGCGGTGGCCGCGGCCACCGGCAGCGCGGGCGCGTCGGTGGAGAGCGCCCAGGCGCCGTAATAGGCGTTGGAGCGCGCCAGCTCCAGCGCGACGTAGACGTCGGCGAGCTTGTGCTTGATGGCCTGGAAGGATCCGATGGGCCGGCCGAAGGCGAAGCGCCCCAGCGCGTAGTCACGCGCCATGTCCAGCGCGGCCTGAGCGCCGCCCACCTGCTCGAAGGCGAAGAGGACGGCGGCGCGGTCGAGCAGGCGCTCGACCAGGGCCCAGCCCGCTCCGGGCTCGCCGAGCGGCTCGGCGGCCGCGCCGTCGAATGCGAGGCGTGCGTGCGAGCGGGTCGGATCGACGGTGTCGACGCGTGCGCGCGTCACGCCCGCGCCGTCGAGCGGCACCAGGTAGAGGGAGGCCGCGGTGGCGTCGACGTCGCTCCGCGCCGCGACCACCGCGACATCCGCCACGTCCCCGTCGGCGACGGGCAGCTTGGCGCCGGTGAGGCGGCCGCCGTGGGCGACCGTCTCGAGGTTGCCGGGATGCGGCGCGCGCGGACCCTCGGCGAGGGCGAAGCATCCGATGGTCTCGCCGAGCGCGAGGCCCGGCAGCCACCGCCGCTTCTGCGCGGCGCTGCCCGCGAGCAGCAGCGCCTCGGTGGCGAGATAGACGGAGGAGGAGAACGGCGTGGGGGCGAGGCTCCGTCCCAGCTCCTCGGCGAGCACGCACAGCTCGAGATACCCGAAACCGGCGCCGCCGTACGATTCGGGGATGGCGGTGCCGGTCCAGGCGAGCTCGCCCATGCCGCGCCACAGCTCGCGGTCGAACGGCTCGTCGGACTCGAGGATGCGCCGGACCCGCGCGGGGGCCGCGCGGTCGGACAGGAACTTGCGCGCCTGATCGCGCAGGGCCTGCTGCTCGTCCGAGAAGGCGAAGTTCATCGGGGAAGCTAGCCCAGGTGCTGCCGGAAGAAGTCGAGCGTGCGCTGACGGGCGAGCTTCGCGCTCTCCGCGTGATAGCTCCCGCGCTCGTCGCAGTTGAAGCCGTGGCCCGCGGGGTAGACGTGGGCGGGCACGGTCGGATGCGCCTTCTTCACCGTCTCCCAGTGGTCGGGCGGGATGGACGCGTCCGTCTCGCCCCAGTGGATCAGCACCGGGCAGCGCGGGCGCTCGGACGCCGACGCCGCGATGCCGCCGCCGTAGTAGCATACCGCCGCGGCCACGCCGTCGATGCGGGTGGCGGCGAGCCAGGCGAGCGTGCCGCCCAGGCAGTAGCCCACCACGCCCACCTTCAGCCCCTCGGCCTGCAGTGCCTTCACCGCCGCGCGGACGTCGGCGACCATGTCGTCCAGCTGGATCTTCCCCCGCGTGTTGCGGCCGGTCTCCACGTCCGAGGGGGCATAGCCGATCTCGAAGTCCCGCTGCACCCGGTCGAAGATCGCGGGGGCCACCGAGAGATACCCCTCGGCGGCGAAGCCGTCGGTGACCTTCCGGATGTGCTGGTTGACGCCGAAGATCTCCTGGATGACGACCACGCCGGCGCGGGGCTTGCCGGTCGGCTCGGCGCGATAGCCGGCGAGGCGATGGCTGTCTTCGGCGGTCAGGGTGATGGACTTGCCCATGGGATCAGCCCTCCTTCACGCCCGGTTGCGGGCCGTGAACACGGTGATGGGATAGAGGCAATAGTAATCCGGGCGGGCCAGCACGTACTCGGCAGACTGCGGATCGCAGAGCGCGGCGCGGCGCGCCCAGTCCTCGGACGAGAGGAGCGGGCGGAGCCGCTCGCCCCAGTTGCGCCCGAAGACGACGGTCTCGATGTACGCGCGCGCCGCTGCGGTGAGAGGCGCGCGGCACTGCAGGAGGTGCGTCTCCTGCGCCACGTCGGCCAGGTTCGCCTCCCGCAACGCCTCGAGCGTGCGCTGGCGCCGCTCCTGGAAGGTGCGCGCGCCCGCCTCCTCGCGGCTCCGCTCGCTCTCCGCCTCCTGGATGCGGCGCTCGAGCGAGGGATGCCCGGGCAGGAACATCGCGGGGAGCGTCTGCGACTCCATGATGACGATGCGGCCGCCCGGCTTCACCACGCGCGCGAACTCCTTCAGCGCGGCCTGGGTGTCGGGGATGTGATGGAGCACGTTGCCGCACCAGAGCCAGTCGAAGCGACCGGCGGGCGCGTCCATCTCCACGCCGTCGCCCACCTGGAACTCGAGCCGCGGCGGTGGGAGCCGGTCCCCGACGAGAGCCCGCGCCGCCTCGACCCGCTCGGCGGACGGCTCGATGCCGAGCACCTGGCCGTCCGGCCCCACCGCTTCCGCGAGCCAGAGCGTGTAGAGCCCGACCCCGCAGCCCACATCGATCCCGCGGGAGCCCGGGGCCAGGCCGAGCCCGGCGATGACCGCATGCATCACCGGCTCGTGGAAGCGGTTCATCCGCTCCAGCGCGACGGTGAAGGGGACGGTGTCGGGCGCGCCGCTCATGCCGGCTTGGCCAGGACGCTGACGACGACGTTGGTCGCGACCGCGACCGTGCGGTAGAGCGGTCAGCGGTTCTTGTAGACGCCCACGAGCAGCTCCGCCTGCTCCTGCTCCACGCCCGACAGCTCGAAGCGCATGCGCACCTCGGCGAAGCGGTTGGGTTCGGCCACCGCGCGCACGCCCTCGATGGTGACCTCGGTGTGGCGCAGCGGCACGTGCTGCTCGCGCGCGTAGAGCTCGATCAGGGTGACGCCGCAGGACGACACGCCGGCGAGGAAGGCTTCCGCCGAGCCGAGCGCCTCGTGCGGGCCCGATGGGGAGTCGATGACGAAATGGTTGGTGCGCGCCTGGTTGAGCGAGCGCCCGGGCACGCCGCCGCTGTAGGAGCGGACGGTGTCGATCTTGACGTCAGGGGCGCTCATGCGTTGATCACGTTCGCGCCGGCGATGGCGCACTCGTGATCCTGTTCCCCGGTGCCGCCCCCGCAGCCGATGCCGCCGATGACCTTGCCCTTGGCCATGATGGGCATCCCCCCGTGGCTCGGGAGCACCTGGCCGGGCAGCACGCCCGCCACGGTGGAGAAGAACACCGACCCCTTCTGCGCGCGCTCGGCCAGTTCGGCGGTGGAGGCGCGGAAGTTGGCGGCGGCGGTTGCCTTGGCCCGCGAGGTCTCCGGGCTCAGGAAGCTGGTACCGTCCCCCCGCGCGGAGAGGACGAGGCGGCCGGCCTCGTCCACCACCGTCACCGTCATGGGCGTGCCGAGCGCCTTCGCCTTGTCCTGGGCGGCGCGCACCGCGCGCTCCGCCATCGCCAGCGTCATCTCGATCATGAGCGTCCTCTCTCGCCTACCGGCCCTTGAAGTGGGGCGCGCGCTTGTCCACGAAGGCCCGGATGCCCTCGCGCGCGTCCTCGGTCTCGAAGCAGACGTTCTGAGCAAAGGTCTCGAACTCGAGCCCGCCCCGGAGATCGGTGCCCTCGCCGTGATAGAGCGCGCGCTTGGCGAGCCGGATGGCGATGGGCGGTCCCGCGGCGATCTTCCGGGCCAGGTCGTACGCCGCGGGCATGAGCTCCTCGGGCGGATACACCGCGCTCACCAGCCCGATCCGCAGCGCCTCGGCGGCGTCGATCATGTCCCCGGTGAAGATCATCTCGGCGGCCTTGGCCATGCCCACCAGACGCGGGAGGAAATAGGTCCCGCCCCAATCGGGATGAAGGCCGCGCTTCACGAACGTCTCGCCGAAGCGCGCGGCGGCGGAGGCGAGGCGGATGTCGCAGCCGAGGGCGAGGTTCATGCCGGCGCCGGCGGCCGCGCCGTTCACCGCGGCGATGATGGGCTGCGGCGCGTCGCGCATGGCGAGAAGGGTCCGGTCCCGGCCCGGCGCCACCTTCTCCAGGATCGGACGCTCCCGCTGTGACTCCTTCGCCTCGTTCATGGCCTTCACGTCGCCGCCGGAGCAGAAGCCCTTGCCCGCGCCCGTGATCACCATCACCCGCACGTCGGCGTCGCCGCTCGCCCGCAGGATGGCGTCGTAGAAATCCTCGCGGAGGGTGTCGCCGAGGGCGTTGAGCCGGTCTGGGCGGTTGAGGGTGAGGGTGGCGATCGCGTCCTTCACCTCGTAGAGGAGACACTTGTAGGACGTCATCCGATCCTCCGCGTCTGCGGCCTGGTGTCCGTCGCGCTCAGCCGAGGGCGCCCTGCGCGCGCAGGGCGGAGAGGTCGTCGGCGGAGAAGCCCCAGTCACGGAGCGCCTCCTCGGTGTGCTGGCCCGCGCGCGCCGGCGGGCGCGAGACGGCGCCGGGCGTGCGGCTGAAGCGCGGCGCCGGCCCCGGCTGCACCACGCCCTCGACCTCCACGAAGGTGCCGCGCGCGCGATTGTGGGGATGCGCAGGGGCCTCGGTGAGGGAGAGGACGGGGGCGAAGCAGACGTCGCTGCCCTCCATGATCCGGCACCACTCCGCGCGCGTCTTTTGCTTGAAGACTTCGGTGAGCTTGGCGCGGAGCTCGTCCCAGCGCGCCTTGTCGTGCTGCGTGGGCAAGGGCTCGCTGTCGAGCCCGGTGAGCCGGAGGAGCTCGCCGTAGAAGCGTCGCTCGATGGAGCCGATGGCGACGTGCTCGCCGTCCTGGGTCTCGTACACGTCGTACCAGGGCGCGCCGGAGTCGAGGATGTTGTCGCCGCGCTCGTCGTTCCACATGCCCATGGCGCGCATCCCGAACACCGCGGCGGCCAGCGAGGCGGCGCCGTCGACCATGGCCGCGTCCACCACCTGGCCGCGCCCCGACTGCCGGGCCTCGAGGAGGGCGCACACCACGCCGAAGGCGAGATACATGCCGCCGCCGCCGAAGTCGCCCACGAGGTTGAGCGGCGGGACCGGGGCGCCGCCCTTGCGGCCGATGGAGTGCAGCACGCCCGAGAGCGCGATGTAGTTGATGTCGTGGCCGGCCGCGGTGGCCATGGGCCCATCCTGGCCCCAGCCCGTCATGCGGCCGTAGACGAGCCGGGGATTGAGGGCGAGGCAGGCGTCAGGCCCGAGCCCGAGCCGCTCCATCACGCCGGGGCGGAAGCCCTCGATGAGCGCGTCGGCGTCGGCGATCAGCCGCCTCATCGCGGCCACCGCCGCGGCGGTCTTGAGGTCCAGCGCGACCGAGCGGCGGCCGCGATTGAGGACGCTGTAGCGCGAGTCGACGGGCAGGCCGAGATCGGCCGAGCCGACCCGGTCCACGCGGAGGACCTCCGCGCCCATGTCCGCCAGCATCATGGCGCAGAACGGCCCGGGCCCGATGCCCGCCACCTCGATGACGCGAACGCCCGCGAGCGGTCCCTGGCTCACTTGGCGAGCACGTGCTTGGCCACCGCGTCCTCGACCACGGTGCCCTTGAAGAAGTCGGGATTCAGCGCGGTGTGGAGGCTCGCCGCGTTGGCGAACGTGAACTCGCGGAAGTCGTCTTCGGTGATGAGTCCGTGCTCCACCAGCTCCCACGCCTCCTCCAGCACCTCGGTCATGTCGGTGACGTCGAAGTGGCCCACGTCGGAGGAGAAGATCGGGTTCAGCCGGTGATAGCCATGGCGGTCGAACGCCCACGCGGTCATCGGATCGTCGGCCTCGCAGCCGAAGTAGAAGTGGTCGGCGAACTGCCGCTTGAGCGTCTCGATCGAGTCGATGCCGGCGGCGGCGAAGTCGTCGAGCTGCTCCTTGTACTCGCGCGCCGTCATCTCCTCCACCGTCTTGAAGGGGGGGACGAGGCTCGGCGCGTCGAGGATCTCCGTCAGCTTCTTCTCGTAGACCGTGCCGCCCCACCGGGCGAACAGCTCGGAGAGCCGGGCGCGGTCGAGGTTGGTCGGGCGCACGTGGCGCTCCATCGCCGCGCCGTTGCGCTTGACCCAGTGGCCCACCAGGTCGGTGAGGAGATTGCACGCCCAGCCCACGCCGCCCTCCAGCATGGCGAACTTGAGGGCGGGGAAGCGCTTCACCACGCCGCCGATGATGAGCGCCTTGGCGAAGGCGTGGCTCGCCGCGGCGAAGTGACCGATGTGGTTGTAGGTGAAGTTGTCCACCGTCTCGCGACCGTGCCAGCCCATGCTGCCGGAGTGCGCGGTCACCGCGACCTTGAGCTCGAGGCACTTCGCCCAGAAGGGGTCGTAGTCGAGGTCGCTGTCATAGGCGAGGGAATCGATGACCTGACGGACGTACGCGGAATCGCCGCCCGCCTTCACCGCCGCCGGCACCGGGCGCTTCACGTGGTTCGCGATCATGATCACCTTCATGCCCAGCTCGCGCACCGCGTAGGTGGCCTCCTCGATGGCCTCCTGCGGCGTGTACACCGGCACCACCGCCGCGGGGGCGATGCGGGTGCGATAGGGGGCGAACATCTCCGCGTTCATCCGGTTCACCGCGCGGGCACAGGCGCGGCGCAGCTCCTCGTCGGGGTTGCCGATGTGGAAGAGGCCCAGCGAGGTGTAGAGCAGGCAGAAGTCGATGCCGAAGTCGTCGAGGCGCTCGTGGAAGAGCGCGGGCACCATGGCGGTGGCGCGGTCGAGCGTGTCGGCCGGCTCGCCCCACCACGTGGGTCGGTGCTGCCGCCGCTCGCGGCGCTCCGGGCGGCTCCATTCGTACCAGCCGGCTTCCGTCTGCTTCTTCACGAAGCGCTCGGCCACCCCGGGGCCCGCGGCCTGGCGAAGATAGTCGAGGAAGATTGGAACCGGCTCCAGCCAGTGGCCGTCGCCGTCGATCACGGGATGGTCCAGGTGGGCGCGAACGGCGGCGGATTTCGAGTCCTTCGAGTAGGCCATGGAGGCTCCTCCGGAAGCGGGTAGCGTCTCGGGTTTTGTAGGTCATTCGCCAGGGCAAGTCAAGGCAGGCCGGGTGGGCGGACCGCCGCGCACGCCGGCCGATTGACACGAGCGGCGCCCCTCTGGTGTAGTGGGCTCTCGCCATGACGCGCTCGATCGGAATCGCCCTGCTGACCGCGCTCCTCGCCGTCGGGCTCGGTCCCCACCCCGCGCAGCCTGCCGACCCGCCCCGCGTGGTCGATGGGCAGGCCATCGATGCCGACGCGGAGCTCGTGGTGGCCCTCGCCGACGACACCAACAACATGGACCCGCGCATCGGCATGGGCTCGATCCGCTCCAACTACATCCGACAGGTGTTCGAGAGCCTGGTGGACGTGGATGCGGCGGGGAAGCCCCAGCCCGGGCTGGCCCTGACGTGGAAGGCGATCAACGACAACCTCTGGGAGTTCACGCTGCGCCCCAACGTGCGCTTCCACGACGGCGAGCCGTTCAACGCCGACACCGTCCTGTTCAACTTCGACCGGATGTTCCGGAAGAACCTCGACAAGTGGGGCATCAAGGACGTGGCTGCGGGGACGTCGTTCGAGAAGCTCTATCCCATGGTGACGAAGTGGGAGAAGGTGAACGACCTCACGGTGCGCGTGCACACGAGCGAGCCGGTGGCCATGCTGTGGGACGCGCTCGGGCGTGAGCCGCTGGTGCCGCGCGCCTCCACGGTCAAGAACGGGGTGGACGCGCTCAACGAGCGGCCCATCGGCACGGGGCCCTGGCGCATGGTCGAGTGGAAGCGCAAGGACAGCATGCGCTTCGAGCGCTGGGACGGCTACTGGGGTGCTCCGCCGCTCTACAGGCGCATGCGCTTCCAGACCATCCCGGAAGGCGCGGCGCGCATCGCCGCCCTGCGCGCCGGGCAGGTTGGGCTGATCGAAGCGGTGCCCCCCATCGACGCCGCCGCGCTCCAGCGCGATGCGGCCTTCAAGGTGGTGAGCGCCGCGCAGAAGCTCGGATGCCGGCTCTACGTCAACGGACGGCCCAAGGACAAGTACGACTCGGGCGGCAAGGACGGGCTGTTTGCCGACCAGCGCCTGCGGCTGGCCCTGAACCACGCCATCAATCGCGACGGGATCATCAAGAAGATCTTCGGCGGCTACGCGCTCGCCAATGCCTCGCCGGTCGCCACCGTGATGTATGGCTACGCCGCCCAGGAGCCGTACGCCTTCGATCTCGCCCGCGCCAAGGCGCTGCTCGCCGAGGCGGGCTGGCGCGACACCGACGGCGACGGCGTGGTGGACAAGGGCGGCGAGGCCCTGACACTGCAGCTCCTCTTCCCCGCGAAGCACTACGGGCAGGCCTTCGACGAGATGACGGCGGCGGTGGTGGAGATGCTGAAGGACGTCGGGGTGGGGGTGGTGGTGAAGCCGCTCGATTTCGGCACGCTCCTCCAGACCCTCACCAAGGGGACGCTCCCGCCCAACGGCGGGTTCACCGCGTGCCGCACCAGCAACAGCGTGGATGCCGAGGACCAGGTGCGCGACTGGGCCAGCTACACGCTGGTGAACTGGACGCCGTTCACGCCGGAGCTCGCCGCGCTCTATCAGGCTTCGCGGCGGGAGCTCGATCCCGGCAAGCGGCTCCGGATCCTGGCCGATCTCCAGCGACAGATCCGCGACTGGTCTCCGGTGGTGCCGCTCTACCAGGAGATCAAGATCTACGCCCACAGCGCGCGCGTGCTCGGCTTCGCGCCGCTGCCCGAGCTGCACATGGACTTCCGCGGCGTGGCTCTCCGGAAATGATCGGATGCGGGCCTTCCTGCTGCGGCGGCTCCTCCACGCGCTCGTGGTCGTCTGGGGCGTCGTCACCGTCGTCTTCTTTCTCGTCCGCCTGACCGGCGACCCCGCTGCGTTCCTCGTAGACCCCACCGCCACCCAGGCGGAGATCGAGTACACGCGGCGCCTCCTCGGGCTCGATCGCCCGCTCGTCGTGCAGTACGGGGACTTCCTCCTTGCCATCGGGCGCGGCGACTTCGGCCCGTCCATCCAGACCCGGCGTCCCGCGCTCGGCATGGTGCTCGAGCATCTCTGGCCCGCCACCGCCGTGCTCGCGACGGCGGCCCTCCTCCTGTCCACGCTCGTGGCGGTACCGCTCGGCGTGCTCTCCGCGACGCATCGCGGAGGCTGGATGGATCATGGGAGCCGGCTCGCCTCCCTGTTCCTCCAGTCGATGCCCGCCTTCTGGCTGGGGATCATGCTGATCCTCCTCTTCGCGGTGGAGCTCGGCGGGCTGTTGCCCGCCTACGGCGCGGGCAGCCTCCGTCACCTGATCCTGCCCGCGGTGACGCTGGCCGCGGCGCCGCTCGCCCAGAACGTGCGGCTCGTGCGCTCGGGCATGCTCGAGGTGCTGGGCGAGGACTACGTGCGCACCGCGCGCGCCAAGGGCCTGGCCGAGCGCGGCGTCATCTATCGGCACGCGCTCCGCAACGCGGCGCTGCCCGTGCTCACCGTCACCGGGCTCTCGCTGGGGTTCATGCTGAGCGGCGCCATCATCATCGAGACGGTGTTCTCGTGGCCCGGGCTGGGACGGCTGATCGTGCAGGCGGTGCCAGGTCGCGACTTCCCCGTGATCCAGGCCGGCGTCTTCGTGTTCGCGGTGATCTTCGCGGGCGTCAACTTCGTGGTCGACGTGCTCTACACGGTGCTCGACCCGCGGGTGCGGCTGGCATGAGGCTCCGGCGCGATCTGCCCGCGCTGCTCGGGCTCGCCATCATCGTCCTGGCCGTCCTTGCCGCGGCGCTCGCGCCGGTTCTCTCGCCCGGCGATCCCGTGAAGAACCGGCTCCTCGAGCGTCTCACGCCGCCGATGTGGGCGACGGGCGGCAGCCCCCAGCATCCGCTCGGCACGGACACGCTGGGACGCGACGTGCTGAGCCGGCTCGTCCACGGGGCGCGCGTGTCGCTCGTGGTGGGGCTCGCCGCGGTGCTGCTGGCCGGCGTGGTGGGCGTGGCGCTTGGTCTCGCCGCCGGGTATCGCGGTGGCTGGGCGGACGATCTCCTCATGCGGGTGGGCGACGTCCAGCTCGCCTTCCCCGTGCTCTTGCTGGGCGTAGCCGTCACCGCGGTGTTGGGGGCGAGCCTCACGAACATGATCCTCGTGCTGGGCGCCAGCGGCTGGGTGACCTATGCGCGGATCGCCCGCGGCGAGGCGCTCTCGCTGAAGGAGCGCGACTTCGTGGCGGCGGCGCGGGCGCTGGGCGCGCCGGCCGGCCACGTGGTGCGGCGGCATCTCCTGCCCAACGTGCTGCCGCCGCTGATGGTCGTGACGACGTTCTCGGTGGCTCGCACCATCATCGCGGAGGCCTCGCTGTCGTTCCTTGGGCTGGGACTGCCTCCGCCCACGCCGAGCTGGGGCGCCATGCTGGACGAGGGACGCAACTACATCACGACCGGCTGGTGGCTCGCCCTGTTCCCCGGGCTGGCCATCCTCGTGCTCGTGCTCGCCATCAACCTCTGCGGGGACTGGCTGCGTGACGCGCTGGACCCGCGTCTCGAGAAAGGAATCGGATGAGGTACTGGGAAGACATCAAGGTCGGCGACCGGGGTGACCTCGGCAGCTACACGGTGACGGAGGAGGAGATCCTCGCCTTCGCCAAGAAGTACGACCCCCAGCCGTTCCACCTGGATCGCGAGGCGGCGAAGCGCTCGATCTTCGGGGGGCTCATCGCGAGCGGCTGGCATTCCTGCGCGATCATGATGCGCATGAGCGTCGAGCACATGCGCCGCGAGCAGCTGGCCGGCGTGGGCTCTCCCGGCATCGATTCGTGCCGGTGGCTCAAGCCCGTGCGGCCGGGCGACACCGTCACCGTGCGCACCGAGATCACCGAGAGCTGGCCGTCGAAGTCGAAGCCCATCGGCTTCATCCGGCGCCGCGCGGACATGCTGAATCAGCACGGTGAGGTGGTGCTGACCGTCATCGGTGTGGGCATGTTTCAGCGGCGCGCCGCGGCGGCGGGAGGCGCGGCGTGAGCGATCTCCTCTACTTCGAGGACGTGAAGGTCGGCGACACCGAGCGCTTCGGCCGCTACGAGGTCACGCGCGAGGAGATCATCGAGTACGCCCGGCAATTCGACCCGCAGCCGTTTCACCTGGACGAGGAGGCGGCCAAGGCGAGCCCGTTCGGCGGCCTCATCGCCAGCGGCTGGCACACCGGCGCCATGCTGATCCGCATGCTGAACGACCACTCGATCCCGCGCGCCGCCACCAGCGGGGCCCTGGGCTTCGACGACCTCAAGTGGGTGAAGCCTGTCCGGCCTGGCGACGTCCTCTCGGTGGAGAGCCGGGTGCTCGAGAAGACGGAGTCGCGGAGCCGGCCGGAGATCGGCGTGGTCAAGGTGGAGAGCCGCGTGTCGAACCAGGCCGGCGAGCTCAAGATGTCGCTGGTCTCGATCGTCCTCTACCGCCGGCGCCGATGATCGCGGGCGCCCGCGGCCGCCGGGTGCTCCGGCGCGCGCCGCGCCCGAGCGAAGGGGGGCGTCAACGTGAGCGAGATCGTGCGCGGGGTGTTCAAGAGCGGCGATCTCGGGTATCAGATCGGCGCGCCATATGCGCCCCGGCGCGACCTGACCGAGGCGCTTACCCTCACCCTGCGCATCGGCTTCGGCCGGTTGCGCCTCCACCGCGTGGAGGCCAACATTCAGCCGGCAATCGCGCTTCGATCGCGCTGGTGCGCCGCGCGGGATTCCGCCGCGAGGGCCTGTCGCCGCGCTATCGCAAGATCGGCGGCCGCTGGCGCGCCCACGAGCGCTGGGCGCTCACCGTGGAGGACTGGCACCGCCCCGGGGCTCGGGCGCGCCGACGAGCCTGAAGGTCCGGTGTGTGGCCCAGCGGGTGAGCCCGTCCTCATCCGTACCCGTCTGGCGAAGCAGCGTGAGGTTGTCGAGCGCCGCCGGAAACTGGCGGGCCCGTCCGGCGAGGTGGCGCCAGACTTCGCCGAAGCGCGCGCGGCAGTCCTCGACGAGCGTCATGTGGGGACGCAGCTGAGCGCCGTCGTGCGGGCTCCACGGCATCCACGGGAGGTGGCGCAGCGCGGTGCCGAGCGCCTCGAGCAGCATCTGCGCGGCCGGGGAAAATGTCACGGTGGCGAACACCACGTTTTCGTCGAAGTGGCCGAAGTGGCCCACCGTCACCGGGGCCGCGGCATGCCCGCTCGCGAAGTCGGCGAGGAGGGTCTCGACAGGCGCGATGTCGTCAGTCTCGAAGTGATATTTCAGCGTGAAGTGGGCGGGAATCCCCTGACGCTGCGTCATGCGGAGGTCGAAGCGCGCGGCCAGCTCGTCCACCAGGGCCTGGTGGTACTCGCGCACGGGGCTGGGGAGCAGGCACGGGAGGATGTAGCGCATCGCGAGATGCCCGCCGCTCATTGTATGCTCCCGGCATGAAAGAGCCCTTGCCGGAGCCGCTCCCCGCCGATCCCCTTCCGCTGATGGAGGCGTGGATCGCGGAGGCCTCCAGGTCGGTGAAGACCGCTACCGCGATGGCGCTGGCCACCGTGGACGCCGATGGCCGCCCCGCCGCGCGGATGGTCATCTGCCGCGGCTTCGACGCCAAGGCGGGCTGGCTGGTCTTCTACACGGACCGCGGCAGCGCCAAGGGCCATGCACTCGCGGCGAACCCTCGCGCCTCGGTGGTGTTCCACTGGGACGTGTTCGAGCGTCAGATCCGCGTGGACGGGCCGGTGTCCTGGGCGCCCGAGGCCGACTCGGACCGCTACTGGACCACGCGCCCGGTGGATGCGCGCGTGGCCGCGATCGCGAGCGAGCAGAGCCTGCCCATCGCGTCGCGCGCGGCCTTCCTCGCCAAGGTCGAGGCGGCCGGCCGCAACGCGGGCGCCGAGATCGCGCGCCCGCCCCGCTGGGGCGGCTATCGCGTGTGGGCCGAGCGCGTGGAGCTCTGGGTGGGCCAGCCCGCGCGCGCGCACGACCGCGCGGTGTGGACGCGCACGCTCACGAGCGAGGCCGACGGATTCAGCGGCGGCCCCTGGAGCGCGACGCGCCTTCAACCCTGATTCACGCCCCTTACCGACCCTGTCAGGCATCGAACAGGCGAGCGTCACCCCGCAACGCCGTCGACTCACGAAATTGATTCGCGGCGCGGATGTGCGCGCTTTTCCAGGGGTTTCCGCCTGGGCAGCATGGCACCCCACGTGCACGGGGAGTGGGTACGCTACGACGACCGATCGACCCAACTCACACAGGGGGACATTGCATGCTGAGTTTCTGGCACAGGAAGCGGACGGCGCTGGGCAGCCAGCGCGGCTTCACGCTCATCGAGCTGATGATCGTGGTGGCCATCATCGGTATCCTCGCAGCCATCGCGATCCCGCTGTACGCGAACATCCAGGCTCGCGCCCGCATCGCGAAGGCGCAGGCCGACGCCCGTACGCTCGCCTCGGCCGTGAGCATGTACTCGGCCCACATGGGCACGCTCCCGACCGGCCTGGCCGCCCTGAACTCGGTGGCCACGAACAGCCTGGGGCAGACCGCCGGTCCCTTCATGGCCTCGACGCCGGCCGCGCCTGCGGGCTGGACGGCGTATGGGTACAGCTCCGCTGCGGCCGGGACGTTCACGATCTCGGCGTCCGGCGACTCGACCACCGTCAGCCTGCCGTAGCGAGCGTCACGCAGACCCGGGGGAGGGGCGAGAGTCCCTCCCCCGTTTTTTTCGCCCGCCGCGGCCCCACGGCCGCCTGACGTTTTCCGCTTCGGCTGCTCCCCGCCGTCACCCTGCACTTCTTTCAGGATCAGCTAAATCCAGCACTTGTGCCCCCGGATCGCGTAATGGCACTGGCACACCCGATGCACCAATGGGGGACGTATGGCAGCTGAATCAATCGACACGACACCAACACAACTGACATAAGAGGAGACTCGACATGCTGACCTTCTGGCACAAGAAGCGGACGATGCTGGGCAACCAGCGCGGCTTCACCCTCATCGAGCTCATGATCGTGGTGGCCATCATCGGTATCCTCGCGGCCATCGCGATCCCGCTATACGCGAACATCCAGGCGCGCGCCCGCATCGCCAAGGCGCAGGCCGATTCTCGTACGCTCGCCTCCGCGGTGAGCATGTACTCCGCGCACATGGGCACGCTGCCGACCGCGCTCTCGGACCTGAACTCGGTGGCGACGAACAGCCTGGGCCAGACCGCCGGTCCCTTCATGGCCTCCACGCCGGCGTCGCCCGCTGGCTGGACGGCGTATGGCTATAGCTCGACCGCGACCGGGACGTTCACGATCTCGGCGTCCGGCGACTCGACCACCGTCAGCCTGCCGTAACGACTTTCACAGACACCCGGGGGAGGGGCGAAAGCCTCTCCCCCGTAAGACAACTCATAGAGGGAGATTGAACATGCTGGCCTTCTGGCACACGAAGCGGAAGGTGCTGGGTACCCAGCGCGGCTTCACGCTCATCGAGCTGATGATCGTGGTGGCCATCATCGGGATCCTCGCGGCCATCGCGCTTCCGTTGTATGCGAACATCCAAGCCCGCGCCCGTATCGCCAAGGCGCAGGCCGACGCCCGTACGCTCGCCTCGGCGGTGAGCATGTACTTCGCCCACATGGGCTCGCTCCCGCCCGATCTCACGGCCCTGAACTCGGCGCTCACCAACAGCCTGGGTCAGACCGCCGGTCCCTTCATGCCCTCCACGCCGCCGCCGCCTGCTGGCTGGACGGCGTACTCCTACAGCTCCACCGCCGCCGGGACGTTCAACGTTTCGACCGCCGGCGACTCGACCACTGTCAGCCTGCCGTAACGGCCTCCATGCCCGTCCGGGGGAGGGGCGCGAGCCTCTCCCCCGGGTAAAAAGTTCGCGGGCGAGAGGCCGCATAGTACGATCGCTAGAGGTCGAGCGAGCGGCCCACCCACCTCATGCAGAGGAGATTCGACATGCGGGCCTTCTGGCACAAGAAGCGGACGATGCTGAGTACTCAGCGCGGCTTCACGCTCATCGAGCTGATGATCGTGGTGGCGATCATCGGGATCCTCGCGGCCATCGCGATCCCGCTGTACGCGAACATCCAGGCGCGCGCCCGCATCGCCAAGGCGCAGGCCGACGCCCGTACGCTCGCCTCCGCGGTGAGCATGTACTCCGCGCACATGGGCACGCTGCCGACCGCGCTCTCGGATCTGAACTCGGTGGCCACGAACAGTCTGGGGCAGACCGCCGGTCCCTTCATGGCCTCGACGCCGGCCGCGCCCGCGGGCTGGACGGCGTATGGCTATAGCTCGACCGCGTCCGGGACGTTCACGGTCTCGGCGTCCGGCGACTCGACCACGGTCAGCCTGCCGTAGCGACCGCCGCGGAGAGCCGGGGGAGGAGCGAGCGCTCCTCCCCCTTGCTGTGTCCGCGGCTCAGTTCGGAACGATGGCCGCGCGCGTCACGTGCCCCTTGTCCTGCTGAGTGAAGGCCTCGTTGATCTCCTCCAGCGGGAACTTGTGGGAGACCACCCGTCCCCAGGGGTACTTCGTGAGCGTGCGGCGCATGAGGTCGAGGGCGCCGCGGAGATGCTCGGCCTCGTAGTGGGCGAGGCCGATGATGCGGCGGTTGCCGAAGATGATCCACGAGGGGTCGAACTCGGCCTTCCAGCCCACGTTGATGTTGCCGACTTCGAGGTAGGTGCCCTCGGGCGCGGTCATGCGCAGGCCCTCGTCCACCACGCCGGGATGGCCGACCAGCTCGAGCACGACGTCGCCGCCCCAGCCGTCGGTGAGCTTCTTCACGCGCTCGATGCGCTCCGCGGGCGTGGAGTCGCGCCGCATGTCCACCACGTCGGTGGCGCCGAACTGCTTGGCCAGCTCCAGGCGCTCGTCGATCCCGTCGATGACGATGACCTGGCTGGCGCCCATCTCGCGCGCCACCGCGCATGCGTAGACGCCGAGTCCGCCCGCCCCCTGCACGACCACGGTCTGCCCCGCGCGGAGGGCGGCGATGTCGAGCCCCGCGTACACCTGGGTGTACGCGCAGTTGATCCCCGCGGCCATCTCGTCGGTGATCTCGGCGCCGAGCTTGAAGACCGCGTGATTGGGCCGGAGGTAGAAGTACTGGCCGAAGCCGCCCTGGAAGTGCGGCCATACCTCGCACGACACGAGCCAGTTGGCCTGCCGCACCGGGCACGACTTGAACTGACGGCGCAGGCATGCCTTGCAGCGCCCGCACGGGAAGAAGTAGCGGTAGAGCACGCGGTCGCCCACCGCGAGCGGCTGCCCCGCGGTGTCGGTGGTGACGCCGGGACCAAGCTTGGCCACCGTGCCCACGTGCTCGTGGCCGGTATTCAGCGGCAGCGGGCGGCCCATCTTCTTGTAGTCCTGCTCGCCCCGCCAGTAGTGCATGTCGGAGCCGCACACGTTGGCGAGGGCGATCTTGACGAGCATGGCGCCCGGCTCCGGCTCGGGCACGGGGTACTCGCGGATCTCGAACGGGGTGCCGGTGCCGTGGAAGACGGCGAGACGCGCGGTGTCGGGCATGGGGCGCTCCTCTCTAGTAGCCTTCGCCGAGCAGCGGGAAGGCGCTGGTCGCGTGGGGTAGGACGACGGGGGTGGCGGGCCGGAGATAGCTGCGGTCGAGCTGCGCAAGCCTCGTGACGCCGAGCAGGCCCATCGCGATGCGCGTCTCCTCCTCGAGCAGCTCGAGGGTGCGGACGAGGCCGGGCGCCCCCGCGGCGGCGAGGCCGCAGCAGGGCAAGCGCCCGAGACCGACGACCTGCGCGCCGAGTGCGATCGCCTTCACCACGTCGGTGCCCCGCGAGTAGCCGCCGTCCACGAAAATGGTGGCGCGCCCGCCCACCGCCGCGACAACTTCCGGCAGCACGTCGGTGCTGCCCGCACCGTGATCGAGCTGGCGCCCGCCGTGATTGGACACGTACACCCCGTCCACCCCGTGCTCCACCGCGATCGCCGCGTCCTCCGCGGTGGCGATGCCCTTGAGGATGAGCGGGATGGAGTGGCGGTCCTTGAAGCGCTTGACCTGTTCCCACGACAGCGCCGCCTGGAAGTCCACGCCGGTGACGTTCTGGCGCCACGGCTTCACGAAGCGCCGAGCGAGGTCCCGCTCGCGCCTGCTGTACATGGCGGTGTCCACCGTCATACAGAAGGCGGCATAGCCGTGGTTGATCGCGCGCTTGACGTGATCGTCGACGAACTGGTCGTCCCCCCGCACGTAGAGCTGGAAGATGCGGAAGTTGTCCGCGGCGGCCGCGGTGGCTTCCAGCCCGGGGTTGCACGCGGACGACAGCATCTGCGGAACGCCGAACTCGCCCGAGCCGATCGCGGCGGTGGCGCCGCCGCCCGGAGTGAACGACTCGATGGAGCCGATGGGCGCGAGCATGACGGGCAGGCGCACCCGCCGGCCGAAGAGCGTGGAAGACGCGTCCACGCCGCGCACGTCGCGGAGCACGCGCGGCCGGAAGGCGAGGGAGTCCAGCGCCTGCCGGTTGCGGCGCAGCGTGGTCTCGGTCTCCGTGCCGCCCATGAGGTAGTCCCACGGGCCCGGCGCGAGGTTGTGGCGTGCCGCCTTGACGATCTCGTGCAGGGTCTGGAACCGGTCGGCCAGATTCGACGTCATGGCTCTCCTCGATGCATGCGGTCTGGATCGGAGAATGGATGATCCCAGAAGCGCGCCGCCGTCGCCACCGAGAGCTCGATGTCGTCTTCCAGGAGATAGCCGCTTCGCGCGAGGGCGATGGCCGCCTCCCGCACTCGCGCCAGGTACTCCGCCCGCGACCCGTAGCGCTCTTCGAGGGAGAGGCGCCGATCGCCGGCAGCCTCCCGCTCGGCGCGCGTGCGCGCGAACGGCAGGGTCGCGCCGCCGAACACGAGGAGCTGTTGGGCGCCGCCGATGTCCGGATGCCGGAGAGTCCAGCCCGTGTGGGTCGCCACCGGGACCGCCAGCTCGGGCAGCACGATGCCCGCGACCTCGTTGCCGTCGGCGTCCACCGCGGAGACGAGCGAGCCGAAAGCGCGGCCCGGCGTCGGCGGCAGCGTGGTCCAGTCGAGGCGGCGCGGCTTGGCGTGATGGGGAAGGTAATGCGCGCCCGGGATGGCGGTGAAGCGAGGGGCCAGCCGCTCGGACGGCACCGCGGTGCCGTCGGCGACGCGGGGATGCCGGCTCGGCGGGGGCTCCACGCCCTCGGTGACCCAGCGGTCGAGATTCACGAGCCCGGCGCGAAGCAGGGAGGAGTAGTCCACGATCCCGCGGAGGTTCTGGGACTTGTCGACCGCGCCGGTAGGGTCGGCGGGAGCGATCTGGAGGTTGCTGGGCGGCCAGATGCCGAGGCCGTGCTCGGTGCCCGCGTAGTGGTACACGCGCACGTTGGGCCCATGGGCCATGTCGCGCTCGCCGTCGGGATCGGTGTGCACCAGCGAGGCGTCGCCGCGGTGATACTCGGCGGAGGTGTTGGTGTAGAAGGCGCGCAGCCGGCTGCCCCGCGCGTCCAGCCGCGCGTGGAGAGCATCCTTCAGCCCGGTGTCCGGATCGGTCGCCGGCTGATCGGAGAACGGGAACAGATGCATCATCATGTGATTGCGGTCCTTCGAGTTCTGGCCGAACCGCTGGTTGAACTCGCCCCGCATCCCGCCCGCCACGTTGGCGAAGATCCCGTCGAACGCCTCGCGCCCGGCCTCGTCGAGGTTCAGGTCCTCGTAGGCGAACGTGCGAAGGAGCCGGCCGGTCTGTGACCGCCCATACGCGTACGCCCACCGGATGGCGCCGGGCGCGGGGTTGCCGTCGGCGGCGCCGCCGTGCTTGAGCCAGGACACCGCCTCGCGCAGCGCCGCCATCGAGAGGCCCAGCACCGGCGCGCCCTCGGCGGTGTAGGTGATCTGGTAGAGCCGCCCCTTGGTGAACCCGCCGTCGAGCTGGATGTGGCGCGGATCGGGAATCACCCGCCCGCTCTCCACGCGCGCGAAGCGCCAGCGCTCGCGCGGGATCACCTCCGCCGGCCCGTCGGGCTGGTCGCGCACGGTCAAGAGGGCGTCCCGCTCGTCGAGGTCGGCGGCGCGATAGGCGAGGTGGCCGCGGTCGGACAGGAGGAAGTCGGGCACGTCGCGCGCTGACTGGAGCTGAGTGTAGACACGGCCGCGGAGCGGACGGCCCTCGGCGTCGCGCGCCTCCGGGGCCTGCATGCGGTAGAGGCCGGCGATCTCCGGCACGTCACACTGCCAGCCGCACGACATCACGACCCAGCCGCGCTTCATGAGGAACCCGTCGCCCACGTCGATGGGCGGGTTCGGCTCCGCGCCGGGGACGAAGGCCGGCCGGGTGGCGCGGTTGAAGTTCGGGACCGCGACGGTGTTGCCGCGATTGACCACGTCGGCCAGCACACGCCCGCTGCACCGCGCCCGATTCACGGGCAGGAGGATCGACACGTCGCTCCACCACTCGACGCGGCCGGCCGCGTTGCGCGGAGCCAGCTCCACGTCGGTGATGCGCCGGTTGGCGGCATGGAGCGGATCGATGGCGAAGTGCAGCCGCCCCTTGAGCTCCTCGTAGGGCCCGACCTCACCGCTCGAGCCGCGGAACGGCGCGCCGCCGGCGAGCGGCCGGCGCATGATCACCTCGAAGCGGGTCACCGCCATGGAGAGTCCTCAGTCGGCGCCGACGAGACGGGGCAGGACCTGGCCGATCGAGCCGCGCAGAACGACGTCGGCGAGATCGTCCATCGCGGTGGGCTCGGCGTTGAGAATGACGACGCGCGCCCCCGCCTCCTTGGCCACCGGCACCACGCCGGCGATGGGGAAGACGGCGAGCGTGGTGCCCACTGCGAGGAGGAGATCACAGCGCTCGGCGGCGCGCTGGGCGCGCTCGAGGTCCTCGCGGACGAGGGCCTGGCCGAACGAGATCGTGGCGGACTTCAGGATGCCGCCGCAGGAGCGGCACGCGGGATCGGCCTCGCCCGCGCGCACACGGGCGAGCGCCCGCTCCATCGGTGCGCGCTCGTTGCACGACAGGCAGACCACTTCCCGCATGGTCCCGTGGATCTGTACGATGCGGGCGGGATCGGAGCCCGCCTTCACGTGGAGGCCGTCCACGTTCTGCGTGATCAGGGTGTCGAGCTTCCCGCGTCGCTCGAGGACGACCAGCGCGCGGTGGCCGGCATTGGGCTCGGCTGTCCAGGCGGGCGACTCGAGCCGGCTCTGCCAGGCGAGCTTGCGCACCTCGGGATCGGCCACATAGTGCTGGATCGTGGCCATCTTCTCTGCCTTGGGGTCGCGCGTCCACACGCCCTGGGGCCCCCGGAAGTCAGGAATGCCTGACTCGGTGGAGATGCCCGCCCCGGTGAGGACGACGATTCGGGATGAACCGTCGACGATGTGTCGTCCAGCGGTGAGGTCGCGATCGGACGGCGTGCCGAGCGCGCTCAAGGCCGGGGCTCCGCATCCGCGAGACATTCCGCGAGGAGGTCGAGGGCGGCGCGGGTGAAGGCCCACATGTTGGCCTCGCGGTCGCTGCGGCGGGTCTCGATGGTGCGCGCGCGCTCCACCGGGCCCACCACCGCCACGCAGGTGTGCCCGGCGGCGTCGCCGTAGCGGTTGCCGGTGGGGCCGGCGGCGCCGGTCTCGCCGATGGCCCACGTGGTGCCGAGGCGCTCGCGAATCGTTCTCGCGTTGATGAGCGCGGCAGCCTCCGTGCTGGAGCGAATGCCCTTGACCGCCTCGTCGGGCAGCGTCAAGAGCGCCCGGCGAGCGCCCAGGGTGTAGATCACGCCGCCGCCCATGAAGTACTTCGAGGCCCCGGGGATGGACAGGAGCGCGGCCGCGATGAGCCCGCCGGTGGACGACTCGGACACTGCCACCGTGTCCCCCCGCGCGACGAGGCGCGCGGCGAGCGGTGCGGCGAGGGAGGAGAGAAGCTCGGGCACGGCGCCGAGGATAGCATGGGCGCGGTCCCCCTTGCCGGGCCCGCGGCGCGCGCCTATCATGGCTCCCTCGCATCCATCGACCATTCTGTGGAGGCCATCATGGGTCAGCTGGACGGCAAGGTCGCCATCGTCACGGGCTCGGGACGGGGCATCGGCAGAGAAGTAGCGCTGCGTCTCGCGCGCGACGGCGCCAACGTCGTGGTGAACGATCTCGACGACGAGCCGGCGCGGGAGACCATCGCGCTCGTGGAGAAACTGGGACGCAAGGCGGTGGCCTGCGTGGGAAATGTCACCGCGACGGACTTCGGCGACCGCATCGTCGAGACCGCGGTGAAGCAGCTCGGCGGCGTCCACGTGATCGTGAACAACGCCGGGTACACGTGGGACAACGTGATCCAGAAGATGACCGACGAGCAGTGGTACGCGATCATCGACGTCCACGTCACCGCCCCGTTCCGCATCCTGCGCGCCTTCGCCAACTACCTCCGGCCCGTGGTGGAGGCCGAAACAAAAAGTGGTCAGAGGATAGTCAGGAAGATCGTGAACGTGTCGTCCACCTCCGGCACCAACGGCAACGCGGGCCAGGTGAACTATTCCGCCGGCAAGGCGGCGATGGTCGGCGTCACCAAGACCCTGGCGAAGGAGTGGGGCCGCTACAACGTGACGGTGAACTGCGTGGCGTTCGGGTACATCCAGACGCGCCTCACTCAGCCGCTCGCCGAGGGCGAGGCCGGCACGATCGAGGTGGACGGGCGCAAGGTGCGGGTGGGAGTGCAGGGCTCGCGCATTGCGGCGATGAACCAGACCATTCCGCTTGGCCGCGGCGGCACGCCGGCGGAGGCGGCGGGCGCGATTTATCTCTTCTGCAGTCCGGATTCGGACTACGTCAGCGGGCAGACCCTGGTGGTGACCGGCGGCGTCTAGGCCGCCGCGAGCCGAGGCGTCAGAGCGGGTGGCGCAGGTCGGCGGCGATGCCGCCGGCCTTGGCCAGTCCATCGTGCGTCTGCACCGGCTCCACCTCGCCGCCGGCGCTCACCACGCGCTGGATGATCGCCTCGGCGAGCTCCACGGTGTGCGCGTCCCCACCGCATACCGGGCAGCTCCAGGTGAATCCCACGCCCAGCATGCCGCAGCGCAGGCATTTTCGACCGGGCTCGGTCCAGCCCTTCAGCACGTACAGGCGAGAGACGGCATCCTGGTTCGCCGCCTCCACGACGGCGGAAGCTCCCGCCGCGGCCTTGCCGCGCTTGGCCGCGGCCACCAGCGCGGCCCCCACGTCGGCGATCTCCGCCTGCTGATCGACGCGCGTGAGGACTTCGGAGGCGCGCGCGGCGATGGCCTCGAAGGGCTCGTAGTGCGCGCCCGGCACCGTGCCGACCACGTAGCGCGCGGTCCGATCGGGCAGATCGCCACGGAAGAGCGCGGTGTTGCGCTCGTCGCCGGCGAGCACGATGAGTCGGACGCCTTGGGCGTCCACCGCGTGGATCACGAGCTGGGCGACGCGCTCGTAGTGACGCGCTCGCTCTTCGTGAAAGTGCCGTTGCAGACGCTCGGCGGCGCTCCCGCCCTGCTTGTGGTGTCCGGGCACCTCGGTCTGGACGTCCAGTTCCTCGCCGAGGCCGGCCGGCGTGAGGGTGAGGAGGCGACCGTTCTCCGTATCGACGAAGACGAGCAGCGCGGACGGGGCGGCGTCACGCGCCTCGGCGAGCGGACGCAGGCGGGGCGCCGCATCCACGGCGAAGAGGCTCTCGAACGCCACCCGGCTCCGCAAGAGTTTGCGAAGCCCGACGGCCTCGCAGGCGAAGAGCGCCACGCCCCGCGCCTCCTCGGCGGCATCGGGCTGCAGGAGCGCGCCGCCCTGCTCCTCGATCCAGTCGAGATCGACGTCGGCGGCGCGAGCGGCCCCATCCGCGCGGCGCGCCTCCCTCAGCTCGTTCTTGAGGAAGATGCGCACCCGCTCCCGTTGCTGCTCGTCCGTCCACTCGGTGTCGAGGTAGACCGACACCACCGGCGTGGCCGCGGGGGGTACCCGGGCCAGCTCGACCAAGCCTTCGTCGAGATCCATAGGCACCTCACGGAGCGCGGCGCTTCCGGCGCGTCGGGCGCGGGCGCTCGACCGCTTCCGCCTGGTTGGCCGCGAAGTACTTTTTGGGGTGTCGCTTGCCGTCGCGGTCCCGCTCGCGGTAGCGTGCGAGCTCGCGCTCGAGCACTTCCATCGCACCATCGAAGGCGCGGTGCGGGTCCGTGTCGACCTGCTCGACGTGAATACCGGGGCGGTAGGGCAGGGTCACCGTGAGGGCGCAGCGCATGGCGCGCCCACCCTTGGGTCCGTTCTCATCGGTGAAGGCGGCGCGCCCACTCGCCGGCGTGAGCCCTATCCGGCCGAGATGACGCTGCATCTGCGCGAGCACACGCCGATGGAGCGCCGGATCCCCCTTCGTGCCGAGCACTTCCACGCCGGCCCCGTCCCGCTTCATGGACGCTTGAAGTTGCAACCGAAGTGCCAGGGCGGGCCACGAACTAAAGGGCTCGTCGGTGACTCGCCGCGCCACCGGCTGGTAGCCCCGCGCCGGTTTGGCTAGAATCGGCGCACCGACCACCACCGACACGGAGGAAGAGTCCCGATGCCCTCATGCGTACCGGCCGGAGCGTCCCGATGACCCGCAAGCCCGCCTTGAGCCTGGCCGCGGTGCCCGGCCGTCGCCGCGCAACCCTCGAGCTCGCGCAGAAGATCGAGCAGGAGGGCTATGCGGGAATTTACTGCCCGAGCATGAACGACGGGATGGCCCTCTGCCAGGGCATCGCGCAGGTGACGCGGACCATTCCCTTCGGCACCAGCATCGCCAACATCTACACGCGGCATGCCTACGACTTCGCGAATACCGCCGCGTTCATCCACGAGCTTTCGGGCGGCCGCTTCCGGTTCGGCGTCGGGGTGAGCCACGCTCCCGCGCATCAGCGGCTGGGCGTGCGGCCGGGCAAGCCGCTGGAGGACATCCGGAAGTTCGTGGCCGAGCTCCGCGAGGGCGGGAAGACAGCGGGCGAGCTGCCCCCCATCGTCCTCGCCACGCTACGTCAGCGGATGGTCGCGCTCGCCGCCGAGATCGCCGACGGCGCGGTTTGGGCCAACGCGGCGCGCTCGCACATGGCGACCTCGCTGAAGCACCTGCCGGACGCCAAGCGCAAGGATCCCAGGTTCTTCATCGGCAACATGGTTCCGACGGTGGTGGCCGACGACCGCGCCACCGCGGCCGCGGTGAATCGAAAGACCCTGGTGAACTACGTCAAGCTACCGAACTATCAGAACTACTGGATCGAGGCGGGCTTCGAGGAGGAGATGACGGCGATCCGCAAGGCCATCGCGGCCCGCGAGGATGACCGCATCCCGTCGCTCATGTCCGACCGCTGGCTGCGCGAGGTCACGCTGTTCGGCACCGCGGCCGAGGTGCGGGACGGCATCGAGGCCTGGTACGCCACCGGCATCAACACCTTGATCGTGGTGCCCTCGTCCACCCGCGGCGGCCAGATGGTCGCCTTTCAGGAAGTCATGGAGGCTTTGCGATAGATGAGCGCCCCCGGTGTCGACGTGTCCCGACTCAGCATGCCGCTCAACGAGGCTATCTTCACCCAGCGCGCGATCCGGCGCTTCAAGCCGGATCCGATTCCGGTGGCGGATCTCCGCCTGATCATCGAGGCCGCGGTGCGCGCGCCCAACGGCGGCAATCAGCAGGTCGGCCGCTTCCTCGTCCTCACCGATCGGGCCGTCATCCGCGAATTCGGCGCGCTCTACCGCGAGGCATGGTGGGCCAAGCGCTGGGACGACCACAAGTGGACCAAGCCCGAGGACATTCCCGCCGACAACAAGAACTATCGCTCGGCCATGGGCCTCGCCGACTCCATGAAGGATGCGCCGTGTGTGGTGCTCGCGTTCTCCACGGGCTCGGGCGGCGCCAATTCGGTGATCCCCGCCGTCCAAAATCTCATGCTCGCCGCCCGTGCCCTCGGTATCGGCTCGGTGCCGACGACGCTCCACGCCAAGGTGATGGACCGCGTCAACGCCCTCCTCGGCATTCCCACGGACGCGACGTTCCAGTTCTGCGTGCCCCTCGGCTATCCGCAGGGGTCGTTCGGTCCCAACAATCGCAAGCCGACGTCGGAGACCACGTTCTTCAATCGCTGGCACGGCGGGGTGCCCTGGAAGTAACGACGGACGCTACGGGGCCTCCGATCCGGTCGAAGGGCGGGCCCGCCGGCGCAGCGCGCTGAGGGCTCCCAGGGCGAGGAGACCGGTCGCCTCGAGCTCGACCGTCGCGGGAGCGGGCACGCGCTCGCCCTCCAGAGAGAACACCGCGTTGAAAGCGGGAGGCGTGTCCCCGCCGACGATGTCCATGCCCACGCGCAGCCAGTCCGGATCGAGGAACTGATCCCGCGTCCAGCTCTGCAGATCCGGGTTGATGGGCGTGCCTGGCGCGACGATCGGCCTGGGCGCGGACAGCCAGAGGAAGGTGCTGTTGTCGCTGAGCTCCACCTGCGGCACGAAGAAGTAGTGATCGGCGGGCAGGAGGAACGGGGTCGTGAAGGTCACGTCGAATTCCACCTCTTGCCCGGTCTGCGGGCCATTGCCGCCGGTGGTCTGCCCGGGCGAGGGGTGAATGCCGCCGGGTGTCACGCTGTTGAGCACCATGAAGCTCGGGTCCAGCACGTTCGTGGAGAACGTGAGCGTGTGGCTCGCAAAGTCGCGGCTGTCCAAGGCGACGTCCGACGGCGAATTGTTCCGCGTGGGCACCTTGCCGGACGGGGGTACGGTCGAATCATTCGGGAAGACGCGATAGATCTCCACCACCACGTTCTGCACGGAGGCGCCGGAGGGAATGAGCCCCGTGAAGGTCGCGCTGTTGATCCGGACCGACCCCGGGGCGATGAAGTCGTCGGCCGATTCGATCTCGAACTGGGAGGCGGTCTCGGGGCGAGTGGCCGTCGCCATCTTGCCGTCGGGGCCGTTGGTGCTGAAGCTGAAGGGCGACGCGTCCGCCGTGCCCGTGATGAGAAGCCCCGCTGCGAGGGCCGCGCCTGCGACATACCGAATGTTCCTACCCATTCTCCGCCTCCCGCTGTGACGACCTCGTGGAATCCGGGAGTCGGTGGCCGGGAGCACCGGCCGAGGAGAGAGGCAGCAAGCGCGATGCCCGCGGCGTGAAATGCGCGACGACAGAGACTTGCGGCACGACAGAAAGAGGAGGTGTCCGCGCCTGTAAAAGCCGCCGACAGCGGGTCAGCGCGCGAGCGACAGCTTGAGAACGGAGGCAGTGGAGGGAATGAACGTGAGCTGGAGCACGCCGATCGCCCCCAGCGGATCATCCGCGAGCATGCGGACGATGTCGGGGAGATCCTCTCGCGTGGCCCGGCGAAAGGCGAGCGCCGGCTCGTTCGTCACGGGATCACGTGGTCCGCGCGGCGGAGCAGGTCCGATGATGCGGTCTGCCCGTCACGCGCGGGCGAGTGCGATCACGCGCGCCAGCGTGGCGAGGCGCTCGTGGAGCGTCCTGCCGGCGGGCTCCACCCGCAGCGTCGTGACACCGGCGGCGCGGTAGGCGGCGATACGCGCGCGGACCATCGCCTCCGTTCCGAGCAGGTTGGTTTTCAGCGCCATCTCGTCGGGCACGCGCGTGGCGGCCTCGTCCCGCTTGCCCGCGAGCCAGAGGCGCTGCACCTCGGTGGCCACGTCCTCGTAGCCGGCGCGGCGGAAGGCGTCGTTGTAGAAGTTGTGGCGGGCCGATCCCATGGCGCCCAGCGTGAACGCGAGGCCCGGCTTGCGCTCGGCGACCAGGCGCTCCACGTCGTCGCTGAACGCCGCCACCCCGCCCGCCTGGAGATCCAGGTCGGTGAGCGAGCGGCCCGCGCGAGCCGCCCCCGCGGCCAGCGAATCGAAGAAGACGCGCGCGTGCTCGGGCATGAACGAGGTGCCGAGCCAGCCATCCGCGACCTCGCCGGTGAACTCGAGGCTCTTCGGCGAGAGCGTGGCGAGATAGATCGGGATGGGCGGCACCGGCGGCGCGCCCGAGCGGAGAGCCTTGCCCTCCCCGCCGGGCAGGGGAAGCCGATAGATCGTGCCCTCGTAGGCCACGCGCTCTCCCCGCGCGGCCATGCGCACGATCTCGATGATCTCGCGCATGCGCTGCACGGGCCGGTCGAACCGGATGCCGTGCCAGCCCTCGATGACCTGCGGGCCGCTGACTCCGAGGCCCAGGACGAACCGCTGGTTGGACATCGCGGAGAGGCTCATCGCGGTCATCGCCACCAGCGCCGGTGTGCGCGTGCCTGCCTGCATGATGCCGGTCCCGAGGCGCAGCCGCGTGGTGCGCGCGGCGAGGAAGGCGAGCGGCGTGACGGCGTCGTGACCCCACGCCTCCGCCGACCAGACGTCGTCGACCCCCAGGCGCTCGGCCTCGACCACGTAGTCCGCGGCCTCGGGCCAGTTCTCGGTGGCGAGCCGCTTGGAGATGGCGATGCGCATGCGGAGGGCTCAGCCCAGCGCGGCGGCGATCTGCTTGAGCTGGCCGGCGTGGTCGAGATCGTGGAGGCGCATGAAGAGGAGAGTCTCGCGCCAGTTGAGCGGGCCGAAGAACGGGTGCTCCACGGTCGCCTCCAGGTGGCCCTGGGGATCGGCGGTGAGGGCGCGGGCAAAGAGCTCGGCGCGATCGCGCTCGAGGATGTCCAGCCACTCCTCCGCGGGCAGCGGCGGCGCGTCCTCGTGGCCGCGGCCGGCGGGCCGCGCGGTCAGCGGCTGACCGGCGGAAAGCGCCATGATCGCGCCGCTGAAGTAGCGGCCGGCCGCCACCACGTGGGCCATCACCTCGTTGCCGCTCCACTCGTCGCGCCCGGGCTTCTGCGTGAAGCGCGCGGGTGGCACCAGGGCGGCGGCCGCCCGCAGCTCCCGCATCGCGGCCTGCACCTTCTCGACCATCTCGGCGGGCGTGAGCTTGGCGCCCTGCGCCTGAAGGTAGCTGCGGATGCGCTGCTGCTCGTCCGTCACGACGCGGCCGGTGATGGCTTGCCATCCAGGCGCGCCACGTCGACGAGGCAGGAATTGTACGTCGTGGCCCCGCAGGGCGCCGCCCGATCCTCGGTAAGCACGTTGGCGGAGCCGCGCGAGTCCGCCCCGGTCGGATCCAGCGCGAACCACGCGCCTTCCTTGATGGAGACCACGCCCGGCGCGATGCGGTCGGTGACGCGTGCGGGCAGCACCGTCTCGCCCCGGTCGTTGAACACGCGAACGCGGGCGCCGTCGGCGATGCCGCGAGCGGCGGCGTCGCGGGGATGGATCCACACGTCCTGCGCGTCCGCGCGCGACAGGACCGGCTGGTTGTCGTGCGTCGAGTGGGTGCGCGCCCGCGACTTGGGCGAGATGCAGTGGAGCGGATGCCGCGCCGCGGGTAGGGGCGGCGCGATCCACGTCGGCAGCGCGGGGATGGGGCCGAGGCCGCACGGATTCGCGGCGGCGGCCAGCGTGGACGAGTAGATCTCGATCTTGCCCGAGGGCGTGGAGAAGGGGTGCGCCGCGGGGTCGCGGATCTCCGCCGCGAAGGCGACGGGATCGGCGGGCGGGGCGAGGCGCGCGACGCCGGCGGCGCGGAAGGCCTCCCAGTCGTCGATCTCCGAGCCTGCGGTGAGCTCACGCAGCCACTCGTCCTCGCTCTTGTCGTCCTCGGTGGGCAGGCCGAGGCGGCGGGCGAGATCCGCGCAGATGTCGCGATCGTTCCGGCACTCGCCCACCGGCGCGATCGCCTGCTTCATGTAGATCACGTAGTGGCCGCTGCCGCTCCACGGCGTATGCACGTCGTTCCGCTCCCAGAACGTGGTGGCGGGGAGCACGAGATCGGCGTAACGGGCGGTGGGCGTCAGGAAGTGATCGTGGACCACCATGAACTCGAGGCGCTCGAGGGCGGTCACCGTCTTCCCGATATTGGGCAGCTGATTCACCAGGTCACCGCACGCGGAGTAGATCATCTTGATGTCGGCGGGATACCCCCCGGCCCGCCCGCGCTCGAGGAGATCGGCGAGCAGCGGCGACGCCACCTTGGCGCCCGCGGGATTGGCGCCCGCGACCAGCCGCTTCACCCCATGCGGACGCGCCCCGCCGCTGCAGCCGGAGTTGCCCCCCGAGATGCCGACGTTCCCGGTGAGGGCGGCCAGCGCGTAGGCGGCGCGGTGGAACTGCTCGCCGTACGCGGTGCGGCCCGGCGCGTAGCCGGTGTGGAGCGCCGCCGGCTTCGATGTGGCGAACTCGCGGGCGAGGCGCCGGATGGTGGCGGCCGGCACCCCGCAGAGCGGCTCGGCCCACTCGGGCGTCTTGCGGATTCCATCGCTCAGCCCCAGCAAGTAGGAGCGATACGACGCGCCCGCGGGCGCCCCCGCGGGCAGCGTGGCCTCGTCGAAGCCCTGCACGTGACGGTCGAGGAAGGCCTGGTCGTGCAGCCCCTCGCTCACGATCATCTCCGCCATCGCGAGCAGCATGGCGGCGTCCGTGCCGGGACGAATGAACACGTGCTCGTCCGCGACCTGGGCGCTGGTGCGCGTGACGCGCGGGTCCACGCAGATCATGCGAACGCCCCGCTGCTTGGCCCACCGGAGGTACTGCATGGAGCCGGTGCCGAAGTGGCCGTCGCCCGGGCTCCAGCCCCATAGCAGCATGAGGCGCGAGTTCACGTAGTCCATCGGCTCGCGGCCCGCGAACTTGCAATCGACGGTGGCGCCGTAGGTGTGGCGGAGGGCGAACATCTCCGCCTCGTTGGAGAGGTTGGACCAGAGCTCCGTGCAGCCGCCGAACCGGTGGAGGAGCCGGCCGACCGACGAGCGATTGTGCAGGCTGGCCGTGCTGCCCGTGCGCGAGCAGTCGAGGATCGCCGCGGGCCCGTAGGTGTCGCGGATGCGCCGCATCTCCTCCGCGATCTGGTCGAGGGCGGCGTCCCACTCGACGCGCTCCCATTGCCCGCCGCCGCGCGGCCCCACGCGCCGCAGCGGGTGGGTGAGACGGTCCGGGTGGTGCACGCGCTCCGCCGCGCCGAATCCGCGCACGCAGGCGTGGAGCGGCGGCATCTCCGGGGTCCACGGCCGCGGGTCGGTCGTGATGCGGCGGATGCGCCCCTCCACCACGTGGGCGTTCACCGCGCAGCGTCCGCCGCAGTTGTGCGCGCACGTCGAGGTCACGACGGTCTCGCCCGGCCGAGCGGCCGGGCGGGGCGACTCGTAGATCGTGCGGGCCACTAGTCGAAGACGACCACGCCGCGGGCCACCTGGCCGCTCCGCAGCGCGGTGAAGCCTTCGTTGATCTGGTCGAGCCGGTAGGTGCGGCTCACCAGCTCGTCGATCTTGAGGCGGCCTTCGAGATAGAGGTCGACGAGCCTGGGGAAATCGATGTTGGGCCGCACCGAGCCGTACATGGTCCCCTTGATGCACTTTTCCTGCAGCGCCATCGTGTAGGGCGTGATGGGCGCGCGCACGTTGAGCGCGGCCATGCCCACAATCACCGCGGTGCCGCCGGGCCGGATCGCGTCCACGATCTGGAGCGTGGTGGCCTCGCCGCCGATCGCGTCGAAGGCGTAGTCCACCCCGCGTCCCGCCGTGAGCTCGCGGGCCTTGTCCACGACGTTCTCGCGGGAGGCATTGAACGTGTGGGTCGCGCCGAATTCCTTCGCGTAGGTCAGCTTGCTGTCCAGGAGATCGGCGGCCACGATGATGCCGGCGCCGGCCAGCTTCGCGCCCTGCACGACGTTGAGCCCCACGCCGCCGCAGCCGACCACCAGCACCGACGCGCCCGCCTCGACCTCGGCGCAGCGGGTGACCGCGCCCACGCCGGTCGGCACGCAGCAGCCCATCAGCGCGGCCTGCGGCCAAGGCATCTCGTGGCGCACGGGGACCAGCATCTCGGCCGGGCACACCACGCGCTCCGAGAAGGTGCCGATGCGCGCCATCTGGTTGATGGGCGCCCCGTCCTTGAAGAGCCGATTCGTGCCGTCCAGCATCGCCCACCGAGCGGACGTGTGCCCATCACAGAGGATGGTACGGCCGATGGAGCAGTAGAGGCAGCGGCCGCAGTGCGGGCGGAAGGAGAAGATCACGTGATCGCCCGGCTTGACGTTGGTGACTCCCGGCCCCACTTCCTCGACCTGCCCGGCCGCCTCGTGGCCCAGCACCATGGGGAGGGGCGGCGTCCAGTCGCCGTTCATGATGTGCCAGTCGCTGTGGCAGATGCCCGCTGCCTTCACCTTCACGCGGGCCTCGCCGCTCTTCGGGCCTTCCTGGGTGAGGTCGACGATCTGCAGAGGTTCGTTGGCCTTGAAGAGCACCGCGGCTTTCATGACGGTCACCTCGTCGTGAGATGGGGTTCGCGCCGAAGAATAGCCGACTTATTCGCGCTTGACCAGCGGCGGGATGGCGGCGAGCGCGATGGCGGCGCCGAAGGCGAGGAGGGACAGCACGAGCCATGGCACGCCGTAAGAGCCCGTCGCCTGGAGCAGGGCGCCGAAGAGGGGCGGGCCCAGCAAGACGCCCGACCACGCGAAGGAGACTGCCACGCCCGTCAGGAGGCCCGCGTAGCGGGGCCCGCCGACCTCGGCGGCGAGCGCGAGGAACAGACCCACCCAGCCGAAAGCGCCCGCCCCAGCCACGAAGGCGATGGCGCCGATCACGGGGAGGGGCAGCGTCACCGCCGCCGCGAAGACGAGATAGGTGGCGCCGCCGATCACCGAATTGATGATCACGCACGGGCGCCGGCGCCCGCCGAACACGCGGTCGCTGATGATGCCCCAGGCGAGACGGCTGCCCGTGCCGCCGGCCTGGACGAGGGCGAGGAGACCGCCGGCTGCGATCACGCTGAGGCCGAGGCGTTCGCGCGCGAACAGGGCCAGGTAGGCGAGCACGGACGCCTGGGCCATGCCGAGAGCGAGGCCCGACACCAGCAGTACCAGCAGCGAGCGGTTGCCCAGGAAGCGCCCCAGCTCCCCGAAACGCGCGGGGTCGGTCGCACCCCCACCGCCGAACGTGCGATCGCTCGGCATGAAGGCGAGCCCCGCCACGGCGGCCACCAGCGAGGCGCACGCCGCCGCCATCATGGCCGCGCGCCAGCCGTACGCCAGGCCGACGGCGGGCAGGGTGAGCGATCCCGCGATGCCGCCCAGGGTGAGGCCGGTTTGCTTGATGCCCATCGCGAAGCCGCGCTCGCGCGCCGGGAAGCGCTGGAGAATGGCCCGGCCGGTGGCCGGATTCACCACCGCCCAGCCCAGCCCGCCGACGAACAGGCAGAAGAGCATGAGTGCCAGGCGGTTAGCCTCGGCGGCGAGAGCGACGAGCACGCCGGTCAGACCCTGGCCCGCGGCCAAGGTGAAGCGGGCGCCGAACCGATCGGTGAACCAGCCCGCCGGCAGCGACATGAGCACGCCACCCAGGTAGATGGCGGGCAAGAAGAGGCCGACCTGCGCCCGCGTCAGGTGCAAATCCTCCAGGAGCAGCGGGGCCAGCGGGGCCACCGCGAGGACCGAAACCGCGCCGAGCATGTGCGCGCCCGTGACGAAGGCGAGCAGCCCCCAGCGCCCTCGATCGATCGACGGCCCGGGCGGCGGCCCCATCCCCTAGCCTTAGCACGCGCCGCCTCCTCCGCGACGGAGTGATAGGATTCCGGCACACACAGCCCCGAGGGGAGGACGACTCCGTGCGAATGTTCGATCTGTCCGGCAGGGTGGCGGTGGTGACGGGCGGCAACGGTGGCATCGGCTTCGGCATGGCGCGCGGCCTGGCCGAGGCGGGTTCGGCGGTCGTCGTGGCCGGGCGCAACGCGGACAAGAGCGCCCGGGCGGTGAAGGAGCTCCAGGCGCTCGGCGCGAAGGCCGTGGCGATGGAGGTCGACGTGGCCGACGAGGCCTCGGTGACCGCGCTCGTGAAGCGGACGGCCGGCGAGCTCGGGCGCCTCGACATCCTGGTGAACAACGCCGGCACCAACATCCGCAAGGCGCCTCAGGACCTGTCGCTCGACGAGTGGCATCAGGTCATGGACACAAACCTTACGAGCGCCTTTCTCCTCTCCAAGGCCGCCTATCCGCACATGAAGCGCGTCGGCGGCGGCAAGATCATCAACATCGGCTCGATGATGTCGATCTTCGGCGTGCGCTTCTCGCCCGCCTACGCGCCGTCCAAGGGGGGCATCGTCCAGCTGACCAAGGTGCTCGCGACCGCGTGGGCGGTGGACAACATCCAGGTTAACGCGGTGCTCCCGGGCTGGATCGACACCGAGCTCACCCGGGGGGCCCGCCAGCAGGTCGAGGGACTACACGACTCGGTGCTCCGCCGCACCCCGGCCGGGCGCTGGGGCGTGATCGAAGATATGGCGGGCGTGGCGGTGTTCCTGGCCGGGTCGGGGTCGGATTTCGTGACCGGGACCGCGATTCCGGTCGATGGGGGCTATTCGATTCAGGGATAACTGCGGTAACATCGAAGCCTTGGCGATCAACGTGGCGGCGCGATTTCTGGCTCTCTGTCTGCTTCTCGCGACCGCCGGGTGCGCCTCGGTGGCGCGGCCCGACGTTGCGAGCGCGCCCACCTCGACGCCCGCCTTGGCCTTCGGCGCGGACACCTTCGCGTTCCCCAACGAGAGCCTCAGCAAGAACCGCGGGAAGCCCGATCTCTACGCGAACTACTGCTTCGTGATGGCCCGCGGGGTCACGCAGTTCCAGCGCTTCGCGCGCTTCGAGCCCGGGCTTCCCCGCCTCGACCAGGCCGGCTACACCGAGCGGGTGCGCGAGGTCGCGTCACATGCGCCCTGGCACGACCCGCTCCCCGCCGACGAGCGGGTCGTGATTCCGGGCTACGCGTCCCTGCACGAGCTCTCGCGCGATCAGGAGGTCGCGGTGAAGGAGGGGCTGGGGACCAAGTTCTGGACGCTCGTGCAGTGGACGAACTGGCGCATCGTGCTGCCCCCGTGGGGCTGGCATCAGGAGCGGCTGGCCGACCAGACCGTGCAGGAGATTCGCGCGCGGCGCCCCGTGCAATGGCTCGTGACGAACTTCCCCACATGGGAGCTCAACCACACCGTGCTTGCCTATGAGTTCCACGTGGCGCCGGCGGGCGACGTCGAGTTCCTCGTCTACGACCCCAACGATCCCTACGTGCCCGGCATCATCACGTTCGATCGGGCCGCCCAGCGGTTCGTGGCGACGCGCCTCTTCGACACGGAAATCGGGAAAATCCGCGCATACCGCATGTACTACGGGCCCCTCCTCTGAGCGTGGGCATGTCCCTCGACACCGTCGTCCGCCCGTCCTGGTACTCTCACGGTCTGAACCGGCTCGCGTACTATCGCGTGGCCGGCGTCGTGGCGGGGCGGCTGCCGCGCCGCCTGCGTCTCGGCGTTGCGCGCCTGGTGGGCCGCGCGGCCGGTCGGCGCCTCGCCGAAGAGCGGGCCCGGGTTCGAAGCAATCTGGCGCGCATCCTTCCGGGCGTGGGCCCCCGCGCGCTCGAGCACGCGGTGGGCGAGACGTTCGCCAACTTTGCCGCGTGCTTCAGCGATTTTCTCACCGTCAATCGAGGGTTACCCGCGCGGCTCTGTGAGTATGTGTCCCAGCGAGTCGGCGAGGAGCATCTCGACCTGGCCTGCCAGGCGGGGCGGGGTGTCATTCTGCTCACCGCGCATCTCGGCAACTGGGAGCTCGGCGGGCGGCTCCTCGTGCCTCGCCTCGACCGGCTCACCCACATCGTCCTCGCGGGGGAACAGGACGCGGGCCTCGAGCGTTACTTCCGGCGAGAGGGCGAGCGGCTGCGCTTCGTGACGCGGCGCCACGCCACCTCCACGCTGGGTCTCCTCGCGGCGCTCCGGCGCAACGAGGCGGTGGCGATGCAGGGCGACCGGCCGACCGGCGAGCGCGGCGACGTGCTCGCCGAATTCTTCGGCGCGCCTGCGGCCTTCCCCATCGGGCCCTTCGTGCTCGCGCGCGCCGCCGGCGCTCCGGTGGTGCCCGCCTATTGCGCCATGGACGCCGATCATCGCTATCGCATCACCGTCGACCCGCCCGTCTGGGTGAAGCCCGGCGAGGAAGCGACCGCGCTCGCCGCCATGGTGGCGACCCTCGAGCGCGCGATCCGCGCCCATCCCACGCAGTGGTTCAACTTCTTCGACGTATGGAGCCCGCGTGTCGCGGCCTGAGCGCGTGGCGGTGGTGGCGGCCGGCGTCACGACGCCGATCGGTCAGGATCTCGACGCGTTCTGGTCGTCCCTCCTCACCGGCGCGAGCGGCATCTCCTCCATCGAGCGCTTTCCCGTCGCCGACCTCCGGGTCGGGCGGGGCGGCGAGATCAAGAAGCTCACCCGCATCAAGCGCTGGGATCGGGTGCCCGACTGCCGTGCCACGCGCCTGCTCGTCTCGGCTGCCGACGAGCTGATCGCCCAGGTGCCGCTGGGGCCGGCCACGGTCGAGCCGTCGCGCCTCGCGGTGGTGGTCGGCACCGCGCTGGGCGGCGTGGAGGAGGGCGAGCGCGCCCTCGCGGGCGAGGGTCCGCGGCGCCGGCTGCGCGGCGCGCTCTACGATTCGCCCGGCGACAATCTCACGCGCTGGCTGGGGGCGCGCGGGCCGGCGCTGACGGTGTCCACCGCGTGCGCGTCGGGGGCGACGGCGCTCGGCATCGGCGCGGAGATGCTCCGCCAGGGTCAGGCCGATCTGGTCGTCGCCGGGGGCTACGACATTCTCTGCCGGTTCGTGATGCGGGGCTTCGACGCCCTGCGCTCGCTCACGCGCGACGAAGTGCGCCCGTTCGACAAGCGCCGCAGCGGCCTCCTCCTCGGCGAGGCGGCCGCCCTCGTGCTGCTCGCCCGCGAGACTGACGCCGGCCGCGCCCCGCTGGGCTATCTCCTCGGCCACGCGAGCACCGGCGACGGTTCGCACATCTCCGCCCCCGATCCCGAGGGACGAGGCCTCGAGCGGGCCGCGCGGCTGGCTCTGGCCGAGGCCGGGGTGGGGCCCGATGACGTGGACTTCGTCAGTGCGCATGGCACCGCCACCCCCCTCAACGATCGCATCGAGACCGCCGTGCTCAAGCGCCTGCTCGGCCCGCGTGCGCCGTCGGTGCCGGTGAACTCGATCAAGGCCACCATGGGCCATACCATGGGCGCGGCGGCGACCCTGGAGGCCATCATGTGCCTCCTGGCGGGGCGGCACGGCCAGATCCCGCCCACGCGGCATCTAGAAGTGCCGGATCCTGAATGCGATCTCGACTATGTCCCGGGGACGGCGCGCGCGGCCCGGCCGCGCCTGTCGCTGAGCACCTCGCTGGGCTTCGGGGGCTGTAACGGCGCCCTCGTCCTGGAGTCGGCGTGAGCGCCGCGGCCGGCATTCCAGCCCCCGCCGTCCGGGCGGTGGGCCTCTGCTCGGGCTGGGGCACCGGCGTCGCGGCCCTCCCCGCGGATGCCTGCGCCGCCGCGGGTGGACGCTCGCTGGTGGGACTGGGCCGTCCCGCGGTGCAGGGCGAACGCTTTCGCCGGGCCACGCGAGAGTGCCTCTGGGCTCTTGCGGCCGTCGAGGCCATGCTGGAAGATGGGCGGGCGGAGCGCGCGGCGATTGCCGGGGAGCGCACGGCGCTGCTGTTCGTGAGCGCGGCGGTGTACGGCGCCTCGAATCGCGCCTTCATCGAGGGCACCGGCGGCGGCACGCATTTCGCGTACACGGCGCCCGCCGTGGTTCCGGCGGAGGCCGCCATCGAGTACCGCCTGCGCGGACCGTCGGTGCTCTTCATCGGCGGGGCGCCGGCGGCGCTCCGTGCGATCTGGTACGCGGCCACGCTGCTTGCCGCGCGCGCCTGCGACCGCGCGCTGGTGCTCGGCGTGGAGACGTTCGAGGAGTGTGCGGACCTCTACGCGCGGGCGCGGCGGCGGACGGCGCCGCCGCTGGTCGAGGCGGCGGCGTGTCTCTGGCTCGAGCCAGGCGACGGCCGGCTCGTATTGCGATCCGCCCGCGGGCGGTCCCGGGGGGACGGCGCGCGGCGCCTGGGCGAGATGCTCGCGGTGGGCCCGCTGGCCGAGGTGGCGCTGCGCCGGCACGCGGGATATTCGGATCCGTTGGCCGACCCGCTGGGGCTGACGGGCGCGTGGCGGGGCGAGGTGACCAATCTCATCTTCACGAAAGGCGCCGGATGACGCAGAAGGAAGTGCTCGACGAGCTGAAGGCCATCGTCGTGGAGCGGCTGCGCTTCGATCCCCGACGGGCCGCGGACATGACGCTCGAGACGACGCTCCCCAAGGGAGTCGAGGGCTCGCTGGGCCTGGACTCGCTCGACTTCATCGAGCTCTCGGTGGCGATGGAGGACCGGTTCGGCATCACCATCGAGGAGGGCCAGGATCTCGCCGACGAGTTCACCTCGTTGGACAGCCTCTCGCGCTTCATCCTCACCAAGATGGGGCCGGCGTGAGCGAGCCTACGGCGCGACGCCCCGCATGAGCCGGGTCGTCGTCAGTGGGCTCGGGGTGGTCAGTCCCTACGGGTCGGGCACCAAGACGTTCTGGGCAGGACTCGCGGCCGGCGCCTGTGCCATCCGTCCCATCACGCTGATCGACACGGAGGGCTTCCGCTCGCGCGTGGCTGCCGAGGTCCCCGGCGACGCGATGGCGGGGCTCGGGGTCTCGCCGCGCCGCGCGCGCGCGGACCGCCTCGGGCTCGCCGCCGCGCGCGAGGCGATCGCCGACGCCGGTCTCGGGCCGGCCGACCGGGCGGAGGCCGCCCTCGTGATCGGGGCGGTGGGCGGGGGCATGCTGGAAGGCGAGACGTGGTACTGGGAGGAGACCCGGACCGGCCGACCTTCGCCTCGCATCACGGCGCTCCGCTCGATTCTGCCCTACACGCACGCCGAGACCATCGGCTGGCGTCTCGGCATCGGAGGCCCGAAGGAGACGGTCGTGATGGCCTGCGCGTCGGGCGCGGCCTCCATCGCGCTCGCCGCCGACCTCGTGCGCGAAGGCGTCGTGCCGCTGGCCCTCGCCGGCGGTGTGGACGCCCTCACACGGATCTGCTTCATGGGTTTCAACGCGCTCAAGCTGCTCGATCCCGACCCGTGCCGCCCGTTCGACCGCGACCGGAAGGGCATGTCCATCGGCGAAGCCGCCGCGTTCGTGGTCCTGGAGGATTTCGAGCGCTGCCGCGCGCGTGGGGCGCGCGAGGTCGCGAAGCTCCTGGGGGCGGGGGTCTCCACCGACGCCCACCACGTGACCTCGCCCCACCCGGAAGGCGAGGGGATGGCGCGCGCGATGACGCTGGCGCTCGACGCCGCGCGCCTGGACCCCGGCGCCGTCGACTACGTCAACGCGCACGGCACCGGCACGCTGCACAATGACCGCACCGAAGCGCGCGCGATCGCCCGCGTACTGGGGGCGGGGCGCGTGCCGATCAGCTCGACCAAGTCGCTGGTCGGGCACACGATGGCCGCCGCGGGCAGCCTGGAGGCGGTCGCCAGCATCCTGGCCCTGCATCACGGGTTGATCCCGCCCACCGCCAACCTCGCCGAGGTCGATCCCGAAATCCCGTTCGACTGCGTGCCCAACATCGCCCGGCCCGCGCCGATCGAGATCGCGCTCACCAACTCGTTCGGCTTCGGCGGCCAGAACGTCAGCCTGATCTTCGGACGATGAGCGTGCCGCGCCGGGTGGTGGTGACGGGGATGGGCACGGTGAGCGCCGCCGGCCTCGGCGGCCGCGACATGGTGCGGGCACTGCACGCGCGGCGTGACTCCGCGCTGCGCCCCGTGCGCGGGTTCGACACCTCGGCCCTGCCATGTCACCTCGCCGGCGAGGTCGACGACGAGGCCCTCGATGCGCTCTTCGACCGGGACGCGGCGCGGCGCCTCTCGCGCATCTGCCGCCTCACCGTCGCCGCCTGCCGGCTCGCCGTCGAGGACGCGGGGGTGGACGCCGGGCCGAGCCTGGGCCTGGTGGTCGGCACCGAGTACGGCGACTTCCGCTCGAGCGGCGAGTTCGCCACCGGCTTCCTCAAGCGCGGCCCGTCGGGGCTCTCGCCCATGCTCTTCCCCGGCACCGTGATGAACGCGATGGGCGCCGCCGCCTCCATCGCCATCGGCGTGAAGGGCCCCACGGTGACGGTGAACCAGGTCACGGTGTCGAGCGAGATCGCGCTGGCGCGAGGCGCCGCGCTCATCGTTCATGGTCGCGCGGAGGCCGTGCTGGCCGGCGGCGTGGACGAGCTGTGCGGGCCCGTCTATCAGCGCCTCGCGCACGAGCTGGGCGTCCTCTCGCCGATGCGCCGGCCCGATGGGCAGCGAGAGGGCGTGGAGGGCTGCCGCCCCTACGCGCCTGATCACAACGGCCCGGCGCTGGGCGAAGGCGCGACGTTCCTGGTGCTCGAGGATCACGAGCTCGCGCGGGCGCGCGGAGCGACCATTCTCGCCGAGCTCCGGGCGGCGCGCTGGGGCAACATTCCGGTGGCCCCCTACGCCGCGCCGGTCGCCCGTCGGGATCCCCGCTCGGTGCTCCGGGCGAGCCTGGCCGAGGCGCGCGTGCCGGGGACCGCGCTGGGGAGCTGCTGGGGATCCGGCACCGGCGATCCGGCGCTCGACGACTGGGAGCTCGCGCTGCTCCACGCCGATCTGGGGGAGCGCCCGGATCTCTTCCCGCCTCGTTCCGCCGTGGCGCTCGTGGGTCAGCATGGCGGCATCGGTGCGCTGCGCGCGGCGGCGGCGACCCTCGACCTCGCCGCTGGCCCGGCGCTCGTCCATGGTCTCGCTCGCGGCGGGTGCCGCGCCGCGCTCGTCCTCGCGAGCCCGGCCGGCCGGTGACGCCGTGGGCGACCATCTGATCGTCATCCCCGTCTTCAACGAGGCCTCGACCATCGGCCCCCTCGTGGCCCGGGCGCGCCGCCACGGCGCGGTCGTGGTGGTGGACGACGGCTCGACGGACGATAGCGGCGCGGCGGCGGCGGAGGCGGGAGCCGACGTGATCCGGCTCCCGCGTCAGCGAGGGAAGGGCGAGGCGTTACGGCGGGGATTCGACGTCGCGCTGGCGCGGGGCGCGGAGCGGGTGGTGACGCTCGACGGCGACGGGCAGCACGATCCGGACGAGATCCCACGTCTGCTCGAAGTCGCCACCGAGCATCCCACCGCCTTCGTGATCGGCGGCCGGCTGGGTGTCGGCGCGACCGAGGATCCGGCCGAGCCGGGGTACCGGGTGATCCCGACCGCGCGGCTCAATGCGATGCGGGTGGCCGGTTTCTTCATCGACTGGCTCAGCGGGCACGCCCTTCGCGACACTCAATCCGGCTTCCGCGTCTACCCCCAGGCGCTGCTCGTGGCCGCGCGGCCGCGTCGCGGCGGCTTCGTGCTGGAGACCGAGATGCTGTTGCGGGCGGCCGCGCTCGGGCTGCCGCTGGTGGAGACGCCGATCACCGCCGTCTATCATCGCGCGCGCCGGAGCCGCTTCCGCCCCCTGCGTGACGGCTTCGCGGTGGGCTGCTACCTCACCGGGCACGGTCTCCGCCGCTGGGCCCACGACGCCGCGCTCGTGATCAAGCGGGTCGTCGGCGTGATGGGCGCCGAGCGGCGGGTGCCCCGCCATCGAGAGCTCGCCGCCGCCACCGCCGGGCATCGCGACAGCCCCGGCGGCTTCGGGCTGGCCGTCGCGGCCTTCGTGATCTCGCGCACCGCCGACACGTGGCAGCGCTGGTGGATCGACGCGCGCGTGATCCAGATGCGCGAAGCGGGAATCGCCACCGCGGCCCTGCCCGCGCTGGCCGGCCTCGCCGTGGCCCAGGTCGTCCTCGGACAGGCCGGCCTCGATCCGCTCACCCCGTTCATCCACCGCGTGTACGCCCAGGATCGCCTCGGCCGCGCCCTCCGCCGCCATGCCTGACCACGCGGCGACCGACGTCATTGTCATCGGGGGCGGGCCGGGAGGCTCGGCCGCCGCGACATGTCTGGCCCAGGGCGGCCTCCGCGTGACGCTGGTCGAGCGCGAGGCCTTCCCGCGCTTTCACATCGGCGAGTCGCTGCTGCCCGCGAATATCCCGCTCCTCGAGCGCCTCGGCGTCCTCGACCGCGTGAAGTCGGCCGGCTTCATCACCAAGTACGGGGCGTATATCCACGACCAGGAATCGGATCTGGACTACACGTTCACGTTTCGCGAGGGCAAGCCCTGGCCGCCCTGGGCTTTCGAAGTGCCGCGCGCGGACTTCGACCGCGTGCTGCTCGATCACGCCGCCGCCCAGCCCGGCGTCACGCTGCGGCAGCCCGCCACCGTCGAGAAGGCCGACTTCGACGGCGACGGCGTCACCGTGAGCCTCGAGGACGGTGAGGGGACGCGCACCCTGCGCGCGCGTTTCCTGGTGGACGCGAGCGGACGCGACGGCTTCCTCGCCTCCCGCCTGGGGCGCCGCGAGCGCATCCCCGGGCTCGGCAAGGTCGCGCTCTTCGCGCACTTCCGCGGGGCGCGGCGGTGGCCCGGACGCGAGGAAGGCAACATCCGTCTCTACGTCTTCGAGGACGGCTGGTTCTGGTACATCCCCTTCGCGGGGGACGTGACCAGCGTGGGCTGCGTGCTCCACCGGCGCGCGGTGTCGTCGCGCGAGGGGGGCGTCGAGGCGATCTACGCGCAGATGATCGCCCGCTGCCGCGGCGTCGCCGAGAACCTGCGTGGCGCCGAGCGCATCACGTCGGTGCACAGCGCGGCCAACTTCTCCTATCAGGCGGAGCCGGTGGTCGGCGATCGCTTCGTCTGTGTGGGCGACTCGGTGGCCTTCATCGACCCCATCTTCTCCACCGGCGTGTTCGTGGCGATGCAGTCGGCCGAGCTGGCCGCCGTCGAGATCCTGCGGGCCTTCCGGGACGACCGCTTCGAGGCGCGGCGCTTCGGCGGCTACGTCCGGCGGGTGCGGCGCGGGCTCCGGCCGTTCACGCGCTTCATCAACCGCTACTACGAGCCGGCCTTCCTCGAGGTGCTGCTCCGGCCGCGGGAGAATTACGGCATCCTCGACAGCGTGACCGGCCTCCTCGCCGGCGGCGCGTTCATCCGCATGCCCTTCCGCATGAGGGTGTCGCTCGTCGTCTTCTCGCTCGCCGTCCGGATCAACACGGTGCGCCGCCGCTGGCTCGGCCTCCCCGTCGAATCCCGCCTCACCTGGTAACGCGGGTTACTTCAAAAATGCGAAGCCACCCTCTAGAGGTCGCCCCTTGGGGCGACCGTAGATCAAATCAGAAAAAGCCGAGAGCTTGTCCGTGACGCCCCCGTACGACACGGACGTCCTCATCGTCGGCGGCGGGCCCGGCGGCTCGACCACCGCGACCTTCCTCGCCCGCGCCGGGCTCGACGTCACCGTGGTGGAGCGCGAGCCCTTTCCTCGCTTCAAGGTGGGCGAATCGCTGGTGCCGAACTGCATGCCGATCCTCCAGCGGCTGGGGGTGCTCGACAAGGTGAAGGCCCACGGCTTCCTCGACAAGTTCGGCGTGACCTTCCACGACGAGGAGCTGGAGCGCGAAGCGACCTTCACGTTCCGGGAAAACCGGCCGTGGCCGCACTTCACGTACGACGTCCACCGCGCCGAATTCGACCACGTGCTGCTGGACCACGCGGTGGAGGAGGGCGCACGGCTGCTCCAGCCCGTCACCGTGGAGAAGGTTGCCTTCGACGGCGATGGCGTCACTGCGCGGCTGAGCGACGCGGACGGCGAGCGCACGGTGCGCGCCCGCTTCCTCGTGGACGCGAGCGGAAGGGACGGCTTCCTCGCCTCGCGCCAGGGCCGGCGCGAGCCCATGCCCGGCCTCGGCAAGGTGGCGATCTTCGCCTACTTCCAAGGCGCCAAGCGCTGGCCCGGTCGCGAGGAGGGCAACGTCCGCATCTACATCTTCCCCGAGGGCTGGTTCTGGTACATCCCGCTTGCGCGGGACGAGACCAGCGTGGGTTGCGTGCTCCATTCCCGGGTGGTGAAGGCGCGCTCGGGCACGCCCGAGGAGCTCTTCCGGACCATGGTGGAGCGCTGCGGCCGCGTGCGCGAGAACCTCGACGGCGCCCGGCAGGTGACGCCCATGTACACTGCGGCGAACTTCGCCTATGCGGTGGAGCCCATCGTGGGCGACCGCTTCCTCTGCGTGGGCGACGCGGTGGCGTTCGTGGACCCGATCTTCTCCGCGGGGGTGTTCCTCGCCATGGCGGAAGGGGAGATGGCGGCGAACGAGATCGCGGAGGCCTTCCGCACCGGACGCTTCGAGGCGCGGCGCTTCGGGGGGTACGCGCGGCGGGTGCGCCGCGGCTTGCGGCCCTTCACGCGCTTCATCACCCAGTTCTACGACCGCCAGTTCCTCGAAATCTTCATGAACCCGCGGGACACCTTCGGGCTGATCGACGCGGTGACGTTCGTCCTCGCCGGCGGCGCCTTCCATCGCATCCCCCCCAAGATGCGGTTCCTCATCGGGCTCTTCTGGACCATCGTGCGCATCAACCGCCGCGTCCGCCGGCGGCAGGGGCGAGCCGAGTCGCGCCTCGAGTACTAGACGGCCGATGCGGCGCCTGTTCCCGCGCGGCTACGGCTTCACCGTGCTCGGCATCGCGGTGGGCATGGCCGGACTGGTCGCCCTCGGCGCCATGGCCGAGCGCATCAGCCGATTCATCGAGGGGGGCGATCGCTTCGTGCTGGGCCAGATCTCCGTGGCGGGGGAGGGCATGGGGATGGGCGCGGGCTTCACCGCGGGCGGCCTCCTCACCGCCGCGCGAATCGCCGAGATCGCCAAGGTGCCGGGCGTTGCGCTCGTGCAGCCGCAGGTGATGCTCCCCATCAACCCGAGCACGTCGAGCTTCATGACCCTCACGCAGGAGTTGCTGATGGGCATGGACCCGAGCGCGCCACAGGCCAACCGCAACTACCAGACGCTGCCCATCCGGAAGGGGCGGAGCCTTGCCCCCGGTGACCGGGGCGTCGCGGTGCTCGGCATCGACTTCGCGGCCTCGCACAAGCTCGACGTGGGCGGCGTGCTGCCGATGGGCGCCCTCCAGTTCCAGGTGGTGGGGATTCTCGACAAGACCCTGACCGCGCCGGATCGCTTCGCCATGGTCTCGCTCGAGGATGCCCGCGACGTGTGGCTGCGGCGTGACCCGCTGCTCTTCCGGGTGTTCGGAAGCGGGGGGCTCACCCGCGCCGATCTCAACTCGGGCGCCGCGGTGGCGTGGCAGGACGGCGTGGATCCCGACGACCTCGCCCGGCGCATCCAGGACCGCGTGAAGGGTGTGAACGTCACGATCCCGAGCGAGCTGTCCGAGATGCTCCGCACCTCCACCGCCTTTTTCTCGGCGCTGCTGATCGGCATCGGCACCCTCGCCCTCGTGATCGGCGGGCTCTCCCTCGCGAATACCGTTACCGCGGCGGTCTTCGAGCGCATCCGTGACTTCGGCGTGAAGCGCGCCCTCGGCGCGACGGACGCGCAACTGCTCCGCGAAGTGCTGGGTGAGGCGCTCGGGGTGAGCCTCTGGGGTGTCGGCCTCGGCGTCGCGCTCGCCCTCGGCATCGGGTACGGGGTGGATTCGCGCGCGGTGCGCGAGGGCCAGCAGCTCTTCTTCTTCTCGCCGCGCTTGCTCGGCTTCACCTTCGTGTTCGCGATGCTCCTCGGGTCGCTCGCGGCGGCCTACGCCACGCTCCGCATCACGCGGCTCTCGCCCGCCGAGGCGATCCGCCGGGGGACGTGAGCGGTGCGGGTGCGGGCGAGCGGGCTGGGCAAGGTGTACCCCGGCGTCGACGGCGCGCCGCCCGTGCGCGTCCTGGACGGCGTGAGTCTCGACGCCGAGCCGGGCCAGGTGCTGGCAGTGATCGGCGAGTCCGGCTCGGGCAAGTCCACCCTCCTGAACCTCTTGGGGCTGCTCGAGCCCGCCGACGCGGGCGAGATTCGGTTCGACGACGCGCAAGTGAGCCATCTCGGCCGCCGCGCGCAATGCCGGGTGCGCGGCACCCAGATCGGCTACGTGTTCCAGGCCTTCCTCCTGCTCGGCAGCCTCACCGCGCTCGACAACGTGCTGCTCGCCGCGCGCTACGTCGGGCGCGACCGGCGCGAGGCGGAGCGCGATGCCCTCACCCTGATGGAGCGGCTCGGCGTGCTCCACCGCCGCGGCCACTATCCCGCTCAGCTCTCCGGCGGTGAGCAGCAGCGGGTGGCCTACTGCCGGGCCGTGCTCAATCGTCCGCCGCTGCTCCTGGCCGACGAGCCCACGGGGAATCTCGACGACACCCACGCCCGCGTGATCCTGGACGAGCTGGGCGCGCAGGCGCGCGAGCGCGGCGCCACCGTGATTCTCGTCACGCATCGCCCCGACGCCGCCGCGGCTGCGGACGCCAGCCTGCGTCTCGCCGCCGGCCGGCTGGCGGGAGGCTGAGGCCGCGGGCATGCGCGCCGCCGTCCTCGTGGCCCTCGCCACGGCGGCGCTGGTCGTGGGGCTCTTGCTCCCGGGTCTGGGCGCCGTACCCTTCGACGACCCGGGCGAGGGCCAGCACGCGGAGATTGCCCGTGAAGCCTGGCGCTCGGGCGACTGGCTGACGCTCCACCTCAACGGCGTGCGCTACTTCGACAAGCCGCCGCTGCTCTACGCGCTCCAGGCCGCGGCCTTCAGCGCGACCGGCGTCTCGGAATGGTCGGCTCGCCTCGCGCCGCTCGCCGGCGCGGTGCTCGCCGTCGCGGGGACGGCGCTGCTGGGCGCGCGACTGCTCGGACCCGGCCCGGGCCTGCTCGCCGGCGCCGCGCTCCTGTCGTGCGCGCTGTTCGCCGCCTTCGCGCGCTATGTCCGGCCCGAGACACTGTTCCTCGCCGCGATACAGTGGGGCTTCACCGGCCTCCTGCTCGGCTGGCGGGAGTCGCGGCGCGGGTGGTCGCTTGCCGGGTGCGTGGCGCTCGGACTGGCCGCGCTCGCGAAGGATCCGATCGGGCTCGTCGGCCCCCTGCTCGCCGTCACGGGCGCGGCCGCGCTGGCCGGCCGCTTCCGTCCCGTCAGGGCCTGGCTGCCGCCGCTCGGCATCGTCCTCATGGCCGTGGTGGGCGGCGGCTGGTACGCCCTCGCCGCCGCGCGGAACCCGGGCTTTCTCTGGTACGTCGTCGTGGACAATCACGCGCGCAACGCGGCCCTCATGCGGCTCTTCCCCGACGAGGACGTGCCGCTCTCGGCGCTGGAGTTCCTGACCACCACCGCGCTGGGCGCCTTCCCCTGGGTGCTGCCCGCCGTTCTTGCCATCATCACGCTCGCGCGCCGGCGGGCGTGGCGGCATCCCGTGGAAGCCCCATGGGTGGCGCTGGCCCTCTGGGCCGTCGGCAGCGTGGCGCTCTTCACGCTGGTCCCGTTCCGTCTGCCTCACTACGGCCTGCCCGCCTATCCCGCCATCGCGCTGCTCGCCGCGCGGTGGTGGGCCGAGCGCGTGCCGAGAGAGATGCGCGCGGCGGGCTGGCTGCACGCCGCGCTCTTCGCCCTGGTGGCTCTGGGCTGCGCCCTCGGCACGGGGAGCGACGGACGGCTCTTCACCGCGGAGGTGCTGGGCGTATCCGACGTGACGGCGCGCAAGGCGGCCACCGCGGCCGCGGGCACCTCGCTCGCCGCGCTCTGGCCGCAGTTCGCGCGGCTACTCGCGGCCGCCGCCACGATCTTCGCGCTCGGCGCCGCCGCCCTCGTGGTGGCGCTGACGCTCTCGCGACGCCGGCGGGGAGGGGAGGGCCTGCTGGCGCCGCTCGTCGCGCTCACCATGCTCGCGATGGTGCCGCTGGTGGCGGCGGGTCTGGGTATTGTCTCGGCGTCGCGCGCGGTACCGCGGCTCGCCGCCGAAGTGGCGGCGCGGACGCAGCCGGGCGATCTCCTCGTGCACGAAGGGCCCATCGAGGTTTCGGGCGCGCTCGAGCTCTACTCGGGCCGCCGGCCCGCGCTGCTCGACGGCACGCGGAGCGTGCTCGGCTTCGGGGCCACCTATCCCGACGCGCGCGACACTTTCTGGACGCTCGAACGCTTTCAGCGCGAGTGGGGCTCGGACCGCCCGGTGTACCTGGTCACGCCGCGCGCGCCCGCGGCGAGCGTCATCGCGACGGTTCCCCCCGAGCGCCGCCATCTCGTGCTCGAGGACAACGGCCGCCGCCTCTACGTGAACGTCCCTCAGCTCTCGCGGTAGAGCACGAGCAGGAGACCGACCAGCGCCAGGGCCGGCGGCCAGATGCGCGCAGGGATGCGGCGATCCGCGGCGGGCAGGCGGAGCTCGAGCCAGCGCGTCCAGCCGATCAGGACCCCGAGCAGGCCCAGCGGGAGATGCGTGACTTCCATGAGGTACGACTCCTTCACGCGCACGAGCGGATGAGCGTGCGCGAGCAGCAGCCCGCCCCCCACCGCCATGAGGAGCGGCGCCACCCGCGCCCAGCCGGGCGCGGCGAGCCGCCGCTCGAGGACCAGCCACTCGAAGAGTCCCAGCGCGGCGGGCAGGAGGGCCAGCGCGCGATGCTGCAGGACCTCGGGATCCACGAGACTTCCCCAGAACGTCCGGGTCGCGCTCAGCGGCCATGCGTTGGGATCGGCCCGCAGCAGCAGGAAGGCGGAAAGCCCGAAGAACATCAGGGGCCAGTGCCGCGCCCAGGCCACGCCGGCCAGCCGGTGAAGGGCGGCGAGGATCCCGATCAGCAAGACGAAGGCACCGGCCACGTTGTGGTTGTACTCGGACCACGCGATGTCGGCGGCGGTGCGAGGGGCCAGGGGATCGTCGAGCGCCGAGGCTGCGGCGAGCTCGGTGAAGCTCGGCGTGGAGAAGGCGGGCCAGCGCGGCACGAAGCGGGCGGCGATCTCGGCCGCGGTGGCCCGATCGCCCACGATGTCGACGGCGGGCGGCGCCGAGCCCAGTGACGCGGCCACGAACAACAGCGTGACGGCCAGCCCGGCCTCGACTTCGACGAAGCGCCTCAGCCGGGAGGACAGCATCGTCTGCGCGGGACGGAAACGGCGCACCGCGCGAAAGTTCGCCGCGCCGAGGGCGAGGAGCCCGATCACGAGCGCGGTCTTCGCGAGCAGCATGCCGCCGTAGGCGGTGCCGATCAGCGCGCCCACGCCCCCGACGTACACCCAGGCGAGCAGCAGCCCGCTCGCGGCAAGCGCCGCCACCGCAATCTGGGCCAGGCGCGAGAAGGCGCGGAGCGCCCCCGCGGGCCACGCGACGGGGCCGCGCGCGAGCACGAGGACGGTGAGGTGGACGAGCGCGCCGCCCCACGCCGCGCTGGCGACCTGATGGATCACATCGACGGCGAGCAGCGTCTCGCGGGCCTCGAGCCGGGCGGTGGCGTGGCTGGTCCAGGCGGCGGTGATCGCCGCGGCGACCCCCGCCCCGAGCAGCGCCAGCCACGGACCATTTGGTCGAGGCCGGCGCGCGACGCAGGCGGCGGCGCCGAGCGCGGCCAGCCCGGCCAGGATCCGCAGTAGGCTCGCATGGGCCAGCGGCGTGGCCAGGAAGGCGCCGAGCGGCCAGGCCGGCGCATCGGCCACGCTGCTGAGGATCAGGACGAGCGCCGCGGTCTGGGCCGTGGGCAGGAGCAGCCCCCCGGCGCAGACTAGACGCACGACGTGGCGACGGGCCACCGCGGCGTCGGGGGCGCCGGTCAGCCATGGGCGGAGCACCGCGAGCGCGAACACCGCGCCGCCCAGCACGAGCGCCTGGCCGAGAAGGCCCAGCGCGCGGAGCAGGACGAGGGCGAGCGGCACCACGGCGGCTCAGTATCCCACGGGGCGGGCGTCCGGGGTCAGCCGGCGGCGTGTATCATAGGGCGGCATCCATGGCGCCCGACTACCTGCGCACCCTGTTCCTCCATCCTCCTTCTGCGGACGGCTTCGACGGGGGCGCCGGCTCGCGGTATCAGGCCAAGCGGGAGATCCGGTCGTTCTGGTACCCCACGTGGCTCGCCCAGCCCGCCGCGCTGGTGCCCGGCTCGCGCCTGGTCGACGCGCCGCCGGATGGCCTCACGCTGGACGACGTGCGTCCACTCGCAAAGCAGTACGACCTCTGCGTGATGCACACGAGCACGCCCTCCTTCGCCGCGGACGTCCGGGTGGCGGAGGCGCTCAAGGCCGAGCACCCCGGGCTCACCATCGGGATGGTGGGCGCCGCCGTCGCGGTGGCGCCGGAGGCTTCGCTGCGGGCGAGCGCGGCGCTGGACTTCGTGGCCGGCAACGAGTTCGACTTCACGATCGAGGAGGTGGCGCGAGGCGTGCCGCTGGCGCGCGTGGCGGGTCTGTCCTATCAGCAACACGGCCGCGTCGTGCACACGTCGCCGCGCCCGATCCTGGAGGACATGGACCGGCTGCCGTTCGTGACCCCGGTGTACCGGCGCGACCTCACGATCCCGAACTACGCGATCGGCTATCTCCAGCATCCCTACGTGTCCCTGTACACCGGGCGCGGCTGCCGCTCGAAGTGCACGTTTTGCCTCTGGCCGCAGACGGTGGGCGGTCAGCGGTACCGGACCCGGAGTGTCGAGCACGTGGCGGAGGAGATGGCGCTGGCCCAGCGCTTGTTCCCCGAGGTGCGCGAGTTCTTCTTCGACGACGACACCTTCACCGACGATCTGCCGCGCGCGGAGGCCATCGCGAAGCGGCTGGGCCGGCTCGGCATCACCTGGTCGGTGAACGCCAAGGCCAACGTGCCCGCGTCCACGCTCGAGGTGCTGCGTGACAACGGGCTCCGGCTGCTCCTGGTGGGCTACGAGTCCGGCGTGCAGCAGATTCTCAACAACGTGAAGAAGGGCGTGCGGCTCGACGCGGCGCGGACGTTCACGCGCGAGGCGAAGCGGCTCGGCATCGCCATTCACGGCACGTTCATCCTGGGCCTCCCGGGCGAGAGCCGCGAAACCATCCAGGAGACGATCCGCTTCGCGCGGGAGATCGACCCCCATACCATCCAGGTCTCCCTCGCCGCGCCATATCCGGGCACCGCGCTCCACGCCGAGGCCCTGCGTAACGGCTGGCTCGAAGCCGAGGATCTCGTGGACGCGCGCGGCGAGCAGCGGAGCGCCATCGGATACCCGCAGCTTCCTCGGACGGAGATCTTCCATTCGGTCGACGTCTTCTACCGCCGCTTCTACTTCCGTCCCCGCAAGATGATCTCGCTGGCCGGCGAGATGGTCCGCGACCGCCGCGTGCTCAAGCGCCGCCTCGCCGAGGGCCGCGAGTTCCTCACCTTCCTCCGCCGCCACCGCTGAGCGCGGCGCCGGGCCGGGGCCGCTGCGCGCCCGTGCTAGCATGACGTCATGAAGGTGCTGGTGATCGACGCGATCGCGCCCGAGGGCCTCGCCTTCCTCCGCGAGCGCGGCTTCCAGGTGGACGAGGTGTCGAGCAAGCTGCCGCGCGCGGAATTGTTCGGACGGCTCGCCGACTACGAGGCCATCATCACCCGCTCCTCCACCACGGTGACTCCGGAGTTCCTCGGTCACGCGCGGCGTCTGCGCATCCTCGGACGCGCGGGCGTGGGCGTGGACAACATCGACGTGGACGCTTGCTCGCGAGGGGGCGTGGTCGTGGTCAACGCCCCCTACGGCAACGTGGTGTCCGCGGCGGAGCACACCGTGGGCATGCTGTTGGCGCTGGTGCGGAAGATCCCCTTCGCCAACGAGACCCTCAAGAGAGGCACGTGGGACCGGGGCGTGTACGGCACCGAGCTGTTCCGCAAGACGGCGGGCGTGATCGGTCTGGGCAAGGTCGGCTCGCGGGTGGCCGCGCGGCTGCGCGCCTTCGACATGACGGTGCTCGTGTACGATCCCTACATCCCGGAAAGCCGCGCCCGCGAGATCGGCGTCCGGCTCACCGATCTCCAGACCGTGCTGGCGCAATCCGACGTGATCACGGTGCATGTGCCGCTGACGGAAGAGACGGAGAATCTCCTCGCCGCCCGCGAGATCGCGCTCATGAAGCCCGGCGTGCGGCTGGTCAATTGCGCGCGGGGGGGAATCGTCCACGAGGGAGATCTCCTCGCCGCGCTCGACTCGGGCCGGGTGGCCGGGGCGGCGGTGGACGTGTGGTCCGAAGAGCCGCCGGTGTCCGACCTCGTCAAGCGGCTGATCGCGCACCCGCGGCTGGTGGGCACACCGCATCTCGGCGCCAACACCTCCGAGGCGCAGGTCAACGTGGCGGTGGACGTGGCCCGGGAGATCGCCGCGTTCCGCGACGGCGAGCTGGTGGAGCACGCGGTGAACATCCCGGTGGGCGATCGCGAGACGATGGCCGAGCAGCGGCCCTTCCTCGCGCTGGCGGAGACCCTGGGCCGCTTCTGCGTGCAGCTCGAGCGCGACAACGTCGAGCGCGTGGAAGTCGAGGTGGCGGGGCACGTCGGCCGCCGCGACCCCGAGCTGATCGGGCGCGCGGTGCTGAAGGGCCTTCTCGGCAAGGTCACCGCGCAGGCGGTGAACCTCGTGAACGCCCATCTGGTGGCGCGCGAGCGCGGCGTGGCGGTGACGGTGCGCGCCGACGAGGCGGCCGGGTCGGGCTACACGAATCTCGTGACCGTCACCACCCATGCGGGGGCCGGCCGGAAGATCATCGCGGGCACGGTCTTCGACGGGACACCCCGCATCGTTCGGCTGCGCGACCTGCACATCGAGTTCATCCCCGAGGGCCACATCCTGGTGATTTCGTACGAGGACCGGCCGGGCATGGTCGGCAAGATCGGCTCGATCCTGGGGCGCTACAACGTGAACATCGCCTCCATGCACGTGGGCCGGCGGACCCGGCGGGGCGGCGCCATCGTCGTGCTGCTCCTCGACGAAGCGGTGACGCCCGAGGTGCTGGAGGAGGTGTCCAAGGCGGTGGAAGCGGATTTCGCCCGTCTCATCCGGCTCGAGCCGTGACTCGGCGCCGTCCCGCCCGCGCAGCAATGCCGAAGGGAGCGGCCCCGTTCGAGCCGCGGCCGTGGGGGGGGTACCAGACCCTCGAGAAAGGACCGGGCTATCAGGTCAAGCGCTTGGTGGTCCAGCCGGGCCATCGCTTCAGCCTGCAGAAGCACCGCCGCCGCGCCGAGCACTGGACGATCGTCGCAGGCTCGGCAAAGGTGACGCTCGAGGGCCGGAGCCTCCGCCTCGGCCCGCGCGAGTCGGTCACGGTGCCGCGCGGGGCGTGGCATCGCGCGGAAAACGTGGGCCGCGTGCCGGTGATCATCGTCGAGGTGCAGTTCGGCACCTACCTCGGCGAGGACGACATCATCCGCAAGCAAGACGACTACGGGCGCGCCGGCCGCTAGTCGCTCCCGCCGGGGTAGAAGTGGGCGCCCAGCCCGATGTAGTCGATCTTGTTCTTGTAGAACTGCCCGTTCGGTGAGTTCCCGCTGAAGTATTCCAGCATGACGAGGAGCCGCCGCCCCAGGATGCGCGCCCGGTCGAACTGCAGTCCCGCCCGCACCGAGTAGCCCGGGGTCCAGCTGTTCTCCTCGTGGAGCTGCACGTCGGCCGCGACCACCGTTGTCACGTTCGGCATGAAGCCCAGGCGGTGCTTCCACTCGATGCCGCCCTGGGCCGACCACGGCTTGAGGTTCGAGGGATCCTGATGGAAGAGATAGCCGCCGCCCGCGTAGAGGCGGAGCTGCCGCTCGAACAGGTGATACGAGAGCTTGAGATCCACGGCCTCGTAGCTCAAGTTGATGCGATTCGTTCGCGTACGCAGCAGGAACTCGTCGCCCAGGTGCGAGCTCTGGTGGTACACCCGCGCAAGCAGCTCGACCGGGCCCTGCGCATAGGCGCCGGTGAAGGCGGCGAAGTAGTCGGCGTTCACGAGATCGTGGGACTCGGTGTCCATGTCGAAGATGGCGAACACGCCGGCCTGGATGCCGACTTCCCAGTATCCGCCGAACGACGGGATGGCCCGCCGGTACATGGGAATCGTCTCGCCGAAGCTCACCGCGGCGACGTCCTTGAAGTCGGGATCGTTCAGATAGCGCTGGATCGACGCGCCGAAGTGCGGCCAGCGCGGATCGGCGAGCAGCGGATCGAAGATGAGCCCGGTGGGGAGGAAGCCGGTCTCGATGGTCTCGGGCGCCCAGCCCGGGGCGATCGGCGGCGGGCTGCTGCCGCCCGGTGTGGTGGCGGGAGTGGCGGCGGTCACGGGCGGCGCGGTCGGGATCACTCCGGGCGCCGGCGGCGGGCCGAGGAACTCGACGCGCACGGCCCCGGGCACGCGGGCGAGCGCCGCCGCGATTCGGCCGCGATCCGCCTCGGCGGAGGAGGTGACCTGGATCACGCCATCGGTGACGCGAATGGGCGGCGCGTTCGGGCCGAACGTCTCGCGGAGCAAGGCGGTGGCATAGCCGCGGAGAAAATCGTCGTCGGCGCCGGCCCGCGCGAGATCGGGGGCCGAGAGCACAGCGAGGGCGAGAGCCAGAACACCAAGGGTCGCACGCATGGGCGGTCTCCTCGGGATGCCGCCCCCAGGCGCTCGCTTCCCGCCGTGGGGCGTCGGTAGAGTGCGCGTCTCCCCCTACTCTCTCATGCGTGTCGATGGTCGACCGGCGCGTGAGAGCCGGCCCTGCGTTTTAGCGCGTGACCGGGGGCGGGGGCGGTGGGGGAGGCGGCGGGGGCGGAGGAGGCGGGTACGCCACGCGCCGGTAGGTCCGCGCGCCGGGGAGCTGATGCCCCTTGGTGTACATGCACTGCTGATACGCGATGTCGTACCGCTGCTGCACGCTCGCCCCGGCGTAGTAGCCCGCGTTCGCGCCGGAGGCGGCACCCCCGAGCAGGCCGGCGCCTGCGCCGATCGCGGCGCCCGCGGCCGGATTTCCGGCCAGCGCACCGAAGGCGGCACCGAGCCCCGCGCCGATCAGCGTGCCCCACACGGAGCCGGCCGCGGTGTTCTGGTTGAACGCGCTCGAGGCATCCCCGGACTGCGTCAACGCCCACTGGCGACACGTCGCGTCGTCGGCCTGGAATTCTTCGAACGACTTGCCGGGAGCCGGCATGACGGCCACGCTCGGGCCGGTCGGCGCGGTGGCGCAGCCGGCCGCGAGTGCCGCCACGAGGACGGCGGCGACGCTGCGGCGCACGCGCGAGGTCCGTGTGGTCATGGCGCTCACCGGTCGTAGATCTGCTGCATCTCGGACTGCAGCTGCTTCATACGCCCTCTCACCTGACCCGCCCGCTCGAGCTGCTCGGGCGTCAGCACGGAGCGCACTTCGAGGGCGATCTGCGCGCTGTCCTGGAGGAGCTGTTCGCGAAGCGCCGCGATCTGCTTGAGCAGGGGCTGCAGATCCGCCACCTGCACCGGCGCCGCCCCCAGGAGCTTGTCGGCGAGCTCGTCCTGAGCCCGCCGGAGCTGCTCGACGGTGTTGCGCGAGACCGTGCGGTGATTGGTGAGGATCGCACGCACCTTCTCGTCCTGCTCGGGCGTGAGCTTGGCAGCCCGGATCAGTAGAGGCAGCGCCGTTCCGCCGTCGCGTCCCCAGCCGCCTCGCTCGGGTCGCATCTGGGCGAAGGCGGGCGGGACCGAGCCCAGCAGCGCCGTCCCGAGCATCAACGCCATCGCCAGGCCGGCCTGGGCCGCCCGGCGGGAACTTGTCCACCTCATCACGCTGTGCCTCCTCACGATGCGCCGGCACCGCATCCCGATGGTATCAACGACTCCGGCCCCGTGCACTCGCTCTCCTCGGAGTCGGGGACCAGCGACTCGACGGCCTCCGGGCTCGTCTCCGAGGGGGTGGTCGCGTCCCCGTGCAACGAGAAGAGCGCCGCCGACACCTGCGTCAGCATGGCACGCGCCTCCTCGGGCCGCATCGTCGGGGGCACGTAGGTCACCGCGCGCCACACCGCCACCTCGACCCAGAGCAGCGCGGCCAGGGCAGTGGCCGTCGCCAAGGCCGCGGCGGGGATCCAGCGACGGAAGGCGGGCGCGGGCCGTGGCCGCGGCGCCGGACCATCCAGCGCGCGGGTGATCACGGTGAGGGCGTGCATGAGGCCCTCCGCCCGTCGCGTGCAGGTCAGGCAAGACTCCAGATGCTCGCGCTCCGCCGGCTCGGCGAGGCCGGCCTGCGCATGAACGAGCGCGCGCTCGGACAGATGCCTCACACGGTCTCCTCGAGGGTCTCCCGCATCCGGTGCACGGCGCGGAACAGATGGCGCTTCACGCTCCCGGCGCTCAGGCCGAGTGCCTCCGCGATCTCGGGGCCGGACAGGCCCTCCATGTGGCGGAGGACGAACACCTCGCGCTGCCGGTCGGGGAGTGACCGGAACCCCTGCCAGATCTGCTGCCGTGTCTCAGCGCCGATGGCCACGTCCTCCGGTGTCGGATCCGTATGGCGGAGCGGAACCGTCTCGATCGGCTCACTCCACCGCCGGAAGCGCCGCCACCAGCCGGCCCGCCGCCGGTCGCGACACGTGTTGACCGCGATGCGGGTGAGCCAGGGCCCCCAGTCATCCGGCGGCCCCTGCCGCTGCAGCGCCTCGAGCGCCTTCACGAGCACGTCCTGCACCACTTCCTCGGCCTCCTGCCCGTCGGCCAGCAGGAGGCGGCACAGGCGCCGGAGACGCCCGGTGTGAAGCTCGAGCAGGGCTCCGAGCTCATCCTGGCGACTCATGGGAGCGTCCACGCCACGTTGGACGCGGCGGCGCCCTTCCTAGTTTACTGACGAGCCAGGGGGTGGGAAGGTTGACCGGGGGCGGTGGCCCGGCGTCAGTGCATCCACGTGGAAATGCCGAGGTAAATGGCTGTCAGCCCCAGGTATTCGTGGAGGACGGCCTCGGCCTGCCGGCGGCTCCTCCACCAGGGGCCTTCCGGCGTGCCATAGGGAGTCCCGCGGACAATGGCCTCGACGTCGCCGCTGCCCCCTCGGTACCAGATCGTCTTGACCCGGCGCGTGTGCTCCGGGGTGCTCACGACGATCAGGCGACGCCAGCCGCGCGCCTGGGCCTCGCGCTTGACCACGGCCAGCTCGTCCTCGGTGATGCGAACCGGCTCGGTCAGCATGACGAGGGCGCCGGCCGGGACGCCGAACCGGAGCAAGGCCTGCTGCGACTCGGCCTGGAGATCGAGCGGGCGCACGCCGAGCGCCACCAGCGCCTCGACGGTGTCGGGATTGGTGGGGCGCGAGATGAGCACGCGCGGCGCCCAGCCCTGGCGATAGAGATCGGCAGCGGCGCGCTCGCGGAACGGCGTGCCGCCCGCCACCACCACGATGGCATCCGCCTCGGCGAGCGCGTCCTCGATGGAGAGGTTCGATGCGAGCCAGCGGAGCACGGGCGCGTGCACCGCCCAGGCGAGCAGCGCGAACGCGAGCAGGGACAGCGCCACGATGGTGGCGCGGCGCGCCTTCGTCACCCGCGGCGTCCCAAAAACTTGGAGGGCGAGAGCATGCGCTTGTACGATTGCCGCGAGGAGGAACTGCCCATGCGCCGTCTGTTCATACTGTCGGTGGCCGTCTTGGCCCTCTCCGCCTGCGCCTCGTCACCGCGCGTCCAGCGGAGCGAGTTCGAGGACATTCCGGTTCCCAAGGGCCTCACCGTGGACATGGACAAGTCCACCATCATCGAGTCGCCCGCGGTGAAGGCCGCCCGCATCTTCTACAAGGGACGCCTCGAGCCGGAGAGCCTCGCCACCGCCTTCCGGACCACACTGGAAGCCAATGGGTGGCGGCATCTGTCCTCCACCATGGCCTCGGGGAAGGGTACCACGCAGATTTACGACAAGCCGGGGAACTCTTTGCAGATCGTGATTTATGAGGGCTGGTACAACACCTGGGTGGAGCTATCGGCTACCAAGGTCGTGTCGAGCGCGGTCGCCGCTCCGGCCACGACGCCGATCCCGACGGCGACCCCCGTCCCGCCCGTCCGGCAGTAGGTTCTCTGCGCGGGGCCTCGCGTCTGCGGGCAGGACGCGAGGGGCTCCCGCGTGGTTGCTTTCTAGTTTGATCAACGGTCGCCCCAAGGGGCGACCTCCATAGCGTGGGCCTTCGGGCTCTGCCCTACGGCCGCCGCCAGGCGCGGCCGTCGCGCTCGATGAGCGTGTCGGCTTCGGCAGGCCCCCAGCCGCCCGCCTCGTAGTTCGGGAACTTGCGAGGATCGCCGCTGCCCCACGCGTGCAGTACCGGCTCCAGCAGCTCCCACGCGAGATCCACCCAGTCGCCGCGCGCATAGAGCGTGGCGTCGCCCTTCATCGCATCCAGCAGAAGCCGCTCGTACGCCTCCGGGGGCTCGCCGCCGAAGGCCTGATGGTAGTCGAAGTCCATCTCCACCGCCTTGATGCGGGGCTCCGACCCGGGCAGCTTCGCGCCGAACTGGAGGGAGATGCCTTCATCCGGCTGGATGCGCAAGATCAGGCGGTTGGCGGCCTCGGCGATCGCCTCGGGATTGCGACGGAACACCAGGTGGGGCGTCCGGCGGAACTGCACCGCGATCTCGCTCGCGCGCTTGGCAAGGCGCTTGCCCGTCCGCAGATAGAACGGCACGCCCGCCCAGCGCCAGTTGTCGACGCCGAGCTTGAGCGCCGCGTAGGTCTCGGTGATGGACTGCGCGGACACTCCCTTTTCGTCGCGATAGCCCGGCACCCGCTGACCCTCGACGAAGCCCTGGCCGTACTGGCCGCGCACCGCAACCGAGTCGATGTCGGCCGGCGCGATCGGCCGGAGCGCCCGCATGACTTTGGTCTTCTCGTCGCGCACCGGATCGGAGTCGAAGGTGACGGGCGGCTCCATCGCGACCAAGCAGAGGAGCTGGAGGATGTGGTTCTGGATCATGTCACGGAGCGCGCCGGACTCCTCGTAGTAGGCTCCGCGGGCCTCCACGCCCAGGGTCTCGCTCACCGTGATCTGCACGTGGTCCACGTGATTGCGATTCCATAGGGGCTCGAAGATTCCGTTGGCGAAGCGGAACACGAGGATGTTCTGCACGGTCTCCTTCCCGAGGTAGTGGTCGATGCGATAGACCTGATCCTCGGAGAAGACGCCCTTGACGACCTGATTCAGGGCCTGGGAGGACGCCAAGTCCCGGCCGAAGGGCTTCTCGATGACGACCCGCACCCAGGCATCCGCGACGTCCGGGTTACGCTGAAAGCCGGCCTCGCCCAGCCGCGTCACGATATGGGGGTACAGGGACGGCGGCGTGGACAGGTAGAAGAGACGGTTGCCGGCGCTGCCGCGCTCATGTTCAACGCGGTTGATGAACGCCTGGAGGCCGGGGTAGAGGCCGGGGTCGGCGGGATCGCCCGTGTAGTAGAAGAGGGCCTGCGCGAAACGGTCCCACACCCGCGGCGAGGGCGGCTGGACACGCGCGAAGTCCGTCACCGCCTCGCGCATCGCCGCACGGAACACCTCGTTGCTCATCTCGGTGCGCGAGACACCGATGACCGCGAAGGGCTCGGGAAGCACGCGACTCTGGAACATCGCCCAGAGGGCCGGGATGAGCTTCCGCTTGGTCAGGTCGCCCGAGGCGCCGAAGATCACCATTACGCAGGATTCGTCTGCCATCAGCTTTTCCGTGCGAGCCCGCGCACCGTCTGCACCAGCTTGTCGAGTGCGGGGACGGGCTTGCCTTTGAGGTGGATCCGAGCCACGCGACGGTCCCTCTCCGACAACGCCTGGAGATCGCCGAGGGCCTGGGCCGCCTTGAGCGTGCCGAACCCATATCCCGCGCTGGGAATCGCGAGGTCGTCGGTGTCATCGCCGGTGAGCTGGAGGAACACCCCGGTGGCCGGGCCGCCCTTATGGAGCTGCCCGGTGGAGTGGAGATAGCGTGGCCCGTAGCTGACCGTCGTGGCCACCTTGAGCCGGTCGCGGAGGATCACGCGGAGCGCCTCGAGGCGCTCCGCCACGTCCTTGCTGGGCGGAAGATACGCCAGGATGGCGAGGTACTGGCCCGCCTCGGCCTGCGCGAGATGGGCCCACAGGCCCTCGCCGAGCGTCTCCGGCCGGTCTTCGCTGCCCGTCACGAGCGCGAGGCCGTCGGCCTCCGCCACCGGCTTCCACTCGGGCAGCCGGTGGGTCTTGCGCCAGAGGCCGAGCAGGTCATTGGTCTTCTCCTTGGCGGCGGCGACGTCCGGCTCGTCGAAGGGATTCACCTCGAGCGCCGCGCCCGCCGCGGCCGCGGCGATCTCCCAGCGGAAGAATTCCGCGCCGAGATCGACGAGGTCGCCCAGCTCCAGGCGGATCACGGGATGCCCTTCCGCCGCCAGCGTGCCGAGCGCGGCGTCGTGCGTGGTGTCGCCCTTCATCAGCACCGACACGAACAGACGATCCTCCCCGTACACGGTGGGAGCGCCCAGCGGCTCGCCGTCCACCGGCACCAGGCCCTTGCCGCCCTTGCCGAGCGACTCCGCGAGGAGCTGCTCGATCCACGCGCCGAGCGCGCGAAGCTTCTCGGAAAGAATCAGCGTGACCTTGTTCCGGCCCGCGCCCGCGAACCCGGCCAGCGCCGCGCCCAGCCGGAGGCCGGGATTGTCCGCCGGGCTTGACTCGCGACCGCACGACTCGAGCATCGCGGCCGCGCGCTCGACCACGCCGTTCACGTCCACCCCCAGCAGCGCAGCCGGCACCAGTCCGAAGTAGGACAGCGCCGAGTAACGCCCGCCGATGGATGCGGGATTGAGGAAGGTGCGGCGGAAGGCCGCCTCCGTCGCCAGCGTCTCCAGGGGCGTCCCCTGGTCCGTGATCGCCACGAATTGCAACCCCGGCTTCGGTGGCTTGCCGGCTTCCACCCGCCCGCGGAAGTAGGTGTAGAGCGACATGGTCTCGATGGTGCTGCCCGACTTCGTGGCCACAACGAACAGCGTACGCCCGAGGTTGACGCGGTCCAGCGTGCGCTTCACCGCGGCCGGATCGGTCGAGTCGAGCACGAGGAGATCGGGGAAGCCCATCTTCGACCCGAACGTGACGTTGAAGACCTCGGGCGCCAGCGAGGAGCCGCCCATGCCGAGGAGCACCACGTGGGTGTACTGCAGGCGCCGGATCTCGTTGGCGAAGGTGCGGAGCTCCTCGACGGACTCCCGCATGATCGTGGGTGTCGTGAGCCAGCCCAGACGGTTGCGGATGTCCTCGGCTTCGCCGGGCCAGAGGGTGACGTCCTTGGTCCACAGGCGGCCGATGAAGTCCTGCGCCTCCATCTTCTCGATCGCGGCGGTCACCGTGGGATGACGAAGCGCATTGGGCGGCGCGGCCACGGCCGGCGCGGCCGGCGCGGCCGGCTCGACCGGCTCGACCGGCTCGCTCTTCGCCTTCGCCGAGGCCGGCTCGGGCGCCGACGCGCTCGGTCGCCCCCCCGTGCCTTTCGCCGACCCGGACTTGCCGGCGGGCTTGCCGGTCGGCCGCGCGGGCTCGACCGGCTTCGCGCGTCCCTTCGGCTGAATCACCTCGAGCGTGTCCTCGTCGATCGAGATCACGCCTTCGCGGCGCGCCGGCCCATCGGAGTCCGACTCGTCCTCGTCAACCACGCCCCCGGTGGCCTGCCGGATCAGCTCGGCCGCCGCGGCGGCGAGTGGGTCGGTGGGCCGCGGGCCACGGTCCTCCACCCGCGGACGCGGTGGAATCGGCGGCGGCGCCGGACGACCGGGCCGCAACGGCGGTGGGGGAACCGTGGCGCGCGCCGGCGCTGGCGCCGCCGTGGCCACCGGAGCGACCGCCGCGGCGGGGGCGGTCGCGGCGGGAGCGGCAGGCGGGGTCGCGGCAGGGGCCGTCGCGGTGGGCGCCGCGGGCTTGCTCGCCGGTGGGCGGGGCGGCGGCGGCGCGGCCGGTGTCGCGGGTGCGCTCGGTCGCGGCGGTGCCGGCGGCCCGCCTTTGTCGGGGACGGGCAGCGCGCCCTCGAGCTGAGTGATCTTCGCCACGCGGCGCGTGTGGCGCTCCTCGCCGGAGAAGCGCGCCTCGAGCCACGCGCGGGTCACCTCGAGGGCCGTCGGCTCGTCGAGCACGCGGGCGCCCAGGCACAGCACGTTCGCGTCGTCGTCCTCGCGGCTCTGGCGCGCGGTGAAGACGTCATGGCAGAGCGCAGCCCGGATGCCGCGGATCTTGTTCGCGGCGATGGAGGCGCCGACGCCGCTGCCACACACGAGCACTCCGGCCTCCACGAACCCGCGCAGCACCGCCTGCCCCACGGCGCGGGCGAAGTCCGGATAGTCCACGGGTTCCGCGGAGAATGTCCCGAGGTCGAGGATATCGTGCCCGTCCGCCTCGAGCGCCGCGGTGAGCGGGCCCTTGAGGGCGAAGCCGGCATGATCACAGCCGAGGGCTAGACGCATGGTCGGCGATCCCGTCGAGACCCTATTCTCTCAGGAGAGGGGGGAGCCGACAACGTTGTCGTAGAGGCGCTGCTGCCGGTCGCGAGCAGCCCGGAAGGCGGCATGGCGCGTCGGGTCGGGCGTCACCGGCACGCCGAGCGGCGCCGGCGGCGGCGGCGGCGCCCCCAGCGCCTCCAGCACCCTCAGGGCGGCGCCCCGGCTCGAGGCTTCCGCCTCGCGCGAGAGCGTGAGCGGACGGCCGAACGCGTCGGCGATCATCCGCGCCCATGCCGGCGAGTGCAGCAGGGCCCCGCCCGAGGCGATCACGCGGTGATTCGCCGCCGCCAGCGGAGCCAGGCGCTCGTGGACGATGGACAGGCGCAGCGCGACCGCCTCGAGCAGCGCGGCTCCGATATCGAGCGCGTCGGTGGCGAGGGAAAGGCCGGTGATCGTCGCGCGCGCGTCCCCCCGCCAGCCCGGGCTGCGCTCCCCGGCGAGGAAAGGCAGGACGGTGAGGCCGTGCTCGTCCGGCGCGCGGGTCGCCAGCCTGCGCTCGAGCGCGTCGCCGTCGGGCAGGGCGAGCAGCTCGCGGCACCAGGTCAGCACGTTGCCACCTTCCGAGGTCGCCCCGCCCACCAGCGCGCGCTCCGCGTCGATCCGATATCGCCAGAGGCCCTTCGGCACCGTGGGCACGTCGGACAGAACCAGCCGGAGCGCCGCGGAGGTGCCCACGTTGAGCGCGATGCGATCCGGGCCCGCGGCGTCGGAGCCGAGATTCGAGCAGGCGCCGTCGCCCCAGCCGGGAAACCACGGCACGCGGGCCAGCGCGGGCCAGCGCGCCGCCCACTCGGGGGTGAGTCCGGGTGCGGGCGCGTCGTCCACAGGGGGCAAGCGGGCGGCGTCGATCGCGCTCTCGGCGAGGAGCGGCACGTCCCACGCTACGCGGTCCTGATCGAAGAGACCGGTGCCCGACGCCATGGACACGCTTGCGCGCAGCACCCCGGTGAGTCGCCACAGAAGATACTCGGCGAAGCCGCACCACACGGTGGCGCGGGCGAAGAGATCGGCGTGCCGCTCGCGCAGCCACCGGAGGCGGGCCGGATAGTAGGAGGCATGCAGGAGGGCGCCGGTCCGCGCATGCACCGCCGCCCCGTCGAGGCGCGCTCGCAGCTCGGCCGCCGCTTCCGCGGAGCGGGTGTCCGCCCACGTGAGCACGGGGAGCAGCGGCCGCCGGGCGTCGTCGAGGGCGAGGAGGCTATGCCAGAACACCGACGCGCCCACGCCGGCGATCTCGCGGGCGCGCGCGCCCGCGCCGGCGAGCGCCTGATCCACCGCGGAGGCCACCGCGTCCACCAGCGTGTCCGGCTCGAGCACGACCTCGCCGTCGGGCGCCACGCGCGCGGCGTAGCCGACGCGGCCCTCCGCCTCGGGCAGGGGCCGCCCCGCCGCATCGAAGCACGATGCGCGGGTCGAGCTGGTGCCGACGTCCAGGGCCAACACGAGCATGATTGAGGTATATTCAACACCACAAACGCGAACGCCGGGGGACAACCATGACCATGATCCGGGTGCTGAGCCCGCAGGGCGAGACGCGGAAGGCCGGCCAGAGCCTGCCCGCGCTGCCCGCGAGCTTCCGCGGGCTCACCGTGGGCTTTCTCGACAACAAGAAGCACAACTTTGATCGCCTCGCCGCCGAGATGGGCGAGCTCATGAAGGAGCGCTGGGGCGTGGCCCGCGTGGTGCACCGCCAGAAGGCCAACGCCGCCACGCCCGCCGCCCCGGAGATCGTCGAGGCGCTGGCGAAGGAGTGCGACGTCGTCTTCGCGGGATCCGCGGACTGAGGCTCCTGCACGTCGTGGAGTCTCCACGACTCGCTGGAAGTAGCCAAGCAGGGGACGCCCGCCGGGCTGATCTCGACCACGGTTTTCCAGAAGCTCGCGCTCTCCGAGATGACCGCGCTCGGCGCCACCACCCTCCCGCTGCTCGTCGTGCAGCACCCTCTCGGCGGCGAGAAGCCGGAAGGGGTGAGCCGGCGCGCCGCGCAGGCGGTGGAGCAGCTGGCGAGTCTCCTGAGCGCCCCGTGAGCCAGGCCGACACCCTGCCGAGCGAGCTCGAGGTCGACGAGCGCGAGGTCTACGAGGAATTCGTCCGCCGCGGCTGGTGCGACGGGCTACCCTTCGTCCCGCCCACGCCGGAGCGGGTGCGCGCGATGGTGGCGGCCGGTCGGATGGATCCCGCGCGCTCGTTCGGCCTCATGCCGCCACTCTGGCGCGAGTGTACGGTGGAAAAGATCGCGGCCAACACGGTGATGGCGGGCTGTCTGCCCGAGTATTTCCCCGTGGTGCTCGCCGCGGTGCAGGCGATGCTGGATCCGGCGTTCAACCTCTACGGGGTGCAGGCGACCACCCATCCCGTAGCCCCCCTCCTCATCCTGAACGGGCCCGCCGCCGCGCGCATCGGCATGCACGCGGGTTCGGGCTGCTTCGGCCCGGGCTTTCGTCCCAATGCAACCATCGGCCGCGCCATCCGCCTCGTGTTGATGAACGTGGGGGGCGGCTGGCCGGGGCGGCACGACATGGCCACCCAGGGCAGCCCGGCCAAGTTCTCGTTCGCGATCGCGGAGGCGGAAGCGGTGAGCCCGTGGGCGCCGCTGCACGTCAGCCGCGGCTTCGCCGCGGAGCAGAGCGTGGTCACGATGTTCGGCGGCGAGGCGCCGCACAACGTCAACGACCACGTGGGCACCAGCGCCGCGGGGATCCTCAACAACGTGGCCGACACGGCCACCACGCTGGGCTCGAACGTCGGCTGGTACTTCTCGCAGAGTCAGCTCCTCGTCGTGCTCGGGCCCGAGCACGCCGCGACGATCGCGAGCGATGGATTCACGAGAGAGGACGTCCAGCGCTTCGTGTTCGAGCACGCACGGATGCCCCTCGGGCGCCTGAAGCTCGGCGGCATGTACGGGATTCACGACTGGCCGCTCTGGATGCAGAAGGTGAACGACGACGCCGCCGTGCTGCCGCTCGTCCCGGCGGTGGAGGACGTCTACGTGATGGTGGCGGGCGGGCCAGGCAAGCACTCCGCGGTGGTGCCCAACTGCACCTTCAGCCGCGCGGTGTCGCGCCCGGTGGAGCCGGCGCCCTAGCCGGGCGGAGCGGTCGCGCTGCGCGCGCGCATCATCGGCTGGACGCTGATCGGCCTGGCGCTGGCGGTCAGCGTGGTGGCGACGGTCGACGCACGACGCTCGGTCGGCCTGACCTATCCCGGCTTCGGCGCGATGGAGCTGCTCTACGTGGCCCCGGGCGGGGTCACCAAGGGCGACCTCGCGCCGTTCGACCACATCCACGCCGTCAACGGCCGGCCGGTGACCACCGGCCACGAGCTGCAGGCGGAGGTGCGCCGCTATCCCCCGGGCACGCCCCTCCGCTATCTCGTGAGCCGCCGCGGCCAGATGCTCGAGATCGCCTCACCGAGCCGGGCCATCGCGCCCGCAGACTTCCGACGCTATCTCTTCGACGCGCTCCTCCCTTCGCTCCTCTACCTCGGATTGGGCGCGGTCGTGCTTGCGCTGCGGCCGGACGCGCGGGAGACGCGGGTCTTCCTCTTCTTCTGTCTCACGTGGTTCTGCACCGCCGGACTCTTCATCGACTCGTGGATCACGTACCGCTTCAGCCTGCTGTTCCTCACCGCCTGGTGTTTTGCCCCCGCTGCCTATTTACACATCGCGCTCCGCTTTCCGCGCACCCGGCCGATCGTCCACCGCTGGAAGCACCTGATCGGCGCGTGCTATCTCGTCTCCGCGATCTTCGCCATCGCCGTCCACGTCCCCGTGAAGTGGGTAGGGCTCGCCGTGCCCACCCTGGCGGCGGCGTACTGGGCGGTGGCGCTGCTGCTCCTCACCCTCGCCCTCCTGGATTCCGCGCGGCGCGGCGGGACCGCGCTCGTCCGCCAGCGCGCCCGGGTACTCGCGGTCGGGTTTCTGTGCGGTCCGCTCGTCCCCGTGATCGCGACCGCCTTCGAGGTGGTGGCGGGCCGGACGGTGCCGTACCTCGAGGGTCTCTGGCGGCTGAACTTCCTGTTCCCGGTGGCCGTCGCCTACGCGATGATCCGCTACGACCTCTTCGATCTTCGCTCGGTCATCCGCACCAGCACGGTGTACGCGGCGGTGACCGGCGTCGTGGTGGCGCTCTACGCCGGCTCCATCGCCTCCGTGGACCTGGTGCTCGCCAGTCTCGGCATGGGCGAATCGAAGCTCGTGCCCGCCCTCGTGATCGCGCTGGCGGTGGTGCTGCTGCTCAACCCCGTCTACCGGCGGACGCAGGCGCTGGTGGACCGCCTGTTCTTCCCCGAGCGGCTGGACGTGCAGCGCACCATCGAGCGGGTGGCGGATTCCATGACCACGCAGCTCGATCTGGGCCGGATCGTGCTCGTGATCAACGAGACCATCGATGCGCTGTTGCGGCCGCAGGGCCGCGCGCTCTTGATCTTCGACGAGGCGGCGGGGGCTTACCGGCCGATGGGCGCCGATCGCGGCGCCTTCCTCGCGATGCCCGCGGACGCTCCGCTCGTGCGCCTCCTCGCGCGGCGGCCGCTGCCGCTCACCCGGGAGCGGCTCGCCGAGGATCCCTCGCTCCAGGACACGCGCGAGGAATGTCTCGCCGCCCTCGAGGATCTGGGCGCGGCGCTGGTGGTGCCGGTGACGTTTCGCGACCGCGTCACCGGGCTGCTCTGTCTGGGGCCGCGGCGCGGGGGAACCGCCTACACCAGCGAGGATCTCCGGCTCACCCGCTTCCTCGCCAATCAGAGCGCGGTCGCGCTGGAAAACGCCAAGGCCTACACCGCCCTGGAAGTCGCGAACACCGAGCTTCAGTCGGCGCTCCGGCGCGTCCAGATCCTCGAGTCGATCCGGGCCAACCTCGCCAAGTTCGTGCCCCGCACCGTCCAGGACCTGATCGAGCAGGCCCCGGACGCGCCCCTGCTGGAGAAGCGCGAGATCGACGTGAGCGTGCTCTTCCTGGACATCGCGGGATACACCCGGCTGAGCGAGCGCTTCGATCTCGCGCGCGTGAACGAGCTCGTCGAGCGCTACTTCGGCGCGTTCCTCGACGAGATCCTGCGCCACGGCGGTGACGTCAACGAGACGGCGGGCGACGGTCTCATGGTGATCTTCCGGGGGGAGGATCCGGCCGCCCATGCGCGGGCCGCGGTGCTCGCCGCGGAGGGCGTGCTGCGGCGAGCGCACGCGATCAACGGCGAGATCGCCGAGCTGACCGAGCCCATCCGCCTCCACGTGGGCATCAACTCCGGCACGGCGGCGGTCGGCGCCACCAAGATCGAGGGCACCGCGGGCACCCGGTGGACGTACACCGCATCCGGTCCGGTCACCAATGTCGCCGCGCGGCTCGCCGCCCTGGGAGAGGGCGACGCGGTGATGCTGGGCAGCGAGACCGCGCGCCGCCTCGCGGGACGGCTGGCCCTGCAGGACTGGGGCGAGCGCCGGCTCAAGAACGTCGAGGAGCCGGTGCGCGTCTACGCCCTCGAGGTCGCGCTCGCCGCGGCCACCGCCGTCCCCTAGCTCGGCGCGACGGCGGCGAGGAGGCCGAGAGCGCCCAGCAGGAGCGCCGCGCCCAGCACGCCGAGCGCGCCCAGGCTCTCCCCGAACACCGCCACGCCCAGCGTGGTCGCAGTCAGCGGCTCGAGGAGGGACACGATACCGGCGGCGGTGGCGGGGACGCGGCGCAGCCCCGCGGTGAAGAGCACGTAGGCCAGCGCGGTGGGGACCACGCCGAGGTAGACGAGCAGCGGCCACGTCTCCGCGAGCGGGGCGCGGATCGGACCCGCGGCGACGAGCGCGGGCGAGATGAGCACCGCGGCGAGCCCGAACGTGGCGGCGGCGAGGGGCAGGGGCGGTACGCGGGCGAGCAGCCGCTTGGTGCCCACCGCGTAAACGGCGTAAGATAGCCCGGCGCCGAGCGCGAGCAGCGCGCCGCCGCCGAAGCGGCCGGCGATCTGGCCGAGACCGCGCGGGCCCACGACGAGCAGCGCGGTGCCGGCCACGGCGAGGGCGAGCGAGAGGCGCATCACCGTGGTCAGGCGCTCGCCAAGCACGAGCGCGGCGAGCAGGGCGATGAGCATGGGGGCGGAGCAGATCGCCAGCAGCGCGGCGACGGCGACGCCGGTGAGCGTCACCGCCCAGAAATAGAAGAGCTGATAGGCGGCCATCGCGGCGCCCACCACGCCGAGGACTAGCCAGTCCGCGCGGGCGAAGGTGGGGCGCGGGGCTGGCCGGGCGCTTGCCAGCCAGGCGGTGGCGAGCAGGCAGGGCGCAGCCACGGCGAGGCGCATCCAGCCGACGAGGAGCGGTCCGGCGGCGTCACGCGCGGCGAGGGTCATGGTGGCGCCCGTCGTGCCCCAGGACATCGCGGCGAGGCCGACGAGGAGAAGACCGATGAGCATCGAGGCGACAGTATACGGGAGCAGAGAGGGGGGGGCCCTGGGCTTCATCGGGCTCGGGAAGATGGGCGGGCCCATGGCCGGGCGGCTTCTCGCCAAGGGATACCCCCTGGTGGTCCACGACGTGGTGCCTGCGGCGGCGGAGCCACTGCTCGCGCGGGGCGCCAAGTGGGCGCCGTCGCCCGCCGCGGTGGCCCGCGAGGCGCGTACCGTCATGACCATCGTCCCGTCGTCCCGGGAGGTTCGGGCGTTGGCGGACGGGCCCGAGGGGCTGCTCGCCGGACTGCAGCGCGGCGCCCTCGTGGTCGAGATGACCTCGGCCGACCCGTCCGCCACGCGCGCGCTCGCCGCCGAGGTCGCCGCGCGGGGGGCGGCGCTCATCGACGCGCCGGTGTCGGGTGGCGTCATCGGCGCCACCGCCGGCACGCTCGCGATCATGGTGGGCGGGGATGCCGCGCTGCTCGCGCGCGTCCGCCCGATGCTCGAGGTGATGGGAGACAAGATCTTCCACGCGGGGCCGGTGGGCACAGGCCACGCCATCAAGCTGGTGAACAATGCCTGCTCGGCGGCCGCACTTGCCATGACCATCGAGGCGGTGGCGGTAGCGACGCGGGCGGGGCTCGACCCCGCGCGCGCCGTCGAGATCATCCAGGCCTCCAGCGGGCGCTCCAACGCCACCGAGACGAAGTTCCCCCGCTTCATCCTCAACGGGCGCTTCGACGCCGGCTTCGCGATCCGGCTCATGGCCAAGGACCTTGCGGGCTACGAGCGGCTCGCGGAGGAGACGGGCGTGGGCTCGCGCTTCGGCGCGGCGGCGGTCGCGCTCTACCGGGAGGCGCTCGAGCGCGGGTTGGCGGAATCGGACCACACGGCGATCGCGAAGCTCATCGAGGAACGGACGGGGACCCGGCTGCGCGCCGGATCGGGAGGGGCGTGATGACGCGGATCGGCTTCATCGGAGTCGGCACCATGGGGCTGCCCATGGCCACCAATCTGGTCAAGAAGGGCTTCACGGTGACCGCGTTCGATCTCAACGGGGATGCGGTGAAGGCGGCGGCCGCCGCGGGCATGACGGCGGCGGCGTCGGCGGCGGAGGCGGTGGCGGGCGCGGAGCTCGTCATCACGATGCTGCCGTCGTCCTCCCACGTCGACAAGGCGTACACCGGGGACGGCGGCGTGCTCGCGGCCGCGAAGAAGGGCACGCTGTGCGTGGACATGTCCACCGTCGATCCCGCGGTGTCGCGGCGGATCGCGGCGTCGGCCGCCGAGCGCGGCCTGCGCTTCATCGACGCCCCGGTCTCCGGCGGGGTGACGGGAGCGACCGACGCAACCCTCGCGATCATGGTGGGCGGCGCCGCCGCCGACGTGGAGGCGGCCCGGCCCGCGCTCTCCGCCATGGGCACCAACGTCATTCACGTGGGCGCGGTCGGCAGTGGCGAGGTGGTCAAGCTCTGCAACAATCTGATCGCCGGAGTGTCGGCGGTGGCGGTGAGCGAGGCGTTCCGCATCGCGCAGGGATTCGGCGTGGATCCCAAGGTGGTCACCGAGGTCATCTCGAAGTCATCGGGCAACACATGGGTCATGGAGAAGGCGCACCCCGTGCCCGGCCTCGTCGCCCGCGCCGCGTCCACGAACGAGTACCGGCCCGGCTTCATGACCGACCTCATGTGCAAGGACGTCGGCCTGGCGGTGGAGGCCGCGCGCGCGCTGCGCATCCCTCTCTTCGTCGCGCCCGCCGCCCAGCAGGTGTACCGGCTGGCGTCGTCGCACGGCCTGGGACGGAAGGATTTCACGAGCGTATACTCCTTCCTCAAGCCGTCGTCGGACCAGGCTCCGGTGTAGAATCTGCGATCCGTCGGAGGACCCGTGCGCAGGTGGCGCATCGTGCTCCTGGTCGCCGCCACCCTGTTCGTGGTGGCGGCGGCGTTGTTCCTCTGGCAGCTGCCGGAGATCGTGCGCCGCGTGGCGGTCGCGCGCATTCCGGAGCTCACCGGACGGGCGGTGTCCATCGACGATATCGACCTGAATCTGTTCACCGGCCGCGTCGCCCTCAAGGGATTCCGCATGGCAGAGCGCGAGGGCTCCGACGCCTTCATCACGTTCGACAGGCTGGACGCGCGGTTGTTCCTGCCGTCCATCCTCCTCTTCGACGTCCGTCTGAGCAGCGTGAGTCTCACCGGCCTCGAGGCGCGGCTCATCCGCACCGCGCCCGACACGTTCAACTTCTCGGACATCATCGAGCGACTGCCCAAGCCGGATCCCAACGCCAAGCCGGGCCGACTCTCCGTCACCCTGGATCACGTGGCCCTCGCCCGCTCGAAGGTCATGATCCAGGATCACGCGGTGACCCCCACCGCGGACTGGTCTCTGCAGAGCCTCGATGCCGAGGCCTCGGGCTTCTCGACGGACACCCGCCGCGCCCCCGCCGAGGCGTCGGTGCGGCTCAAGTCGGGCGAGGCGAGCGTTGAGTTCCAGAAGATCCGCTTCAAGCTCCAGCCCTTCGCGGCCTCCGCGTCGATCAAGCTCGCCGGCTTCGACGCGACCCGGCTCAAGCCCTACATCGTCGATCCGGAGGTGACGCTGGGGGCAGCGGTGGTGAGCGCGGCCCTCGACGTGTCGGTGAAGCGCGACGGGCCGAAGCTCCAGGAAGCCTGGGCGGCGGGTGACATCACCGTCGAGGGCATCGCGCTGAGCCACATCGAGGGTCCGGGTCGCTTCCTCGGGCTCAAGCGCTTCCACGCGAGGATCGACAAGGCCGACGGGGTGGCCCGTGCGGCGACCCTGGCGCAGGTCGAGATCGAATCGCCCGACCTGGGAATGGTTCGGCGCCCCGACGGCCAGATGGACATCCTCGTCGCCCTCGACCGCCTGATCCAGCGTCGCGCCGCCGAGGAGCGCGCGCGCCTCGAGGGCGCGAAGCGGCCGGGCCCGCCGGCGCCGGAGGGCGCGCCCGCCGCGCCCCCCGAGGCGCCCTGGCTCGTGCGCATCACGGAGCTTCTCCTCACCGATGGCAAGATCACGGTGACCGACGAGACGGTCACTCCGCCCGCCCAGTGGCACGTGGACGACCTTGCCGTGAAGCTGGCCAAGTATTCGATCCTCGGCACGGACCCGCCCGCCACCGGCCAGGTGCAGGCCCACGTGACGGGGCCGGGCCGCGGCAACAACGTCGCCACCCTCGACGTCGCCGTCTCCTCTCTCCGCACCGCGGCGCCGTTCGCGGGCATCGCGCAGGTGAAGTTGACCGACTTCGATCTCCGCGCCATCCGGCCGTACGTCGCCCAGCAGATCGGCATCGCCGCGGTCCGCACCCGCGGCAAGCTGTCGGTCGACCTTCAGGCCGATCTCGCGCGGCAAGAGGGCGCCGCCGAGCTCGCGCGGGGGCTCGTGAGCGGGACGGTGAGCTTTCAGAACGTCGCGGTGGTCCCTCGTGGCGAGCGCAAGCCGCTCCTCCGGCTTCCCAAGCTCGTGCTCGGCATCAAGCAGGCGGACCTGGTCGCGCGTTCGGTGGCTCTGGGGGCGCTCGAGATCGAAGGCCTCGAAGCGCGCATCACCCGGGAAGCCTCCGGAGAGGTGGACATCGTCACGATCGCCGAGCGCGTGAAGGGCGAGGCCCTCGCGGGCCCGAAGGGCCGCGCGAAGGCCACGCCCGTGGCCGCGGCCGAGACGAAGCCGGACGACGCGGCGGCCGCGCCTCCGGCGCCTCGGGGCCCTCCGCCGCCTCCGTGGCGTCTCTCCCTCGACCGTCTCGCCGTCGCGCACGGCATCGGGATCTTCGAGGACGAGATGGTGTCGCCCGTCACCGCCCTCACCGTCGGCGACATCATGGTGACGGCCCAGAAGCTCCTCTGGCCTACCGTGCGTGGCGCGGCGCCGGGCACGCTCGAGATCACCGCGGGGCTGCCGGGGGGCGGCCTGTTCCTGCTGAAGGGGACGGCGTCGCTCGAGCCCCTGGACATCACGTTCCAGGTCTCCTCGCTCGACGTGTCCGTCGAGCCCTATCAGCCCTACTTCCCGTTCCCCGCCCGCTTCAAGGGACTGTTCAGCGGAGACAGCCTCAACACCATCAAGATCGAGAACGGCAAGTTCCTCGCTGCCTCCCAGGGGAACGCGTTCGCCAAGCAGATCGAGATCTGGGAGCCGGGCGCCGAGTCGCCCGCCATGACCCTGGAGAAGATGGAGATCCGCGGCATCGACTTCTCCTGGCCCAACTACGCGTTCACCAACCTCGTCTACTTCCTGCGCCCGGAGGTACGAATCGAACGCGCGGCCGACGGGACGCTCAACCTGCGGCGCATGTTCACGGTCACGAAGAAAGGGCAGGACACCGGGCCCGACAAGGGCAAGGACGACACGAGCAAGGACGACAAGCGGAAAGAGGACAAGCGGAAAGAGGACAAGGACCAATCCCCGGAGGCCGTCATCGCGGGCGCCACCGCCGAGCCGGAGGAGCCCAACCTGCTCGAGAGCATGGTCCTGGACTTTGATCGCATCACGATCGAGGAGGGCTACAACCGCTTTCTGGACCAGACCACCAAGCCGCCGTTCTCCCAGGACCTCGGACGGCTCGCCGTGACCATCCGGAACCTCTCGAACGCGCCCGGTCGGCGATCCACGCTCACGCTCCAGGGCGTCGTGGGCGGCGACGCGGCGCTGGACCTGCGCGGGGAAATGTCGCGCCTCGGCGACGATTTCTCCGCCGACCTCGTCGGCGAGCTGCGTGACTTCACGGTCGCGAGCGCGAATCCGTACGCGAACAGCGTCCTCGCCTGGATCGTGAAGCAGGGCAAGCTCGGGGTGAAGGTGCACTACCGCATCGAGCAGGATCGGCTCATGGGCGAGAACCAGATCGTGGTGAAGAATCTCCAGGTCGCGAAGGGGGCGGAGTCGGACGAGGTGCAGAAGCGCCTCGGGCTGCCCCTCGGCCTCATCGTGGCCCTCATGAAGGATTCCCACGGCAACATCAACTTCGACGTCCCCATCTCCGGATCGGTGACCGACAAGAGCGTGGACTGGGGTGAGACCGTCTGGGCGGCGGTGAAGCAGGTGCTCGTGAAGGTCCTGGCCTCGCCGTTCCGGTCCATCGGGCGCATGTTCACCGGCAGCGACGACAAGGTGGAGGAGGTCAAGGTCGACCCTGTGGTCTTCGCGGCGGGCTCGAGCGTGATCGGCCCCGCGATGGAGGGTCACCTCAACCGCGTGGCCCAGTTCCTGCGGGACACCCCCGCGGTGTCGCTGTCGCTCTCGCCGGTAGTGACCGCGAAGGACTTCGATCGGCTCCGTGGTCAGGAGGTGACCGCGCGGATACAGAAGATGCAAAGGGAGCGCGGCATCGCGGACTACCCGACGGCGGTAAACATCTACTACCTCGCGCAGAACATCCCCGGGGAGGTCCCCAAGACCGCCGAGGAGCAGCTCAAGGTCCTCCAGGAGCGCGAGCAGCTGCCGGAAGAACGGGTCAAGGAGCTGCTGGATCGGCGGGTCGCGGCGACCCGGGAGCGGCTGGTCAAGACCGAGAACGTCGTGCCCGAGCGGCTGCTGCCCGGCGAGGCCCACGTCGCCGCGGCGGACGCCGGCGACGGCCGGATCGACTTCGCGATCACCGCCGAGTAAACTCACTGCTATAATCGCCCGCGTTCCCGCATGATCTCGGGAGGAGAGCGCGGTGCCCCACTACGTGATGCTGAGCACGCTGAGTGAATCCGGCCGCAAAGTGCTACGGGACCGGCCGGGCTGGGTGCGAAAGGTCAATCGCGAGCTCGAGGCCAAGGGCGCGCGGGTACGGGCGCAGTTTGCCGTGCTCGGGCCCTACGACTTCGTCACGATCCTCGAGGCACCCGACAATGAGACGGTCTCGGCCCTCTCCATCGAAATGGGGGCGCGCGGCTCCGTACAGATGATGACGATGCCCGCGATCCCCTTGGACACGTTCATTAGCAGGCTGGCGGGACGGAAGAAGTCCGGCGCCGGCCGGAGGCCTCGCCGGTCACGATGAAGATCCTCGCGCTCCACCCCGAGAAGTGCACGGGATGTCTCCGCTGCGAGCTGGCCTGCTCCTACATGCAGACCGGCACCTACCAGCCCGCGAAGTCGGTGATCCGGGTCTCGCCGTTCGAGGGCTACACCTCCTACGCGCCCTACACGTGCACCCAGTGCGCGGAAGGCTGGTGCATGACCGCCTGCCCGGTGGGCGCCATCCAGATCAGCGCGGTCGGGGCCAAGGATGTCCTCGACGACAAGTGCGTGGGTTGCAAGCTCTGCACCATCGCGTGCCCCTACGGCACCATGTTCTTCGACGCCGAGCGCTACAAGGCTTACAAGTGCAACCTGTGCGGCGGCGCGCCCGCGTGCGCGGAGGCGTGCCCCACCCAGGCCATCACCTTCGAGGACGTGCCGATCCGCGACTGGATCGGCGACTACGCCGCCGAGCGCAGCGTGCACGTGCTCGCCCGCGAGGTGGCGTGATGCCCCCGCGCCATCTCGTCATCGGCGGCGGCACCGCCGGGCTCAACGCGATCCGGACCATTCGGGAAGAAGACGGAGGCGCTTCCGAGATCACCTTGGTCTCCGCCGAACGCCCGTACTCCAGAATGGTCCTGCCGTACTACCTCGGGGACAGCATCGCGGAGTCGCACGTCTTCACCGCCACCCCCGCCTCGCTGGCGGCGTGGAAGGTGAAGACCCTCATCGGCCGGAAGGCGGCCAAGCTCGATCCCGCCGCCCGCACCCTGACGCTGGACGACGGCAGCACCGTCGAGTACGACGACTGCCTGATCGCCACCGGCTCGCGGGCCGCCCGCGCCCCCATACCGGGGGCTGACGGGCCCGGCGTGCACTCGTTCTGGACGCTCGACGAGGCGCGGGGCGTGATCGCAAACGTCTCGACCGGGAGCCGGGTGGTCATGGTCGGCGCGGGCTTCATCTCGTTCACCATCCTCAACGCCATCCTGGCGCGAGGCGCCCGCCTGACCATCGTGGAGGTGGCCCCGCGCATCCTGCCCCGCATGGTCGACGACGCCTGCGCGGGGATCGTGGACGCCTGGCTCCGTCGCCATGGGGTCGCGATCCGCGCCGGCGCGAGCCTCGCGAAGATCGAGGAGCAGAAGGGGGCCCGCAAGCTCTCGTTCAAGAAGGGCGAGCCGCTGGTGGCCGATGCCGTGATCATGGCCACCGGGATCCGGACCAACCTCGAGTGGCTCCAGGGCTCCGGGATCGAGATGGCGCAGGACGGGCAGGGAGGCGTCCTCGTGGACGATCACCTGCGCACGAGCGCGCACAACGTGTACGCCGCGGGCGACGTCGCGCGCGGGCGCAACCTCGTGACCGGCGCGGCCGAGGTGCACGCCATCGAGCCCACCGCACAGGAGCACGGCCGTGTCGTCGGCGCCAACATGGCGGGGCGCGACGTCGCCTATCGCGGCAGCCTCCTCATGAACATCGTGGAAGTCTGCCATCTCGACGTGGCCTCGTTCGGCCAGTGGGACGACTCGGGCGCGGAGACCTTCACGGGCATCCGGCCCGCGCGATCGCAGTACCGGAAGCTCCTCTTCCAGGATGGACGTCTCACCGGCGCCATGATTTGCGGTCCGTCCAGCGACATCTGGACCACGAACGACGTGGGCATTCTCAAGGGCCTCGTCCAGACCGGGGTCGATCTGTCGGCCTGGAAGCGGCATCTGGCGGCCGACCCGTTCGACGTCAAACCGGCCTTCATGGCCACCCGTACGACCGCGGCGCTGCTGCCGCGCACCGTGCTGGGGCGGCCGTCCCAATCACCCTCGCTTCCTCAATCGGTGGCCACACGATGAGCCCGACCGCGACCCCCAAGCTCGCCAGCACCAAGCAGACTGCCGCCCCGCTCCCCGGTGGTTACACCGGCAAGCTCCTCCGCGTGAACCTGTCGACGGGCAAGGTGTGGACCGAGCCGTGGAGGCCCGAGGTCATGCGTGAGCAGCTCGGCGGCATCGGTCTCGGCGCGCACGTCCTGTGGAACGAAGTGCCCGCCAAGGCGCACTGGGACCATCCCGAGAACCGTCTGATCCTCGCGACCGGCCCGCTCGCCGGGCTCCCCGTGTGGGGCACCGGCGGACTCACGGTCGTGACCCGGGGGGCGATGACCGACGGCGCCACGTCGACCAACGCCAACGGGTTCTTCGGCGCCGCGTTGAAGTACTCGGGCTACGACGGCATCATCATCCAGGGCCAGGCCAAGGCGTGGTCGTACCTGTACATCAACGACGACGTGGTCGAGGTGCGCGACGCCGCGCATCTCCTCGGCAAGGACACCTGGGAAACCCAGCAGGCCCTCGAGCGCGAGCACGGCCTCACCGGCCACCGGATGAGCGTGTATTGCGTGGGGGTGGCCGGCGAGAAATGCGTGCGCTTCGCCGCCATTCACGGCGACTACGGGCACGTCGCGTCCAAGAACGGCTGCGGGGCGGTGATGGGGAAGAAGCGGCTGAAGGCCGTGTGCATCGTGCGCGGCACCGGGGCCCTTCGCGCCCACGACCCCCGCGGCCTCGTCCAGGCCGCCGACGACATCGCCCACGATCTCAAGACCGATCCGGCGACCTCGACCCTCTACAATTTCGGCACGCTGCCGGGCGTCAGCAATCTCTACAAGCTCGGCGTGCTCCCGATCAAGAACTACACCACCAACGTCACCACGGTGGACATGACGGAGTGGGAGCCGGCCAAGCTTCGCGCGGGCTTCGACCATCGCGGGCATCAGTGCAATGCCTGCGGCATGCACCATTGCCACATCCAGGTCATCGGGCGCGGCCAGTTCCAGGGCGAGCGCGTGGACGAGCCGGAGTATGAGGGCTGGTCGGGCGCCGGGTGGACGATCGGGCTCGCCGACAAGGAAGCGGTCAGCTGGCTCAATACGCGGATCGACCGCGCGTGCGTGGACATCAACGAATTCGGCTGGGTATGCGGCTGGGTGATGGAGTGCATGGAGAAGGGGTACCTCACCGAGCAGCAGGTGGGCTTCCGCCTGCAATTCGGCGACGTGAACGGCGCCTACCGCCTCCTCCAGATGATCACCAATCGCGAAGGCTTCGGGGACGTGCTCGCCGAGGGCGTGAAGCGTGCCTCGGAGAAGGTGGGCGGGGAGGCGGCCAAGTGCGCGGTCTATACCTTGAAGGGCGCTTCTCCCCGCGGGCACGACCATCGCGGACGCTGGGACGAGATGCTCGACACGTGCACGTCGTCCAACGGCACCATGGAGAGCGCCAACCCGACCTTCCAGACCGAGATCGGGCTGCCCGGACGCATCAATCCCTTCGACGGCGAGCAGGTGGCCAAGCTCACCGGAGGCATCCTCGGGCGGCGGCACTTCGAGGACTCACTGGGCGGCTGCTCCTTCACCTTCCGCACTCGCATCGAGAATCTCGCGCGCGCGCTCTCCGCGGCCACCGGCTGGAACTACACGCTGCAGGACGCGCTGCGCTTCGGCCGGCGCACCGCCGCCATCCTCCGGGCGTTCAACCTCCGCTGCGGCATCGGCACCGACGTCGAGTACCCGTCGGTGCGCTACGGCTCCCAGCCGGTCGACGGGCCGGCCAAGGAGCACAATGTGATGGACCAGTGGGAGCGCATGGTCGACGTCTGGTACGAGACGGTCGGCTACGACCGCAAGACGGGCAAGCCGAAGAGGGAGACGCTGCAGAAGCTGGGCCTCGACTGGCTGGCCAAGGAGCTGTGGCGGGGCGAGCCCCAGTCGAAGACGAGGTGAGCGGATCCACAATGGGTCCCCGAGCGGAGCGAGGCGAGTCCAAGGCCGTCGGGGCGTTGCCCGTGACGGTCGAAGTCACCACGTGGGTCACGAAGCACGTGGGAGGCGACGGGGGCGGCTCGCGTGTCTTCGAGGAGACGTACGCGGACGGCGATACGGTGCGGACAGTGCTCCGCCGCTTCTCGCGCCGCTTTCCGGAGCTGGACGACGCGCTGTGGAACCTCGCCCGCACCGAGCTCGGCGAGTCGATCGAGGTCGTGATCAACGATGCGGTGCTCGGCGTTCACCATCAGCTCGACTCGCAGCTTGAAGGGGGCGAGCGTATCACCTTGCTCGGCCAGTTCATGGGCGGCGTCTGAGGGCCCCCGCGATGACGGCCGGCGCGCTCCCCGAGTACCGGATCAAGGCCCGCAACACCTCCACGCAGAGCGAGAACGCGATTCACCACGACGACGTCGCGCGGAGCTACGGCTTCGCGGGCGGGCTGGTGCCCGGCGTGACCGTCTACGCCTACGTGACGCATCCGCTCGTCGCGGCCTGGGGTCCTGACTGGCTCGAGCGGGGCACCGCGTCGGTGCGCTTCACCAAGCCCCTGTTCGAGGGCGACGAGGCGCTGGTGGCGGGACCGACTGACGCGGGTGTCGAGGGCGGTACCGCCACCGTCTCCGTGCGCACCGGCTCGGGCGCCGAATGCTCGACGGCGACGGCCACCCTGCCGCACGAGCCGGTAAGCGCGCCCGATCCGGCCGGCTATGTCGCGGCTCCGCTGCCCGCGGAGCGGCCGCCTGCCGTCGCGTCGAATCTCTGCGTGGGCCGCGTGATGGGCTCGCCGGTGAACCGCTATGACGCCGATGCGGCCGCGGCGTGGCTCGACAAGGTCGAGGACCATCTCGCCCTGTATCGCGGACCGGCGGCCTACGTGCACCCGGCGTTCTACCTCGACCAAGCCAACAAGGCCCTCTCCCAGAACGTGCGGCTTGGACCGTGGATCCACGTGAGCAGCGTGGTCCAGCATCTCTCGGCCGCCCGGGTAGGCGAGACGCTTGCTACGCGGGGGCGGGTCCGCACGCTGTTCGAGAAAAAGGGGCGCGAGTTCGTCGAGCTGGACCTCCTCATCTCCGCGAGCGGCCGCCCGGTTGCCCACGTTTTGCACACCGCCATTTACCGTCTCCCCCCTCCGAAATAGGGAAATACCCGCCCTTCCCCTTGACTCGCCGAGTTACCCTCTGCTAATTTGCCCTTTCGGGGTCGATTCCTTCCCGTCGTGTTACCCGAGAGGTCGTAATGGCGCAAACCGTTGGATTCATTGGGCTGGGAATCATGGGTCGCCCCATGGCCAAGAACCTGCTCAAGGCGGGTTACCCACTGGTTGTCCACAGCCGAAGCCCGGGTCCCGTCGAGGAGCTCGTCGGCGCCGGGGCCAAGGCTGCCGGTTCACCCCGAGAAGTCGCCGGTCAGGTGGATGTCCTCATCACCATGCTGCCCAATTCCCCCGACGTGGAGCTGGTGGCGCTGGGCAACGAGGGGATCATCGAGGGCGCGCGCCACGGCCTGCTCTTCCTGGACATGTCGACCATCTCGCCGCTGGTTTCGCAGAAGGTTGGCAAGGCGCTGGCCGCCAAGGGGGTGCGCACCGTCGACGCACCGGTGTCGGGCGGCGAGAAGGGGGCCATCGACGCCGCGCTCAGCATCATGGTGGGCGGCGACAAGGCGGATGTCGATGCCGCACTTCCCATCTTTCAGGCCATGGGCAAGACCATCACGCACCTGGGTCCGCTCGGCGCCGGCGGGTTCACCAAGCTCGCCAACCAGATCATCGTCGCGGTGAACCTCACCGCGCTCGGCGAGGCGCTCACGCTCGCGCGCAAGGCAGGACTCGATCGGGAGCTCACCCTCAAGGCGCTGGGCGGCGGCCTCGCCGGCTCGAAGTGCCTCGAGCAGAAGACGACGAACTACGTGGCGGGGACCTACAAGCCCGGCTTCAAGATCGATCTGCACTTCAAGGATCTGGGACTGATCATGGAGTCCTCGCGCGCGCTCGGCGTGCCGCTGCCCGCCACCGCGGTGGTGCAGGAGCTCTTCAACGCGATGCGCGTCAAGGGCAAGGGCGGTCTCGATCATTCGGGCGTCATCACGCTCCTCGAGGAGCTCGCGGGGTTCGCCGACACCAAATGAGAGCGACCGTCGACCGGCCGGGCCTCGATTCGCAAGGGCGCTCGCCCCTCATCAAGATCCGTCGGGTCCGCAAGGGCGACCTCTCCAAGGTGCGGGACGTCATCGAGCAGTCTTTCGCCGACTTCTTCGAGCGCCAGATGGGCACGCGCCCGCGCCAGGTCTTCGGCGGCGCCCAGTACGTGCACCATCGCTGGCTGATGGAGCCCTGGGGCTGCTTCGTCGCGGAGGAAGGCGACGGCAAGATCGTGGGCGCGGCGGTGGCGGTGATGTGGGGCACCCTCGGCCTCGTGGGCCCGGTGGCGGTGCTGCCCAACTACCAGAACCAGGACATCGGCCAGCAGCTCGTCGCCGCCTGTCAGGGATTCTTCGACGAGAACAAGGCGGCCCTGCAGGGGCTCGTGACCTATCCCCACAGCCCCAAGCACCTCTCCTTCTACGGCCGCTTCGGCTACCGCCCGCGCGGGCTGGTGCTGATCACCGCGAAGCCCCTGGACCGCCGCGAGATCGTGCAGGCGGTGAAGCTGGCCAAGCCCGTCCTTGCGGTGCGGCGCTACTCCTCGCTGGAGGAAGCCAAGAAGAAGGCGGCGATCCTCAAGCTGCACCGGATCACCAACGCCGTCTCGCGCGGTCTCGACGTGGGCAAGGAGGTCGAGATCGTGGATGGCCTCGCCCTCGGCGACACCGTGCTGCTCGAGAAGGGACGCGAGGTCATCGGCTTCGCCATCGTCCACACCCCCGGGGTGAGCGAGGCGCCGCAGGGGTGCCTCTACGTGAAGTACCTCGCGATCGATCCACGGCATCGCAAGCCCGAGTACCTGCACTTCTTCCTGGGCGCGCTCGAGGATCTCGCGCACGAGCTGCAGCTCTCGCGGGTGCTGGCGCCGGTCTACACCTACTACTGGAACGCGCACCAGGTCCTGGTGGAGCGCGGGTACCACATCGATTTCACCATGGTCCGCATGAAGCGGGGGAAGCAGATCGAGGACGAAGACCCCAACGACCTGGTGCTCGACGACTGGCGCTGATTCCGTGATCCGCGCTGCTCTACGCGCGGCCCTCGGCCTCGCTCTCGCGTTCGCCGGTCCCTCGCCGGCCCTCGCCCACGCCATCGTGCTCGAATCGTCGCCCGCGCACGACGCCGACCTCGCCGCATCGCCCGGGCGCATCGTGCTGCGCTTCAACAGCCGCATCGAGGCCGCACTGAGCCGCGTCACCATCGAGACGGCGAACGGCAGGGCGATGGCGCTGCCCGCCGTGCGCGATGCCGGCCCGGAGGCCAACCGTCTGGTGGTCCCGGTGGGCCCCCTCACGCCCGGCACCTACATCGTTCGCTATCGCGTGCTCGCCGCGGACGGGCACGTCACCGAGGGCGCGCTGCGCTTCAGCGTCAAGGCACCCTGAGGGCATGACTCTCCTCGCAGGGTTCCTCGACGTGCTCCTGCGCGGCGTCGGCCTCCTCGCCCTCTGTGCAGCGGCGGGCGGCGTGGCCTACGCCGTCTTCGTTCTGCCCGCGCTCAGCCGCGGTGTGAGCGCCGCCGCCGCCCCGCTGCGCCGCGTGCTCGGGTTGATCGCGCTCGGCGCGCTCGTGCTGGCCGGCTCGCGGGCGGTCGTCCTGTTCGTCCTTCACCCCTGGGTGCTCGCTGATGCCGACGGCCACTGGCCCGTCGGGCAGTTCGCCGCCACGGATTTCGGCCATGCCAGCCTGATCGGGATCGGGCTCGCCCTCGCGCTCGGGGCGACGGCGGCACGGCTGCGCGCGCGGTCAACCGCGCGCACGGGGTGGATCGCCCTGGTGGCTCTGAGTGCGGCGGTGCTCGCCAACTCCGGCTGGCTGGCCCACGCGGTGAGCCGTCTCGAGGGGCGGGGCGGGCTGATGCTTGTGACGGTGTTACACCAGATGGGCGCGGTGCTGTGGGTCGGCGGGCTCATGCACCTCGCGCGCTCCTGGCGCGCGCCGCTACCGCCGGACGCGATGGCCCGCTTCTCCTTCCTCGCGATGGCCGGCGTCGCGCTGGTGGTCGCGCCCGGCGTCGGCCTGGCCCTCGGGTACGTCGGCGACTGGGGCGCGCTCATCGGCACCGGTTACGGCGTGATGGTGCTGACCAAGATCGCCCTGATGGCGAGCGCGCTGGTCCTGGGCGCGCTCAACTATCGGCTCGTGCGGCGCTGGACGAGCGGCGCGGCGGCGCGGCTTCCGTCGGACCGCGTGCGGCCGTTCGTGGAGGCGGAGGTCGGCATAGGCCTCACCGTTCTCTTCGCGGCAGCCTCGCTCACATCGCTGCCGCCCGCGGTGGACGTGGTGGCCGACCGCGCCTCGCCCGCGGAAGTCCTCGTCCGCTTCGAGCCGAAGCTGCCACGCCTGACCTCGCCGCCGGTCGCGCAGCTCCTCGCCGCCGCCGCACCCATCGACGACACGCTGTCGAAGCGCCAGCCCGAGGAGTACGCCTGGTCGGAATACAACCACCACATGGCGGGCGTGTTCGTGTTCGCGATGGGCGTGCTCGCGGTGCTGGACCGGACGGGACGCGTGCGCTGGGCCCGCCACTGGCCGCTTCTCCTGCTGGGCCTCGCCGGGTTCATGTTCGTGCGCAACGACCCGCGCGCGTGGCCCCTCGGTCCGGCGGGGTTCTGGGAGACCATGACGCTGCCCGACGTGCTCCAGCACCGCTTGGTGGTGCTGCTCGTGGTGGGCCTCGGCCTCTTCGAGTGGCTGGTGCGGCTCGGCGTCCTCGCACGCCCCGGCTGGCGACTCGTCTTTCCCATCCTTTGCGCGATGGGTGGCGGTATGCTCCTCACGCATTCCCACGCCATGTTCAACCTCAAGAACGAGTTCCTGGCCGAGGTCTCGCATGCCCCCATGGGCATCCTCGGCGTGTTCATGGGCTGGGGGCGGTGGCTCGAGCTGCGCCTGCCGTCGAGCGACCGCGCGGTGCCGGGCTGGGTCTGGTCGGTCTCGCTGCTCCTCATCGGCAGCATCCTGCTCGTCTATCGCGAGGCCTGACTGTGCTGCCCGGCCACGCGACGGCGGAGGGGACGGCGGCCTATCGCGCGCGGATCGGCGCGGCCGCGGCGGCCGCCCACTTCCGCGAGTGGAAGGGCCTGGCGCTCTCGTCGGTGGGACTGGGCACCTATCTGGGCGGTGAGGACGACGTCACCGACCGCGCGTACGAGCAGGCGGTGGCGCGCGCGCTCGCGCTGGGGCTCAACGTGGTGGACTCCGCCGTCAACTATCGCGGACAGCGCAGCGAGCGCGCGATCGGGTCGGCGCTGCGGACGCTCACCGCGGCCGGGCGCGTCGCGAGACCCGAGGTCCTCCTCGCCACCAAGGGCGGCTTCATTCCCAGCGACGGCGCCGCCGGCCACGGACATCCCGCCCAGGCCTATGTGCGCGCCGGCCTCGCCACCCGTGACGAGATCGTGGGGGGGTGCCATTGCCTGGCCCCTCGCTATCTCAGCGATCAGCTCGAGCGGAGCCGCGCGAATCTCGGCGTGGAGACCATCGACGTCTACTACCTGCACAACCCGGAGATGCAGCTCCAGGAGGTGGACCGCCGCACGTTCCTCGACCGCATCCGGGCCGCCTTCGAGCTCCTGGAGGGCGCGGTGGCGACCAACCGCGTGCGCTGGTACGGCGCGGCCACGTGGACGGGATTCCGCGGCGAGCCGAGCGCGCCGGACTATCTCTCCCTCAGCGAGCTGACGGAGGCGGCGGCCGCGGTGGGGGGCAAGGACCATCACTTTCGAGTGATCCAGCTGCCCTACAACCTCGGGATGACGGAGGCGTTCACCACCCGCAACCAGCGCGCGGGGCGTGAGCAGGTGAGCCTGCTGGAGGCGGCGCGACGGATGGACATCTACGTCATGAGCTCCGCGTCGATTTACCAAGGGCGGCTCGCGCGCGGCTTGCCCCCGGTGATCGCGGAGTTCCTCCCCGGCCTCGAGACCGACGCCCAGCGCGCGCTGCAGTTCGTGCGCTCGACGCCGGGCGTGGGCACGGCACTGGTCGGCATGGCGCGCGCCAGCCACGTCGAAGAGAACGCGCGGGTGCGCGCGGTGGCCCCGCTGCCGTGGCCGGACTTCCAGCGACTCTTCCAGGGCGAGGAATCGGCTTGAATTTCGCGGGCCGGTCGAGCTACGGTGTGGAACGTATGGTGCGGAAGATCCATCACGTCGGCATCGTGGTCGAGTCGATCGCGCATGCCTGCGGATTCTGGCGGGACACGCTGGGCCTGCCGCTGCTGCGCGAGGCGGCGATCGCCGACCAGGGTGTCCGGGCGGCGCTGCTCGCCGCCGGCGACAGCGAGGTGGAGCTGCTCGAGCCGCTGCGCGCCGACACCGGCGTCGCGCGCTTCCTCGCCAAGCGTGGCGAAGGCCTCCACCATCTCTGCTTCGAGACGCCCGACGTCGCCGACGCGCTCGGCTCGCTCAAGCGGCGCGGGGTGGCGCTCCTCGACGAGACGCCGCGCAACGGCCTGGCCGGCCGCATCGGCTTCCTCCATCCGTCCGCGTGCCACGGCGTGCTCGTGGAGCTGGCCACGCCGGTCGACCACGGCACCCCGGAGTCGCCGGTTCGGCTCAAGCGCCTGGTCATCGGCTGCGACGACCCGCAGGCGGCCGCGCGCACCTACCAGTCGCTGTTCGACCTCCCCGAGGTCGAGATCAACGGCGGGCCGCGCGGCATGCTGGGCTGGACGGGCGGCGGCACGCTCCTCATGGTGTCGGTCGCCGAGGTCGGCGGCATGCAAGGCATGGTCGCGCTCTCCATGGTCGCGCCGGACCTCGCCGCGCTCGCGCGCCGGCTCGAGGCGGCGAACGCCCAGATGCTGGTGGGAGCCGCGGAGCTCACCGTGGAGCCGAAGAGCTCCCACGGAGTCCACCTCCACATCAGCCGTTACCACTTCCCCTGAGCGGCGCCGCCGCGTCCCGCCGCGGTGAGACCGCCTGGCTCGTCGGGATCTGTATCGCCCGCGGGGCCAGCTCGGTGATGTCCATGGCCTTTCCCACTGTGCTTGCCGCCGTCCAGTCGGAATGGGGCATGAGCAATCAGGCCGCCGGCTCGGTCAGCTCCGCCTCGCAGGCGGGCACCGCGCTGTCCCTCGTGGTTCTCTCGGCGATGGCCGACTACTGGGGGGCGCGCACCGTCTTCCTCGTGTCGTCGATCGTCGCGGCGGCGGTGGCCCTGCTCTTGCCCATGCTGGCGCAGGGACACCTCTCGGCCTTCATCCTGTTCTTCGTCATGGCGGTGGCAGTGGCGGGGAGCTACACGCCGGGCGTGATGCTGATTGCGTCGCGGTTCGAGCCGGCGCGCCGGGGCAGCGCGGTGGGCTGGTTCCTCGCCTCGTCCTCGGTGGGATACGTGTTCGCGCTCGCGGTGGGCGGCTGGGTGGTCGCGCACGCGGGCTGGCGGGCGGCGCTCTGGACGCTCGCGCTGGGCCCGCTCCTCTGCCTCGTCCTGTCGCTCGCGCTCTTCGCCCGGGGCCGAGCCGCCCCCACCATCGCGCCGCCGCGCTTCAGCTTCGAGACCGGACTCGGCAAGAACCGCCCGGCGCAATACATGGTGGCCGGCTACGTCTTCCACTCGTGGGAGCTGCTGGGGATGTGGGCGTGGACACCGGCCTTCATGGCGGCGGTGCTCGTCGCGCACGGCGCGCCCGCCGAGCGGTCGGCCGGCCTGGGCGCGGGGCTGTCCGCCCTGTTCCACGTTATGGGCATCGTCGCGGGCAGCACCGGCGGCTGGCTCTCCGACCGCTGGGGGCGCACCGGGGTGATCGCAATGATGATGGCGGTGAGCACCGCCTGCTCGTTCACGTTCGGCTGGATGCTGGACGCCCCGCTGCTGCTGATCGCGGCGGTAGGCTGCGTGTACGGCTTCTCCGCGCTGGGCGACTCGCCCGTCTACTCGACGGGGCTCACCGAGGCGGTGGCCCCGGCCCGGCTCGGCTCCGCGCTCGCCATCCGCTCGCTGCTGGGCTTCGGCGCGGGCGCGATCTCGCCCTGGGTATTCGGCGCGCTGCTCGATCACTTCGGCGGCCACTCGGCGCCGCCCGCCTGGGGCTGGGCCTTCTCCATGCTCGGGCTCGGCGGCTTGGCCGGCCTCGTCACCGTCCTGTGGCTGCGGCGTCTCCCCGAAGCGCGTCAATTCGCGGGCGGGCGGCGTTAGCCATGCGGGGGCGGCGCATGCGGATCCGCGGCACCGGCGCCGGGCGCAAGACGCGGCGGAGCCTGTCCCGCGGCGGCACCGGCGCCGCCGGCGAGCTCAACGCCCAGCTCGGGAACTGGCCGCGCGTGCGAATCACGCCGATGTTCGGCCGTTGGGGCTACTTCCTGGGCCCGGAGCTCTTTGCCTGCTTCCCGCTCCGGGAGAAGGACAGCGATCTCTGGATCCGTCTGAGCCCGGAAGACCAGCGGCGCGCGCTGCTCGTGCCCGGCATCACGCCGCACCGCCGCTTCGCCGGCCGCGGGTGGGTGGAGTGCGAGGTGGTGACCTCGCGCGATGTAGGGAAGGCGATCCGCTGGCTGCGGCGCAGCTACAACGCCGTCAAGCAACAGGTGGAGCGGGCGGAGCGCCGGACGGAGTAGCGCGCGCGTCGAGGTGCGCTTGGGCCTCGATCCGGTCGACGTCGAGCAGCGGGACGAGCAGCCATGCCGCCGCCGTCATCGCGGTGGAGATCAGCACGAGCGGGGTGAAGCCAACCGTCTCGTAGAGCCGCGCCCCCACGTTCTGGGAGAGCTGCTGGCCCGCGTTGTACACCGACATCAGCAGCGCGAAGAACGTCGCCTCCACTCGGCGCGGACACGCCTTGGCGGCGAGGTCCAGGAAGGCGAGCTGCATGATCATGCCCACGCCGCCGAAGAACGTGTCGATGAGGAGCGCGGAGGTGTGGCCCTGGTAGAAGAGATAGCAGATCGTGCCCGCCACCCCCACGCCGATGGACCAGTTGAGCAAGGGGCGGAGGCGTACGCGACGGGCCAGGGGCGCGTAGGCGATCGCGCCCAGCACCGACGCCGCGGAGTTCAGCGCGCTAAGCGTTCCGATGAACTGCTGGCTGAAGCCCAGCTCGTCCGTCTGGTAGTAGAGGAACGCGGGGCCGAACGAGGGGCTGAACATGTAGAAGAAGATGAACCCCGCCACCGTCCAGACGTCACGGTGCGACAGGGCGGCGCGGATGGCGGCGGCGGTTTCCGCGAACGCCGCGGCGTCGAAGGCGCGGCGCGGCTCGCGGATGAAGACGAACACCATGATGAGGGACACCACGGGGAAGCACGCGGCGATCGCGAAGGCGAGCCGCAGCTCGCGGCCTTCCGCGAGATAGCCGCCCAGCGCGCCCACCAGGATGGACGAGGCGGTGATGGAGGCCCACTGCACGGCCTGGAAGGCGCCGGTCAGCCCGTGCGGCCGCCCCTCCTCGACCATGAGGGCGTCGGTGAGCACGTCGGAGAAGGCGAGGCCAAGGCCCATTGCGGTGAAGAAGATCGCCAGTCCCCAGAACTTGTGCTCGGAGAAGATGGCTAGCCACGCGCCGCCCGCGGCGGACAGGACGGTGGTCAGCACGAAGTAGCTCTTCCGGCGCCGGCCGAAGATCGGCACGAAGTCGGAGACGAGGCCGTAGACCGGCTTGATCATCCAGGGAATCGTCGTGATGAGAAAGAAGTTCGCGACGGCGCTCGGGCTCAGGCCCCGGTCCTTGAACACGATGATGAGAGTCTGGTTGGGCAGGTACCACATGCCCTGCGCGAAGTAGACGATCGCGAAGAGCGCGGCGAGCCGCCGGGTGTCCGGCGAGTAGAAGGGGAACAGCTGCCTGCGCCGGTCCTGCATTGGGGCACTATACACAACGTGTGTTAAATTGAAACGCCGATGGCCTCCCCGCACACTGCCCCCGCCGCGCCCCCGTCCCTGCCCCCGGTCGCCCTCGAGATCGAGCGCGCGGTGCGCGCCCTCGACGAGGCGCGCCTGGAGCAGGAGTACTGGGAGCAGGACGAGTTTCTCTTCCTCCCGCAGTTCCTGCCGTCCGCGGTGGTGGAGCGGCTGCTGGAGGACGTGGAGCGGCTCGAGCCGGGCCTCAATCGGAACTACATCCCCCGCCACAAGAAGGGGGGCAGCGTCAGCCACTTCGCCATCGCGGAGGGTGGGCCGAATCTCCTCGCCTTCTACCGGTCGGAGGCCTTCCGCGCGTTCCTGAGCCGGCTCGTGCGGGCCGATCTCAAGCTCTGCCCGGGCGAGGACCCGCACGCCTGCGCGCTGTACTTCTACACCGAAGCGGGCGACCACATGGGCCACCACTACGACACGTCCTATTACAAGGGCGCGCGCTACACCGTGCTCGTGGGGCTCGTCCAGAACTCCACGAGCCGCCTCCGGTGCCGGCTGCACACGCGCCAGCCCGGGCGCGCCCCGCGCGATCTCGAGGTGGCGACCACGCCGGGCGCCATGGTGATCTTCAACGGCGACAAGGTCTACCACGGGGTCAGTCCTGCCTCTGCGGGAGACCGCCGCGTGGTCCTGACCCTCGAGTACGTGACGAGCCAGGAGATGGGCCGCGTCAAGCGTGCCTTCTCGAACCTCAAGGACGCCTTCGCCTACTTCGGCATCAAGAGCCTCTTCCAGGGCGCGCGGCGCCGCCGCCGAGCCTGACCCTCGGTCGCGAGAAAGGAACCACGATGAGCAGCGCCGCCGCCGCGAGTCCGGCCGTCGAGCGTGTCCGCTACGCGCCGGTGGAGGGCGCCGCCCGCCTCTTCACGCCCGACTTCCTGGCCTACGTCGTCGCGCTCCACGACGAGTTCACCCCGCGGGTGCGGATGCTGATGGCCAAGCGGGCGGCGGTGCTGCGCCGCGCCCTCGAGGATGGCGTGCCGCCCGCCCATCCGCCGCGGAGCGAGGCGAACACCGGCGCCTGGAAGGTGCCGCCGGTGCCGGCAGAGCTGCGGCGCCCGGGCATCGAGATCTCGGGACCGTGCTCGATCACCAGCATGTTCATCAATGCCCTGAATCCGGGGCCGGAGGGTGAGCGCGCGGAGGGCGATCTCGACGACGATGAGGATTCCGCCGGTCATCGGCTCGTCGACACCGTACGCGCGGCGGAGAACCGGCTCGCCGCGGTCAACGGCGAGCTCGTGCACCGCGACGAGGAACGCGGGCGCGACTACCGGATCGCGCCGGGCGCGCTGCCGTTCTTCATGCACCGCGAGCGCGGGCTGCACCTCGACGAGCCGGAGTTCACGGTGGACGGTGCGCCCATCCCCGCCGCCATCCTCGGCACCGCGCTCACCCTCTTCTACGCGGGCCGGGCCCAGGCCGGCCGCGGGCAGGGCATCTTCTTCTACCTGCCCAAGCTCGAAGCGGCCGACGAGTGCGTGTGGTATCGCGACCTCTTCGACCGGAGCCGCGAGCGGCTGCCCTTCCTCCGCGACGCGGTGATCAGCGCGATTCCCCTCGTGGAGTCGCTGCCCGCCGTCTATCAGATGGAGGAGATGCTCTTCGCCCTCGGCCCGTACGCCGGCGGTCTCAACGCCGCGCGGTGGGACCTCAAGGCGAGCATCTTCGAGTTCGTCATGGCGGATCCCAAGCAGGTGTGGCCGGACCGCTTCGGCGTTGACATCAAGACCACGCCCTTCCTCGCCGACATCTTCCGGCGCCTCGTGGCCATCTGCCTCAAGCGCGGCGCCGTGCCCATCGGCGGCATGGCCACCGCGCTGCCGAGCCAGGACCCCGAGGTGAACGCGGCGGCGGCCGCCGCCATCCGCGCCGACAAGGAGTGGGAGGCCAAGCAGGGGTTCATCCGCGCCTGGGTCGCGCACATCTTCCACATGAAGACGGCGGGGGATCCCTTCAAGGAGCTCATCGCCTCCGGCTGGAAGCCGACGCCGGAGATAGCGGATCCCGAGCGCTATCCCGTGCGCATCGAGGTGCCGGCAGGACCCATCACCGTCGAGGGCACCCGGAGGAATGCCCGAATGGTTGTGGAGTACCTCGAGGGCTGGCTGAACGGCCGCGGGGCCAAGGGCATCGACAGCCTCGCCGGGAAGCCCGGCGTCCACCCCGCGCTCATGGAGGATCTCGCGACGGGGCGCATGTCGGTAGCGCAGATCGCCCAGCGCATCCGGCACAAGGCGCGCGCGAGCGACGACCCGTCGATCGCGCACGACGTCGCGCTCGTGAAGCGGCTGCTTCGCGAGGAGACCGAGGACATCCTCGCGCGGCTGCGTGCCACCGTGAAGGACGAGGGGGGCCGCGCCGCCTTCGCGGAGGCGGAGGCGCGCTACCGCAAGGCCGAGAAGATCGCGATGCGGTGGATCAAGAACTACACCGAGCTGGACTTCCGGAGCCTCGGCGCCTACACCCGGGCCGACCTGGAGGCGATCGCGGCCGCGCCCGACGCGTTGTAGCCGGTCAGGCGGCGGTGGAGCGGGAGACCATCTCGGCGGGCTCGGCGACGGGGCGGGGAAGCAATCGCAGCACCACCGGGAGCACCACCAGCGAGGCGATGAGCGCGCACGTCGCGCCCACGGTGAGGAGCAGCCCGAGTCCGTAGATCCCCTGGTGGCGCGAGATCATCAGGCTGCCGAAGCCCACGATGGTGGTGAGGCCGTTGAGGATCACCGCCATCACCGTGCTCCGGGCCACGAGCGGGCCGCCGTGCTCGCGGCCCTCCATGTAGTTCATCACCACGTTGAGCCCGAACTCCGCCGAGGTGCCGATGATGAGGGGCAGGCCCCACACGTTGGCGAGGTTGAACTTGAGGTCGAAGAGCCACATGAGGCCGACCGTCCAGATGAGCCCGAGGGCGAGGGGCAGGAGCGAAATGAAGCTCTCGCGCACGCGGTGCAGCATGAGGTAGGTGAGCGCTCCCACCAGCACGAACGCATAGACGGTGCCCTGCAGATAGGCGCGCTCCATGAGCCGAATCGCCTCGAAGGTGATGATGGGCGAGCCCGTCACGTCGGGGTCCACCGTGCGCAGCTCGCGCACGAACTGCTCGGCGCCCTCGCGCTCCCAGATGTCCACCTTGGGATGAACCTGGATGAGGAACTTGCCGCTCGCGCCGATGAACTTCCGCCGCATCTCGTCGGGCACGTCGGCGAGCGTAATGGGCTGCGGGCGCAGGTTGCGCTGGAGGCGGTAGAACTTGTCCACGAAGTCCCGGTAGAGCTGGGCTTGCAGGTGGGTCAGCGGCGGCTCGATCATGTCACGATCAGTGGCGGCGAGGCGGGCGAGGAGCCGGCCGCTCAGCTCACGGAGGTGGCGGACGTCTTCGGGAAGCTTGTCCCCCGTCTCCGTGGCGGCAAAGTCGAAGCGGCGCTTGAGGTCGCGAACGGTCTGGATGAGACGGTCGAGATCCACCGGGCTCGAGCGGTTGATCCGCACCGGCGCGACGAGCGGCGCGAAGCTCCGGATGATCTTGACCTTCTCGTCCTGGTGCTCGGGGATGAGGCGGAGCACCGAGTCCACCTCCGACACCGAGGGCAGCCGCTCGAAGGCCTCCTGCTTGGCGCGCAGCTCCTCCAGCGAGGCGGCGGAGGCGAGCGCGTTGAAGCCGGAGCGCCCGGTGGTGGCGAGGATGCGTTTTTCCCACGCCACCGACTCCGTGCCCTTGGCCTGGAGGTTCAGGAGGTTGTAGTCGAAGCCGACCCATGGCAGCGTGAGCACGCTCGTCAGCGTGACAACGCCCGCCGCGGCGAGCACGGCGCCGGGGTACTGGGTCATGCGGTCGAGCACCGGCACGCGCAGGCGCTCGAGCTGATGTGCGGGCGGCTTCTGGTTCCGCGGGCGCGCGGCGTGGTGGCGGTCCACGATGACCAGCACTGCGGGGAAGAACGTCATCATGCTGAACCACGACAGCATGATCGCGGAGCCCGCGATGAACCCAAGCTCCTGGATGCCGCGGAAGTCGGTGAGCATCAAGACATAGAAGGTGGCCGCCGCGGTGAGGGCGCCGAGCAGGATGGCCGGGCCCGCCCGCCCCGCCGTGCGTTCGAGCGCTTCGCGCAGGTTCCGCCCCAGGAAGATCTCCTCTTCGTAGCGGAAGAGGAAGTAGATCCCATAGTCGATGCCCACGCCCACCACGATCGAGATGAACATCACCGAGAAGATCGTGAGGTGACCCACGAAGAGCGTCACCACCCCCATCGACCACGCGATGCTCACCGCGAGGACGACCAGCATGAGGGTGGGCTTCTTGACCCGGAGGAAGCAGAGCCAGATGAGCCCGAGGGTCAGGGCGAACGAGAGCACGGTGGCCACCTTGCTGTCCTCGAACGCCGCCGTCATCTCGTCGTTGGAAAGCACGGGGCCGCCGGTCACCCCGGCCTGCACATTGGGGAACACCTCGCGGAGCCGTTCCACCGCGTCCCGCACCGCCTGGATGGCCGCCTGGTCCCCCATGAAGCTGCCCTTGTCGCCCTTGGGGGTCTCCACGAGCACGAAGAGGAGGCTCTTGTCCTCGGAGAGGAAGTAGCCGGCGTCGGCCTCCGCATCCTTGCCGAAGGTGAAGAGGGTGGCCCACGGCGAGCGATAGGGCGTCGGCCGGTCGAGACGCTGGTCGATCTGCTCGAGGAGCATCTGGAGGAAGCGCGTGTCCGCCGGGCTCTTGTCGTCGAGCCCGAGGTCGAAGACGTTGTTCATGAACGCCTCGGCGAACTGGATGTTCACTCCCTCGAGGAGCTGGGCCAGGCTCGGATCCGCCGCGAAGTGCTCCATGAACTCCTGGTGGTCGAAGATCTTGTCCTGGATCTCGCGGAGCGTGTCAGTGGAGAGGTACAGGAGCTGACGGCCCTCGAAGCGCTTGGGATCGATCCGGTAGGAGGCGCGGGGGAACTTCACCGGCGACGCTCGGAGCTCGCCGACGAGACGGCTCGCGTACGCCTTGGCCGCCTCGAAGGTGCGGGCTTCCACCACCACCACGATGTCCTCGAGCTCGCCGAAATCCTTGGCGTACTCGACGTAGTTCCGCACGTAGCCCGCGTTCTGGGGCAGGACGTCGCGTCCGGATGTCTTGAAGCTGAGCCCGTGCACGGTCAGGACGACGCTTGCCACCGCGAGGATCAGGGAGAGTCCGGCCGTCGCCCATGGGCGTCGACAGGACACCCGCACGAGGCGGCGCAGCAAGCGGCCGGTCCGAGAGATCGCGATCATGGAGTGCCCGGCGGACCTGCGCAGTGTAGCATCGGCGGTCGACCCGGGCCTACGACTGCGGGCCCGCCGGCGGGGCTACTCCGCGCCGGCGATGAAGCGCTCGAGGCGCGTGCGCGCCTCGTCGTCCGACCACTGATCGGGGGGTGACTTCATCAAGTACGCGGAGGGCGCGAGGAGGGCGCCCTTGAGGCCCCGGTCCATCGCGATCTTGCAGCACCGGATGGCGTCGATGACCACGCCGGCGGAGTTGGGCGAGTCCCACACTTCGAGCTTGAGCTCCACGTTGATGGGCTGCTCCCCGAATCCCCGGCCCTCCAGGCGGATGTGCGCCCACTTCCGGTCGGCGAGCCACGGCACGTAGTCGCTGGGGCCGATGTGGATCGAGTCATCGGGCATCTCGTGGGCGAGCTGTGACCGCACCGCATCCGTCTTGGAAATCTTCTTGGACTCCAGACGGGCGCGCTCGAGCATGTTGTAGAAATCGGTGTTGCCGCCCACGTTGAGCTGGCTGGTCCGATCGAGCCGGACCCCCCGGTCCATGAAGAGGCGCGCAAGCACGCGGTGCACGATGGTCGCGCCCACCTGCGACTTCACGTCGTCACCCACGATGGGCAGGCCGCGCTCCTCGAAGCGCCGCCGCCAGTACTCCTCGCGCGCGATGAAGACGGGGATGCAGTTCACGAAGCCGCAACCCGCGTCCAGCACCTGCTCCACGTACCATTTCGTCGCCATCTCGCTGCCCACGGGCAGGAAATTGACCACCACGTCGGTGCGCGTCTCCCGCAGGATCCCCGCGATGTCCGCGGTGGACCCCGGGGCTTTCGTGATGACCTGGGAGAGGTAGTGGCCGAGCCCGTCGTGCGTCATCCCGCGGTGCACGGGCACGTCGAGGCGGGGCACCTCCGCGAAGCGCACGGTATTGTTGGGCTCCTGGGCGATCGCCTCCGAGAGGTCGGTGCCAACCTTGCGCGCATCGATGTCGAAGGCGGCGGAGAACTCGATGTCGCCGACGTGGTACGGACCGACCCGCGGCCGCATGAGGCCCGGGATGAAGCCGTCGTCCGAAGCGGAGCGGTAGAAATGGACGCCCTGCACGAGGGCGGACGCGCAGTTGCCGACTCCGACAATCGCGACGCGAACCGGGGCCAAGAATCCCCTCCGTGGAATGGCTGGGGTACGACGCTGTCGAGTCTAGCACATCGCCGCGGGACGGGGCGGGGTGCCGTCCGCCTCGTCGAGCTCGACGGGGGCCGGCCGCCCGCTGAGGGCGGCGAGAGCGATCATGCCGGCGGACGCCCACGTGAGCTCGCGCAGCCGGCGCACCAGGGTATAGGTCAGGCCGATCGCCCCGCCATAGCCCAAGGCGGCGAAGATGGCCACGTTGCTGCCCTCGAGCGCGCCGAGGGAGCCGGGGATCATGAAGCTCGCGAACTTCACCGCGGCGCCGCACGACTCCAGCACCATCGCGGTGAGGAGCGGAACGGGCAGCCCCAGGAAGTTCAGGACGAGGAAGATCTCGAGGCTGCCGAGGGTCCAGGCCACGAAGTGCACGAGCACGCCGGCCACCAGCCGACGCCGCCGCTCGCGGTAGTAGGTCGCGAGCGTTCGATCGAGCCCCTCGAGGCGCTCCTGCCGGCTGCGGCTGGGCCCCATGCCGAAGCGGGCGAGGAGCCGTCCGCCCCGGCCCGCCGCACCCATGAGCTGCACCGCGACGAAGCCGGTCATCGCCAGCGCCTGCACGATCAGAAGCACGGTCATCGCGGTGATGATCGGGCCGGAGACAGGAACGACGGTGCACGCGAGCGTGAGCCCGAGCAGGCCGAACAGGCCCTGGCCGAGGACGATCGCCGTCTTGTCCACGATCACCGAGGTGAGCCCCTCGACCGGGGGCACCCAGTAGCGCACGAGATACGCTTTCACGGGCTCACCGCCCACCGAGGCGGTCGGCGTCGTGTAGTTGACCGCCTCGCCCGCGAGGCGCGCCGTCCAGAGCTTCGGAAACGGAGGGATGCGGTCCGGAAAGGCGAAGCGCCACGCCGCGCTGTCGAGCGTGCTCGTCAGGGCGTACGGGAAGCACATCACGATGACAACCCGCCACGACAGCGCGGAGATCGTGTCGAAGATGGTGGATGGCCCCACCCGGTAGACGAGGTATCCGACGACTCCCAAGCCCACCAGCATCACGAGCGGTCGGGCGGCGCGCCGAAGGGTAATCGGGCGGCTCCGTCCCGCTAGCGCGTGGAGGACCGGGAGCGGCGAATGCGGCCCACGCATGCCACCCAGTACGACTGCGATCCCAGGGCGACCACGAGGGCGAGGATCGGCAGGGCGGCGGGCAGCGCCGCGCGCAGCGCCACGAAGACGAGCAGCAGCGCGTAGAACAGGTCCCGGTTGCCCATGTTCTTGAGGGCGCCACCAACCGTCTCACCCACCGCGATCTCGCGGGGAAGGTACCGGGCGAAGAGGGCGCTCAACGCCACGCCCGAAGCTCCCACCAGGCCGATCACCAGGTGCGCCCACCCGCGACCGGACCCGATGGCCATCGCGAGCACGAGCCCGGAATGAATCACGGTGTCGATGGCCCAGTCCAGATGCGCGCCGAAGCGGGACTCCTGGAAGGTGAGCCGGGCCAGCTCGCCGTCGGAGTGATCCACGATGCACGCCAAGGCATAGGCGAGCACGCCCCCCGCGGCAGAGGCCGCGGTGCCGTGCCAGAAGCACCACACCGCGCCCAGCCCGATCACGAGGCTCAGGCCGCTCACCTGATTGGGCGTGGCGGGCGTGCGCACGAGCGCGCGCGTGATCCAGCGCGAGGCGCGGCGATGGAGGTACTGATCCACGCCGGTGTCGTTGTCCGTGCCGAGCCCGGCGTAGAGGAGCCGCTCGGCCTCCGCGACGTCGCCCGCGTCGCGGACGACCAAGCAAAGGCCGGCCGCGGACAGAGGCTTCGGACGCGTCGCCGCCACATGACGCGCGAGCTCGGCGCCCAGCGGCCGGCCCGCACCCACCGCGGGCGCGAACTGGCGCGCGGCCTCCGAGGTCAAGAGGAGGACGGGCGCGCCCGCCTCGGTGAGCACCGCGCCCGCCGCCTCCGGCGGGTCAGCGAGAAGCGGGCCCAAGGTGCGCGCGTCGAGCAGGGTGGAGGCAGGCAGGAAGAGCGCACCACGTCCCGCGACCTCCAGCGCGGAACCCGCGCCGTCGAGCCATCGGACGCGGCCGCGGAGGTCGCGGGTGCGTCCGATCAGGCGTTCGAGGCGCGCGGTGCGCAGCCCGGCGGGGATCCCGATGACGGTGGCGCCGGCGCGGGCGGCGGCGACGGCGGCGCGCAGGGCGAGCGGCCGGCCGGCCACCACGGTGCTCGCCAGCGCGGCGCTCTCCGCATCGGGGACGTAGAGGAGGGCGCCCGCCACCTCAGGATCCGAACCGCGCGATGCGGGGCAGCACGTCGATCTCGGCCCGCCGGAGATCCTCGGCGAAGTCCACCTCGGTCCAGGGCATGCCCGTCACGTCGACCCAGCCGATGGGCACGCGGGCGAGCAGGCGGTGGAGCGCGTCCTCGTACTCGTTGGTGCCGCCGGTCTCGTCGATGGACTCGCCGAGGAGCCGGATGTACTCGGGCGCGTGTGCCACACCGCACTTGAAGAAGCCGATGCCCTCGCCCACCACTTCCCAGCGCTCGGGCACGACCTTCTTGCCGAGGGCGATCACGCGATCGCCGATGCCGTAGAGCTTCACCTCCTCGCCGGTGTCGGTGAAGCCGCGGTCGAGCAGGAGCGCGCTGGCGCTCGGCGCGACGATGAGCCGGCCGAGGAACTCGGGCGGAAAGAGCACGTCGGCGTCCATCACCAGCGTCGAGTCCTCGAGCAGGGTCTCGCGCGCCCGCCACAGCGAGAGGATCGACCCCTTCTGATAGTCCGGATTCTCCACGTAGCGGAGACGCATGGCGCCGCGGTGGGTGCCCGCCGCCGCACGCACCTGATCCTGGCAGTGGCCCACCACGAGCACGGTCTCTTCCACGCCGTGCGCGGCGAGTGCGTCCAGCATGCGGTCGAGGAGATGGCGCCCCCCGATGGGGAGCAGGCACTTGTGCGTGTGGTCGGTGATGGGCGCCAGGCGGCGCGCGACGCCCGCGGCGAGGACGATCGCCTTCATCGGCGCGCCCTGGCGGCGCCGGCGAGCGCGCCGCGAAACCGGTCGCGGATCTCCTCGGGCGGGTAGGGGATGCGCGGGGCCGGCTGCTCCTCGGCGGTGACCTTGACGAGGACGAAGGCGGGGCCGCCGTCGCGCAGCGCCGCCGCCACCGCCTCGCGCACCGCCGGGCCCTCGGCGACCGCGACGGCGCTCCGGTAGCCGGATGCGGCCGCGATGGCGTCGAGCCGCGCGTGGCGCGAGGGCGAAGCCTGATTGCCAGTGGAGCCGTACACCGCGTTGTCGAACACCACGTGCACGAAGTTCGCGGGCCGGCCGCCGCTCATCAGCGGGCCACCGCCGATCATCGGAAGGATGCCGAGGTTCATGAGCAGATTGCCGTCCCCGTCGAAGACCACCGCGGGCCGGTCCGGCCGCGCCAGCGCAACCCCGAGACCGATGGCGGAGGCCAGGCCCATCGAGCCGATCATGTAGAAGTTCTGTGGCCGGTCGCCCAGCGAGAACGACTCGCGGCAGATGAAGCCGTTGGCGTGCACCACCGGCGCATCGCCAATCGCGCCCATCGCCGCGCGGAGGGCGTCCAGCCGAGAGATCTTGGGGACGAGCACCGGCACTCCTTGACGGGGCTCAACCACGCTCTGCGCTGGATTTCTGTTTGCCATCAGCGGGGCCCCAGAAATGGCCCCCGCTCTCCCCCCGTCACCTTCCAGCCCGCGAGATTTCTCGTGCGCCCCGCCGCGCGAGGCCGTCGGCGGACTACCCGTTGCGTGTCCGCCCGTCTCGCCGTGCGAGCGGGTGGCCATGACGCCCGGCGGGAGCAGGAGGGCGACCGGCTGCGAGAGGCGGGTGGACTCGGTCCGGGCCCAGGCGATGTCGGCGGCGGCGGTGTCGGCGGACAGCACCCGGTGCGGCACGCCGATGAGATCGAGGAGGCGCGGAGAGATCTCACCCATCACGAGATGCTCGGGAGCGTCCTTGCCGCCGTGTCCCCGCCACGTGACCAGGAGCACGGCGGGGAGCCGGTACATGAGGGAGAGGGACACCACCGCATTCAGGCTGGTGCCGAGGCCGGAATTCTGCATGATCACGAAGGGCGCGCGGCCGGCCAGCCAGGCGCCCGCGGCCATCCCCACCGCCACGTCCTCGCGCACGGCGGGGACATAGGGCAGGCGCGGATGCGTCTCGAGCGCAGCGATCGCGTCGCCCACGAGCGAGCAGGGCACGCCGGTGAAGAAGTCGTACCCTTCGCTCTCCGCCGCCTCGATGAACTCCTTACCGGAGATGGGCATCGCCTAGGATTTGATCTCCGCCCACGCGCGCTGGTAGTCCTCGAAGGTGTCCACCTCGAGCCAGCCCTTATAGACGTCCACGCAGCGGACGCGCTCCCCGCGCGTCACCAGCTCCTGCAGGAGATCGGTGAAGGCGGCGTGCTCCACGCGGTCCGCCTCGTGGAAGCCGCGCGGGTCGGCCGCCCGCGCGGCTTCCCACGCGTCCCGCATCGCCTGCGTCCCCCGCTCGGAGAAGAGCGCCATCCCGATGAACTCGCCGTTGGCGCGCTCGGGCGCCACCCGTGCCCCCACCGTTACGAGGGTGTCGTCGCCGCCGTCGCCGAGCGCGCGGAGCCCGGCGGCGGGGGCATGCTCGGTCACCACGAGGTCGAGCGGCTTGGCGAGCGGGAGCAAACGGTCGCGCTGATCCACCCAGGCGCGGTCCACCACCACCGCACAGTCCGCCTCGGCACGGAGGAGGCGCTCCAGCACGGAGCGCTCGAAGAGGATATCGGAGTATAGGAACAGGACGCGGCCGCTCAGCGCGGGTGCGGCCGCGAAGAGGGAGGCGAGCTCGCCGGTCTCCTCGTACCGGTCGTTGTCGAAGTAGCGCACGCCCGGCACCGTCACCTGATCCTTGCGGTAGCCGCGCACCACCACGATGTCCTGGACGCCGCAGGCACGCAGGGTGTCGACCTGCCGCTCGAGGATGGTGCGCCCTTTGATGTCGAGCATGCACTTGGGGCGGTCCTCGGTGAGCGGGAGCAGCGACTTGCCCGAGCCGGCCGCGATGATGACGGCGCGGACCTGGCTCTCGCGGGGCAGATACTCGGCCTCGATCGCCTCGAACTCGGCCACCCCCACGTGCCGATAGATCTCCTCCAGCGGCACGATGTGCGGGTCGAGGGCGTCGAGCCGGCGCTCGCGCGCGAGGGTGGCGAGCGCGGTCTGCATTCCCCGCACGGCGCCCCGCAGCGCGTGATTGGCCCAGATCACCATCTTGACGCCGGCGCCCTCCAGCTCCTCGAAGGTCACCGAGGGATATAGGGTGGGCACCACCACCACCGGAGTGGGGCGCTCCCACTGCCGCATGAACTCCAGGATCTCGGCGGCGGTCTTGGACTTCGAGTGCATGAGGATCATGTCCGCGCCCGCCTCCGCGTAGGCGTGGGCCCGACGCAGGGCCTCCTTCATGCCCCAGCCCGCGATGAGGGCCTCCACGCGCGCGATGATCACGAAGTCGGGATCGCGGCGCGACTTCACCGCGGCGCGGATCTTGCCCGCGAATTCCTCGATGGACAGGAGCTCGCGCCGCATGCCGGGGTAGAGGCTGCACTTCTTGGGGAAGATGTTGTCCTCCATGCAGATCCCCGCGATGCCCGCCCGCTCGTACTCCTCCACCGTCCGGACCACGTTGACGGCGTTGCCGTAGCCGTTGTCGACATCGGCGATGACGGGGACCGAGACCGCCTCGTCGATGTACCGCGCGGCGTCGAGGTTCTCCGTCATGGTGAGGAGGTTCACGTCCGGCATCGCGCGCTGGGCGGCGGAGACCGCGAAGGACGACGACCACACCAGCGGGAAGCCCGCCGCCTCGATGAGGCGGGCGGACAGGGCGTCGTGGGCGCCGACCATGGGAACGAGCCCGGGTCGGCGGAGGAGCGAGCGCAGCATTGCCGCTTTGGTCATGGCGTAGGCTCCCTGGCTGATCGCGGCCTTACTGGGTCTTCGGCTTGGCCGCCGGCTTCTCGGTTTCCGAGATGAGCTCCCCTTGCTTGCTCTTCATCTTCTTGATGAGCTCGGCATAGGAGGAGGTCTGGATGATCTTGTTGAACTGAGTCCGGTAGTTCGAGACGAGGCTCACACCCTCGATGCTCACGTCGTAGACGAGCCACCGGTCGCCCTTTTTCAGCATCCGGTAATCGATGGGCACCTCGGTGCCGCTCTTGCTGATGATCTTGGTGCTCACCACCGCGATGTCGCCCTCGCTCCGCTCGCTGGTGTAGGTGATCTTCTCGCCCCCGTACGTGTCGATCTTGGAGATGTACGAGCGCTCCAGGAGGTCGGCGAAGAGGCCCACGAACTCCTCGTGCTCGGCGTCGGTCTTGCCCGCCCAGTGGCGGCCGAGCGACCGCCGCGCGATCTCCGTGAAGTCGAAGATGTCGTTGGCGATCTTGCGGACGGCGGCCCGGCGCTCCATCACCTTGCTCTCGCCCTTCAGGGCGGGGTTGTCGAGGGTTTTCACCACGCGGTCGATCGCCCCCTTGAGCTGATCGGTGGGGACTCCCGCCCGCGCGGGAAGAGGGACAGCGAGGAGGCACGCGGCGAGCGCGCCCAGGAAGAGACGACGAATCATCGAAGGACCTCCACGCATTAGACTTTCCCGAACACGTACTTCGAGATGAGCTCCTCGATGTCCACCGGCGGTTCCACCTCGGTGATCTTGCCATTCGGCTTGATCGTCTTCTCCGATCCGCCGGGATTGATCTTGATGAACTTCTCGCCGATCAGACCGCGCGTCTTGATAGACGCAATGGTGTCGTCCTGAAGCTTCACATCGCCCCGGATGGTCATCGCGACGCGCGCCTGATAGTCGGTCAGCGTGATCCGGTCCACGCGGCCGATCTCGACCCCCGCGATCTCCACCGACGACCCGGCCTTGAGCCCGCCCACCGAGGGGAAGTCGGCGAAGACGACGTAGCCGGGGCTGGTGAAGAGCTCGACGCGCCCCAGGCGCACCGACAGCCAGCCGAGGGCGAGAATGCCGACCAGCAGGAACACTCCTACCGCCACGTCGAGCGCCGAACGCCTCATGTGTCGTCGTCTCCCCTCAGAATCTTGCCTGACCTCGCCGCCGACGTCCACCACGCATCAGCGATCCGCCACGCTCTCGACCTCGCCCCGAATGAAGTGTTGAACGATGGGGTTCGGCGACGCTTGAATCGCCCCCGGGGTCCCACTGTCCACGATGACGCCGTCGTGCAGCATGGCCACGCGATCGGCGATCTGGAAGATCTCCGGGATCTCATGGCTCACCACGATCGCGGTGAACCGGAACTTCCGATGCAGCTCCACGATCAGATGGTGGATGGTGTTCACGAGGATGGGATCGAGCCCGGTGGTGGGCTCGTCGAAGAAGACGATCTCCGGCTCGGTGACGAGAGCGCGGGCGATGGCCACCCGCTTCCGCATGCCGCCCGAGATCTCCGCGGGGTTCTTCGCCCCCATTCCCTCCAGCCCGACCTGCGCGAGCTTCTCGTCCACCTTCTGATTGATCTCGGCGGCGCGGAGTCCCGTCTTCTCGCGCAGGGGGAACGCCACGTTGTCGTACACCGACATCGAGTCGAAGAGCGCGCCGCCCTGGAACACGACCCCGTAGCGCTCGCGGATCCGATCGAGCGCGTTGCGGCCGAGGCGGGTGATGTCCACGTCGTCCACGAGGATGTGCCCGGAATCCGGCCGGAGCAGCCCGATGAGATGCTTGAGAAGCACCGACTTCCCGCCGCCGCTCCGTCCGATGACAACGAGGATCTCGCCGGAGGCGACCTCGAGATCGAGCCCGCGCAGGACCTCCTGCTGTCCGAACGACCGCCGCACTCCGACGACCTTGATCACGGAAGGACGGACCCCATGAAGTAGTCCCACACGAGGATGAGCACGGACGAGAGCACCACCGCCTGGGTGGTGGCGCGGGCCACGCCCTCGGCGCCGTGGCCGCAGTAGTAGCCCTTGTAGGTGCAGACCCACGTGACGATGACCCCGAAGGACAGCGCCTTCCAGAAGCCGGTCATGACGTCCGCGATGTCCACGAAAGTGTTCATCTCGCCGAAGTACGTGCCGTCGGACATCCCGAGGAGCTGCGATGCGATGAGGTACGCCCCGAAGATCCCCACCACGTCGAAGAGCGCGACCATCAGCGGGAACGTGATGATGCCCGCCACGATGGGCGGGGCGATCAGATACCGGCGGGGATTGAGCGCCATCACGGTGAGGGCGTCGATCTGCTCGGAGATCTTCATGATGCCGAGCTCGGCGGTGAGGGCCGAGCCGGCGCGGCCGGTGACGATGAGGGCGCAGAGCACGGGGCCGAGCTCGCGGATCAACGAGAGCGCCACCGCAGGCCCCAGGAAGGCCTCCGAGCCGAAGCGGGAGAGCACGAGGAAGATCTGCAGGCCCAGCACCATGCCGGTGAACGCGCCGGTCAGTATCACGATGGTGAGGGAGCGGAAGCCGATGAAGTGGATGCGCTCGACGATGCGCCCCACCTTGATCGGCGGGATCACGATGTAGGTGAGGGCCTGGATGAGGAAGCGGCCGAAGCGGCCGAGCGCCTGGACGACGTCCAGGGTCACCGCGCCGAGCCCCCCGACTACCCGCACCGGCAAGGGCTGGGCTGCGGCCGAGGCCCGTTCCGTCATCCGCGGGCGTTCCGGTAGGCCCCCAGAGCCCAGAGGGGGAAGTACTTCGCGTACAGGTGGTACTTGAGATAGAACACGCGCGGGAAGCCCGTCCCGTTCCAGAGCGGATCGTCCCACGCCCCGTCCTCGCCCTGCGCCTCGAGGAGGTAGCGGATGCCCCGCGCCACCGACGGCCGGTCCGCGCCACCGACCGCGAGCAGACCGAGCAGTGCCCAGGCCGTCTGGCTCGGGATGGAGTCGCCGCGGCCGGCCTGCGCGGGGTCTTCGTAGGAGTGCAAGGTCTCGCCCCAGCCGCCGTCCGCGTTCTGGCGCGCTTCGAGCCAAACGATGGCCCGTTGCACGTACGCGCGCGACGCATCCTCGCCGATGGCGCCCAGTCCGCGGAGCACCGACCACGTGCCGTAGATGTAGTTGGCGCCCCAGCGGCCGTACCAGGGGCCCTCCGCGCGCTGCGAGTCGCGGATGAAGCTGAGAGCGCGCCGCGCCGCCGGATGGTCGACGGTTTCCCCCAGCATCCCGATGAGCTCGAGGCCACGCCCGGTCAGGTCTTCGGTCGACGGATCGAGCAGGGCGCCGTGGTCAGCGAAGGGGATGTTGTTGAGGATGAGGCGGTTGTTATCGGCGTCGAACGAGCCCCATCCGCCGTCCCCGCCCTGCATGCCCATGAACCACGCCATGCCGCGGTTGAGGGCCCGCTCCTTCCGCAGGGGATCGAGCCCCTTGGTGCGGGCCAGGGCCATCATGACCATGGCCGAGTCGTCGAGGTCGGGATAGAAGTCGTTGTGATACTGGAACGGCCAGCCGCCTGGCGGCACGCCGGGACGCTTGATCTGCCAGTCCCCCGGCACCGTGACCTGCCGGTCGATCATCCACTCGCCGGCACGGACGAGGGCCGGGTCATCGACGGGGAAGCCGGACTCGATCAGCGCATTGGCGGCGAGCGCGGTGTCCCACACCGGCGACACACACGGCTGGTAATGGAGGGTGCGGGCGGTCTCGATGCCGAGCGCCTCGATCTCCTTCAGCTGACCGCGGACCAGCGGGTGGTCGTCGGGATATCCGAGGCATCGGAGCGCCAGGACGGCGTTGACCATCGCGGGAAAGATCCCGCCAAGGCCGCCGGGCACCGCGAGGCGCTCCTCGAGCCACCGCCGGGCGGCCTCGAGCGCGCGGGCGCGCAAGGGGCGCGGCCCCCGCCGTTCCCAGCCCTTCAACGCGTCGTCTACGCCGATGAAGAAGTTCTTCCAGAGGAACATCTTCGGGGAGAACGGCCGCGGCATCCGGTCGAGCCGCAGGCTCGCCTCCGTGCGTGGCACGGTCCACAGATCGTCGAGGCGACGGTCCGGCGGCATCCGGTGGACCGGCTTGGCATCCATCACGATGAGCAGCGGCACGATGACGGTGCGAGACCAGTACGAGACCTCGAGGAGGTTGAAGTACGACCAGCGGGGCAGGAGCATGATCTCCACCGGCATGGCGGGGATGCCCGCCCAGTCGTATTCGCCGAAGAGCGCGAGCAGGATCTTGGTAAAGACGTTGGCCTGGACCGGCCCGCCCTCGGCGAGGATCAAGGCGCGAGCCCGCGCCATCGCCGGGTCGTCCGGCGACACGCCGGCCACCTTCATGGCGAAGTAGGCCTTGATGGAGGCGGAGAGGTTGTGCGGGCCCCCCTCGTAGAGGCTCCAGCCGCCGTCAGGAAGCTGGCGCTCGCGGAGGTACGCGACGATCTTCGCTTCGCGCTCCCGGTCGACGCGGTCGAGGATATGACAGAAGAGGAGGTACTCGCTCGAGATGGTACTGTCGGCCTCCAGCTCGCCGACCCAATGCCCGTCCGGCTCCTGGGTCCGGAGGAGGAGCCGGTGCGCGCGCTCGATGGCGGTGTCGATGCTGGCCGCTGTCGAGTCCGCCGGAGCGGGCGACGAGGCGTCGGACACACTCATCGCGCCGAGTTTCTGGGCAAACATCGCACCATACTAGCACACGGTTTTGGTGCGCCACGCCGGGCTCTTTCTGGTACTCTGTTGCGGGTGTCGCCCGGGGCCATTTCCTACACACGAAAGGGATCGCCTAACCCATGAGTGTGCCGCTCTCGCAGATGTGGACGGTCGCGACGTATGTGATCCGCCAGAAGCTTGCGGGCCGCAAGCGCTACCCGCTCGTCCTGATGCTCGAGCCGCTCTTCCGCTGCAACCTCGCCTGCGCCGGCTGCGGCAAGATCCAGTACCCGGCCCAGATCCTGAGGAAGAATCTCTCGGTCGAAAAGTGCCTCCAGGCGGTCGACGAGTGCGGAGCGCCGATGGTGAGCATCCCCGGCGGCGAGCCGCTCATGTACCCGGAGATCGACCGGCTCGTCGCCGAGCTGGTGAAGCGCAAGAAGTACGTGTACCTCTGCACCAACGCCATCCTGCTGAAGGAAAAGCTGCACCTGTTCACGCCCTCCCGGTATCTCACCTTCAGCGTGCACATGGACGGCCTCCGCGAGGAGCACGACGAGGCGGTGTGCCGCGACGGAGTGTACGATCAGGCGCTGCCCGCCATCCAGGAGGCGCTCGCGCGGGGCTTCCGCGTGACCACCAACACCACGCTCTTCGACGGCGCCTCCCCCCTGCGGGTCCGGGAGTTCTTCGACGAGATGATGCGGGTGGGGGTGGAGGGAATGATGGTGTCCCCCGGCTATAGCTACTCGAAGGCGCCGGACCAGGAGCACTTCCTCCGCCGGAGCCGCACCAATCAGCTGTTCAGCGATATCTTGTCGAACCCCAAGCGCGGCTGGCGCTTCAACCAGTCGCCGCTCTTCCTCCGCTTCCTCATGGGGAAGCACGACTACGAGTGCACGCCCTGGGGCAACCCGACCTACAACATGTTCGGATGGCAGCGGCCCTGCTATCTCCTGCAGGACGGATATGCGGAGACGTTCAAGGAGCTGATGGAGACCACGCCCTGGGAGAACTACGGGCGGAAGAGCGGCAACGAGAAGTGCCAGGACTGCATGGTGCACTGCGGGTTCGAGGCCACCGCCGTGGATCACACGTTCAGCTCGCTGCGCGGCTTCATCGAGACCGCCGCCGTCACGTTCACCGGCAAGCTCTGAGGCCGGAGGCGCGCGCATGACACTGCAAGGCTGGGTGCCGGACATCGGGCCCTACCTCACCCTCGCCGAGGTGATCGAGCACGCCTTCGATTACCGGGGCAATGTCACGGTGGTCCGGAAGGACGGGAGCGAGCTGGTCGGCTATCTGAGCAATCGCGACGGGAGCGCTCCCGAGCCATTCGTCCAGGTGATCGACGAGGAGGGCAACGATCCCGTCCGCATCCCCTACGCCGACATCGTCAACGTCCTGTTCACCGGCAAGGACCCTGCCGAGGGCAATTCGTGGAAGGCCTGGCTGGAGCGCAAGGAGCGCGAGAAGGCGCAGCACGCCCCGTCCGCGTAGGCGTGTGAGCGGCATCCTCATCCTGACGGCCGTCGAGTTCGAGGCCGCGGGGCTGGCGCGGGAGCTCGAGCTCCCCAGCCTCGCCGGCCTGCCGTATCGCGCGTTCGGCCGCGGGTCCACTCGTATCGTTCCCGTGGGGCCGGGCGCCGCGCTGCTCTCCGCGCGCTGGACTGCCGGGCTCGACGGGCTCGCCGATCCGCTCGTGGTCTCCGCCGGCGTCTGCGGCGGCCTCGATCCGCGCCTCGTCCCCGGCGATCTCGTGCTGCCCACCCGAGTGGTCGGCGCGGGCGGGGAGGCGCAGCCCATCTCCGCCTCCGCGCACGCCCGCGCGCTCGCCCTGGCCGGTGCGCGCGCCGACACCGGCCTGCTCGCCACGTCGGCCTCCGTGCTCACCACTCCGGAGGACAAGGCCGCGCTTCGCGCCGCCACCGGCGCCGTCGCGGTGGATATGGAGTCGGCGCCCATCGTGACGGCAGCCCGCTCGGCCGGCGTGGCCGCCCTCGTCGTGCGCGGCGTTTCCGACGCCGCCGGATCCTCGGTGCCCGCTGCGCTGAGCGCGCTGGTCTCGCCCGAGGGCCGGGTGCGTGGCGGGCGCGCCCTCTTGCTCGCCCTGACCCAGCCGCAGACCTTGCCTCGCGCGCTCGCCCTGCGACGGGGCAGCCGCCTGGCCCTCGCCTCGGTGGCGCGGGTTCTCGCCGGGCTCGAGGCCCGGGCATGAGGCGCTCGCTCGTGACCGGCGGCACCGGGTTCGTCGGCGCCAATCTGGTCCGCGAGCTCCTGGCTGACGGGGACCGCGTGCGCGTGCTCGCTCGGGCGGGCGGCGACCGCCGCGCCCTCGAGGGCTGCGACGTGGAGATCGTGGAAGGCGACCTGCTCGATCCTGCCTCGGTGCGTCGGGCGGCCGCGGGCATGGAGCGGGTGTATCACGTGGCCGCCGACTACCGGCTGTGGGCGCCGGATCCCTCCGCGCTCTTCCGCGCCAACGTGGACGGGACCCGCCATGTGCTGGAGGCGGCCGTCCAGGCCGGCGCCAGCCGCATTGTCTACACCTCCACCGTGGGCGTGCTCGGCATCCCGAAGGACGGCCGTCCCGGCGACGAGACCACGCCGGTGTCGCTCGCGGACATGGTCGGGCCGTACAAGGCCTCCAAGTTCGTGGCGGAGGAGGTCGCCCGCGAGCTCGCGGCGCGCGGCGCCCCGGTCGTGATCGTGAATCCCTCCGCGCCGATCGGACCCTGGGACGTCAAGCCGACGCCGACCGGGCAGATGGTCGTCGACTTCCTCCGCAGGAAGATGGTGGCATCGCTCGACACCGGCCTGAACATCGCGCACGTCCGGGACGTCGCGCGCGGGCACATCCTCGCTGCGGAGCGCGGGCGCATCGGCGACCGGTACGTGCTCGGTCACGTCAACCTGACGCTGCTCGAGATCTTCCGCGCGCTCGCCCGGCTCACCGGCCTGCCCGCGCCGCGATTCCGGGTGCCGTACTCGGTGGCGTGGCTCGCCGCCGCGGGCATGGAGGGCGTGGCGCGGTTGACCGGTCGCGCGCCCGCGGTGCCGCTCACCGCGGTGCGGATGGCGCGGAAGCGGATGTTCTTCAGCGTGGACAAGGCGGTGAGCGAGCTCGGCCTGCCCCAGACCCCTGCGGATCGGGCGCTCGGCGACGCGGTGGACTGGTTCGTGGCCCGGGGCTACGCGGCTCCGCCCCAGGGTCGGAGGGCCGCGTGAATCCGTCCAAGTTCGTCTCGCGGCTCACGCGAAAGAGCCGGTCGAACTTCTTCTACGCCTTCCTCCTGCTTCCCCGCGCGCAGCGGGAGGCGATCTTCGCCGTCTACGCCTTTTGCCGGATCGTCGACGACGCGGTGGACGAGGGGGCGGACCGCGGAGTCCAGCGCGCCGAGCTCGCCCGCTGGCGCGAGGAGATCGCGCGGGTGTGGGGCGCCGGGGAGCCGGAGCATCCCGCGGCGCAGCGGCTGCGCGAGGCGGTGCGGCAGTTCCCCATCCCGCGGGAAGCGCTGGAGGAGATCATCGCCGGCGTGGAGATGGACCTGGACACGACCAGCTACGAGACGTTCAAGGATCTGTACCCGTACTGCTACCGCGTGGCCTCCGCGGTCGGCCTCTGCAGTATCGCCATCTTCGGCTACACCGATCCGCGCGCGCAGGACTACGCGATCAACCTGGGCGTGGCCCTCCAGCTGACGAACATCCTCCGGGACGTCCAGGTCGACGCGCACCTCGGCCGGATCTATCTGCCCCAGGAAGACCTGCGGCGCTTCGGGGTGAGCCCGAACGAGCTGCGCGCCGGGCGCTACTCGACGGCCTTCGAGGCCCTCATGGCCTTCGAGGCTGCTCGCGCACGCGAGTACTACGCGCGGGCCTGGCGGGGGTTGCCCCCGGCGGACCGCCGCTCGCTCTTCGCCGCCGAGATCATGGGGCGCACCTACTTCGCGCTGCTCCAGGCCATCGAGGCGCGCGGCTTCGACGTGTTCGGCGAGCGGGTCACGGTTTCCTCGCGCCGGCGCATCGCCATCGCGCTCGCGTGCTGGGCGCGCTCGCGCCTCGGCGCCCGTGGCCGCTCGCCCCTCACGCGGCCCGTGCGATAGCCGCCGCGCCCATGAAGGCGGCCGTGCACGTGGGATCCAGTCGTCTGGAGCTGCGCGAATGGCCGGAGCCGCGGGTGGGGGCGGGCGAGCTTCTCGTGCGGCTCCGCGGGTGCGGCCTCTGCGGCTCGGACCTCGTCAAGCTCGCCCGTGAGGCGCCCACGCCCGCGGTGCTGGGCCACGAGGTGGTTGGGGAAGTGGCCGCCGTCGGCCCCGGCGTGAGTCGCTTCGCGTTGGGTCAACGGGTCATCGTCGCCCATCACGTGCCCTGCTTCGCCTGCCACTATTGCCGCCGCGGCAGCCCGTCCATGTGCCGCGAATTCAAGCGCGTGAACCTCGATCCGGGCGGCTTCGCCGAGCTGGTGCGCGTGCCCGCGCCCAACGTCGCGCACGCGACCTTCACCATCGATGCGGGCATGAGCGACGAGACCGCGTCGTTCACCGAGCCGCTGGCATGCTGCCTCCGCGCGATCAAGCGCACCGGCGCCTGCGCGGGGGACAGCGTGGTGGTGGTGGGCCTCGGCTCCATCGGCTGCCTCCTCGCCCAGGGGTTTCGCCTGGCGGGGACGCGAGTGCTCGGCGCGGATCTCCTCCCCGCGCGGCGTCGGCTGGCCGCCACGCTCGGCGTGGAGGTGTTCGAGGACGACGCGGCGCTGGATGCCGCCCTGCGCGACGCCACGGGCGGGCGGGGCGCCGACGTGGTGATGCTGACCGCCGGCGGGGCGGCGGCGGTGGCCGCGGCGGTGGCGCGCGCGCGCGACGGCGGCCACGTCCACTGCTTCGCCGGCGGGGCCGGGGAGACGCTCCCGCTGGCGCTGGACACCTTCTATCACCGCGAGCTCACCCTCGGCGCTACGTACTCGTCCTCGCCCACCGAGCTGGCGGAGGCTTTCGCGCACCTCGCGAACGGCCGCGTGAGCGTGGACGGTCTCATCACGCATCGTCTGCCCCTGGCGCGGCTGGAGGAGGGCGTGGCGCTGATGCGGCGGCAGGAAGCCGTGAAGGTGTACGTGACACCGTGACCAGGCGCATGCGCGGCCAGGTCTTTCACGGGCCGGGCGACCTGCGGTTCGAAGAGATGCCCGTGCCCGAGCCGGCCGCCGGCGAGATCCTCCTCCGAGTGGAGGCCGCGCTCACCTGCGGCACCGACGTGAAGACCCTGCGACGGGGTCACCCCGTGATGATTCCCTCGGTGCCCACGGTGTTCGGCCACGAGCTCGCCGGCGCCGTCGCTGCGGTGGGCGCGGGTGTGCGGGGCTGGCGCGAGGGCGATCGCCTGGTGGCGGCGAACTCCGCGCCATGCGGCGCCTGTCGCCTGTGCCGCGCAGGGCGGCCCAATCTCTGCGAGGACCTCTTGTTTGTCAACGGCGCGTACGGCGAGCTGATCGTGCTGCCGCCGCGTCTGGTGGAGCGCAATGTGGTGCGGATCGGGCCGTCGCTCTCCGCCACCCGCGCTGCCTTCGCGGAGCCGCTCGCCTGCGCGATGCAGGGCATCGACCGCGGTCGCGTCGAGGCCGGCATGACGGTGGCGATCTTCGGCCCCGGGCCGCTGGGCTGCCTGCTCGCGCTGGTGGCCGCTCAGCGCAAGGCGCGCGTGCTGGTGGTCGGCAAGAGCGGCTGGCGCCTCGAGCGTGTGCGCGCGGCGGGCTTCGCCGAGTGCGTGGAGGCGCGCGAGGGCGAGGTGATCGAGGAGCTCCGCGCCCGCGCGGGCGGCGACGGCATCCACGTGGCGGTCGACGCCGCGGGGCAGCCCGAGGTGTGGGAGCTGGCCATCGACGCGGTCGGGCGGGGCGGGACCGTGGTCCTGTTCGGCGGCTGCGCGCCGGGGACGCGCGTGCGCGTCGACACGCGGCGGGCTCACTACGAGGAGCTGACCCTGGTGGGGGCCTTTCACCACACGCCCGAGCTGATCCGCCGCGCGGTCGACCTCCTTGCCACCAGCGCCCTGAATCCGGACCCGCTCGTCACGCACCGGATGGGCCTGGCCGACGTGCCGCGTGCGCTCGGCCTCATGGCGGATGGTCAGGCGCTGAAGGTGGCGATCGATCCTTCCGTTTGAGCGGGGGTTGCCCCTCCGGTATACTCGCGTGAGTCCTCACATTTATACTCAGGAGACCCGATGGCGACGATTCCGCTGCTTCAGGACATCGTACTGGCCGGACCCCGCGGCTTCTGCGCCGGCGTCGACCGGGCGATCGACATCGTCGAGCTGGCCCTGCAGGTCTGCCCGCCTCCGGTCTACGTCCGCAAGGAGATCGTGCACAACCGGCACGTCGTCGAGGCCCTCCGGGCCAAGGGCGCCCACTTCGTGGACGAGCTGGACGAGGTGCCGGACGATGCCACCGTGATCTTCAGCGCCCACGGCATCGCCCCCGCCGTGCGCGTGGAGGCGGAGCGGCGCGGGCTCCGGGTGATCGACGCCACCTGCCCCCTGGTGACCAAGGTGCATCTCGAGGCGGTCCGCTACGCGCGCGAGGGCTACTCGATCATCCTGGTGGGGCATGCCGACCACGACGAGGTGGTAGGCACGACGGGCGAGGCGCCGGACAAGATCCTGGTGATCGCGCACCCCGAGGAGGTCGATCGCCTCGAGGTGCCGGATCCCAACAAAGTGGCCTTCCTCACTCAGACGACGCTGTCGGTCGACGATACCCGCGACTGCATTGCCGCGCTGCGGCGCCGCTTCCCCAAGATCGTGGGGCCCTCCAAAGACGACATCTGCTACGCGACCCAGAACCGCCAGGCCGCAGCCAAGACGGTGGCGAGCGGTGTGGACGTGCTCCTCGTCATCGGCGCGGCGAACAGCTCCAACGCCAATCGCCTGGTCGAGGTCTCGAAGGGCCTGGGCACGGCGTCCTACCTCATCAACGACAAGAACGACATCCGGCCAGAGTGGCTCACCGGCGCGACGCGCGTGGGCGTGACCGCGGGCGCGTCGACACCGGAGTTCCTCGTCACGGAGGTGGTGGAGGCGCTGCAGGCGATGCGTCCGGCCGAGGTGCGCGAGGTGCACGTGGTCGAGGAGGACGTCCGCTTCGGGCTGCCCAGGGAGCTCGAGGAGATCGCGCGACAGGCCGGCAAGACGCTGCCCGCTCGAAGCGGCGCCGGCGTTGACGAGGAGTGAGCATGCATCTGGTCACCTTCCGCAAGGGGCGCAGTCAGGGTCGCGTGGGCGCGATCTGGCACGAGGCCGTCATCGATCTCGCCGGGGTGGCCAGGGATCTCGCCGCCCAGCGCAATGAGCCGGCCCGCGGCCGCGGGTTTCCCAAGACCATGCTGGAGCTGGTGGAGGGAGGCGAGGCGGCGCTCGCCCGGGCGCGCGAGGCCTTCGAGGCAGGCCAGCGCCTGGTGGACGCGCAGAGCCCCGACGAGCTCGCCGCCCGGAAGCTTGCGTATCCACTGGCCAAGGTGCGCCTACTCGCCCCGATCGTTCCGCCCCGGAACGTCTTCTGCCTCGGCCGAAACTACGCGGATCATGCCGCCGAGCGGGGCGCCGCCGTCCCGGAGCATCCCGTGTACTTCACCAAGCCGCCGGCCTGCGTGATCGGCCCCGGCGAGCGCGTGACGCATCATGCGGTCACCAAGGAGCTCGACTACGAGGTAGAGCTCACCGCGGTGATCGGTGTGGGGGGTCGCGATATTCAACGCGGGAATGCCCTCCGCCACGTGTTCGGCTACACGGTGATCAACGACGTGACCGCGCGTGATCTCCAGAAGAAGCACGGGCAGTGGTTCAAGGGCAAGTCGCTGGATACGTTCTGCCCCATGGGCCCGGTGCTCGTCACCGCCGACGAGATTCCCGATCCGCAGAACCTCGCCGTATCGCTGCGGGTGAACGGGCAGGTGCGCCAGTCGAGTCACACGTCCAAGATGATCTTTCCGGTGGACCAGTGCATCGAGGTGCTCTCACAGGGGTTCACCCTGGTGCCCGGAGATGTCATCGCCACGGGCACGCCCGACGGCGTGGGCGCAGCCACGGGGAACTTCTTGAAGGTCGGCGATCGCATGGAGGCCGAGGTCGAGCGGATCGGCGTGCTCCCCAACCGCGTCGCCGCGCCCTAGCGTCGTCAGCCGGTCCCGCGGGCCCCTGGAAGGGTCCGTCGCCGTGTGGTAGCATCCCCGTCACATCAGCCCTCTTCCTTCTTCGTCGTTCTATCCGTCGTGTCGGAATCAACGGGGAGGCGGACATGGCGCTCGATATCGCGAAGATCCGCAACATCGGCATCGTCGGCCACGGCGGGGTCGGCAAGACCTCGCTCGTCGAAGGCATGCTGTTCGCCGCCGGCGCGGTGAACCGACTGGGCCGCGTCGACGATGGCACCACCACCACCGACTTCGACCCCGACGAGATCAAGCGGAAGATCTCGCTGTCCACGTCCGCGGCCTACTGCGACTACAAGGGCCATCGCCTGAACTTCGTCGACACACCGGGGTACGGCGACTTCATCTCGGACGCGCGGGCCGGTCTGCGGGCGGTGGGCGGGGCCATCGTGGTCGTGGACGCGGTGGCGGGCGTGCAGGTCCAGACCGAGAAGGTCTGGAAGATGGCCAACGACTACGGGCTCCCGCGCATCGTGGTGATCAACAGGATGGACCGGGAGCGGGCCGACTTTTCTCGCACGCTGGATTCCCTCCAGCGCCGCCTCAAGGGACGCCTCTGCCCCCTGCAGGTGCCCATCGGCGCCGAGGCGGGCTTCCAAGGCGTGGTGGACCTCGTGAAGATGAAGGCGGCGCTCGTCGCCGACGGCAAGCCGCGCGAGGCCGAGATTCCCGGTGAGGCCATGGACGCGGCCAAGGAGTGGCGCGAGAAGCTCATCGAGGCCGTCGCCGAGACCGACGACGATCTCCTCGCGAAGTACCTCGAGGAGGGCTCGATCGCCGAGGGCGAGATGCTGGGCGCCCTGCGCCGGGCCATCGCGAGCGGGACGCTCGTGCCCGTGCTCGCGGCCGCGGCCACCCGGCTCATCGGCGTGCACCCCCTCATGGATCTCATCGTGGAGGAGTTCCCGTCGCCCGCCGACGTCGGCACCGTCGAGGGGACCGACGTGAAGACCAAGGCGGCGAGCACCCGGGCCGCCGATCCCAAGGCGCCGTTCGCCGCGCTGGTGTTCAAGACCATCTCCGACCCGCACGTGGGCAAGCTCTCCGTGTTCCGCGTGTACTCGGGGACGCTGCGGTCGGACAGCCAGGTCCTCAATGCGACGCGCGGCACTCGGGAGCGGGTGGGGCACATCGGCTGGCTGCAGGGCAAGGCGCAGAAGCCGATGGAGGCGCTGGGGCCCGGCGAGATCGGGGTGGTCGCCAAGCTCAAGGACACGCTGACCGGCGACACGCTGTGCGACGAGGCCAATCCCATCGTCCTTTCCGGCATCACCTTCCCCGAGCCGGCCATCTCCTTCGCCATCCAGCCCAAGTCGCGCGGGGACGAGGACAAGATCTCCACCGCGCTCCACCGCATGGCCGAGGAAGATCCCACCCTCCACCACCATTTCGATCCCGAGACCAAGCAGCTCCTCGTCTCGGGCATGGGCCAGATGCACGTCGAGATGGTGGTCGAGCGCATGAAGCGCAAGTACAACGTCGACGTGCTCGTGCTCCCGCCGCGCATCCCGTACAAGGAGACGGTGAAGGGGCGCGCGGAGGTGCAGGGCAAGTACAAGAAGCAGACGGGCGGGCGCGGTCAGTACGGCGACACCTGGCTCCGGATCGAGCCGCTCACACGCGGCGGCGGCTTCGAGTTCGTCGACGACATCTTCGGGGGCGCCATCCCGCGCAACTTCATCCCGTCGGTGGAGAAGGGGGTGCGGGAGTGCATGAAGCGCGGCATCTACGCGGGTTACCCGGTGGTGGACCTCAAGGTCACCCTCTACGACGGCTCCTATCACGACGTCGATTCCTCCGACATGGCCTTCCAGATCGCCGCATCCATGGGACTGCAGAAGGGCTTCATGGACGCGCGCCCGATCCTCCTCGAGCCGGTGATGAACGTGGAAGTGACGGCGCCCTCCGACAACGCGGGTGATGTCATCGGCGATATCAACGGCCGGCGCGGCCGCGTGATCGGCATGGAACCCGACGGCGAGATCGTCGCGGTGCGAGCGCAGGTCCCGATGGCGGAGATGCTGACCTACGAGTCCTCCCTGCGCTCGATGACGGGCGGTCGCGGCGCCTACTCGATGGAGCCGTCCCACTACGAGGAAGTCCCCGCCCACATCGCGGAGAAGGTGGTCAAGGAGGCCAAGGCGGAGAAGGAGAAGGCGAGCCACTAGCGTCGCCCCTCCCGGATGCCGCCCCAGACCCGATACGCGAAGAGCGGTGACGTCAGCATCGCCTATCAGGTGGTGGGCGAGGGGCCCCGCGACCTCGTGCTCGTGCCGGGCTGGATCTCGAACGTCGAGGTCTTCTGGGAAGAGCCGTCCGCCGTTCGATTCCTCGAGTCGCTCGCGCGGTTCTCCCGCGTCATTCTCTTCGACAAGCGGGGCACCGGGCTTTCCGACCGGGTGCCCGACATGCCGGGCCTCGAGACCCGGATGGACGATGTCCGTGCGGTCATGGACGCCGCCGGCTCCGAGCGCGCTGCGCTCTTTGGTTACTCCGAAGGCGGGCCGCTCTGCGTGCTGTTTGCCGCGACCTATCCGGATCGCGCGTCCGCGCTCATCACGCACGGCTCCTACGCGCGACGGATCCGGTCGAGCGACAGCCCGTGGATGCCGTCCGCCGAGGAGTGGGAGCGCTTCATCGAGTCCACCGTCCGGGGGTGGGGGGGGCCGGTGGGGCTGGCCGAGCGCGCGCCCAGCCGCATGCGCGACCAGGCCTTCGTGCAGTGGTGGGCCCGCTTCACGCGGATGAGCGCGAGCCCGGCCTCGAGCGCGCAGGTGCTTCGGATGAACGCGCAGATCGACGTCCGCCACGTCCTGCCGAGCGTACGGGTGCCCACCTTGCTGCTGCACCCCACCGGCGATCGGGTGGTCCCCGTGGAGGCGAGCCGTTACATGGCCGAGCACATTCCCGGCGCGAAGCTCGTCGAGCTGCCGGGGATCGACCATCTGCCATTCACCGACAACGCCGAGCAGGTCCTGCGGGAAATCCGGAGCTTTCTCGGCGAGCTCCCCACCGAGGCCGAGTCCGACCGGGTGCTCGCCACCGTGGTCTTCACCGACATCGTCGGGTCGACGGAGCAGGCGGTGGCTCTGGGTGACCGCCGGTGGCGAGAGCTCTTGGGCGGCTTCCACGCCGCAGTGCGGCGCGAGGTCGGCCGCTTCCGGGGCCGGGAAATCGATTCCGCCGGCGACGGCGTGCTCGCCGCGTTCGACGGCCCCGCCCGCGCGGTGCGCGCCGCGTGCGCGGTGGGTGAGGCGGTGCGCTCGCTGGGCGTGACGGTGCGCGCCGGCGTGCACACCGGGGAGTGCGAGGTGCTGGGCAACAAGCTGGCGGGCATCGCCGTGCACATCGGCGCACGGGTGGCCTCGGTGGCGGGGCCCGATGAGGTCCTGGTGTCGAGCACCGTGCGCGACCTCGTCGCGGGCTCGGGGCTGGCGTTCGCGGACCGGGGGCTGCACACGCTGAAGGGCGTCCCGGGCGATTGGCATCTCTTCGCAGTGGACCGGAGGGTGGCCGCGGTATGAGCTTCGTGACCCACGTCGAATGCACCATCTGCGGGAAGGCGCACGAGCCGACCCGTCTCCTCACCGTGTGCGAGGCCTGCGGCCAGATGCTGGCCGTGCGCTACGATCTCGCCGCCGTCGCGCGCGCCGTCACCAAGGACGCGCTTCGCTCGCGCCCCCCGGGCATGTACCGCTTCCGCGAGCTCTTGCCGCTCGCCGCCGACGAGACGCCGGTGACGCTCGGCGAGGGCGGCACGCCCCTGCTCGAGCTGCCGCGGCTGGCCGGGCATCTGGGCATGCGCCACCTGTGGGCGAAGGACGAGGGGCAGAATCCCACCGGCTCGTTCAAGGCGCGCGGCCTCGGCATGGCGGTCACCCGCGCCCGGACGCTCGGCGTGAAGGGCCTCATGATCCCCTCCGCGGGGAACGCAGGTGGCGCCGCTGCGGTGTACGGCGCGCGCGCCGGCGTGCCCATCGCGGTCGTGGTGCCGCGCGGCACTCCGGAGGCGGCGATCGCCGAGGCCCTGATCGCGGGCGCGCACGTCTTCACGGTGGACGGCTCGATCGCGACCGCGGGCCGTGTGATCGCGCAGGTCGCCCCGCGCCTCGGCTGGTTCGACCTGGCCACGCTCAAGGAGCCCTATCGGCTCGAGGGCAAGAAGACCATGGGGCTCGAGCTCGCCGAGCAGCTCGACTGGGAGACCCCCGATGTCCTCATGTATCCCACGGGCGGCGGCACCGGCCTCGTCGGGATCTGGAAAGGCTATGAGGAGCTGGCGGCGATGGGCTGGATCGCCTCGCCGCAGCCGCGCTTCGTCGCCGTGCAGGCGGAGGGCTGCGCCCCCGTGGTGAAGGCGTTCGAGGACAAGGCCGAGACCACGTCGATGTGGGAGAACCCCCTCACGCACGCGGCCGGGCTGCGAGTGCCCGGTCCCTTCGCCGGCCGCCAGATGCTGCGCATCCTGCGCGAGACGGAGGGCGGCGCGCTCGCGGTGAGCGAGGACGAGATCGTGGAGGCGCAGACGCTCCTCGCGCGGGTCGAGGGCATCTGGACGGCGCCGGAAGCCGCCGCGGCGCTGGCCGCCCTGATCCGCCTGCGCGCATGCGGAGACGTCGCGCCCGGCGACCGCGTGGTCCTGGTCCTCACCGGCGCCGGCATCAAGTACGTCCCGCCGCCCCTCCCCGCGGCGATCCACCTCGAGGGATCCCCCGACGAGGTGTTCGCGACCGTCCGTCGCGCCGTCGGCGCCTGAGCCGCGCGCCGCGCTCGCCACCCGGCCCTCACCGGGCGGGCGCGCTGCGACGGTCTTCCGTGTTAGCGTTGCCGATGGCCGTCGACCAGCGCGGCCGCGCCGTGCGAATTGTCCCGGAGGCTCTTCGACCGTGCCCGAATGGCTGCTGTTGCTCCTCGCCGGATTGGTGATCGGCGCCTACGGCACCCTCATCGGGGCAGGGGGCGGCTTCATTCTGGTGCCGCTGCTCCTCATCTTCTATCCCAACGAGAGCTCCGAGTCGATCGCGAGCGTGTCGCTGGCCGTCGTGTTCTTCAACGCGCTGTCCGGCACCCTCGCCTATGCCCGGCTCGGGCGCGTCGACTACGGCTCCGGCGTCCTCCTGGCCCTCGCCACCGTGCCCGGCGCCATCGTTGGCGCCCTCACGACCCCGTTGATCCCGCGCCGCCCGTTCGACCTCACCGTGGGCTGTCTCCTCGTCGCCCTGTCGATCTTCCTGGTCGTTCGGCCTCTTGCCGAGACCCGACATGGGGATGGGCGCTTCCGCATGAGCCGCCGCATGATCGATCCGGACGGCACCGTGCAGTCGTGGAGCTACAACCCCGTGCTCGGTGTGGCGGTGAGCGTGGTGATCGGCTTCGTGTCGAGCCTGCTCGGCATCGGGGGCGGCTTCATCCACGTCCCCGTGATGGTGAATCTCCTCAACTTTCCCGTGCACGTAGCCTCCGCGACCTCGCACTTCACCTTGACGGTGATGACCGCGGTCGGCTCCGTGGTGCACCTCCTCACCGGCACCCTCGTGGGCGCGGCGCCGCGGGTCGTGCCGCTCTCCCTCGGCGTGGTGGTGGGCGCGCAGGTGGGGGCGCGCGTCGCCCAGCGTCTGCACGGCGTGTGGATCATCCGCGCCCTCGTCCTTGCGCTGGCCTTCGTGGGAGCCCGCCTGATCTTCAAAGCCCTGTAGCCGCGCGACGAACGGGGTAATATCAGTCTTCGCATGCGCTACGGATTCGTCCTCGATCAGCGGAAGTGCATCGGGTGCCATGCCTGCACGGTGGCCTGCAAGGAAGAGAACGGGGTCCCTCTCGGCGTCAACCGCACCTGGGTGAAGTACATCGAGAAGGGCACGTTTCCCGACACGCGGCGGTACTTCGCGGTGCTCCGCTGCAACCACTGCGACGACGCCCCCTGTGTGACGATCTGTCCCACTGTTGCCCTCTACCGCCGTCCCGACGGCATCGTGGACTTCGACGGGGCGCGCTGCATCGGCTGCAAGTCGTGCATGCAGGCCTGTCCCTACGACGCGCTCTACATCGATCCTCAGACGCAGACCGCGGCCAAGTGTCACTACTGCGCCCACCGCGTCGAGGTGGGGCTCGAGCCCGCGTGCGCGATCGTCTGCCCGGTGCAGGCCATCGTGGCGGGCGACCTCGACGACCCGGGCACGCTCATCGCGCGCCTGGTCGCCTCGCAGCAGGTGCAGGTGCGGAAGCCGGAGCAGGGGACGCAGCCGAAGGTGTTCTACCTCGGCGCCGAGATGTCCGCGCTGGTCCCCGACATGCAGCGGCGCGACGGGCAGTACGTCTTCTCCCAGGTCTCCGAGATCCCGGCGCCCGGCCAGCGGAACCGCGCGGTGGCGCCCGCGCCGCCCGTGCCCGATGCCCCGGCCGATCTCCGCGCGCTCGCCCGCACGGTCTACGACGTCGCGCATCCCGCGCGGCCCTGGGGCGGCAAGGTCTCGGCCTATCTCTGGACGAAGTCCGTGTCCGCGGGCGCGATGCTCGTGGCCGGGCTCGGGATGCTGTCGGGGCTGGCGTCGGGCAATGCCCTCGCCGGCCGCATCGCGCCCGTCATCGCCCTGGTGTTCCTCGCGCTGACCACCGCCCTCCTCATCGCGGACCTCAAGCGGCCGGAGCGCTTCCTCTATCTCCTCTTCAAGCCCAACTGGCGCTCGTGGCTCGTGTGGGGCGGCTGGACCTTGATCGCCTACGGGGGCGTCGCCACGCTCTGGCTTCTCGCGGGGATCCTGGGGCGCCCGCAGGCGCTGGTGTGGCTGGCGGTGCCCGTCACCCTGCTCGCCCTCGCCACCGCCGGGTACAGCGCATTCCTGTTCGGCCAGGCCGAGGGCCGCGATTTCTGGCAGAGCCCCTTGACCCTGCCGCATCTCCTCGTCGCGGCGGCCGCCGCGGGCAGCGCGAGCTTGTTGTTGCCTGCGCTCGCGCTCGGCGGGGGCCCGGGCGCGCCGTGGGGATTGCGTCTGGTGCTGCTCGGCTCGCTGATCACGCTCGCCGTGGTCCTGGAGGCGGAGATCCTCACCCCGCATGCCACCCTCGACGCCGAGCGCGCCGCGCGATTCCTCACCCGCGGGCCGCTCGCCGCCCCGCTCTGGGCCGGCGTCGCGGGGGCGGGGATCGCGCTGCCCATCGCGCTGCTGTGCACGCCGTGGCATGCGGCGTGGGGGGCGGCCGCCGTGCTCGCCCTCGCCGGGCTGTGGCTCTACGAGGACCTCTGGATACGGGCGGGCCAATCCGTCCCACTCAGCTGAGGCCGATCCCATGACCGACCGCGTGACCGAGCCCCTCCACCCCGTCGCCCGCGATCTCCAAGCTCCCGCGGAGGGGCTGCATCGCTATCCGCCCGCAGCGCTCTGGGACAGCTGGGAAGAGTTCGACCCGCGCGCGTGGCCGCGGCGGGTGAAGCGGCAGTACTCGCTCATCCCGACGATCTGCTTCAACTGCGAGGCCGCATGCGGGCTCCTCGCGTACGTGGACCAGCGCACGCTCACGATCCAGAAGTTCGAGGGGAACCCCGCGCATCCCGGCAGCCGCGGTCGGAACTGCGCCAAGGGGCCCGCCACGCTCAACCAGGTGACGGATCCCGAGCGCATCCTCTATCCCCTGCGCCGAGCGGGAGCGCGCGGGGAGGGCAAGTGGGAGCGGGTCACCTGGGACGAGGCGCTCGACGACATCGCCGGCCGCATCCGGAAGGCGCTCATCGAGAAGCGGCCGACCGAGGTGATGTATCACCTCGGGCGCCCCGGCCACGAGCTCGTCTATCTCCAGCGCATCTTCCACGCGTGGGGGATCGACGGGCACAACAGCCACACCAATGTCTGCTCGGCGTCGGCGCGCGCGGGCTATGCGTTCTGGCACGGGCTCGACCGGCCCTCGCCGGATCACGCCAAGGCGCGCGTGATACTGCTCCTGTCCTCCCACCTCGAGGCCGGCCACTACTTCAACCCCCACGCGCAGCGCATCACCGAGGGGAAGCAGGCGGGCGCCAAGGTGTGCGTCGTGGACACGCGGCTGAGCAACACCGCCTCGATGGCGGACTGGTGGCTCTCCCCGTGGCCGGGGACCGAGGCCGCGCTGCTTCTCGCCATGTGCCACGTGCTGCTGCGCGAGGGCACGTGGGATCGCGAGTTCGTCCGCCGCTGGGTGAACTGGGAGGAGTACCTGCGCGAGGAGCGTCCGGGCACGCCGGTGACGTTCGAGGCGTTCGAGAGGGCGCTTGCCGAGCTCTACGCCGACTACACTCCCGAGTTCGCCGAGCGCGAGTCGGGCGTGCCCGCCGCGCGCATCGCGGAGATCGCGCGGGAGATCGGGCGCGCCAACGGCGCGCTCTCCACCCACGTGTGGCGGAATGCCGCCGCGGGCAATCTCTGGGGCTGGGAAGTGGCGCGCGCCCTCGAGCTCCTGGTCGTCCTCGCCGGCGCGGTGGCCACGCCCGGCGGCACCGCGCCGTCGGGCTTCCACAAGGCGGTGCCGGCGCCGCCCATGATGCCGCCGCCCGGCAAGGTATGGAGCGAGCTGCTCATGCCGCGCGAGTACCCGCTCGCCTTCTTCGAGATGAGCTTCCTGCTCCCGCATTTCCTTCGGGAGAACCGGGGCAAGCTCGCGATGTACTTCACGCGCGTCTACAACCCGGTGTGGACGAACCCCGACGGCATGTCGTGGATCGAGATGCTCAACGACGAGGCCAAGATCGAGCGCCACGCCTGCCTCACGCCGATCTGGAGCGAGACCGCGCACTTCGCGGACTACGTCCTGCCGATGGGACATGCCTCCGAGCGGCACGATCTCATGAGCCAGGAGACGCACGCCGCGCGCTGGATCGGCTTCCGCCAGCCCGTGCTGCGGGTGGCGCTCGAGAAGCAGGGGCGGCGGTTCGACTCGACGTGGCAGGCGCATGAGGCGGCCGGGCTCGGCCAGGTCTGGGAAGAGGACGAATTCTGGATCGAGCTGTCCTGGCGCATCGATCCCGACGGGGCCCTCGGCATCCGCAAGTATTTCGAGTCGCCGTACCTTCCCGGCGCCAAGCTCACCATCGAGGAGTTCTACCGCTGGATCTTCGAGCACAGCGTGCCCGGTCTCCCCGCCGCCGCCGCGAAAGAAGGCCTGAGCCCGCTCGCGTACATGCGGAAATACGGCGCCTTCCTCGTGGAAGGTGGGGTCTACGCGTCCCACGAGAAGCCGCTGTCCGCCGCGGAGCGCGAGGGAGCGTCGGTGGATCCCGTCACGCACGTGGTGGCCAAGGGCGGCGCCGCGGTGGGCGTCGAGGTGGACGGCCGCGCCGCCGCGGGATTCCCCACGCCCTCGCGCAAGCTCGAGTTCTACTCGAAGACCCTCAAGGACTGGAAGTGGCCCGAGCACGCGGTGCCGACCTACGCGCGGAGCCACGTGCACTGGTCGCAGATCGATCGCGCGCAGGGCGAGATGCTGCTGCTCCCCACCTTCCGGCTGCCCACGCTCGTGCACTCGCGCTCGGGCAACGCCAAGTGGCTGTACGAGATTTCCCACAGCAACCCCCTCTGGCTGCACCCGGAGGACGCCGCGCGGCTCGGGGTGAAGACGGGGGAGCTCCTCCGCATCGAGACGGAGATCGGGCACTTCGTGGATCGCGTGTGGGTGACGGAGTCCATCCGGCCCGGGGTGATCGCCTGCTCTCATCACATCGGGCGGTGGCGGCTTCACGAGTCCACCGGCGGGGAGCGCTGGTCCACCGCGCTGGTGGACCTCACGCGGGAAGCGCCGGGGCGCTGGCGCATGCGCCACGTCCACGGCATCCGTCCGTTCGCCAGCGCGGATCCCGACTCCGAGCGCGTGTGGTGGGAAGACGCGGGCGTGCACCAGAACCTCACCTTCCCCGTGCACCCGGACCCGGTGAGCGGCCAGCACTGCTGGCATCAGAAGGTCCGCGCGGTGCGCCCGGGGGCGGACGACCGCTACGGCGACGTGTTCGTCGACACCAACCGCTCGCAGGAGGTGTTCCGCCGCTGGCTCGCCATGACGCGGCCTGCGCCCGGCCCCGGCGGGCTGCGCCGCCCGCTCTGGCTGCCTCGGGCCTTCAAGCCCGACGCCTCCGCATATAAGCTGGACGGGTGATGGCCTCCCTGCACGCGCTTCGCCGGTGTCTCCCGACGCGGTCTCTGCTGGCTCTCGTCCTCCTCGGGGCTGTCCTCATCGGCGGGCCCCGCGGGGGGCATTCCGCCGAGCCGTCGGCCGAGGCGATGGCCACGCTCGAGCTGGCGCCGCTGCCGCGCGCCGCCGCGCCGCCCTTCACGCTCGCCGATCTCGACGGCCGCCCGCTGTCGCTGGCGAGCCTGCGGGGCCAGACCGTGCTGCTGTACTTCTGGGCCACCTGGTGCCCGTACTGCCAGAAGGAGCTCCCCGCCACCGTGCAGGAGCTGGCCCGCCGCTATCGCGACCGGCGGCTCGTGGTCCTCGCGGTCAACATCCAGGAAGGGCGGGACAAGGTGCGGGCGTGGGTGAAGATGCACGGCCTCTCCGTCCCGGTGGTCCTGGATAGCGACGGCGAGGTCAGCGGGGAATATCGAGTGACCGCCACGCCCACCGCGGTGCTCGTCGATCGCGAGGGCCGCACCGTCGCCCGCGCGGTGGGCACGCGCGCCTGGATGTCGGAGCGCGCGCGCCCCTTCTGGGACACCCTCCTCGCGAATCCCACAGCGACGCGCTAGGCGGCCTTCCCGGAGGGCGCCGCCCGACCCTAGTCGATGCCGAAGTCGAACATCCGCCCGCTCGCTGTCGCGCCGCTCAGCACGACGAAGCCATACTCGCCGGGCGCGAGCGGGCTCGCGGGCGTGATGCGGTAGAAGCCATTGGCCTCACGCTCGCTCTTCACCGCGATCCGATCCTCATTGCGCACGCCGTGGCGAATGGTGCCACCGCCGGGGAAGAAGCCGCCGCTGCCCATCTTGAGGTTTCGGTCGTTCTTGGTATCGCCGGGCTTCAGCTTGACGAGCAGGGCCTCCGTCGGCGCGTAGTAGCTGTAGAACTGCGGCTGCTTCTCCGAGATGCGCGCCTCGGCCTTGCGTCCGCCCAGTACCACCTCGCTCTTCTGTGAGAAGAAGGCCACGTTGGTCTCGATCTCGATCACCTGCGGCTGGAGCTCCACGTACTTCGCGCCGTTGAGGTAATAGATCGAGTCGCGGGGCAGATTGGCCGCCGCCCCGCCGGCGCTGGAGCGCGCGGCGGAGGACACCGCGGCTGGCGGCGCGCTCTGCGAGGCGCCCGCCGACGGAGCCGGCGTGGATGGCGCCGGGGCCGCCGCGGTGGCGCCGGCCGCCTTGGGCGCGCTGACCATGGCCTCGATGATCTTGTCGGACACGCCGGCCTTCTTGAGCGTGAGGAGGGCATTGGTGCTCGTGTCGAAGTTCGCGGGGCCGGAGCGCACGCGCGCGAGCACGACCGCTTCGCTGAGCCCGCCCTTGACCATGGAGATGATCGACTCGTTGGTGAGCGTCTCCTGGGCGGCGGCGGTCAGGGGCACCATGGTGATCACGAGCAGGGCGGCGACGACGAGACGAGCGAGACTCCTCATGGGTTTTCCTCCTGCGGCATGAAAACATTCGCCCCCGCGACAAGTCAAGGCCACGGCCCCGGGGCGGGCACGTCGCCTTGACCTCTCCGGGGCCGACATGTTAGCGTAACGGCGAGATTTTTGACCGGTCGCCTCCCCTCCGAAACGGGCGGGAGGCGATACGTCTGTGTAGCCCCGGAAGCGAGCGAGGGAGGCCCACCATGGCGGCAGACCAGATCAAGCGACTCTACGAATCCATGCCCGCCAAGCTGGACCGGGCTCGCCAGCGCTTCGGGCGCGCGCTCACCCTCGCCGAGAAGATCCTCGTCGCGCACGCCGACGACTTCGACAAGCAGGAGTGGAGCCGGGGCAAGGCGCAGCTCCGCTTGCGCGTGGACCGCGTGTCGCTGCAGGACGCGACGGGCCAGATGGCGCTGCTCCAGTTCATGCAGGCGGGGAGGAAGCAGGTCGCGGTGCCGTCCACCGTGCACTGCGATCACCTCATCCGCGCGCAGAGCGGAGCGCGCGAGGACATGGAGCGGGCGATCGCGGAGAATCGCGAGGTGTACGAGTTCCTCCACTCCGCCTCCAAGAAGTACGGGATCGGCTTCTGGAAGCCGGGCGCGGGGATCATTCACCAGGTGGTGCTGGAGAACTACGCGTTTCCCGGCGGCCTCATGATCGGCGCCGACTCGCACACGCCCAACGCGGGCGGCCTCGGCATGGCCGCCATCGGTGTGGGCGGCGCGGACTGCGGCGAGGCGATGGCGGGGCTCGCGTGGGAGGTGCTGGATCCCAAGCTCATAGGTGTCCGCCTCACGGGGAAATTCTCCGGCTGGACCTCGGCCAAGGACGTCATCACCTACCTCTGCGGGCTCCTCACCGTGAAGGGCGGCACCAACAAGATCATCGAGTACTTCGGTCCCGGCGCCGAGAGCATCAGCGCCACCGGTAAGGGCACCATCTGCAACATGGGCGCAGAGCTGGGCGCCACCACCTCGCTCTTCCACTTCGACGACCGGATGGCCGCCTATCTCCGCGCGACGGATCGCGCGGATCAAGCCGCGCTCGCGGAGGCCCACCGCAGTCATCTGGTCGCCGATCCCGAGGTGCTCGCCGATCCGAAGAAATACTACGACGAAGTCGTCGAGGTGAATCTCTCCGAGCTCGAGCCGCACATCGTTGGCCCGCACTCGCCGGACCGCGCGCGGCCGATCAGCAAGCTCGCCGCCGAGGTCAGGAAGGAGGGCTGGCCGGCCCAGATCAAGGCCGCCCTCATCGGCTCCTGCACCAACTCCTCGTACGAGGACATGCAGCGCGCCGCGCACATCGCCACCCAGGCGCTCAAGGCTGGGCTCAAGGCGAAGACCCCCTTCCTGGTGACGCCGGGGTCGGAGCGCATTTACCAGACCATCAAGCGCGACGGCATCATGGACACCTTCCAGCAGATCGGAGGCACCGTCCTCGCGAATGCTTGCGGCCCCTGTATCGGGCAATGGAAGCGAACGGATGTAGGGGCCACGGAGACCAACGCCATCGTGTCATCGTTCAACCGCAACTTTCCCGGCCGCAACGACGGGAGCGCGAGCACGCTGTCGTTCCTCACCAGCCCCGAGATCGTGACCGCGCTGGCCTTTGCGGGATCGCTCGAGTTCGACCCCGTCCATGGCACCATCCCCGGTCCCGACGGGCGCGCGTTCCGCTTCACCGCGCCCGAGGGCGAGGAGCTGCCGGCACGCGGCTTCGCGAAGGGCGAGGAGGGCTTCGAGGCGCCGGCGGCGAGCGGGGAGTCCCTCCAGGTCGTGATCCCGCCGGACAGCGAGCGGCTGCAGATACTCCAGCCATTCCCGCGCTGGGACGGCAAGGATTTCACCGAGCTCCCCATCCTGGTCAAGACCAAGGGCAAGACGACCACCGACCATATTTCGCCCGCCGGGGCCTGGCTCCGCTTCCGCGGGCACCTCGACAAGATCAGCGACAACATGTTCCTGGGCGCCGTGAACGCTTTCACCGGCGAGGCGGGGAAGGGCGTGAACCCGGTCACCGGGGAGGCGGGCAAGACGTTCACCCAGAACGCGCGCGATCTCAAGGGGCGCGGCATCGCCTGGGTGGTCATCGGCGACGAGAACTACGGCGAGGGATCGAGCCGCGAGCATGCGGCGATGTCGCCCCGCTATCTCGGCGCCAAGGTCGTCCTCGTCCGGAGCTTCGCGCGCATCCACGAGACCAATCTCAAGAAGCAGGGCATCCTGCCCCTGACCTTCACCGACCCCAAGGACTACGACCTCTTCGACCAGGCCGATCGCGTGAGCGTGCGCGGGCTCTCCTCGCTGACGCCGGGCCGGCCGGTGGACGTGGTGATTCACAAGGCAGGCGGCAAGACTGTCACCATCAAGTGCAACCACACCTTGACCGACGAGCAGATCGCCTGGTTCAAGGCGGGCTCGGCGCTCAACGCGCTCACTTAACTCCGAGGAGACATCAATGGCCGGCAAGGTGAAGATCCCCGCGGGCGAGAAGGTCACGATCAGTCACGGCAAGCTGCAGGTCCCGGACCACCCGATCATCGCCTTCATCGAGGGCGACGGGACCGGGCCCGACATCTGGGCGGCGTCGGTGCGCGTCCTCGACGCGGCAGTCGCGCAAGCCTACAAGGGCCGGCGCAAGATCGCGTGGGCTGAGGTCTACGCGGGCGAGAAGGCGCAGGCGGTCTACGGCAAGGACTGCCCGCCCAACCTCTTGCCCAATGAGACGCTCGACGTGATCCGCGAGTACCTCGTGGCGATCAAGGGCCCGCTCACCACGCCGGTGGGCGAGGGCTTCCGCTCGCTCAACGTGACCCTCCGGCAGGAGCTGGACCTCTACGTCTGCCTGCGGCCGGTGCGGTGGTTCAAAGGCGTGCCCTCGCCGGTCAAGCACCCCGAAAAGATCGACATGGTGATCTTCCGCGAGAACACCGAGGACATCTACGCCGGCATCGAGTGGGTCCAGGGGAGCCCGGAGGCGCGAAAGGTCGTTGAATTTCTTCAAAAGGAGATGGGGGTCAAGAAGATCCGCTTCCCCAACACCTCCTCCATCGGCATCAAGCCGGTGTCCAAGGAGGGCTCGGAGCGGCTCATCCGCGCGAGCATGCGCTACGCCATCGAGAACAACCGCAAGAACGTGACCCTGGTGCACAAGGGCAACATCCAGAAGTACACCGAGGGCATGTTCATGAAGTGGGGCTACGCGCTCGCCAAGGCGGAGTTCTCGGACAAGCTCGTGGGCTGGGACGACTGCGGCGGCAAGCCGCCCGCGGGGAAGCTCCTGGTCAAGGACGTCATCACCGACGCCTTCCTTCAGCAGATCCTCACCCGGCCGGACGAGTTCGACGTGATTCCCTGCTGCAACCTCACCGGCGACCTGATCTCCGACGCCCTCGCCGCACAGGTGGGCGGCATCGGGATCGCGCCCGGCGCGAACATCAACTACGACACCGGGCACGCGCTGTTCGAGGCCACCCACGGGACCGCGCCCAAGTACGCGGGCCAGGACAAGGTCAATCCCGGCTCGGTGATCCTGTCCGGCGAAATGATGTTCCGCTACATGGGCTGGAACGAGGCCGCCGACCGCCTCATCGCCGGCCTGGAGAAGACCCTGGAGCAGAAGGTCGTGACCTACGACTTCGCCCGTCTGATGGAGGGGGCGAAAGAGGTCAAGTGCTCGGAGTTCGGCACCGCCCTCATCAAGAGCATGGAGAGCCTCTGATGGCGCGGCCGAAGATCACCGTCGTCGGCGCCGGCAATGTGGGGGCCAGCGTCGCCCAGTACGCGGTGGAGCGCGAGCTCGGCGACGTGGTCCTCGTCGACGTGGTGGAGGGTGTCCCGCAGGGGAAGGCCCTCGACCTCGCCCAGGCCGGCCCCGTCCACGGCTACGACGCGGCCCTCGTGGGCAGCAACACCTACGACGAGACGGCGGGCTCGGACATCGTGGTGATCACCGCCGGCCTCGCCCGCAAGCCGGGAATGACCCGCGACGATCTCCTCTTCAAGAACGCGGAGATCGTGGGGAGCGTGGTGGAGCAGGTGGTCTCGCGCTCCCCCAGCTCCATCCTCATCCTGGTGACCAACCCGCTGGACGCGATGGTGCAGCTCGCGTGGAAGAAGTCGAAGTTCCCCGCCGAGCGCGTGATCGGCATGGCCGGGGTACTCGATTCCGCCCGCTTCCGCACCTTCATCGCCCAGGAGCTCAAGGTCTCGGTGGAGAACGTCACCGCGTTCGTGCTGGGCGGACACGGCGACACCATGGTACCGCTGCCCCGGTACTCCACGGTGGCCGGCATCCCCATCACCGATCTCTTGCCCAAGGAGCGGATCGACTCCCTCGTCACCCGCACCGCCAACGGGGGGGCGGAGATCGTGGCGTTCTTGAAGACGGGGAGCGCCTATTACGCGCCCGCCGCCTCCGCGGTGGAGATGGTGGAAGCCATCCTGAAGGACAAGAAGAAGATCCTCCCCTGCGCGGCTTATCTCGACGGCCAGTACGGCGTGAAGGGCCTCTACGTGGGCGTGCCGGTGAAGCTCGGGCGCGCCGGCGTGGAGCAGATCGTCGAGATCAAGCTGACCAAGGACGAGCAGGCCGCCTTCGACAAGTCGGCGGCGGCGGTGCGCGAGCTCGTCGACAAGCTGAAGCTGTAGGAGCGCGCCGCGCCTCGATGCGTTCCATCCATGTCTCGGCGATCACTGATGCGGTCAAGAAGCTCTGCATGGAGGCGAACTACGACCTGGAGCCGGACGTCCTCCGCGCCTTCGACCGCGCGCTGGGGGCCGAGCGGTCGCCCGCCGGGCGCCAGGTCCTGCAGATCCTCAAGGACAACGCCGAGCTCGCCCGGGCGAAGAAGATCCCGTACTGCCAGGACACCGGCTTCGTGGTCTGCTTCGCGGAGATCGGGCAGGACGTGCACGTGGAGGGCGGCCTTCTCGCCGACGCCATCAACGGGGGGATTCGCGCCGGCTACACCGAGGGCTATCTCCGCGCCTCGATCGTGCGCTCGCCCTTCGACCGCGTGAACACCGCCGACAACACGCCGGGGGTCATCCACACCGAGCTCACCGCGGGCGCGACTCTCCGCATCCAGATCATGGCCAAGGGCGGGGGCTGCGAGAACCGATCGAAGTACAAGATGTTGACGCCGGCCGAGGGCATCGAGGGCGTCAAGGCCTGGGTGCTCGAATGCATCAAGACGGCGGGGCCCGACGCGTGCCCGCCCCTCATCGCCGGGGTGGGGATCGGGGGCACCTTCGAGAAGGCGGCCCTCCTGTCCAAGAAGGCGCTGTTCCGTGAGCTCGGCTCGCCCAATCCCGATCCCGCCGCGGACGCGCTCGAGAAGGAGCTGCTCGAGCGCGCCAATCGCCTCGGCATCGGCCCGCAAGGCTACGGCGGCGACACCACCGCGCTCGGCATCCACATCCTGACCTATCCCTGCCACATCACGAGCCTTCCGGTGGCGGTCACCATCGAGTGCCACGCCCACCGGCACAAGGAAGCCGTCCTGTGATCAAGACGGCCGCGGACGGGATCAAGGAGGTCACGCCGCCGCTGAGCGACGTGGACGTCGAATCGCTCACCGCGGGAGACCGCGTCCGCATCACCGGCACGCTCTACACCGCGCGGGATGCCGCGCATGGGCGTCTCTCGCCGCTCGTCGAGGGCGGAAAGCCCCTCCCGATCGACGTGAAGGGCCAGATCATCTACTACACCGGCCCATCGCCCGCGCGGCCCGGCGACGTGGTGGGCTCCGTGGGCCCGACCACCGGCGGCCGCATGGACAAGTTCACCCCCGGCCTCCTCGCCCTCGGGCTCAAGGGCACCATCGGCAAGGGGGGGCGCTCCCAGCCGGTGAAGGACGCCCTCGCCCGGCACAAAGGCGTGTACTTCGGCGCCATCGGGGGCGCCGGCGCGGTGCTCTCGCGCTTCGTGAAGAAGCTCGAGGTGGTGGCCTACGAGGACCTCGGCACGGAGGCCATCCGCCGCCTCGAGGTCGAAGGCTTCCCCGCCATCGTGATCAACGACTGCCACGGCGGCGATCTCTACCAAGACGGCGTCAGGCAGTACGCACGCGACTAGAGAAAGGGCTCGACGCATGCCAGACGGGCTGTTCCGGGATCAACGTGGTGAAGTGGCCCTGCCGCGCGGAACCCTCCGCACCGACACGTGGTGGCTCCTTCCCGCCACCGTGGTGGTGGTGCTGGGCAGCTTCATCGTGTACTCGACGTGGGCGGCGTTCCAGAACGCGCACTACTACGCCGCGCCGTATCTCTCGCCGTTCTACTCGCCGTGCATCTCCACGTCGTGTCTCCACTCGACGTTCGGCGTCGGGCTCCCCGACGTGCACATGCCGATCATCGGGCTCGTGTCGCCGGCCTTCCTGATCCTGTGGGGACCCGGCCTCTTCCGGCTGACGTGCTACTACTACCGGAAGGCCTACTACCGCTCGTTCTGGCTCTCCCCGCCCGCGTGCGCGGTGCCGGACGGCCACCGGCGCTACACGGGGGAGACGCGCTTTCCCCTGATCATGCAGACCCTGCATCGGTACGCCTGGTACGTCGCGGTGGTGTTCATCGTCCTGCTGACCTGGGACGCCCTGCTCGCCTTCCGCTTCAAGGACGGCTTCGGGATCGGGGTCGGGACGCTCGTGATGTGGGTGAACGTCATCTTCCTGGCCGCCTACACGTTCTCCTGCCACTCCTGCCGGCATGTCTGCGGCGGCTACGTGAACTCGTTCCACAAGGCGCCCGGGCGCCACGCCGTATGGCGTGTCATCACCACGCTCAACGAGCGCCACCCGCTCTTCGCGTGGCTCTCCCTCTTCAGCGTGGGGCTGACCGATCTCTACATCCGGCTCGTGTCCATGGGCGTCATCCACGACGTGAGGATCCTGTGATGGAGAATTTCAAGTCCTTCGAGTACGACGTCCTCGTCATCGGCGCGGGCGGCGCGGGGCTGCGCGCGGCCATCGAAGCCCACGGCAAGGGGGTCCGGACGGCCCTCATCTGCAAGTCCCTCCTCGGCAAGGCCCATACCGTGATGGCGGAGGGCGGCATGGCCGCCGCCATGGGCAATGTGTGGAAGGAGGACAACTGGCAGGTGCACTTCCGCGACACCATGCGGGGCGGCAAGCTCCTCAACAACTGGCGCATGGCCGAGCTCCACGCCAAGGAGTCGCCCGACCGCGTGCTGGAGCTGGAGGAGTGGGGCGCGCTGTTCGATCGCACCAAGGACGGCCTCATCTCCCAGCGGGACTTCGGCGGCCACCGCTACGCGCGGCTCGCCCACGTGGGCGACCGCACCGGGCTCGAGCTGATCCGCACGCTCCAGCAGCGGGCGGTGGCGCTGGGCATCGACGTGCACATGGAGGTGAACGTCCAGCGCCTGATCAAGGACGGCGACCGCGTCGCGGGCGTGGTGGGCTACTACCGCGCGACCGGCGACCTGGTGGCGTTCAAGTCCAAGGCGGTCGTCCTCGCCACCGGCGGCGTGGGCAAGGCGTGGAAGTACACCTCGAACTCGTGGGAGTGCACCGGCGACGGCATGACGCTGGCCCTCGATGCCGGCGCCGAGCTCATCGACATGGAGTGCATCCAGTTCCACCCCACCGGGATGGTCTGGCCGCCCTCCGTGCGCGGCATCCTGGTGACGGAAGGCGTGCGGGGCGACGGCGGGACCCTCAAGAATACCGAGGGGACGCGCTTCATGTTCAATTACATCCCCGAGTTCTTCAAGAGCGAGACCGCGGACAACGAAAAGGAAGCGGACGCCTGGTACGAGGACAAGAAGAACAACCGGCGCACGCCCGACCTCCTGCCGCGCGACGAGGTCGCTCGCGCCATCAACTCCGAGGTGAAGGCGGGGCGGGGGACGCCGCACGGCGGCGTGCTCCTCGACATCGCGAGCCGCCGTCCCGCGGACTACATCCGCAAGCGGCTGCCGTCCATGTACCACCAGTTCAAGGAGCTGGCGGGCGTGGACATCACCAAGGACGCCATGGAAGTCGGCCCCACCTGCCACTACATCATGGGGGGCGTGCGCGTGGACGCGGAGACCGCGGCCACCCGCGTGCCCGGTCTTTACGCGGCGGGCGAGGTGGCGGGCGGCCTCCACGGCGCCAATCGCCTCGGTGGCAACTCGCTCTCCGACCTCGTGGTGTTCGGCCGGCGCGCCGGCCTGGCCGCCGCCGAGTACGCGAAGGGACTCAAGGCGGCGCCCGCCCTGGACGCGGCGCAGGTGGACGCGGCGGTGCGCTCACTGCTCTCACCCTTCGACAGCAAGGGCAACGAGAACCCCTACGCCATCCACTCCGACCTCCAGGAATGCATGCAGTCGCTCGTCGGCATCATCCGCACCGAGGGCGAGCTGCGGAAGGCGCTGGAGGAGATCGCGGTGCTCAATCAGCGGCTGGGGCGCGCGCGCGTGGAAGGCGGCCGCGCCTTCAATCCCGGCTGGCACCTCGCGCTGGATCTCCACTCGATGCTGTCGGTGTCCGAAGCGGTGACACTAGGCGCGCTCGAACGCAAGGAGAGCCGAGGCGGCCATACTCGCGACGACTATCCGTTCGCCGATGACCGGTTCGGCACCGTCAACGTGGTGATCCGCCGGTCCGCCGGCGCGTTCGGCGTGTCGATCGAGCCCATTCCCCCCCTGCCGCCCGAGCTGAAGGCGCTTGTCGGAGAGAAGAAGTAATGGCCGCGACCACGGTGACGATGAAGGTCTGGCGAGGCGACGCCAAGGGCGGCGCCTTCCGCGAGTATCATGTGCCCTCGCAGGAGGGCATGGTGGTGCTGGACGTGATCCACACGCTGCAGGCCACCCAGGCGGGCGACCTCGCCTGCCGCTGGAACTGCAAGGCGGGCAAGTGCGGGTCGTGCAGCGCGGAGATCAACGGGAAGCCGCGCCTCATGTGCATGACTCGCATGGACACGTTCCAGCCCGGCGAGACCATCACCGTCGCGCCCATCAAGACGTTCCCGCTCTATCGCGACCTCGCGACCGACGTCTCGTTCAACTACGAGCGGGCCAAGGAGATTCCCGCGTTCAAGCCGGGACCCAAGGAGGCCGACGGCACCCGGCGCATGTGGCAGGAGGACGTGGAGCGCGGCCAGGAATTCCGCAAGTGCATCGAGTGCTTCCTCTGCCAGAACGTCTGCCACGTGATCCGTGATCATCCGGAGAACAAGCAGCACTTCGCGGGGCCGCGCTTCCTCATGCGCATTGCCGAGCTGGAGATGCACCCGCTGGACACCAACGATCGCTTGGAGCTCGCGCGGTCCAAGGCCGGGCTCGGGTTCTGCAACATCACCAAGTGCTGTACCGAGGTCTGCCCCGAGCACATCCACATCACGGACAACGCGCTCATCCCGCTCAAGGAGCGAGTGGTGAGCGAGCACTACGACCCCCTGATCTGGCTCGCGCGGAAGCTCACGGGCAAGAAGTGAGACGAGTGTCCGCCGGGCAGCGAGTATCCGCCGAAGGGGGGAGCGCGGGGGCCATTGCTGGACCCCCGCTGATGGTAAGGGGTGTCGAGCGGAGCGAGGCCCCGTGAAGATCCACGAATACCAGGGCAAAGCCATCCTCCGCGAGTATGCCGTCCCCGTCCCCGAGGGGGACGTGGCCGCGACGCCCGCCCAGGCCCGCGCAATCGCCCAGCGTCTGGGCGGCAAGGTGGTGGTCAAGGCCCAGATCCACGCGGGGGGGCGCGGCAAGGGCGGCGGCGTGAAGCTCGCCGACGATCCCGCGGGCGCCGAGGCGGCGGCCACGCAGATCCTCGGCATGATGCTGAAGACGCCGCAGACCGGTCCCGAGGGCATCAAGGTGCTCAAGGTCCTCGTGGAGGAAGCATCGCCGGTCGAGCGGGAGCTCTACCTCTCGATCACCCTCGACCGCGGACGCGGCCAGCACGTGGTGATGGCGTCCGCGTCGGGCGGCATGGACATCGAGGAGGTCGCGGCCCGCCATCCGGAGAAGATCATCCGCGAAGCGGCCGATCCCGCGCTGGGCCTGCAGCCCTTTCAGGCGCGCAACCTCGCCTATGGCCTGGGCCTGGCCGGGGAGCAATTCAAGGCCGGGGTGAGCCTGATCCTCAACCTCTTCCGCGCCTATCTCGACAAGGATTGCTCGCTCGCGGAGGTGAATCCGCTTGTCGTGACGAAAGACGGACGCGTGCTGGCGCTCGACGCCAAGCTCAACTTCGACGACAACGCCCTCTATCGCCACAAGGACGTGGTGGCCCTCCGCGACGTCAACGAAGAGACGCCGCTCGACGTCGAGGCCTCCAAGTACAGCCTCAACTACATCAAGCTGGACGGCAATGTCGGCTGCATGGTGAACGGAGCGGGGCTGGCCATGGCCACCATGGACATCATCAAGCTCGCGGGCGGCGAGCCCGCCAACTTCCTCGATGTGGGCGGCGGCGCCTCTCCCGAGCAGATCGAGAACGCCTTCCGCATCCTCTCCTCCGATCCCAGCGTGAAGGCGGTCTTCATCAACGTCTTCGGCGGCATTCTTCGCGTCGACCGGCTCGCCGAGGGCATCATCGCCGCGGTGAAGAAGCTCGGCCTCACGCTTCCCGTGGTCCTGCGGGCGGAAGGGACCAACGTTGAGCAGGGCAAGAAGATGCTGGCCGAGTCCGGCCTCTCGCTCGTGATGGCGGACGACATGGGCGATGGCGCCAAGAAGGTCGTCGCGCTGGCCCGGGGCGCGCGCGCATGAGCGTCCTCGTCGATCGCAACACCCGAGTCCTCGTGCAGGGGATCACCGGCAAGGAAGGCGCCTTCCATGCCGCGCGCTGCAAGGAATACGGCACCATGGTCGTGGGCGGCGTGACGCCGGGGAAGGGCGGCACCACCCACGACGGCTTCCCGGTCTGGAACACGGTGGAGGATGCGGTCAAGGCCACCGGGGCGGATTGCGCGCTGATCTTCGTGCCGCCCCCCGCCGCCGCCGACGCGATCATGGAGGCGGCGGATGCCGGCATGCCGCTCATCGTGTGCATCACCGAGGGCGTGCCGGTGGCCGACATGGTGCGCGTCAAGGCCTTCCTCGCCCGGACCTCCGGCCGGCTGATCGGCCCCAATTGCCCGGGCCTCATCACGCCGGGGCAGGCCAAGATCGGCATCATGCCCGGCCACATCCACAAGGTCGGGAACGTGGGGGTGGTCTCGCGCAGCGGCACCCTGACCTACGAGGTGGTGCACCAGCTCACCCAGCGCGGACTCGGCCAATCGTCCTGCGTGGGAATCGGGGGCGATCCCGTCAACGGCACCAACTTCATCGACGTGCTGAAGCTCTTTCAGGCCGATCCCGACACCACGTCGATCATGATGATCGGCGAGATCGGGGGCACCGCGGAGGAGGAGGCGGCCGCCTTCATCAAGCAGCAGGTCACCAAGCCGGTGGTGGGCTTCATCTGCGGCCAGACCGCGCCCCCAGGCCGTCGCATGGGGCACGCCGGCGCGATCATTGCGGGCGGCAAGGGCACCGCCGCCGAGAAGATGAAGGCGATGGAAGCCGCCGGCATCACGACCGTCAAGAGTCCCGCCGACATGGGCGCCACCGTGGCCCGTGTGCTCGGCAAGGGCTAGGGGAGCCATGGCCATCGAGCGGACGCTCACCATCATCAAGCCCGATGCGGTCGCGCGGAATGCGATCGGGCAGATCATCGCGCGCTTCGAAGCCGCCGGCCTCAAGGTGCTCGGCGCCAAGCTCGTGCGCCTGTCGCCCGAGCAGGCGGCGGGCTTCTACGCCGTGCACAAGGCGCGGCCGTTCTTCGCGAGCCTCTGCGCGTTCATGACCCAGGGTCCGGTGATGCCCATGGTGCTGGAAGGCGAGGGCGCCATCGCCAAGCTCCGCGACATCATGGGCGCCACCGATCCGGCCAAGGCCGCGCCGGGGACGATCCGCCGGGACTTCGCCTCGTCGATCGAGGCCAACGCCGTCCACGGCTCCGACTCACCGGAGTCCGCGGCCTTCGAGATCCCGTACTTCTTCGGCCCGCACGAGATCCACGCGCGATAGAGACGCGGGCCCGGGTCGACGACGAGTTCTTCCCCGCCGTCCTCGGCACGCGGCAGCGGGTGATCGCGGGCGTGGTCGGGATCGGCCTGGGCGTGGTGGCGCCGTTCCTCCTGTCCGTCGCGGTGGTCGCCGCCACTGGCGATCTCCTCTTCACGATCTTCCCGCTGCCGTTCCTCGGCGTGGTCTGGGCGCTCCAGTCGATGGCCCCCGCCGGCTACACGCTGGAGCGCCGCGGGCTTCGGCTCGAGCGCCGCTGGCTGGCCCGCCGGCTCCCGTACGGGGCCATCGTCGGCACCGACCGCAGGTCGCGGCCCATCGGTGGCCTCCTCGCCCTGGGCCTCAACGCCTTGTTCGGCTCCCACGGTCTTCGCTGGAACCCGCGCACCGGCCTCCACTACCTCGCCATCACCAACACGCGCGACCTCGTGTACCTCCACACCCGCCGCGGCCTCGTGGTGATCTCCCCGAGCCGCCCGGACGAGTTCGTGGCCGCGCTCTCCGCCCGCCTCGGCGGGCGAGGGGAGGATTCGCCGTGACGAGTCGCGTCCCGCTCGCCGTCTCGATCCCACAGACCTTTCCGTCCGGGCCCATCGATCCCGAGCGCATCCGTCGGTATCTGGCCCGCGCCGAGGCCCTCGGCTTCACCGGGGCCTGGGTGGTTGAACAGGTGGTGGGCACGATCCCGAGTCTCGAGCCCATCGAGCTGCTCACCTTCGCCGCGGCCGTCACGCAGCGGCTCCGCGTGGGGGCGGCGGTGCTGCTCACCGCGCTGCGGACGCCGCTGCACACCGCCAAGAGTCTCGCCACGCTGGACCAACTCTCCGGCGGCCGGCTCGACGTGGGTGTGGGCCTGGGCGGCCAACCCGCCGTGTATCCCGCCTTCGGGCTCTCCGCCGAGCGCCGCGCCGCGCGTTTTGCGGAGGGCGTCATTCTCATGAAGCGCCTGTGGACCGAGCCCCGCGTCACCTTCGACGGCGAGTTCTACCGGCTCAAGGACCTGCCCATGGAGCCCAAGCCGCGCCAGCGCCCGCATCCGCCGATCTGGTTCGGCGGCCATCATCCGGACGCGCTCCGGCGCGCCGTCGCCCTCGGGGACGCGTTCATGGGGGCGGGCTCGGCCTCGACCGCGACGTTCGCCGCCGAGGTCGGGCTGCTGCGCCGGGCGCTCGAAGCGGCCAAACGCGATCCCGTCACCTTCCCGGTGGCCAAGCGCGTCTACATCGCGGTGGACGACGACCGCGCAAGGGCAGGCCGTCGTCTGACCGAATGGTTCGGCGGCTTCTATCACCGGCCACAGCTCGCCGAGGAGGTGTCGGTGTGGGGCTCGGCCGAGCAGTGTGCGGAGGGGCTCCGCGCGGTGGTGGCGGCGGGGGCGGGCATGCTCATGCTCAATCCCGTCTTCGACGACGAGGAGCAGCTCGAGCGCTTCGCCGCGGAGCTGGCGCCCCGCCTCTAGTCACCGTGCGGGTCATCGTCGACCGGCTCGCCAAGACCTACCGCGACCGGCGCGGCCATGCCGTCAGCGCGCTCGACGACGTCACGTTCACCGCGGCGCCCGAAGAGTTCCTGGCCATCCTCGGCCCCTCCGGCTGCGGGAAATCGACCCTGCTCGGGGCCATCGCCGGACTCCTGCCCGCTTCATCCGGGGGGATCTTCTTCGAAGGGGCGCGGCGGCCGGGCCAGCCGCTGACTGCCACCGTGTTTCAGGAGTTCGCGCTCTTCCCGTGGCGCACCGCGCGCGCCAACGTCGAGCTGGGGCTGGAAGAGCTGGGACTGCCCGTCGCCGAGCGGAGGGCGCGGGCGCGACGCTACATCGACCAGATGGGATTGGGCGGCTTCGAGGATCGCTATCCGCATCAGCTCTCGGGCGGCATGCGGCAGCGCGTGGGCATCGCGCGCGCGCTCGCGGTGGATCCCGCGGTGCTGCTCATGGACGAGCCCTTCTCCGCGCTCGACGCGCAGACGCGGACCCTCATGATGGAAGAGCTGTTGACGATCTGGGAGCGCGCGCGTACCACGATCGTCTACGTCACCCACAACATCCAGGAAGCGGTGTTCATGGCCGATCGCATCCTCGTGCTCTCGCGGCGGCCCGGCCGCGTGCTCGCAAGCGTGCCGGTGGTCCTCCCACGCCCGCGCACCGACACCATGCTGGGCGATCCGGCGTTCGTCGCCACCGCCGACCGGATCTGGACCCTCATCCGCTCGCAGGCCGAGGCCGCCCTCGTCGAGGGCAAGGCATGAGGGTGTCGCGCGCGGCGCTGGCGCGAGTGCCGGTCGAGGACCGCACGCGCTTCCTGGTGCGCCGGAATCACCGGATGCTACGGGTCGCCGCGCTGGTCGGCGCGGTGGTGCTCTGGGAGCTCCTCTGCCGGGCGGGCTGGGTGCCCGCCCTCTTCTTGCCGTCGCCGCTCGGCGTGCTGCGCGAAGGAGGCGACATGCTCGCGTCCGGCGAGTTGCTCGTGCACCTGGCCGCCAGCCTCAAGCGCCTGGTGCTGGGCTTCGTCATCGGCGGCGTGGCAGGGATCGCGGTGGGCATCGTCGTGGGGGTGTTCTCGGTGGCCGAGGCGGTCGGGACGCCCCTCATCGCCGCCACCTTTCCCATTCCCAAGATCGCGCTGCTACCGTTGCTCATCCTCTGGCTCGGCATCGGCGAGTCGTCGAAGGTCGCGGTGATCGCCCTCGGCGTGTTCTTCCCCCTCGCGCTCAACACCTACGCGGGGGCGCGGCAGGTGGATCCGGTGCTGGTGCGCGCGGCAGTGGCGTTCGGAGCCGGGCGCTGGAGTGTGATCCGCAAGGTCATCGTGCCCTCCACGCTGCCCATGGTCTTCGCGGGGCTCAAGCTCGGCGCGGGCACCGCGCTGCTGCTGCTGGTGGCCGCGGAGATGATTGCGGTGGAATCGGGGATCGGCTTCCTGGTCTTGAATGCGGCCAATCTGATGGCCACGACCAAGCTCATGGTGGGCATCGTGCTGCTGTCGGCTCTGGGCGTGCTCTCGCACTGGGGCCTGGTGGCGCTGGAGCGCCTGGTACTACCCTGGCGCGAAGGGTGAAGCGGTCGGTCGGCGCCGATCAGACCAGATTGCCGGCCTTCAGCAACATCCACACGCCGATCGCGATCACGAGCCACACGGCGGCACCCATGGTGATGCCGAGCACGAGGCCCCGAGCCGCGTCGAACCTCCGATCCGTACGCGAGGCGTGCATGATCGGCTTGAGCAGCAATATCCAGACCAGCCACGTAAACACCTGATTCGAATGAAAAATGACGGCACCCTCCCTCTATAGTGCCGGGAAGCGCTCATCCGACCTGTAATCTCTGCCGACAGGCAGGTCGTGATAGCCTAGCCCGCATGACTCGACTCCTGGCTTTCCTCATGATCGCCCTCGTGATGACCGCCCCCTATCTCGCCCCGACCGCGACCGACGCGCAGACCAAGGTCAAGGTCGGCGTGCTCAAGCTCACGTCCTCGGCCCCGATTTTCGTGGGGGTGGAGAAGGGTTTCTTCAAGGAGTTCGGGGTCGAGCCCGAGCTGGTCTACTTCCAGGCCGCTGCCCCTATCGCCACCGCGCTGGCCGCCGGCCAGGTAGAGGTCGGCGCCACCGGCCTCACCGCGGCGCTCTACAACATCGTGCTGCAGGGCGAGAAGCTCTGGATCGTGGCCGACAAGGGCCGCGAGTGGCCGGGCTTCCCGCTGGTGGGCATCCTGGTGCAGAAGGAGCTATGGGATGCCGGTAAGGTCCGGTCGATCCGCGACCTCAAGGGCCGCAGCATCGGCGTGACCCAGCTCGGGTCGACCTTTCACTTCCAGATCGGCAACATCCTCGAGAAGGAAGGCCTTGCGCTTTCCGACGTGCGGATCGTTCCGCTCCAGGCGATGCCGGCCACGATGGAAGCGCTCAAGGGCAAGCAGGTGGATGCGATCCTCGTGGCGCAGCCCTTTCCCGGCGCCGCCGAGGCCGCGGGCTTCGGCAAGGTCCTGGCCTGGGCGGGTGATCTCTACCCGTGGCAGATCGCGGCCATCTTCTATTCGAAGGGCTTCGCGGCGGATCGCGCGCGGGCGGTGGCCTTCATGAAGGGGTACGCCAAGGCCTCGCGCTACTACTTCGACGCCGCCCTCGTGCAGAAGGACGGCAAGGTCGTGCCCGGTGCCGCGTACGAGGAGGTCGTGGAGATCACCGCGCGCTACACCGGGGCCAAGCCCGAGGTGATCAGACTCGGGCTCCCGTACCAGGACCGCAACGGCCGGCTCTACGTCCCCGACATCGAAAAGCAAATCGCCTGGTGGGTGAAGCACGGGTTCATGAAGGAGGCGCTGCCCGTCAAGGACGTCGTGGATTCGTCCTTTCTGGAAGACGCGCTGAAGCAGCTGGGCGGGTGAGCGCGCCGCGGCGTTGCCGCGTCCGTAGCCCCCTGCTATGATTCTGTGGTTGTGACCTCGCCCTTCAAGAAAGTCCTCATCGCCAACCGCGGCGAGATTGCCGTGCGCGTCATCCGGGCCTGCCGCGAGCTCGGGATCGCCACGGTCGCCGTCTACTCGGAGGCGGACCGTGAGTCGCTCCACGTGCTCATGGCCGACGAGGCCGTCGCCATCGGGCCACCCGCGCCCGCCGAGAGTTACCTCTCGATCGACCGCGTCGTGGCCGCGGCGCGCGCAACTGGCGCCGACGCCGTGCATCCGGGCTACGGCTTCCTCGCGGAGAACGCGGCCTTCGCGGAGGCGTGCGCCGCCGCCGGCCTCGTCTTCATCGGGCCGCCTCCGTCGGCCATCCGCGCGATGGGCGACAAGGTGGCGGCCCGGCGCACCGCGAAGCATCTGGGCGTGCCGGTGGTGCCGGGCACGGAGTCGCCCGTCACCGACGACGCGGAGGCCGGGCGCGTCGCCGCGTCCGTGGGGTATCCGGTCATGATCAAGGCGGCAATGGGCGGAGGGGGGAAGGGCATGCGCCTCGTCCGCGCCGCCAACGAGCTCGCGGGCGCTCTTCGCGCCGCGCGCAGCGAGGCGGGCGGGGCCTTCGGCGACTCATCGGTGTACATCGAGCGCTACGTCGAGGAGCCGCGCCACATCGAGATCCAGGTGCTCGCGGACGCGCACGGCACGGTGCTCCACCTCGGCGAGCGCGAGTGCTCGATCCAGCGGCGGCACCAGAAGCTCGTGGAGGAGTCTCCCTCGCCCTTCGTGAGCCCTGAGATGCGCGGGCAGATGGGCGAGGCCGCTTGCCGGCTCGCCGCCGCGGTGGGCTACGTCAACGCGGGGACGGTGGAGTTCCTGGTGGACCGGCAGGGCGCGTTCTACTTCCTCGAGATGAACACGCGGCTGCAGGTCGAGCATCCCGTCACCGAGCTGGTGACGGGCCGCGATCTCGTGAAGGAGCAGCTCCGCATCGCCGCCGGCGAGAAGCTCGCTTTCGGCCAGGACGACGTGACCTGGCGGGGCTGGGCCATCGAGTGCCGCATCAACGCCGAGGATCCGCTCGCGGGCTTCGTGCCGTCGCCCGGCCGCATCGCCGGCCTACGCGTCCCCGGCGGCCCGTGGGTGCGCGATGACTCCGGCGTGTACGCGGGCGCGACCGTGCCGCGCTTCTACGACACCCTCATGGCCAAGCTCATCGTGTGGGGCCCTGACCGGGAAGCGGCCATTGCGCGGATGCGGCGCGCGCTGGGCGAGTATCGCATCACCGGCGTACGCAGCACCATCCCCGTGCTCGAGCGCATCATGGCCGACGGCGAGTTCGTCGCGGGCCGCCTGCACACCGGCTTCATGGAGCGCCTGCTCGGGGCCGGGATCGGGGGCGGCGCCGGCCACCGCCGCCTCGCTCTCGTCGCCGCGGCGCTCGCCGCCTACGAGCAGGGGGAGCGCCGGGCGCCCGCGCCGCCCGCGTCGGGGGCCGGCCCCTGGGCGCAGAGCGGCCGCTCGTGGACCCGCCCGCGATGAAGTTCCAGGCCGAGCTCGACGGCGCACTGAGCCCTGTGGAGGTGGAGGGGGAGGCCGGGCACTATCGCGTCCGCGTCGACGGCGAGAGCCTCGAGGTCGACGCGCGGCGCGTCGGCGAGGGCCTCTGGTCGCTGCTGCTCGGCGGCGAATCCATCATGGCCGAGATCAGCGACGAGGACGGCGTGTCGGTGGTGCGCGTGGACGGGGAGACCTACCGCATCCGGGTCGAGGAGGAGTCGCGCTACCTCATCCGGACGCGCGGCGGCACCGTCGCGGGGCGTGGTCAGGTCCTCAAGGCCCCGATGCCGGGGCGGGTGGTGCTCATCATGGTCGCGGTGGGCCAGCGCGTGCAGAAGGGCGACGGCCTCGTGATCCTGGAAGCCATGAAGATGGAAAACGAGTTCCGCGCCTCCGGCGAGGGAACGGTGAAGGAGATCCGCGTCCAGGCCGGCCAAGCCGTGAACCCGGGCGACGTGCTGCTGGTGATCGAGTAGGCATGGCGGCCGCCATCGAGTTCGCGGGCGTCAACAAGTGGTTCGGTCCACTGCACGTCCTCGCCGACGTCAGCCTCGACGTGGGGGCGGGCGAGGTGATCGTGGTCTGCGGGCCGTCCGGCTCCGGGAAGAGCACCCTCATCCGCTGTGTCAACCGCCTCGAGCCGATCCAAAGCGGCGACATCAAGGTGCACGGCAAGTCCATCACCGCCTCCGACGTGAACCTCTCGCGTCTGCGCGCGGAGGTGGGGATGGTCTTCCAGTCCTTCAACCTGTTCCCGCACATGACGGTGCTGCAGAACATTACACTGGCCCCCGTGAAGGTGAAGGGGCTCGCGCGCGCCGAGGCCGAGAAGATCGCCCGCGGCCTCCTCGACCGCGTGCGCATTCCCGACAAGGCCGACAAGTATCCCGCCAATCTCTCCGGCGGCCAGCAGCAGCGAGTGGCCATCGCGCGCGCCCTCGCCATGCAGCCCCGCATCATGCTGTTCGACGAGCCGACCTCCGCGCTGGATCCCGAGATGATCAACGAGGTGCTCGAGGTCATGACGGATCTCGCGAAGGACGGCATGACCATGATGGTGGTGACGCACGAGATGGGCTTCGCCCGCCGCGTCGCGCACCGCGTGGTGTTCATGGACGCTGGCCGCGTCGTCGAGGTTCAGACTCCCGAGGCGTTCTTCGCCGCGCCCCGCTCGGAGCGCGCGAAGGACTTTCTGTCCAAGATCCTGTCCCACTAAGCCATGCCTTCAAGGAGGCCCTGCATGAAGCGTGTCATCGGATTGCTCACCGCCGTTGCCCTGCTCGCCGCCGGAGTCGTACCGGTAGCCGCGCAGCAGCTGACCGGCACCCTCGAGAAGATCAGCCAGTCCGGCGTGCTCACCATCGGCACCCGCACCGGCTCGCCGCCCTTCGCGTACGTCAACGCGAAGAACGAGTGGGTCGGCTTCTCCATCGATCTCGTCGACGAGCTGGTGAAGCCGGCGATCGAGAGGAAGGTGGGCAAGCCCATCAAGGTCGAGAAGAAGGAATCCACGCCGCCCACCCGCATCCCGCTTCTCACGTCGAACGCGGTGGATCTCATCGCGGGCACGATGACGGACACGCGGACCCGGCGGGAGAGCGTGGACTTCTCCGTCACGTTCTTCGTGACCGGCGCCCAGTTCCTCGTGAAGAAGGGCAGCCCGATCAAGGGCATCCAGAACATCGACGGCAAGCGGATCGCCGCCCAGCAGGGCTCGACGAACGCGCGCATCATCCGCGAGAAGGCGCCCAAGGCGCAGCTGCGCGAGTTCCCCGACCAGCCGGCGGCCTTCCAGGCCCTGCTCCAGGGACAGGTCGACGCCTACACCAACGACGGCATCCAGCTCGCCGGCCTCAAGGTCAAGGCGCCGAACCCGGGGCAGTGGGACGTGGTCGGTGACTTCTTCTCCTACGAGCCGTACGGCATGGCCATGCGGAAGGGCGACGCCGACTTCCGCGCCGTCGTGAACGCCGGCCTCATGGAGGGCATCGAGTCCGGCAAGTACTTCGAGATCTACGACAGGTGGTTCGGCGCCAAGGGCGAGCTGCCGTATCCCATGAGCGCGGCGGTGCGGTCGTTCATGATCTATCAGGTGGTGCCGAAGTAACACACCGGTAACTGGTCGCGATGTCGGCGCCGGGTCGGGAGCCGGGGGACACACTCGCTTGCTCAGTGAAGCATTGCGCCGCGAGCGTGCCCCCCGGCCCCCGCCCCGTCGCAGCGCCTCTCCCCCATTACACAAATAGTCCTTCCCCCGTCCCCAGTTGATCGGATCGCGACGCGCATGAATTACCGGTTCGAGTGGTCGGTGTTGTGGACGGGGCAGTCGGGGCAGTGGCTGCTCAGCGGTCTCATTACCACGCTCGAGCTTTCCCTGTGCGCGTGGCTGCTCGCCCTGGCGCTCGGGATCGCGTCGGGCGCGATGCGGACCGTGCCGTATCGCGCCCTGCGCGCGGCGGCGACGTTCTACGTGGAGTTCTTCCGGAACGTGCCGCTGCTGGTGTGGATGTTCTTCTGGTACTTCGCGGCGCCCCCGCTGCTCCCCGAGGTGGTGCGGGAGTGGCTGTTCGGGCACGGGCTCGAGTTCTGGGCGGCGGTGTGCGCGCTGGGGGTGTACAGCGGCGCGCGCTTCTCCGAGGTGCTGCGCTCGGGCATCCAGTCGATTCCCCGCACGCAGCTCGAGGCCTCGGTGGCCTCCGGCCTCACCGTGGTGCAGGCGTATCGCTACGTGATCCTCCCCATCGCGCTCCGACTCATCATCCCTCCCGGCACGAACGAGTCCCTGAACCTCCTCAAGAACTCGTCGGTGGCCCTCACCATCAGCGTGGCCGAGCTGACCTTCCAGACCCGCCAGATCGAGACGTACACCGCCAAGGCGATCGAGGCCCTCACCGCCGGCACGGTGATCTACCTCGTGCTCTGTCTCTCGCTCTCGGCTTTCATGGGCTGGGTGGAGCGGCGAACCGCGATTCCCGGGCTGATCGCGGGCGGGCGGCGGCGGCGCGCATGAGCCTCGATCTCGGCGTCATCTGGCGGAACCTCGACTTCCTGCTCGTCCAGGGCTTCTTGGGCTTCGGGGCCTTCGTGGGCGGCACGCTGCGCCTGGCCATTCCCTCCATCGTGCTGGGCTTCCTTCTCGGCATCGTCATCGGCCTCGCCCGCCTGTCGCCGCGAGCGTGGATCCGCATCCCCGCCACCATCTACGTCGAGTTCTTCCGGGGCGTCCCCCTCGTCATGGTGATCTTCTGGATCTGGTTCATCCTCCCGATCCTGCTCCGGACCAAGATCCCCGAGTTCGGCGTGGCGCTGACCGCCTTCGTGATCTTCGAGGCGGCGTATCTGGGCGAGATCGTGCGTGCGGGCATCCAGTCGGTGGCGCGCGGGCAGGTGGAGGCGGCGACCGCGCTGGGTCTTCGGTCTGGCGGCACCATGCGCTTCGTGGTGCTGCCGCAGGCCCTCAAGAACATGATCCCGTCTCTTGTCACCCAGTTCATCGTGCTCTTCAAGGACACGTCGCTGGCGTCCATCATCGGCTTCATGGACCTCACCAAGGCCGCGCAGGTCGTGAACAATCGCGAGATCCGTCCCTTCGAGCTCTACCTCTTCATCGCCGTGGTGTACTGGGTGTGCACGTATTCGATGTCCCGCTACGCCCGCTCGCTGGAGAAGAGGCTGGGCCCTGCCTGAGACCGTCCTGCCCTCCGGCGTCCGGCTGCATTGGCGCGAGGCGGGTGATCCGAGCCGGCCGCCGCTCGTGTGGATTCACGGGGGCTCCGTGGAGGAGTCCTCGGTGATGCGGCCCGACGTGGAGCCCTTTCTCGGCCGGGTGCGCGCCCTGCTCCCGGACACCCGCGGCCACGGCCGCTCCAGCAAGTTCGAGCGGCCGGAAGACTATACCTACGCCCGCAAGGCCGGGGATCTCGGCGCCTGGCTGGACGCGCTCGGTGTGGGCGCGGCGGTGTGGGGCGGCGCCTCGATGGGGGCAGCCCTGTCGCTCTGGATGGCGGTGCACGAGCCTGCGCGCGTCCGGGGCGTCATCTCGATCAGCGGGCCTCCCTACGAGCCCCCGCCCGAGGACAAGGCGTGGTGGCAGGCCCATCGGCCCCTCGTTGCGGCGGGACGCTTCGACGAGTACTTCGACGCCAACCTGCGCCTGCGCATGGGCGAGACGGCGCTGGCACGGCTCAAGGCGCGCCCCTTGCGCTACGCCGAGCTCACCGGGGTGCTCCGGCGCCACTCGGTAGCGTCGCTGCTCGCGCTCCTCGATGAGACCTATTCGCGCGGCGACTGGCTGGCCGAGTGCGCGCGTATTCGATGCCCCGTGCAGATCATCGCGGGCGCGGACGACCGCTTCCCCACCGTGGCGATGTCGGAGCGGCTTGCCGCCACCATCCCCGGCGCCCGTCTGCACGTCGTCGCGGGCGGGCCGCACTTCCCGAATCGCACGCATCGCGCCGAGGTGCAGGGTGTGATGGACGGGTTTCTCCGCTCGCTCGGCATCTAAGACGACGCCGCGTCGTTCCGCTGTTGTTGCGACTCCCCAGACCCGCGTGCTACGCTCACACGCCATGTGGAACCGTGAGGGCGCACGATGAGCCGGCTGGCGCGCTGGCAGACTTGGGTAATCGTGGCCTCCGCGCTCACGGTGCTGCTCGCGGTGGAGGACTTGTTCTTGTTCGAGCGCAATCGCACGCTCCAGGCGCAGGTCGCCAATCGTCAGATGTTCCTGCAGCGCGCGAATCAGCTCGAGGTCCTGCACCGCGAACTCGTGAACGCCATCACCACGCTGGCCGCGCGCAACAACGATGCCGCCCTTCGGGCGGTCCTCGAGCAGGCGCCCGCGCCGAGCGCGCCGCCCACGGGGCCGTCCGCGCCTTCCCCCGCGCCGTCCGTCCCCGCGCCCGCCGCGGGGAGCGGGCGCTGAGCGCCAGCCGTGACGTCTGACGAACTACTCCTCGAGACCGAGCCTCCCTCGCCGCGGCCGGCGGCGCCTCCGAGTCCCTGGGCGGCGGTGGTGCTCCTCGTCCTCGCCATGCTGATCTGGTTCGGCTACCAGGCCTGGAATCTCCAGCGCGAGTACCAGAGTCTCCAGGTGACCCATGCCGGCCAGGAGGGGCCTCTCGATCAGGCGCGTCGCCGTCAGGCGCAGCTCGAGACGACCGCGCGCCGGGTCTACGCGCTGTCCCAGCAGGGAAATCCTGGCGCGACCCTCATCGTCCAGGAGCTCGCCCGGCGCGGCGTCAACTTCTCCGCCGGGTCTCCGCCCGCCGCCCCGTCGACGTCTGCCCCGCCCGCCGCCCCGACGAAGTAGCGGCTCGCGGTCAGCGTCGCCGCGTCGCGGCTTCGACCGCGGCCCGCACCCGGGCGGGCGTGACCGGCAGCGCGGTGAGGCCTACGCCGAGATCGCGGAGGGCGTCGCACACCGCGTTCGCGATCGCCGCCCCGAGCCCGGGATTGCCGCATTCCCCCACGCCGCGCAAGCCGAGCGGGTTCGTGTGCGCGGGGATCTCCTGGTAGAAGGCGTCGATGAGGGGCACGTCGGTTGGAAGGGGCAGCGCGTAGTCGAGCAGAGTGCCGGTGAGGAGCTGGCCGTCCGCGTCGTACTCGAGGCTCTCCAGCACGGCATTGCCGAACCCGAACGCCGCGCCGCCCGCGAGCTGAGCCTCGATCAGCGCGGGATTGACCGCGCGGCCGACGTCCGCGCCCACCACGATCTTCCGCAGCGCGATCTGCCCGGTCTCTGCGTCCACTTCCACGATCACCGCCACGCCGCAGCCCGCGTAGGTCAGCTTGGGCACCGTGAAGGACGCGCCGGCGGCGAGGGGGCCCGCGGCCGCCAGCTCATCGAGGCCCAGGCGCCGGCCGCGTGCGGAGCAGGCGCCGGCGGCGTAGACCACCTCCTCCGCGGGCACGCGCAGGGCGGCAGCGGCGCGCGTGCGTGCCTCCTCCAAGAGCTTGCCCGCCGCCATGTGCGCGGCGTTGCCGGCGGTGACGGTGGCGCGAGACCCGTACGTGCCCACCCCGCTCTCCACCGCCGCGGTATCGGGGTGGCGGACCACGAAGCGGTCCGCGGGCAGCCCGAGGGCCGAGCCGAGGATCTGCGCGAGCGCGGTCTCGAGACCGGGCCCCATGGACGAGGCGCCGGTGTCCACCGTGAACCGCCCGTCGGGCCGCGCTTCCACGCGCGCCGTCTCGAAGGGCCCGAGTCCCGTCTTTTCGACGTACATGGCGAGCCCGATGCCGAGCCGCGTTGGCCCCGCCGCCTGGGCGGCGCGCGCGCCGGCGTAGTCGAGCCGATCGAGCAGCCGCTCGAAGAGGGCGGGGAAGTCGCCGGAGTCGTAGACCGTCTTGACGCCAAACGACACGGTCCCGCAATCCCACGGCATCTCGTCTGATCGTACGAGGTTTCGTCGCCTGACGTCGGCGGCATCGAGGCCCAGCCGCACCGCCGCCGCGTCGAGGAGCCGCTCGCGCGCGAAGTTGCACTCGGGCCGGCCGGGCGAGCGCAGCGTGCCCACCGGCGTCTTGTTGGTCACCACGCTCCAGAGGTCGCAGGCGTAGTCGGGCATGCGGTACGGGCCGGGCAGGAGGGCGGCGCCGAATTCCGCCGGGACCAGCGCGGCGGTGCGCACATAGGCGCCGATGTCGGCCCGGATCACGACGCGTACGCCCTGGATACGCCCGTCCCGGTCGAATCCCATCTCGAGCTCGTACACGACCTCGCGCGCGTGATTGGCCGCCATCAAGTTCTCGCGCCGCTCTTCGATCCAGCGCACCGGCCGGCCGACGCGCAGGGCGGCGAGCGGGATCAGGATGTCCTCGGGGTAGAGCTCGCCGCGCACCCCGAACCCGCCGCCCACGTCCACCTCGGTGAGCCGGAGGGCGCCCGGCGGCAGCCCGAAGATCGGCGCGAGGATGCCGCGATTGATGTGGATGCACTTGGTCGAGCCGATGAGATGGAGCTCGCCCCCGCTCGCCGCGGGTGGCACCGCCACCAGCCCGCGCGTCTCCAGCGCGGCTGCGGTCTGGCGTCCATGAGTGAAGCGCTCGCGCAGGACCAGGTGCGCGCGGGCGAGCGCAGCCTCGGCGTCGCCCACGCGCATCCGGATGAGGGCGACGTTGTTGGAGTCGGTGTCGGGGAAGAGCCGCGGGGCTCCCGGCGCCAGGGCGGCGTCCACCGATGCCGCCACCGGCACGGGCGCGTACTGGACGTCGATCGCCTCCAGCGCGTCCTCGGCGAGATAGCGCGTGTCGGCCAGGACCAGCGCCACCGGCTCGCCGACATAGCGGACCACGTCCCGCGCGATCGCCGGCTGGAGATAGCGCGTGGCGCCGTCGGGCACGGGCACGCGGTTGGGGATGATCGCGGCGGTGGGCACGTCGGCGGCGGTGAGCACGGCGCGGACGCCCGGCAGGGCCAGGGCCCGCCGGGCGTCGATGGCCAGGAGCCGCGCATGGGCGTGGCGCGAGCGCAGCACCGCGGCCTCGAGCGCGCCCTCGGCGCGGACGTCCGCGGTGAAGCGACCATGGCCGGTCAGGAGCGGCTCGGCGCCGAGCCGGGTAAGAGGCGCGCCGATCATGCGCCGAGGAGCGGAAGCGGAAGGGAGGGTCGCGTCACCGGCGGATCATAGCCCGCGCCCGACGGGACGATCAACCCCGCGCGCCTTGACAGGCCACGGGCCGTTTGTTACTTGTATTTCGCCCACATGCAGACCCTCTCGCCCCGGAGGACGCGCCGATGACCCTCTTCAAGGCCTTCAACCACGTCTCCATCACCGTGACCGATCTGGCCAAGGCCAAGGAGTTCTACGGCGGCCTGCTCGGTTTCAAGGAGATCCCCCGGCCGGCCTTCAACTTCCCCGGGGTCTGGTACGGCATCGGCGGGGATCTGTCGCTGCACATCATCGTGAACGAGGCCCTCGTGCGGCCGCCGGTCGAGCGCGCCGCGTTCGAGGGACGGTACCCGCACTTCGCCCTGTGGACGGATGACTGCGACGCCACGGCGGAGCAGCTCGCCGGCACCGGCATCCACGTCCACGATCTCGTGTCCACGCCAACCGGGCTCCGCCAGCTCTTCGTGAAGGATCCCGACGGCAACATGCTGGAATTCATCGGTCCCACCAAGGCGCCGCGCGTTCGCCGCATGGAGTAGCGGCTCCCACACCCGCGACACGAAAGGAGACCACGATGAAGTCGATCACCCGCCGTAGCTTCCTCGCTACCGGCGCCGCCGCCGCCGGCGTGACGGCGACCCAGGGTTTTTTCCCCGCCGTGCTCCGCGCCCAGAGCGATCCCATCCGGATCGGCTTCCCGCTTCCGCTCACCGGGCCCTTCGCCGCCCTCGCCGCGGATCAGCAGCGCGGGGCGCAGCTCGCCCAGGACGAGCTCAACGCCAAGGGCGGCATCATGGGGCGTAAGGTCGAGGTGCTCTTCCGGGATGACCAGCTCAAGCCCGCGGTGGGCGCCCAGCGCACCAAGGAGCTGATCGAGAACGAGAAAGTGCAGTTCGTGGTGGGCGGCCTCGCCGCGCACGTCCAGATGGCCATCAACGAGCAGACCAAGAAGTCCAAGGTGCTGTTCATCTCGGTGAGCCAGTCGGACGAGATCAGCGCCAAACCGGACACGAGCCCCATCACCTTCCACGAGGCGCTGAACCCCACCATCACGTCGCGGGTCATGGGCAAGTGGACCTGCGACAACCTCGGAAAGAAGTGGTGGATCATCTACGCCGACTACGCGTGGGGCAAGCAGAACAACATGGTGCTCGCCGACACCCTCAAGGCCAACGGGGGGACCCTGCTGGGGTCGACCCCGTACCCGCTGGGCAGCGCGGAGTTCTCCGCGCATCTGCCCAAGATCCAGGCAGCCAAGCCGGACGTGCTCATGTCGGTGACCCCGGGCGCGGACAACATCGCGTTCCTCAAGCAGGCGCGGAGCTTCGGCATGGACAAGCAGATGAAGCTCGCCCAGCCGCTGGTGTGGATCTCCTATCTCAAGGAGGGCGGCCCCGAGCTCTACCAGGATGTGTACGGGGCGACCAACTGGTACTGGGAGCTCCAGGATTCGATTCCCACTGCCAAGAAATACGTCGAGGCGTCCATGAAGAAGTTCAACATGCCGCCGGGCGACTACGGCGCGTACGCGTACTCCGCGGTCCTGGAAGTGGCGCGGGGAGTGGAGCTGGCGAAGTCCACCGACTCCTTCGCGGTGGCCGACGCCCTGCGGAAGAGCCCCACCTACGACCACTTCAAGGGCAAGCAGTGGTGGCGGACGTGCGACAACAAGTCGTTCCAGGATCTGTGGATCATGAAGGGGCGGGGCCCGGGCAAGACCAAGGGCGAGTGGGGCCTCGTCGATATCGTGGCCCGCGTGCCCGCCGACGAGAAGTACGACCGCACCTGCGCCGAAAAAGGTTTTGCATGACCGTCGCGCCGCAGCGGCTTGGCGAGGCGCAGCCCGCGGTCGGAGCCGGAGCCGCAGGCGAGGCGACCCCTCAACGGTCGAGCCGAGCGGATACGTAAGATGGATCTGGCCGCCGTCCTGCCCCAGGTCTTCACGGGCCTCGTGCTCGGGATGATCTTCGTGCTGCTCGCGATCGGGCTGTCCCTGATCTTCGGGCTCATGACGGTGGTGAACTTCGCCCACGGCTCGCTCTACATGCTGGGCGCGTACTTCACGGTGTTCCTGCTCGCGTACACCAAGAGCTTCTGGGTGGCGCTGGTGGTGGCGCCGATCCTGGTGGGAGGGCTCGGGTTCGCGATCGAGCGGCTGCTCATCCGGCGGCTGTACGGTCGCGGGCCCGACGACCCGCTGCTGCTCACCTTCGGCCTCTCGCTGGTCCTCATCGAGACGGCCAAGCTTATCTGGGGGAAGATCGGGCTCACCCTCGACCCGCCGCGCGCGCTGGCCGGCGCGGTCGATCTGGGGTTCATGGCGTTTCCGCTCTATCGTCTGTTCGTCATCGCGGTCACCATCGTCGTCCTCATCGGCCTCTGGGCGTTCGTGAACCGCACCAATGTGGGCCTCATCATCCGCGCCGGCTCGCGCGATCCGCTGATGGTGCGCGCCCTCGGCGTGGACCTCAACCGGATCTGGCTGCTCGTGTTCGGCGTCGGCTGCGGGCTGGCGGGGCTCGCGGGCGCCCTCGCCGGGCCCATGCGGGGCGCCTACGCCGACATGGGTGTGACGATGATCATCGAGTCGTTCGTGGTCGTGGTGGTGGGCGGCATGGGCAGTCTGCTGGGCGCGGTGGTGGCGGGCATCATGATGGGGCAGGTGGTGGGTCTCACGACCCTCTTCGCGCCCAAGCTCGCCGAGATCATGGTCTTCGTCGTGATGGCGGTGGTCCTGCTGATCCGGCCCAGCGGCATCTTCGGCGAGGCCGGCCTCGCGGAGTAGGCCGGTGCGGACCGTCACGGAATGGGTGGCGCGCCATCCGGTCTTCGCCTTTGCCCTTGCCTTCGCGGTCTTTCCGTTCGTCGTCCCCTACAAGGCTCTCGCGGCACAGGTGTTGATCTTCGGGCTCCTCGCCATGGGCTTCAACCTCCTCTACGGCTACACGGGCCTCTTGTCCTTCGGGCACGCCGCCTACTACGGGCTCGGCGCCTACGGCACCGGGCTCGTCCTCGCCAAGACGAAGCTCGGCTCGCTGTGGCTGGGGGTGCTCGCGGGCCCGCTGCTCGCCATGGTCGGCGGCGCGGTGATCGGGTTCTTCTGCCTGCGCCGGCGGGGTATTTACTTCGCGATGCTCACGCTGGCCTTCGCGCAGCTCCTCTACTTCGTGGCCTTCCACCTCGCCGATCTCACCGGGGGCGACGACGGGCTGCGCGGCATTCCGCAGCTGCCGTTCCAGCTCCTCGGCTGGTCGATTCCCCTGGAATCGACCCTCGCCTTCTACTACTTCGCCTACGTGCTGGTGGTGCTGGCGGTGGCTGCGCTCAAGCGAATCCTCGACTCGCCCTTCGGAACCGTGCTCCAGGCCATCCGGGAGAACCCGGACCGCGCGGCCGCCTGCGGCTACGACGTGAACCGCATCAAGCATCTCTCGTTCGTGTTCTCGGCGACTTTCGCGGGCCTGGCGGGCGGGCTCGACGCGCTGCGCCTCGCGGTGGTGCCGGTCGAGTCGCTGTACTGGACCACCTCGGGGCAGGTGGTCATCATGACGCTCCTCGGGGGGGCGGGGACGTTCTTCGGGCCCTTCGTGGGCGCGGGCACCTACCTCGTTCTCGAGGATCGCCTGAGCGTGTTCACCGAGTCGTGGCCCCTCGTCATCGGGCTCATCTTCATGGCGTTCGTCCTGTTCCTGCCCAAGGGCATCTGGGGCACGCTGGTCGGACGTCTTCCCATTGGGAGGATCTGATATGGCGATTACAGTGCTCGAGCTCCATCATCACGGCATTCGCGTCCGTCCGGAGAAGGCCGACGAGGTGAAGGCGTTCTACGAGGACGTGCTGGGTCTCCGCGCCGATCCCGGGCGGCCGAACATTCCCGGCATCCCCGGATACTGGATGGACTGCGGCAACGACACGCAGATCCACATCATGGGCTGCGAGGGGATGTCGCGCTACGCCCAGGGCAGCCCCGACAAGGATCCCACGCGCCTGCACGTCGCGCTCGCCATCCCCGACATCCAGGAAGCCAAGAGAGAGCTGGACCAGATGGGCGTGAAGTACTGGACCATCAAGTCGGTGGTGGGCCCCGAGCTGGAGCAGATCTTCATGGACGACCCGAACGGCAATCTGGTCGAGCTCCATCAGATCGGGACCTGCCGGTGCAAGCAGTCGTCGCGCCCGCATCGCATCACGCCGCCGGCCAGCATGGCCTAGGTCATGGCGGTCTCGGACAGCCAGTCGGCCTACGTCGAGCGCATCGACGAAGTCACCCGGACGCGCATCGCTCCTCGGGCGGCGGTGTACGACCGCGAAGGAAAGAATCCCGTCGAGAGCTGGCGGGATCTCTGGCGCGAGGGCTTCCTCGCCGCCGCAGTGCCCGCCGCCTACGGGGGGCGCGGGCTCGACATGGCCACGTATGTGGCGGCCCTTCGTGCCATTGCGCGCGGCTGCGCCAATACCGCCATGACCGTGCACATGCACTCCACGGTCATGCGCTTCATCGACGCCCTCTGCACCGATGCGCAGAAGCGTCGGTACTACGCGGAAGTGGTGGACCACGGCAAGCTCTTCGGCTCCTGGGGCAGCGAGCCGGCGGTGAGCCTCTCCCGCACGTTCCAGGTCGAGACGGTGGTGCGCCGCCGCGACGGCGGCTTCGCAGTGGACGGGCTCAAGCACTTCTGCACCATGGCGCTCGGCGCGTCCTACTACATGGTCTGGTGCGCGCTGGACGGCGAGAACGACATGTCGAAGGCGCTCATCCAGGTGCTGGTCCCGGCGGACACCCCGGGCATCCATACCGAAGGCAAATGGGACACTCTCGGCATGCGCGCGACGTACAGCCCGAGCGTGGAGCTGCGCGACGTACGGGTGACGCCGGAGGCCCTGATGGGGGAACCGGGCCACGCGCTCAGGGTGGGGGTGGTCGAAAGCTTTGCGCTGGGCTACGCCGCGGTGTACGTGGGCCTCGCAGAGTCCGCCCTCGCATTCGCCATCCAGGCGGTGAAGCAACGGGTCATCAAGCCCGAGAACATCCCGGTGGCACACGATCCCGCGGTGCAGCGCCACATCGGGGACCTGGAGGCGCGCCTGCATGCGGTGCTGCTGGTGCTCGGGGACGCGTCCGCCCGCTGGGACAAGGCCGACATGCTGCAGCGGGGGCTCCTCGCCAATCGCGCCAAGCTGCTTGCCACCGAGGTGGGGCTGGCGGTGACGAGCCACGCCATCCAGACCGTCGGGGGACGGGCCGCCTACAAGGAATTCCCGGTGGAGCGCGCGTTCCGGGATCTCCGCACCGCGACCCTGATGCCGCCGACCATGGATCGCATGATGGAGGCCATCGGGAAGGCCGCCCTCGGCCTCGACGCGGCGATGTTCCGCGTGGGCGGCGCGCCGAGCGCCTGAGCGGCATGGGCGCGGTCGGCTTCGTGGGCCTCGGCGCCATGGGCACGCCCATGGTGAAGCGCCTCCTCGCCGCGGGGCACACCGTCACCGGCTACAACCGCACCCGGGCCAAGGCGGAGGCGCTCGCCCCGCTCGGCCTCGTCGTGGCGGGTTCCCCGCGGGAGGCCGCCGCGGCGGGCGACGCGGTGCTCAGCATGGTCACAGACTCGCACGCCCTGCGCCGCATCGCCGAAGGCCCGGACGGGATCCTCGCTGGGCTCCGGCCGGGTGCGGTGTGGGCGGACATGAGCACGGTGAGTCCCGCGGTGTCGCGCGCGATGGGCGCGGAGGTGGCCGCGCGGGGCGCCGTGTTCCTGGACGCCCCAGTCTCCGGCAGCGCCGTCACCGTCGAGCAGGGAAAGCTCGCCTACCTCGTGGGCGGCGACACCGCCGCGCTGGAGCGGGTGCGCCCCTATCTCCTCGCCATCGGCGCCACCATCACCCACATGGGCGCGCTGGGCATGGCGGTCACGATGAAGGTCGCGCTCAACCTTGGCATCGCCGTGCAGCTCACCGCCTACGCGGAGACGGTGCTCCTCGCCGAGAAGGCCGGCATCAGCCGCGAGCGCGCGGTGGAGGCGTTCACCCGCAGCGTGCTCGCCTCGCCGATGCTCCAGTACCGCAGCACGTTCGTGCTCGCCTCGCCCGCCGAGCCCCTGTTCGATTGCGTGATGATGCAGAAGGATCTGGGCCTCGCGCTGGAGCTGGGGCATGCGGCGGGCGTGCCGCTGCCCACCACCGCCATTGCCCACGAGCTGTTGACGGCCGCGCGGGCGCTGGGCCTCGGGGACCGCGACTGCGCGGCGGTGTTCGACGTCTTGGCGCGGCTATCCGGCCAGCCCGGGAGCATGTAGTGGACCGGCGTCTCGTGCACGGCCCTCGCTCCGCTCGGGAAACCATCAAGTATCCGCTCGCCTCGCCTGCGGCTGCGGCTCGCCCATCGTTCATGTATCCGCTCGCCTCGCCTGCGGCTGCGGCTCGCCCATCCTTCTCCTCAAGCTAGTCCTGACGCCCGCGCTGATCGCGTCGGCGAGCCTGGTGGGCCGGCGCTGGGGGCAGGGAGTGGGTGGGGTAATCGTGGCGCTGCCGCTCACCTCGGGTCCGGTGGCCTTCTTCCTGGTGCTCGAGCACGGCCCCGCCTTCGCCGCCCGCGCGGCGCTGGGCTCAATGGCGGGCGCGCTCGCGCAAGGCCTGTTCTGCCTGGGTTACGCCGCGCTGGCCGCGCGCGGCTGGCCGCTCGCCTTCGCGGGCAGCACCGCCGCATTCGCGGTGACCGGGCTCGTGCTGCAGCGGCTCGCGCTGCGCCTCGGGCCGCTCACTGGTGTGGTGGCGGTCGGCCTCGCCTTCGCCCTGCTCGCGATGCCCCCCGGCGAGGAGACGCGGCGTCCCACGCCGCTCCCGCCCTGGGATATTCCCGCGCGCATGATCGTCGCGACCGCGCTCGTGCTCTCGCTCACCGCCGCGGCGTCGACCCTGGGGCCCCGGCTCAGCGGGCTCCTCGCTACCTTTCCCGTCTACGCGGGCATTCTCGCGGTGTTCGCCCACGCCCAGGCCGGCCCCGGCCCCGCGACGCGCGCGCTGCGCGGGCTCCTCGCCGGCCTCTTCAGCTTCGCCGCGTTCTTCGTGGTGATCGCCGCGCTGATCGAGCGGCTGGGCATCGGACCCGCCTTCGTCGCGGCGTTCGTCACGACCCTGGCGCTCCAGGCGCTCGCCCTGGTGGTGATACGCGAGCCGCCCGCCGTGTCGGCCTAGGCTTCAGCGCGCCGCATCCGTGGCTCCCGGCGCGCGCACCGTGACGCCGTTGACCACGCGCTGCACGCCGCCCACGCTCGCGGCCACGGTGCCGGCGCGCTCCCTCTGCTCGGCCGTCGTGACGTTGCCCGAGAGATAGACGACGGCGCGGCGGCTGACCACACCCAGCTGGGTGAGGTTTGCATCGGTCTCGGCGACGAGGCGAGCTTTCACTTCGCTCTCGATCCGGGCGTCCGTCCAGGGGCTCATGGTGGCGCAGGAGCCGAGGAGCAGGGTCAGGGCGACGATCAGCGAGACGACCACGCGCCCGCGTATCGACCTCACTTCGACCCGCCCCCGATGCCGAACGGCGCCAGGAGCCGGCGGATCGGGCTGGGGCGCGACGGCGTCTCCGGCTCGAGCAGCGTCACGCGCACCTGACCGGCCGCTCCGTCACCCTCGGCCGCCGCATCGGTCGCCGCCTCGGCCCGAAGCCGATCGCCGTCGGCGCCGGCCTTCTCGATGCCCTTCCGGATCGCCTCCACGCGCTTGTCGGCCAGCGCCGCCGGCTTCGTGCCGTCGAGCGCGGCGCGATCCGCTGCGGTGACCACGGGAATCAGCGCAAGCCGGACGTCGGGAACCTGCGCGAGGAACGTGGCCAGACGGCTCACCTGCTCGTGAGCGTCCGGCGCCAGGACGGCGGAGCCCGGCGCGAAGGGGACCGGATTCACGTCGACCTGCTGGATCATCGAGTCGCTGCCCGTCCGGACCCGGCCGATCCAGCTGAGCGGCGCCGTGACGGTCTTGACCGCCACGTTGCGCAGCGTGCTCCACAGCGCGTTCCGCATGTCGAAGTGGGGATCGTTCAGCCGGCCGTCCACGGGCAACGACACCCGGATGTCGCCGTGCCGGTCCTTCATGAGGGCGACGATGGTGCCGAGGGGCAGGCCGATGCGCGCCTGGGCCTCGTCCGACCCGGCCGCGCGCGCGACCTCCAGGCGCCGAATCAGGATGTCGGTCTTGGCGTCGAGCACGTTGCCGTCGACGTGACAGCTGACGGTGGCGCTCAGAGAGCCGGAGCGGGCCTCCCACGCGACCTGCTGAAGCAGATAGGAATTCGTGCGCGGCACCGCGAAGTCGTGCAGCTCGGCCCCGAGGTCGAGGCGGAGCGGCCCGCCCAAGGACCCCACGCTGCCGTTGACGACCAGGCGCGCGTCACCCCCCATGCGTCCGGTCAGGTCGACGCGGGCCGGTCGCGCCGTGGGGTCCGTGGACAGGCCCTCGATACGGCCGTTCATCCCGTAGGTGTCCAGCGCGAACGGTGGCACGACCCGCTGATCGACCGTGCGAGCGCCGCCGTTTTCGATGGCCACGCGGCGGACGGTGACGAGGAGCGGCCCTTCATCGGGTGCCCCCGATCCGCTCGAGGGCGCCGCGGCGCGGCCGTCCCGGCGCGGCGTGAGGCGGGCCTTGAGAGAGAGCTCGCCGGCCCGATCGCGCTCCAGCAGCACCCACGGGCGCTGCAGCGCGGCGTCGCGGACAGTCACGCGGCGCGGCCAGTCGAGGTCGACGCCTTCGGCCCGCGCCCGCTCGACGCGTAGCAGGGTGCGCTCCCCATCACGGACGTCCAGCCCCGCCGCCGCCGCCTGGCCGCGGGCGGTCACGCGTCCGGGCTCACCGGCTTCCAGCGCGATGGCCAGGTCGAAATCGACGCGGCCCAGGATTCGCGCGGGCACCTTTGCATAGGCGAGATAGGGACCCACCTCCGCGCCCTGCGCGCGCGCGCGACCCTCGACGGCGAGGGGATCGAACGCCACGCGCCCATCGAAGCCGATCCCACCGCCACCGGGCGGCTGCGCCTGTACGTGGATCCCGAGCGGACCCTGAAGGGGCCAGGCCGCCCCGGTGACGCGGGCGCGGAGATCCGCGAGCTCGAGCGCCACCACGGGTTGAACGCTCTGGTCGCGCCATGCCACGCGCCCGTCCTGCACGAGGAGCTCGCCCAGGGCGAAGGTGAAGGAAGGGGCTTCATCGTGTCCGTCCCTCTTCCCGGGCTCACCCGGACCGCCCGGCGCCCCGGGCAGCACGAGCTGTCCCTCGTGATCGCGCTCCAGCGTGACGCGCGGTCCCGCGACGGTCACGCGTCGCGCGGCGAGGCGGGGCCAGTCCGCCTCGATATCGCGCGCCTCGATCCGACGTGCCCGTCCGAGCTCGCTCGTCCCATCGGCGACGGCGAGCTGATTCACCGCCAGGTATCCGCGGACATGGCGCGGAACGGCGGGAGCCAGCGGTTCATCGACGCGCAGGTCGGCGTCCGCGAATCCCTCGACCCGCATCGATCCCGGCACCAGCCGCGCCCACGGCCGGAGGTCGACGCGGGCGAGCCGAAGCCGCAGCTGACTCACCGCGGGAGGCGGGCTCAAGCTTCCGTCCAGATGCAGCGTGCCGCCGCCTGGGACGCTGCTGCGGACGTCGAGTCGACCGGGTCGGACCACCGGCCATGTCACGTCGCCCAGGCTCGCCCGAAGCGTCGTCTGCTGGAAGCGGCCGTGACCGCTCGGGGTCGGGTCTTTCACACTCGCCTCGCCCGCCAGCTCGAGACCGCCCAGCTCGAGCTGGTCCGCCCGGTACCGGAGGCCTCTCACCTCCATGGTGAGGCGTGGCACCAGAACGGAGGGATCGCGCTCGCCGCGCCTGAGCAGCGCCACGTCCTCGATCCGGCTGGTCCCGTTCGCGCGGACGCCGTCCCGCGCGTCCAGGAGGATGGACAGCGTCGAGGTGGCGCGCCCCCGCTCCGGCACCAGCGCCGCGTCGGCCGGAAAATACAGGCGGGCCAGCGAGAGATCGAGGTTCGCGGTGTCGACGACCGCCTCGAGGTGAATCGGGTAGAGCCGCACGTGGCGCAGCTCGATGGAAACGGGCGCGCCCACCGTCACCGAGCGCGCGACGGCCCGGCCATCGTCGCGACGGGTGGAAAGATTGTGGGCCTCGATCTGGATCTCTTCCGACGACCAGGTGCGCGGCTCGGCCAGCGCACGATCCTCGAGAGCCGCCCGGCTTTCCGTCACGACGAGATGATCCAACGTCACGTCCAGGAATCGACGGCTCGACGAAGTTCCTTCGAAAAGATCCGAGATGTTGAATCCATCGGCGCGCCGCACGAGGCGCACCGCCGAGCCCTGGATGCGTGCCTCGCGAATCCACAGATGTCCCCGGAAGAGCGCCCAGGGACGGAGGCGCAGCTCGATGCGATCGACGCCGATGAAGGGTGAGACACCGTCCCGATCCTGCACGCCGAGCCCGCGAACGACGATGCTCGCCCGCCACGGATGAAGCTGAACGGCCTCGATGCGCACGGCCCGATGCGTGATGGCGTGGATCCGCGCGATCAAGAGGTGCCGAACCATGAGGGGCGACGCATAGGTTGCCGTCAAAATCACCAGCGTCAAGACGACGCCGGTGACGACGAGCCACTGAACGGCCCTCGAGGATACCCTTGGCGTCCACCGCATGCGGGACTCTCCGACCGACGCGTGTACGCATCGCCCGTGCCAGCCCGCCGCGCATGCATCTCGATGCCGCGTCGTCCTCCCGCGGGCCACGGGCGGCCATCGTGGAAAGGAAGCAGGTATGATCTGCCGGGACCGGTCCAAAGCTACCCGGCGGACCGGCGTGCGGCTAGGCCTCGTACTCCCGGCTGACCTCGACGGTAGCCTCACCGTCCTCGTCGATCACGAGGGCGATGACATTCGGGCGGCAGCACACCACGCAGTCTTCGGTGAAGCGCTGTCGCCGTCCGCCGCTGGGATCGACGTCGAGGTCGTTCTCCTCGCCGCAGAAAGCGCAGGGATAGGTCACGGCCGACGCCGGATCACACGCCCAGGAAGCGCTGCTGAATGGCGGGATCGGCGCGGAGCTGATCCGCCGAGCCCTCGAACTGGATGCGCCCCTGATCCATCACGTAGAGCCGGTGGGAGAGCGCGAGGGCCACCTCGAGGATCTGCTCCACGAGCAGGATGGCGGTGCCGCGGCGATTGATCGCGCGCAGGATCTCCGTGAGACTCTCCACGATGATGGGAGACAGGCCCTCGGTGGGCTCGTCCACCAGCATGAGGCGCGGGCGGGCGATGAGCCCGCGCGCGATCGCCAGCATCTGCTGCTCGCCGCCGGAGAGGCCCTTGCCCTTCTGGTCGAGACGCTCCCGCAGGCGCGGAAAGTAGGCGAGCACTTCCTCCATCGCCGCGTCGCCCTCGCCGCGGCGGCCATCCGCGCCCAGCCGGCCCAGGCGGAGATTCTCCTCGACGGTGAGGTTGGGAAGGATGCGGCGCTCCTCGGGCACGTAGGCGACTCCCGCGCGCGCCACCGCGTGAATGGGCAGCCCGCGCAGCTCCTGGCCGGCGAAGGTGATGCGGCCGAGACGCGGGGGCACGATGCCCATGATGCTGCGCAGCGTGGTCGTCTTGCCCGCGCCGTTCCGCCCGATGAGGGTCACGACCTCACCTTCGCGCACGCTCAGCGAGACCCCCTGAAGGATATGGGCCTCGCCGTAGAAGGCGTGCACGTCCTCGAGGGTGAGGAGCGGCGCGCTCACCGGCTCGATCCGAGATACGTCTGCTGGACGAGGGTATTGGCTCGGATCTCGGCGGGCGAGCCCTCGGCCAGGACCTGCCCCTGGTGGAGCACGGTGATCCGGTCGGAGATGTTCATCACCACCTTCATCTTGTGCTCGACGAGGATGACGGTGCGTCCCTCGGCGATCTTCCGGATGAGGCGGATGGTCTCGTCCGTCTCCTCGGGGCTCATCCCCGCGGTGGGCTCGTCGAGGAGGAGCAGCGACGGGTCGGTGGCGAGCGCGATTCCCAGCTCCAGGTGGCGCTTCTCCCCGTGCGAGAGCTGGGCGGCGGTGAGCGCGCGCTTCTCCCACAAGGCGACCTCGCGGAGGATAGCGTCCGCCCGCTCGCGCACGCCGTCCAGCGACGAGGCGCGCGCCCAGAAGTTGAACGAGAGACGGTAGGACTGCACGGCCACTCGCACGTTTTCGAGCACGGAGAGATGCGGGAACACGTTGGTGATCTGGTAGGACTTCGAGACGCCGAGGCGGGACACGCGGTGCTGGGGCATCCCGGTGACGTCCTGGCCCTTGAAGCGAATGCGGCCGCTGCTCGGCACCATCTCGCCGGAGATCAGCCGGAAGAAGGTGGTCTTGCCCGCGCCGTTGGGGCCGATGATCGCGCGCAGCTCGCCCGGCGCCACCGCGAAGTTCACTCCATTGACCGCGGTGAGGCTGCCGAAGCTGCGGGTCAGCTTGCTCGTCTCGAGGATCGGCTCAGCCATGTGGCGGCGGGTCGCGCGTAACATAGCAGCCCGTTTTTCGAGGTGTCAAGGTAGACTTCCCGCGGACTTGGCCCGATGAAGCCGGCGCCCTTCGCCTATTGCCGTCCCGCCACGCTGGACGAAGCGCTCGATGCCCTTGCGCGGCTCGGCCCCGACGCCCGCGTGCTTGCCGGCGGGCAGAGCCTGGTGCCCGCACTCAACATGCGCCTCGCCCAGCCGTCCGCCCTCGTCGATATCAACCGGGTGCCCGGGCTGGACGGGATCCGGCTGGCGCCCGAGGGTCTCGTGATCGGCGCGCTTGCGCGCCAGGAAGCGGTGCTGCGCTCCCCGCTCGTCGCGCGGCACGCCCCGCTGATCGCCCAGGCCATGCCCCATGTCGCGCACCTCGCGCTGCGGACGCGCGGCACCCTGGGCGGCAGCCTGGCGCTGGGCGATCCCGCCGCCGAGCTGCCCGCCTGCGCGGTGGCGCTCGACGCGGTCATCCGCGTGGCGCGCCGGGGCGGCGAGCGCGAGGTTCCCGCCGCGCGCTTCTTCCGGGGAATCTATGCGACCGCGCTCGAGCCCGGGGAGATCCTCACCGCGGCGGTCGTCCCGTTGCGAGACGCGTCGTGGCGCTTCCACTTCGGTGAGCTGGCGCGGCGCCATGGCGACTACGCCCTCGTCGGCCTGGCCACCGCCGCGCGATTGGACGGCGGCGCGATCGCGGAGGCCCGGCTCGTGTTCGCCGGCGTGGGGCTCACCCCGGTGCGGGCGACCCGTGGGGAGGCGGCGCTGGTGGGCCGGCGGCCGGACGCGGCCGCGCTCGCCGCGGCCGGGCGTGCGCTCGACGCCGACCTCGATCCGCCGAGCGACGTCCACGCCAGCGCGGCCCTGCGCCGGCACCTCGCCCGGGTCCTGCTGGCGCGCGCGCTCGCCGCGCTCGTCGGGGCCGCGTAAGGCGATGGACGCGCGGCCCGAGGTCGAGATCGCGCTCATCGTCAACGGCGTCCCCGTCCGCCGCCGGGTGGAGGCGCGCAAGAGCCTCGTGGATTTCCTCAGGGAGGACCTCGAGCTGACCGGATCGCACGTGGGCTGCGAGCAGGGCGTCTGCGGCGCCTGCACGCTGCGGGTGGACGGGGCGCTCGCGCGCGGTTGCCTCATGCTGGCGGCGCAGTGCGACGGCAGCCGGGTGGAGACCATCGAAGGCGTGGCCGAGGCCGGCGAGATCGCCGATCTGCAGCGCGCCTTCGCGGAGGCCAACGCGCTGCAATGCGGCTTCTGCACGCCGGCCATGCTCCTCACCGCGGACGCGCTCCTGCGCGACGATCCCGACCTCGATGCGACGTCGGCGCGCCGCGGCCTGTCCGGCAACTACTGCCGCTGCACCGGCTATCATGCCATCGTGGACGCCGTCCTCGCCGCCGCCCGCGCGCGCCGGGAGGCGTCGCGTGGCTGAGGGGCCGGCGCGGATCCCCGAGGGCGACAGCTACATCGGGCGGAGCATCGTGCGTCCCCAAGCGGCGCGCCTCCTCGCCGGACGGGGGCAGTTCACCGACGATGTTCGCCTCCCGCGCATGCTGCACGCGGCCTTCCTGCGTTGCCCTCACGCCCATGCCCGGGTGATGTCCGTGGACGCGCGCGCCGCGCTCGCCCTCCCCGGGGTCGTCCGCGTGATCGCCGGCGAGGAGATGGCGGGCCTCTGCGCGGGCTGGGTGGGTACGCTCGCGCATTTTGCCGGTATGAAGTCGGCGCGGCAGCATCCGCTCGCCCGCGGGCGGGCGACCTGGCAGGGGGAGCCGGTGGTGGCGGTGGTGGCGGAGAGCCGCGCCGTGGCCGAGGACGGGGTGGCGCGTCTGGTGGTGGAATGGGCGCCGCTGCCCGCCGTCACCGATCCCGAGACCGCGCTGGCCCCGGGCACCCCGGTGATCCATCCCGAGCTCGGCGACAACCTGGCGTTCTCGCTCGAGCTCCAGTCCGGCGATCCCGAAGGCGCCTTCGCGGGCGCTGATCACGTCTACCGGGATACCTTCTGGATGGGCCGCCACACCGGCGTCACGCTCGAGCCGCGCGCGATCATCGCCGATTTCGATCCCACCGAGCGCCGGCTCACCGTCTATCACTCGTTCCAGGCGCCGAACATGATGCAGGACATCCTCGCCCGCCATCTGACACTGCCTGAGGAGAGCGTACGGGTGATCTGCAAGGACGTGGGCGGCTCCTTCGGGATCAAGGTCCACATCTATCCCGACGAGATGGCGACGTGCGCGCTGGCCGTGCTGCTGGGGCGGCCGGTGAAGTTCGTCGCCGACCGCCTCGAATCCTTCCAGTCGGACATTCATGCGCGAGAACATCGCGTCACCGCCGAGGTTGCGGTGCGGCGCGACGGGACCATGCTCGGCATGCGGATCGATGACCTCACCGGCATCGGTCCCTACTCGGTGTACCCGCGAACCAGCGCGGTGGAGGGGAACCAGACGGTCCGGCTCACCCCGGGCGTCTACCGTTTTGCCGACTACGCGGCCCGGCTCCGCGTGGTGTTCCAGAACAAGACGCCCATGTGCCAGTACCGCGCGGTCGGGCACCCGATCGCCTTCGCCGTGATGGAAGGCATGGTGGACCGGGTGGCGCGGGAGCTCGGGCTCGATCCCGTCGAGGTCCGACGCCGGAACTACGTCACCGCCGAGATGTACCCCCATACGTCGCAGACCGGCTACTTCTTCGAGCGCCTGTCCCACGAGGAGTGCCTGGAGCGCCTGCTCGCGCTCTCGAGCTATCGGGCGCTCTGCTCCGAGCGTGATGCCTTGCGCGCCCGCGGCATCTACCGCGGCCTGGGACTCTGCGCCTTCATCGAGCTGACCACGCCCGGGCCGGCCTTCTACGGCGTGGGCGGGGCCCGGATCTCCTCGCAGGACGGGTGCACGCTGAAGCTCGAGCCCAGCGGCGCCGTGACCTGCACCACCGGCGTCACCGAGCAGGGGCAGGGGACGGACGCGATGCTCGCGCAGGTGGTCGCCACGGCGGTAGGCGTGCCGATCGAGCGGGTGCGCGTGCTCACCGGCGACACGCTGGTCTCACCGTACGGCGGCGGGACCTGGGCGTCGCGCGGCGCGGGGATCGGCGGCGAGGCCGCGCTCCAGTCGGGCAAGGCGCTCAAAGGCAACATTCTGCGCGTCGCCGGCGCCATGCTCCAGTGCGAGCCCGACGAGCTCGATCTCCGTCGCGGCAAGGTGGTCGATGCGGTGAGCGGCGCGGTACGGCTGGATCTGGCAGAGCTGGGGCGCGTCGCCTACTTCCGACCCGATACCCTCCCCAAGGACTTTCAGCCCGAGCTGACGGTGACGAGGCACTACGTGCCGCGCCACCAGGGCTTCGCCTTCACCAATGGGATCCAGCTCTCCCACGTCGAGGTCGATGTCGCCACCGGCTTCGTGCGGCTGCTGGGCCACTGGGTGGTGGAGGACTGCGGCCGCATCATCAACCCGCGCCTCGTCGACGAGCAGCTCCGCGGCGCGATCGTGCAGGGAATCGGCGCCGCGCTCTTCGAGCACTGCGTGTACGACGACGCCGGCCAGCTGCTCACCGGCACGATGGCCGATTACCTCGTGCCGATGGCCGCCGAGATGCCGGACATCGTCGTGGGACACGTCGAGACACCGACCGCGTTCGCCGAGGGCGGGTTCAAGGGCGCGGGAGAAGCGGGCACCGCGGGCGCGCCGGGCGCGGTGCTCAACGCGGTCAACGACGCGCTCGCGCCGCTCGGCGCGCGGGTCACGCGCCAGCCCATCACGCCGGAGGTGGTGCTGCGCGCGCTGGGAACCCTCCCATAACTTGACACATGCCGGGCAGGGCCTCGATAGTCTGGACATGGAGGGGCCAGCGCAGGAGGGACCGAGGAGCCAGCCCTCGTTCTTCCGCAGGCCGCCCGCGCCGACCTCCTCCGGATCCGTGCCGCCGTCGCCTCCCGTCGTGACGCCGCCGCCGGCCCTGCCCTCGTCGGGGATCACGCCGCCGCCTCCGCCGCCCCCGGTGATGGTGCCGCCGCCACCCCCACCCCCGCCCGCGCGGCGTCCGAGCGAGCCGCCGCCCCCGTACGCGGACGGCGAGACGCATCGCTTCGTCTTCCACGGGCGCGGCGGCTCGCTGTTCGGCATCCACATCGTCAACGTGCTCCTCACCATCGTCACCCTCGGCGTCTACTACTTCTGGGGCAAGACGCGGGTGCGGAAGTACGTCTGGGGACAGTCGGAGATCGCGGGCGACCGCTTCGCGTATCACGGGACGGGACGCGAGCTCTTCCTCGGCTTCCTGAAGGCCCTGCTCGTCTTCGCGCTGCCGCTCTACCTCCTGTACCTCGTACGCGCGTTCGCGCCCTGGGTGGCCGTCAAGGTGGTCGCGGCCATCCTCAGCTACATCATCGCGAGCGTGTTCTTGCCCCTCGCCATCGTGGGCGCCCGCCGTTACCGGCTGAGCCGCAGCTCCTGGCGCGGCATCCGTTTCTCGTTCCGGGGCACGGCATGGGAGTTCGTGAAGTTCTTCATCGTCAACACGCTCCTCGTCTCCCTCACGCTCGGGCTCTGGTACCCCGTGTTCGACGTCGGTCGCCACGCGTTCCTCGTTCGCCACTCGTGGTTCGGCAACCGCAAGTTCGACTTCGACGGCTCGAGCACGGGACTCTTCGGCCGCTTCGTCCTCACCCTCGTCCTGACCCCTTTCACGCTGGGGCTCTGCTGGTTCTGGTACCTTGCGCGGAAGCGCCGCTACTTCTGGGACCACACCACCTTCGGGGCCGCCCGCTTCCGCAACACCACGCGCGGCGGCCCCCTCCTCTGGCTGATGCTCGGCAACCTGATCCTGCTCGTCGCCACGCTAGGGCTTGGCTGGCCCTGGGCGCAGGCGCGGTCGGCGCGCTTCCTAGCCCGCAATCTCTCCCTGGTGGGAACGCTCGACCTCGAGGGCATCGAGCAGGATGCGCGGGCCGCGTCGGCCACCGGCGAGGGCCTCGCCGGGTTCCTCGACATCGGCACCCTCGACCTCGGCTAGGCCGAGTCTTCCGCCATGCGCACGGATTGGGACGGCCACTATCTCGACGGGCGCGCGCCGGTGCGACGTCGCGCGCGCGTGCGCCTCACGCGCACCGGGATCGAGATCGTCCCCGAGGGGGGCGCCGCCGCATTCTGGCCCTATGCGGAGGTGCGGCAGACGCAGGGCTGGCACGCCGGCGAGGAGGTCCGCGTCGAGCGAGGCCGGGACCTGCCCGAGTCGATCGTCATCGACGATCCCGCCTTCCTCGAGGATCTGCGCGAGATCGCGCAGGCGCCGGGGCGCCGCTTTCACGATCCGCGCCGCCGCGGGCGGCGGGTGGGCTACACGGTCGCGGCCGCGGCGGCCATCGTCGCCATCTGCGCCGGTCTCTATCTCTGGGCCATCCCCGCCGTCGCGAACGTCGTGGCGGCACGGGTTCCTGTCGCGTGGGAGCAGGATCTCGGGCGCTCGGCGATCGACAGCATGGTCCCGAAGGACAAGGTCTGCCGCGAGCCGGACGGCCAGCGGGCGCTCGAGTCGATGGTCGCCACCCTGGTCGGCGCGGGGCCACCGTCGCCGTACACCTTCCACATCCAGGTCGTCGACAGCAAGACCGTGAACGCCTTCGCGGCGCCAGGCGGCTACATCGTCGTGCTGCGCGGGCTTCTCGACGAGGCCCGTCGCCCCGAGGAGCTCGCGGGCGTGCTCGCCCACGAGATGGAGCACGTGCTGCGGCGCCACTCCACCAAGGCCATCGTGCAGCACGTCTCGACGGGCCTCCTCATCACCGCGCTCACCGGGGATGTCAGCGGGGCCATGGCCTACGGCCTCGAGAGCGCGCGGGTCCTGGGCCAGCTCCGGTACAGCCGCGCCGCGGAAGCCGAGGCCGACGAGCAGGGGATCAAGCTCATGATCGCCGCCGGGCTCGATCCCGCGGGCATGATCGAGTTCTTCGAGGGGCTCGAGCGGAAGGGAAAGGACCCTGCCGGGCTCCTCAAGTATCTGTCGAGTCATCCCGGCTCCGCCGACCGCGCCACCCGGCTGCGTGAGCTCGCCGCCGGCGCTCCCCCGGCCAGGCGCCTCGCCCTGGAGCCGCGCGCCTGGGCGGCGGTACGCGCCATCTGCAAGAAAACAGGCACTTCCGGGTAGCCCGCCCCGGGGCGCCGGCGGGTCCGGGCCGCCAGCCCGGCCGGACTCTGCTCCGATCCGCGACACCCGAAGTGTCACGGGTGTCAGCGTGTCAGAGCATGACGTCGGGCTCGTGACCGCCTCCCGGAAGGGGAGAATTGGTAAGTCCTCGCGTTCCTGACGGAAGTCCTCGGATCCGGGCCTGCCCGGGCCTTGGTATCCACCTTGCTGCCTTAGGGCCGCCATGTGGCTCAAAGCTCGACGCCCGAACACGCCGCACCTGCGGGGCAACCTCAACGCCTTCATGGACGAAGGCTCGGAGTTCGAGGGCCACTACACCTGTAGTGGGACCGTGATGTTCAGCGGCAAGCTCCGCGGCGAGATCGATTCCACCGATACGCTCATCGTCGGGGAGCGCGGCCGGATCCAGGGGACCGTCCGCGCGGGCTCCGTGATCGTCCATGGGGAGATCGCCGGCAACGTGATCGCGACGGACCGGGTCGAGCTCAAGGCCACCGCGCGGGTCACGGGAGACATCGAGGCGGCGGTGGTGGTGATCGAGGAAGGCGTCTTCCTCGAGGGGCACTGCCGCATGACGCGGCCCCGGCCCGCGATCGAGCCGACGAAGGTGTCGGTGGTGGCGCTTCAGTCATGAACTGGTACATCGCGCGCAAGAGCCGTGGGCGGCTGTTCCATCACCTGCTGTTCATGCGGGCCGATGGCGGCCGGACCCGGAGTCTGCACGTCCCCCGCGTGGCGACCTGCGTGGTGGGGGCGGTCCTCGCGGTCATCACCGGGACGCTCGGCGTGGCGACCGCCGAGTACCTCACCCTCAAGCGCCAGGCGATGACGCTGGCCGCCGCGCATCGGGAGGCAGCCGAGCAGCGCGCGCTGGTGGAGTCCTTCCAGAAGCGTATCGGCGAGGTCCGCAAGGAAATCGCCACGTGGAAAGAGATCCACGCGCGCATGGCCGAGCCCTTCGGGCCCGACGGGGGTCCGCGCGTCAGCGGGGCGCTCGGCGCCACCACCACCGGCATGGGGGGGAGCACCGGGCCGCTGCACACGGATCCGGAGAGCGACAAGCCGCAGGTCTATGAGGAGGTCGAAGCCCTCGCGGCCAGCGTGCTCGAGGAAGGCCCGAAGGTGCGCGCGCTCGAGAGGGTCATCACCTCCGCGGGCAAGGCCATCCAGGCAATGCCGTCCCGGTGGCCGGTGCGCGGCGCGGTGAACTCCGAGTTCGGCCGGCGCAAGTCGCCGTGGGGCGAGGCGATCGAGCACCACAGCGGCCTCGACATCGCCGCGCAGATGGGAACGCCGGTCAAGGCGCCGGCCACCGCCACCGTGGTGTTCGCGGGACCGGGCGGTGAATACGGCAACTGCGTGATCCTCGACCACGGCAACGAGCTCAAGTCGCTGTACGGTCATCTCTCGAAGATCAATGTCCGCCAGGGACAGCGTGTCGAGCGCGGGACCATCATCGCGCTGACCGGCAACACCGGCCGCAGCAGCGGCCCACACCTCCACTACGAGGTGCACGTGAAGGGGCAGGCGGTGAATCCGCGCGCCTTCCTCTGGAACACGCCCGACCGCAGCTAGTTCCCCTCGCGCGGCTCGGCGCCGCGCTGCTTCCCCTCGAGCTCCGCCCAGCGCGCATAGAGCGCGTCGACCTGCGCGCGCGCAACCTCCACCGCGGCGTAGCGCGCGGCGAGCGCCGCCGAGTCCGAGGCGACCTCAGGATCGTCGAGCGCGCCGCGGCTTGCCGCCAGCGCGGCCTCGGCCGCTTCGATCGCCGCCTCCATCCCGTCCCATTCGCGGCGCTCGGTGTAGCTCAGGCGCTTGATCCCCGGCCTCTCCCGCGGCGCGGCGGCCCGGGCGGGGCTCGCCACCACGCGCACCGGGCGCGCGGCCTCGCGCCGTGCCGCCTCCCACTGCGCGGTATCGGCGAACCATTCCGCGCCGCCCGCGCCGTCGAGGGCAAGGATCGCGGTGGCGGCGCGATCCAGCAGAAAGCGGTCGTGGGTCACCAGCATGACCGCGCCGGCGAACTCCGCCAAGCTCTCCTCCAAGACCTCGAGGGTCGGGATGTCGAGATCGTTCGTGGGCTCGTCGAGGAGCAGGAGATCGGCCGGCTCCAGCATGAGGCGCGCGAGGTGCACGCGCGCCCGCTCCCCTCCGGACAGGCGTGACACGGGCAGCGACAGCTGCTCCGGGCGAAAGAGGAAGCGCTTGGCCCAGGCGGCGACATGGAGCGCGCGGCCCTGGTAGATGACGCTGTCGCTCTCGGGCGCGAGCGCGCGACGGAGCGGCGCGGCCTCGTCGAGCCCCGCCCGATGCTGGTCGAAGTGGGCGATACGCAGGCCTGCGGCGCGCGCGATCTCGCCCGCGTCGGGCGCGAGCCTGCCGTCGAGCAGGCGCAGCACCGTAGTCTTGCCGCTGCCGTTGGGGCCGATGAGGCCCACACGGGTGCCCGGGCCCAGGACTAGATCGAGCGCGCGCACGATCGGTCGCCCGCCACGCGAGAGGGCGAGTCCGCGGGCCACCAGAAGCCGCCGGGTCGGGCGCCCCGACGCCGCGAAGTCGACCTCGGCGCGCGCGCCCGCCGCACGTCCCCGTGCGGCGGCCAGCTCGTCCATGAGCCGACCGGCCTCCTTGATCCGCGCCTGCTGCTTGGTGGAGCGCGCCTTGGCGCCCTGGCGAAGCCACTCGATCTCGCGGCGGACGCGATTGGCGAGCGTCTCCTGATAGGCGGCGTCGGCGCGCAGCGCCTCGTCGCGCGCGACCAGGAAGTCGCTGTAGCGCCCCGCGGCCTGGAAGAGCCCGGTGGGATGCACGCGGCTCAGCTCGACCATGCGCTCCGCCACGCGCTCGAGGAACCAGCGGTCGTGGCTGACCGCCAGGTACGCGGCGGTCTCCGCGCGCAGCGCAGCTTCCAGCCACAGGATGCCGTCCACGTCGAGGTGGTTGGTGGGCTCGTCGAGGAGCAGCACGTCGGGCCGGCGCGCGAGCTCGCGCACGATGGCGAGGCGCTTGCGCCAGCCGCCCGAGAGGTCCTCCACGCGCGCGCCGGGCTCGGTGAACCCCGCCCGCGAGAGCGCCATCGCCACGCGCAGCGCCGCCGCCGTCGGGCCTGTCGCCTCGGGGTCGCCGGACTCGCGCACCGCGGTGGCGACGACGCCTTCCACCGTCTCGCCGGGCGCGAAGGTCGGCTCCTGCGGCACGTAGCCCAGGCGGGCCTGGCGCCGCAGCGACCGCGCGCCCGCGTCCGGCACTTCGACACCGGCGAGGAGGCGCAGCAGGGTCGTCTTGCCCGAGCCGTTCGGCCCCACGAGGCCGACGCGGTCGCCCTCAGCCAGCGTCAGCGAGAGGTCCTCGAAGAGCGGCGCGGCGCCATAGGCCTTCGCCACGCTCTGGACGGAGAGCAGCGTCGCCGGCGTCACGCGCGCCGCCGAGCGGACGGAGGGGAAGCGATGGCGGTGACGAGCGCGTCCTTCTCCGCTCGCCGCAGGCCCTTGAGCCGCGCTTCCTCGCGGAGCGCCGCCGGCCAGGTGCGCACGCGGCGCGACCACGCGAGCGTCACCGGAAGGCGCGAGCGCGTGTAGCGCGAAGCGCGGCCTGCCGCATGCTGCGCTAGGCGGCGGTCGAGGTCCTTGGCCGAGCCCGCATAGAGCGACCCGTCACCACAGCGGAGGAGATAGACCCAGGGCACCGCGCGGGCGGCTCAGGCCGGCGCCTTCCAGCCCTTGAAGCGCTCGCGCAGCACCTTCTTGTCGAACTTGCCCACGCTGGTCTTGGGCACCGCCTCGATGAATGCGACGTCGTCGGGGAGCCACCACTTCGCGACCCGCGGCGCGAGGTAGTCCAGGATCTCCTGCTTGGTGAGCCGGCCCTTCCACTCGGGCTTGGGCACCACGCAGGCGAGGGGGCGCTCCACCCATTTGTCGTGAGGGACGGCGATCACCGCGGCCTCGAGCACCTTGGGATGGCCCATGATGGTGCTCTCCATGTCCACGCTGGAGATCCATTCGCCGCCGGACTTGATGAGGTCCTTGGTGCGGTCGGTGATCTGCACGTACCCGTCCGGGTCGATCGACGCCACGTCGCCGGTGCGGAACCAGCCGTCCGGGGTGAACTGGGCGGCGCCGGCGGGGTTGTTGTAATAGCCGCTGGTCACCCACGGCCCGCGCACCTGGATCTCGCCCACCGCCTTGCCGTCCCAGGGCTGGACGTGGCCCGCGTCGTCCACGATGCGCATGTCCACGCCCGCGACCACCGAGCCCTGCTTGGCGCGAATGGCGTAGCGCTCATCGTCGGGCAGGCCGTCGGTGTAGGAGCGCGGGCGGCACACCGTGCCGAGCGGGCTCATCTCCGTCATGCCCCAGGCGTGGAGCATGTAGGCGCCGTACTTCTTGTCGAAGTCCTCGATGAGCGTCTGTGGCGCCGCCGAGCCACCGATGGGAATGCAGCGAATGGACGAGATGTCCCAGTGCGGCTCCTTCTCGAGAATGGCCTGGATGGCGATCCACACCGTGGGCACCGCCCCCACCAGGGTGACCTTTTCCGCATGGACGATCTCGATAATGTCCCGCGGCTGCGGGTTGGGCCCGCCGAAGATCTGGGTGGAGCCGTTCATGACGCCGGCGAACGGCACGCACCAGGCGTTGGCGTGGAACATGGGCACGATGTGCAGGATCACGTCGCGCTCGCAGATGCCGAGCACGTCCACCGTGGACGAGGCGAAGCAGTGGAGGAAGATCCCGCGGTGGGTATAGAGCACGCCCTTGGGATGGCCAGTGGTGCCGGAGGTGTAGCACATGCCGGCGGCATCGGTCTCCTCGAGCTTGGGCCAGTCCTCGACGGGCCGGGCGTCCGCCAGCAACGCCTCGTAGTCCAGGGCGCCGCTGGGAATCTCCGCGGACGGCGAGTCCTTCATCACGATGAAGTGCTTCACCGACTTGAGATCGTTCTTGATGGGCTCCAGCAGGGGCCAGAGGCTCGCGTCCACGATGAGGACCCGATCCTCGGCGTGATTGACGATGTAGGTGATGTCCTGCGGCGAGAGCCGGATGTTCACGGTGTGGAGCACCATGCCCATGAGCGGCGCGGCGAAGTACACCTCCATGTGCCGGTGCGAGTTCCACGCGAAGGTGCCGACGCGCTCACCCTTCTTGAGCCCCAGGCGCTGGAGCGCGGCGGCAAGGCGGCAGACCCGGTCCGCGTAGTCCGCATAGGTATAGCGCTGCAGCCCCGCCCCGGGCACCCGCGTCGCGAGTGTCTTCCGATGGAAGACCTTGCGGGTCCGCTCGAAGAAATGGGTGAGCGTCAGCGGGTAGTCCATGATGAGGCCCTTCATCGTCCTAGTACCCTCCCAGGTCTTCCGACGTGGCGCAGCGGAATCCGACGAAGTGATGCCCCCGGCGCACGCCGCGAGGCTCGTAGTGTCGTCTGAGCGTCACCCGCAGCGCGTCCGCGCCGTCGTCATGGGCGGCGCCCCGGACTACGCGGGTGGCGTTCGGCTCGGACCCCTCGCGTCCGTCGTCGGCGCGATACGGGTACGACCGGTACTGGCTGGACGTCCACTCGCGCAGATTGCCCACGAGATCGTGAACGTTCAGCGGGCTCGCGCCGGCCGGCCGGTCGCCGGTGGGCTCGGTGCCATTGTACGCCCGCCCGTACACCGCCCGCGCCGGGGTGGGGGGCTCGTCGCCCCACGGATAGCGGCGTCCGTCGTCGCCGCGCGCGGCCTTCTCCCATTCCGCCTCGGTGGGCAGGCGCAGGCCGCGCCAGTGGCAGTAGCCGCGCGCGCCGTACCAGGTCACCTCCACCGCCGGATGCTCCGCGAAGCCGGGGTCGGCCTGCCAGCGAGGGTGCTCGCCCGCGCGCTGCGTCCGGTGGATGCGCGCATCCGCGTCATCCCAGTCGAAGTAGTCCTCGCCCTCCGGGCTCTTGAGCCCCTGGGCGTCGAGGAACTGCGCGAACTCGCGGTTGGTCACCTTGTGCCGATCGATCCAGAACGGGCCCAGATAGAGGCGATGCGCGGGCGCCTCATCGGACGCGTCCCGATCGCTGCCCATGGTGAACGGCCCGCGGTTCACGAGCATCATGCCGTCCGCGCCGGCGGGCGGCGCCCCGGCGGCGAGCACGGCGAGCATCGCGGCGACGCAGACGCGGACGCTCATGTCTTTCGCCGCGCGCGCGGCGTGGCTAGGATAGTTGCCGCACGTCCCGCCTGTCAACGCAGCGCCAGGAGGCTCATTCATGCCGGTGAACGTCGCCCAGCTCGCGCCGTTCCTCCTCGAGGCCAAGCGCCGCACCTACGCCGCGCAGGGCGACGAAGCCTCCGTGAGCCTCCCGCTCATGCCCGGGTTCGTCTCCGGGAATCAGTGGGAGGACGGCCCCGAGCGCTTCCGGGGCGTCGGGCGCATCGCGCTGGCCGGCCGGCGCGTCTACGAGCTGCTCTATGCCGGCGCCTTGCTCCGGTGATATGGTGAGGCGGCATGAACTCCCGCTGGGATGACGCGACCGCGGCCGCGCTCGGGGGCCTCGATCTCCTCGTCTACGCCTCCCGGCTGATCGGCGCGGAAAGCTCGCTGGTGGTCTGGGGCGGCGGCAACACCTCGCTCAAACAGGTCGAACGCGACCATCGCGGCCGCGAGTGCCGCGTGCTCCGGGTCAAGGGCTCGGGCTCCGACCTCAAGAGCATCCAGAAGAAGGACTTCCCGGGTGTCCGGATGGACGACATCGAGGCGCTCCTGCCGCGTGACGACATGGGCGACACCGAGATGGTCGACTACCTCCGGTTCGCGCTGCAGGATCCCGGCGGGTCGCGCCCCTCCATCGAGACCCTGCTCCACGGCTTTCTGCCCGCGCCGGCGGTCTTCCACACCCACGCCGATGCCATCGTGTCCCTGACCAACAACGCGAACGCCGAGCGCGTGCTGCGCGAGGTCTTCGGCGACGAGGTGGTGGCGCTCCCGTATCGGCGACCGGGCTTCCGTATCTCCAAGGACGTGGCCGATACGCTCGGCGCGCGCCCGCGCCTCCGGGCCATGCTGCTCCAGAAGCATGGCACCATCTGCTGGGGCGACACCGTCAAGGAGGCCTATCTCGCCACCATCGAGCTGATCAGCCGGGCCGAAGAGGCGATCGCCCACCACGCGAGAGGCCGCACGCGCTTCGGCGGCGTGGCGGTGACGCCGCCCACCGAGGACGAGCGGCGGCGCGTCGCGTTGGCGGTGGCGCCGTACGTGCGCGGGCTGGTGGGGCGGGAGCGGCGGCACATCGTCCACTTCGACGACGCGCCCGATATCCTCGAGTTCGCCTCGTCTCGGGGAGCGGCGGCTCTTTGTGAGATCGGTCCCGCGACGCCGGACCACACGATCTACACCAAGCGGCTCCCGTGCTTCATTCCCGTCGATCGACCCGGGGACCTCGAGGCGGTGAAGAGCGCGCTCGAGGCGGGCGTGGCGCGCTTCGTGCGCGAGTACACCGCCTACTTCGAGGCGCACAATTCCGAGGGCGCGACGCTGATCGACGCCTTCCCGCGCGTCATCGTCGTCGGCGGCCTCGGGATGTTCACCACGGGCAAGGATCGGCGCACTGCGGGCATCGTCGACGACATCTACCACCACACCGTCTCGGTGCTGGGGGCGGCCACGAGCTTCGGACCGTACGTCTCGCTCTCGGCCCGCGACGCCTTCGACGTGGAGTACTGGCCGCTCGAGCTCTACAAGCTCCAGCAGGCGCCGCCGGAGAAGGAGCTGGCCCGGCGCATCGCGCTGGTGACGGGCGGGGCGGGCGGCATCGGCCGGGCGGTAGCGCTGCGGCTGGCTGCCGAGGGCGCGCACGTGGTGGTGGCCGACGTGGACGGCGCGGGAGCGGCCAAGGTGGCCGACGAGGTGCTGGCGGCGCAGGGCGCCGGCCGCGCCCTGGGACTCGCCCTGGACGTGACGAGCGAGGCCTCCGTGCGCCGGGCCCTCGAGGAGACCGTGCTCGCCTACGGGGGCCTCGATATCGTCGTGTCGAACGCGGGGATCGCCCACTCCGCTCCGGTGGAGACCATGGAGCTGGCCGATTGGGAGCGGTCCTTCGCGGTGAACAGCACCGGCCACTTCCTGATCGCCCGTGAGGCGATGCGCGTGCTCAAAGCCCAGCGCCTGGGGGGGGCCTTCGTCTTCGTCGCCACCAAGAACGTGATGTCGCCGGGCAAGGACTTCTCGGCCTACTCCGCGGCCAAGGCCGCCGAGGCGCAGCTCGCCAAGGTCCTCGCGCTGGAAGGGGGGCCCCACGGCATCCGGTCGAACATCGTGAACCCCGACGCCGTGTTCCGCGACTCCAAGCTCTGGTCGGAGGATGTGCGACGCGAGCGAGCTCGCGCCCAGGGCATCAGCGTCGACGACCTCGAGGATTTCTACCGCAAGCGCAACATCCTGGCCCGGCCGATCCTGCCCGAGGACGTGGCGGAGGCCGTGCTCTTCCTCGCGTCCGATCGCTCGGCCAAGACCACCGGCTGCAGCATTCCAGTCGACGGCGGCGTGAAGGACGCGTTCCCACGGTAATGCTCGGCGAGCCGCAGTGGTTTGGCGAGCCACAGCCGAAGGCGAGGCGAGCGGACACATGATCGGCTTCGGCGCGTTTCTCTCGATGCATCCGCCGTCGGAGCAGTGGGCTCTCGCGCGCCGCGTGGAGGCCCTCGGCTACGAGTCCTTGTGGACCGGCGATCACGTGTCCTTCCACGGGCCAATCTACGAGTCGCTGACGCTGCTCGCCTCGTACGCGAGCGTGACCCAGCGGATACGCCTCGGCACCGCGGTCTATCTCCTCGCCCTCCGGCACCCGACCATCGCCGCCAAGATCACCTCGACCCTGGACGCGCTGTCGGGGGGACGGCTGATCTTCGGGGTGGGAGTGGGCGGCGAGAATCCCAAGGAGTTCGAAGCCGCGGGCGTCCCGCACAAGGAGCGGGGCGCGCGCGTCACCGAGGGCATCGACGTGGTGCGGGCGCTCTGGCGTGACACGCCCGCCAGCTTCAAGGGGCGCTTCACCTCGTTCGAGGGGGTCAGTCTCGACCCCAAGCCGGTACAGCAGCCGGGTCCGCCCATCTGGATCGGCGGCCGCTCGGACGCCGCCCTGGCCCGCGCGGGCCGTCAGGGAGACGGCTGGGTGTCCTACGTCGTGCAGCCGGAGCGCTACAAGGCGAGCGTCGAGAAGATTCACGCCGCCGCCGCGGCGGCCGGGCGCCGGCTCGACGGGTTCGTCGCCGCGCATCTGGCCTTCATCACGGTGGGGAAGGACTACGAGGCCGCCGAGCGCGCGTGGGTGGAGCGGCTGAGCCGGCGCTACGCGCAGGACTTCGGCCCGCTCGCACGGAAGTACGGCATCATCGGCACGCCGGCGCAGTGTGCGGAGACCATCGAGCGCTTCATGGCGGGTGGCTGCAATTACTTCCTCATGAATCCGATCTGCGAGCCCGCCGACGAGGCGACGCAGCTCGAGACCATCGCCGCCGATATCATGCCGCGTTTCCGCGGCCGCTAGCGCGTGGCCCCTCGGCCACGGGAGTGCCGGGCGCAGGTGGAGGCGGTCCGCGCCCTCAATCCCGACGTCCTGGAGGTCGATCTCCGCATGGTCGATCCACCGGCCTTCGCCTTCGCGGCCGGCCAGTGGGTGTCGGTGCCGTTCGGCCCCAAGATCGTGCGCGCCTACAGCATGGCCTCGGCGCCGGAAACCGGTGAGCGCTTCACTCTCTCCGTCGACGTGTCGCCGGGTGGGCTCGGCTCCCAGTGGATCCGCGGGCTCAGGCCCGGCGACCCCGTCACGTTCAAGGGGCCCACGGGCGGCTTCGTGCTCGACCGCGCGGACACGCGGCGCCCGGTGTTCATCGCCGAGGAGATCGGCGTGGTGCCGATCCGGTCCATCCTGCTCGACCTCTACGGTGGGGGTTTCGGCGGGGGGGCCGCCCTGATCCAGTGGGCGCGCAACCCGTCGTGGCTCCTCTATGAGGCGGATTTCCGGGCCCTCACGCGCGATCACAAGGGCTTCTCCTATCTCCCGGTGCTTCGCGAGCCGTCGCCGAACTGGCGCGGCGAGCGGGGCGAGTGTCACGAAGCGGTGGAGCGTCTCGTGCACAGCGTGGATCGCTCCGTCGTCTATGTGTGCGGCGGCGAGGCCACGATCAAGCAGGTCCGGCAAGCGCTCGTCGCCAAGGGCATGGATCGGAAGAACGTGAAGTGGGAGAAGTTCTGGTGATCGGCCGCGCGGCGCGGGCGCTGCTCGTGCCGCTCATCGTTTTGACCGCCGTCCCCGCTGCGGCGGCCGCCCACACATACCGCAGCGCGGAGTGGGGGTTCGAGTTCAGCTATCCCGATCTGCTCGTGGTGGGCCGCTACAGGGATCAGACCACGCCCGAGATGGAAGCGCGGCTGCGCGAGACTGGCCAGGAGTCGTCCTGGGCCCACGCGATTGCGCTGGTGGAGCCCTCGCGCCTAGGCACGCGGGGCACGCTCGACGCCATTCCGGTCGGCGACGTCGCCTCGATCACGGTGACGCCCTCGCGCGGGCAGAAGGCCGACTTCCTGCGCCGGCATTTCTTTCGCGACCCGTGGAAGACCACGATCGGCGGCCGCGAGGTGTACCGGCTGCCCGGCTATCCCGGCCCCTACGGAGACGCCGCGTTCTACTACCTCATGCCGATCCGTGACGGTGAGGTGCTCGAGCTGTTCGCCCACCGCCGGCATCTGGACACCGCGCGCACGGAGACGGGCTACGACCACGTGATCGAAGGTATCATCGCCTCGTTCAGGCTCATTCCTCCCGGCGGCTAGCGCGGGAGCGAGCGAGGACGGGATCAATGGCAGACCTCAGCGGGGGACATCTGGTCGCGCGGACGCTCGCCCAGGCGGGCGTCGGCCACATCTTCACGCTCTGCGGCGGGCATATCCTGCCGATCTACGATGGCTGCATCACCGAGAACATCGCGGTGGTGGACATGCGCCACGAGCAGGCCGCGGCGCATGCCGCCGATGCCTACGCCCGGCTCACGCGCCATATCGGCGTCGCCATCGTGACGGCGGGGCCGGGCGTCACCGATGCGGTCACCGGCGTGGCCAATGCGTACTCGGCGCGGAGCCCGGTGCTGCTCATCGGCGGGGCCGCGCCGCTCGGCCTGCGCGGGCTCGGGGCGCTCCAGGAGACGGAGCAAGTCGGGCTGCTCCGCCCCATCACGAAGGGCTCGTGGTCGGTGGCGGAAACGCGGCAGATCCCCGAGGTCCTGACCACCGCCATCCGCACCGCCCTCACCGGGCGCCCCGGCCCCGTGTTCGTGGAGATCCCCGTGGATCTCCTCATGACCCTGGTCGAGGACCGGCTGGCGCCCATCCCGACCCAGTACGTGCATCGCGAGCGCCAGGCCGCCGATCCGGACGCGATCGCGCGGCTGGCCGAGCTTCTGGCGCGCGCCAAGCGTCCCGTCGTCATGGCGGGGAGCGGCGTGTATTGGGACGACGCGGCGAAAGACCTCCAGAGCTTCGCGGAGCGCGTGGGCGTCCCGGTCTTCATGAATGGCGCCGGACGCGGCTCCCTGCCCAGCGATCATCCGCTCGCCTTCAGCCAGGCGCGGGGCGTGGCGCTCGGCCAGGCCGACCTCGTCCTCGTCCTGGGCGCGCCCCTCGATTTCCGGTTGGGCTATGGCCGGGCGCCGTCCTTCGCGGAGAACGCGCAGGTCGTGATGGTGGACTGCGACGCGGTGGAGCTGGGCCGGAATCGCCCGCTCGCCCTCGGCCTCGTGGGACACATCGGCCTCGTGCTGCGGCAGCTGACGGACGCGCTGCCCGCGGGCCAGGCGGCGCGCGGCGCGGAGTGGCTCGGGGCCATTCGCCAGAAGGAGGCGGACGGCCAGGCCAGGCTGATGGCGGAGCGCCAGTCCAACGACGTGCCGATCAGCCACTACCGCATGGCGCACGAGATCGCCGCCCTGGTGGACGCGGGCACGACGGTGGTGGGCGACGGGGGCGACGTGGTCGGCTGCGCGTCCAAGATCGTGCCGCTCCACCGGCCGGGGCAGTGGATGGATCCCGGCCCCTTCGGCTGTCTCGGTGTGGGCCCGTCCTTCGCCATCGCTGCCAAGCTGCTTCGTCCCGCCGATCGGGTGCTGCTGATCGCGGGCGACGGCGCCTTCGGGCTCAACGGCATGGAGATCGAGACCGCGGTGCGCTTCCGACTCCCCATGACGGTGATCGTGGGCAACGACGGCGGCTGGGGGCAGATCCGCAACCCACAGCTGTCCTTCTTCGGCGCCGAGCGCGCGGTGGGCACGTCGCTCCCCCTCACGCGCTACGACCGTCTCGTGGAGTCGCTGGGCGGGAAGGGGATTCATGTCACCGACCCCGGCGGGATCCGGCCCGCGCTCGAGCGCGCGCTCGGCTCCGGCGAGGTCTATTGCATCAACGTGGAGCTGGACCCGGCGGCCTACCGGCGCACCGGCCAGGTCTCGATGGCGATCTAGCCCGCGTCGTGCGCATCGTCTTTCTCTCGCCGCACGTCCGCATCGCGGGGGGCGTGCGCGCCATCCTCACCTACGCGGACCGGCTGGTGCGCCGCGGCCACGACGTTTCGGTGATCGTGCCCGCCGGCTCGCGGTGGCGCGCCTGGCGGCGCAATCGATCCCAGCCCGTCCCCGACTGGATGCCGGGCTTGCGCGCGCGCCTGCGCTGGGTGAACGCCTGGGATCCATCGCGCCTGCCCGACGGCGACGCGCTCGTGGCCACCGCGTGGCAGAGCGCCGACGCGGTGGCGGCGGCACCGGACCGCTGCGGCGCCAAATTTTATCTCGTGCAGCACTACGAGAGCCTCTATCACGGTGACGCGCACCGCGTGGACGAGACCTATCGACTCCCGCTCCGGAAGGTCTGCATCTCCACGTGGCTGGCCGACATCATGCGCGAGAAGTTCGGCGCCGCCGCCGAGGTGCTGGTGACGCCGGTGGATCCGATGCTGTTTCATCCCGTGCCGCTCGAGTGGGGCGATGGACGGCTGCGCGTGCTCATGCTCCACCACGAGTACGCGTGGAAGGGCGTGGCCGACGGCGTCGAGGCGGTGCGCCGCGTGCGAGCCCGGCACCGTGAGCTCTGCCTCGTGGGCTTCGGCGTGAAGCCGCCGAAAGGCCCCAGCCCCTACGACGAGTTCCATGCCGATCTGCCCCAGGACCGGCTGGCATGGCTCTACGGTCACTGCCCGATCTATCTCTGTCCCTCGTGGGACGAGGGCCTCGGCATGCCGCCCATGGAGGCGATGGCCTGCGGCGCCGCGCTGGTGACCTACGACAACGGCGGCTGCCGCGACTATGCCCGTGACGGCGAGACGGCGCTCGTCGCGCCGCGTCGCGACGTCGACGCGCTGGCGCACGCGCTGGCGCGCATGGTGAACGAGCCGGTGCTGCGCGATCGCATCGCGCGCGCCGGCCAGGCCTTCATCCGGCGGGAGTTCGATTGGAACCGTGCGAGCGCGCGGCTGGAGGCGATTCTCCGAGGCCGCTAGCGGCCGGCGGCGGCGTCCCCACGCAGGATCAGGCACGTGCTGACGGCGTGGGCGACCAGGCTCTCGCCCTCGTCCACCACGTCGCACTCCACGAGGCCGGCGGTGCGCCCAGCCTTTTTCACGCGCGCGCGGGCGGACCGTGTTCCCTCGCGCACCGGCTTGAGGAAGTTCGCCTTCATCTCGAGCGTGGTGTAGCTCTCGTCCTCGCCCAGGGTCGTCATGAAGGCCCAGCCCATGGCAGCGTCGGCGAGGGCGGCGAGGATGCCGCCCTGCACCGTCCCCATGGGGTTCAGCTGGCCGTCGTGGATGGTGAGGGTGACGACGGCCTCGCCGTCGCCGAAGCGGGTGAGGGCCATGCCGATCAGCGTCGCCGCCGCAGGTGGCGGCGCCTCGCCGCGCAGCATCCGGGCCATCCCTTCCCGCATCGTCGCCATCGCCCGAACACTATCCTCCATCGAGCGAAGACCGGCAAGGCCGCCCGGAGCCGTCCGCGCCGGGTGATATACTCGGTCCCCCGCCGTATGTACATAGATCGTCGGCTGTGGGCGCTGACCGAGGGCGTGCGCCTCCGCATCGCCGCCGCGGTGCTGATCGGCCTGCTCGCGGTGGCGGCCGGCATCGCGCGTCTGGCCCTCCTGGGCTGGCTGCTCGCGCGGGTCGCTGCCGGCGACGGCGCCCTTGCCCTCGCGATGCCGGCGGCGGCGACCGCGGCCGTGATCGGCCTTCGAGGGCTTCTCGAGTACTGGCGCGCTATGGTGGCCCACGAGACGGCCGCGCGCGTACAGACGGGACTGCGCGAGCGGCTCTACGCCCACCTGGTCACGCTGGGCCCGGCGCACGTGGTGGGCGGCCGCACGGGCGACGTGACGCTGTCCCTGGTGGAGGCGGTGCAGCAGCTCGAGGTGTACTTCGGCCAATATCTTCCGCAGCTTTTCGTTGCCCTCCTCACACCGCCCTTGATCTTCGTGGCGGTCGCCGTGCTCGACCTGCGCATCGGGGTGGTCATGCTGGCCGCCGCGCTCTTCACGCTGATCGCCCCCATGGTCTGGCACCGGAGCGAGAGCGCGGCCAGTCTCGCGCGGAGCCGCGCCTACGCGACCTTCGGCGCCGAGCTGCTGGACGCCATCCAGGGGCTCGGCACGCTCAAGGCCTTCGGACAAAGCCGGAGCTGGGGCGAGCGGCTGGCCGCGAAGAGCCGCGCCTTGCTCGAGAGCACCATGTGGGTGCTGGGCGCCAACACGGCGGCCCGCGGCATCACCGACGTGGGGCTGGCCATGGGGGCGGCGCTTGCGCTCACCTGGGGCGCATACCGGGTAGCCGACGGCGCGCTCGGCCTGCCCGCGCTGCTGATCATTCTCATGCTCGGCGTAGAGGTGTTCCGTCCGCTGCGCGAGCTGCGCGCCCTGCTCCATCAGGGCATGCTGGGCCGCTCTGCCGCCGAGGGCGTGTTCACCCTGCTCGCCGCCACGCCGGAGGTGCCGCCGTCGGGGGCGGGGACCGACGGCGCGCGGCCGCTCGCACCCACCGTGGCCTTCGAGGCGGTCACCTTCCGCTATCCGGGCGCGCGCCGTGTCGCCCACGACGGGCTGTCGCTCGATGTGCGCGCGGGCGAGCGGGTGGGGATCGTGGGCCCGAGCGGCGCGGGCAAGTCCACCGTGGTGAAGCTGCTGCTCCGCTTCCACGATCCGCAGGGCGGGCGCGTGTCGATTGGCGGGCACGACCTGCGGAGCCTCCCGCCCGATGAGATCCGTCGCCACATCGCCGTGGTGAGCCAGGACACCTATCTCTTCCATGGCACCGTGGAGGAGAACCTGCGCCTCGGCAAGCCCCGCGCCACCCAGGTCGAGCTCGAAGCGGCCGCCCGCGCGGCGAACGCGCACGACTTCATTCGCCGCCTGCCCCAGGGCTACGCGACCCGGGTGGGCGAGCGCGCGATCCGGCTGTCCGGCGGCCAGCGCCAGCGCATTGCCATCGCGCGCGCCCTGCTGCGGGACGCGCCCATTCTCGTGCTCGACGAGGCCCTGTCCTCCGTGGACGCGGAGAGCGAGGCGCTGGTACAGTCCGCGCTCGACCGGCTGATGACCGGCCGCACCACCGTGATCGTGGCCCATCGCCTCTCCAGCGTGATCGGCGCGGACCGCATCCTGGTGATGGAGGCGGGGCGGGTGGTGGAGGCGGGCCCGCACGCGGCCCTCCTCGCGCAGGGGGGCGTGTACGCGCGGCTCATGGCTGGGCAGCTTGGCGATGGCGCGGCGACACCCCATGACGTCGCGGTGGATGGCGCCGACTCCGGCGCGCCGGACGAGGACTCCGCGGACGAGCGCGAAGGGGCGTCGCCCGATGCGGACGATCTGGTGCCGGCGCGGGGGATGGCCTGGCCCACGGCGCTGCGGGTGCTGCTGGGCCTGGCGCGTAGCGAGGCTCTCCGCCTTGCCCTGGCCTTCGTGCTCGGTCTGTTACGCGTGGCGGCTCTGATCGGCGTGGGGGTGCTCGGCGCCCTCGTGGTGGCGGCGGTGAAGCGCGGGGAGCCGTTCGGCGGCCTGGTGGCGGCGCTGCTGACGGTCGCGCCGCTGGCCGGCGTGCTCCACTGGCTCGAGTCGTGGATCGCCCACGATGCGGCCTATCGGCTGCTGCACGACATGCGTATGGACCTGTACTGGAAGCTCGAATCGCTCGCGCCGGCTTATCTGATGCACCGGCGCAGCGGCGATCTGGTCAGCGTGGCCACGCAGGACGTGGAGCTGGTGGAGTACTTCTTCGCTCACACCGTGGCGCCGGCCTTCGTCGCGATCCTCGTGCCGCTCGCGGTGCTGATCACGCTCGGCGCTCACGGGGCGATGCTGGCCCTCGTCCTCTTCCCGTTCCTCGTCCTGGGATTGCTCAGCCCCGTCCTCGGCCGCGAGCGCATCGACCGGCTCGGCGCCGCCGCTCGCGAGGCGTCAGGCGCCATGAACGCGCACGCGGTGGACTCGGTGCAGGGGCTCGGGGAACTGCTGGCCTTCGGGGCCACGCCCGCGCGCGGGATGGCCTTCGCGCGGCTGGCCCGTGACTACGCCGAGGCTCGATCGCCGCTCCTGCGCGATCTCGCCATCCAGGCCTCGCTGCAGGAGGTCGCCACGGGGGTGGGCGGGCTCGCGGTGATCTGGACGGGCGCCGTGCTGGCGGCGGGGGGCCGGCTCGACGCGGGGCTCCTGCCGCTGCTGACCCTCCTCGCGATGTCGGCCTTCGTGCCGATCTGGGAGATCGCCCAGATCGGCCGTCAGCTCGCCGACTCGCTGGGCGCGGCGCGGCGGCTCCATGCGGTGCACGGAGAGCCCGTCCCCGTGACCGACGGGCCCGGCGCGGCGCCGCGGCAGGACCCCGCCACGCCGGCGGTCGAGCTGCGGAGCGTCACCTTCACGTATCCGGGGCGCCGGCGCCCGGCGCTGGTCGATGTGTCGCTCAGCGTGCCGGTGGGAAGCACCGCGGCCATCGTGGGGCCCTCGGGGGCCGGCAAGAGCACGGTGGCGGCGCTGCTGCTCCGCTTCTGGGATCCGGCGCGGGGCGAGGTCCGCTACGGCGGGGAGGACGCGCGCCGCTATCGCCTGGACGAGCTCCGCGGCCGCGTCGCGCTGGTGGCGCAGGATACCTATCTCTTCCACCTGACGCTTCGTGAGAACGTGGCCCTCGCGCGCCCGACGGCGACCCCCGCGGAGATCGACCTCGCGGTGGACCGCGCCGCGCTGGCCGAGTTCGTGGCCGCGCTGCCGGACGGACTCGAGACGGTGGTGGGCGAGCGGGGCACCCGCCTGTCCGGCGGGCAGCGCCAGCGGGTGGCCATTGCCCGCGCGTTCCTGAAGGACGCGCCTGTTCTGATCCTGGACGAGGCGACCTCGCATCTGGACGTGGTCAACGAGCGCGCCGTGCACGATGCGCTCGAGCGGCTGGCCCGCGATCGCACCACGTTCATCATCGCCCACCGCCTCTCGACGGTGAGCCGCGCCGACCAGATCGTGGTGCTCGACGAAGGCGGCGTGGTCGAGGCGGGCCCTCACGCCGCCCTGCTGGCGCGCGGAGGCCTCTACGCGCGGCTGGTGTCGCGTCAGCTCGCGGGCGCGCCGGCGGGATAGGTCCCGCTCACTCGAGGACGACGTCCGCCCGGGTGAGGAAGGATTGGGGAACCGCCACGCCGAGCGCCTTCGCGGCCTGGAGGTTCACGATCAGCTCGAATAATGTCGGCGGCCTTCGCGCCGCGCAGGACCTTGTCCACGAGCGTCGCGGATTCGCGCCAGATGTGGGCGAGATTTACCCCCCGTACGCGAGGAGCCCGCCCGCCTCGCAGAATTCGCGGAACCCGATGGCGGGCAGCCGCGCCGTGCCCGCCAGCGCGGCGACGAGCCGCGCGTTGGCGATGAAGAGGCCGTCATCGGGCACCACCAAGGCGTCCACGGGCTTTCGGGACGCGCCGAGCGCGGCCGTCACGTCCTCCACCGAGCGCACCGCGAGCACCGCCACCTCGATCTTGAGCGCCTGGGCCCGCTCCTCCACATGTTGGTGCCGGGCCGGGCGTAGCTCGCCACCACGCCGCTCTCGACCGGGCTGCCGACAATGGCCATGACGATGGGGATGCTCTGGGTGGCCCGCTTGGCCGCGAAGGCGGCGGGCGTGCCCTGGGTGATGATGACCTCGACGTTGAGGCCCACCAGCTCCGCGGCGAGCGCGGGGAGCCGGTCGAGCCGCTCCTCGGCCCAGCGGTACTCGATGAGGACGTTCTGGCCCTCGACGAGCCCCAGCTCCCGTAGCCCCGCCCGCATGGCGTCCAGGTACCTGGCGTAGCCGCCGGCCGTCGCGCCGCCGAGGAACCCCAGACGACGCACGGAGCGCGACGTCTGGGCCAGCGCGGGGGTGGTCGACACTGACAGCGCGAGCCCAAGGGCGTTCAGGAAGGGTCGCCGCGCGATCGTGGATCCGCTGGACCCGCGTCACGCGGGAAGCCTAGCACCGATTGACGGCAGGCAGCAACGAGGCTAGGTGAGGATCTCCCAGCCCTTCTGGTACCGGTCGAGCTCGCCGGTGGTGTAGGCGTCCATCGGGTGCTCCCGCTCCGGGATATCGACGTGCTTGGTCTCTCCGCACAGCGCGGTGGTGAAGTAGCGCTGCCCGGTGTCGTTGATGATGGTGATGATCGAGGGCAGCTCCGGATGCGCGCGGGCCAGCTTGAGCGCCGCCGCGACATTGCATCCGCTGGAGATCCCGCAGAAGATGCCTTCCTCGGCGGCGAGGCGGCGGGCGATCTCGATGCTCTCCTCCGTCGTCGTCGTGACGACCCCGGTGAGGTGCGACACGTCGAGATTCCGCGGCACGAACCCGTCGCCGATGCCCTCGATGCCGTGATGGCCCCACTCGCGTCGCGCGAGCAGGGCGCACTCCGCGGGCTCCACCGCGTAGAGCCGCACGCCGGGGTCCTTGCCACGGAGATAGCGGCCCACCCCGGTGATGAGGCCACCCGACCCCTGCGAGTCCACGAACGCGCCGATCTTGCCGGGCGCGCCGCCCATCTGCTCCCAGAGCTCGGGCCCGGTGGACAGCGTGTGGGCCTCGACGTTGTCGGGGTTCTCGAACTGCCCCGGCACCCAGTAGCGACCGGGCTCGGCAGCGCGGATCTCCCCGAGGCGCGCGAGCGAGAGATCCACATCGCTCTCGCCGCCGGGCGTGAACACCAGCGTGGTGCCGTAGGCCCGCATGATCTTCTTCCGTTCCTCGCTCATGCCCTGCGGCATCACGATCGTGCAGGGATAGCCCTTGACCGCGGACACCCAGGCGCAGGCGATGCCGGCATTGCCGGTGGAGCACTCGAGCACGCGCATGCCCGGCTTGAGATCGCCGCGCGCCTCCGCGCGCTCGAACATGTGGAGATAGATCCGGTCCTTGAGGCTGCCGGTGGCCCCGTACCACTCCACCTTCACGTAGACGGGCGGGGTCACGCCGCGCGTCACGCGGTTCAGGCGGACGAGCGGCGTGTTCCCGACGGCCTGCGCGATCGACGACAGCGCCTTCGCGTAGCGCGCCCAGGCGGGCATGCGCGCGGTTACTTGAACCAGTCGCGGAGCGGCTTGACGACGGCGCCCGCCTTCACCAGGCCTTCGCGCACCGCGCCCACGATCTTCTCCGAGCCCGGGCTGTCGCCGTGGATGCAGATGGTCTGGATCCGGGCGTCGATGATCTTGCCGGTGATGGTCTTGACCTTGCCCTCCATGACCATTTTGACCGCCTGATCCGCGGCCTTGGCCGGATCCGACACCAGGGCGTCCTTGCCGAGCTTGCGCGAGACGAGCTGGCCGTCGTCGGCGTAGACGCGATCGGCGAAGCCTTCCGCCGCAACCCGTACCCCCGAGACCTTGCGGGCCTCGGTGTCGTACTTGGTCATGGCCATGGTCATGAGGATGATCGACGGGTCGAGCTCCTTCACACCCTCCGCGGTGGCGCGGCCGAGCGGCAGGTTCTCCTCGAACATGTGGTACTGGATGCCGTGCGGCTTCACGTGCTGGAGCGTGGTCCCGGAGGCCTTGCAGAAGGCCCAGAGGGCGCCGATCTGGTAGCGGTGGATCTCCTTGAGCTCCTGGGGCGAGACGTCCATGCGCCGGCGGCCAAAGCCCATGAGGTCGGGCAGGCTCGGGTGCGCCCCCACCGCGACGCCGTGCTGCACCGCGGACTCCACCGTCTTGCGCATGACGTGGGGGTCGCCCCCGTGGAAGCCGCACGCCACGTTGGCGGACGTGATGTTGGGCATGATCTCGTCGTCGGCGCCCAGGGTCCAGCGGCCGTAGCTCTCGCCCATGTCGCAGTTGATGTCGATGTAGGTCGTCATAGCCTCGGCAAGACCTCCTTGGCGATCCGCTCCACCTGCTCCGGCTGATAGCGGTAGGGGATCAGGATGATGCGATCGACGCCGGTCTTCACGTGCGCCTTGAGCTGCGCCACGCATTCCTCCGCGCTGCCGTGGATGGCGTGCTCGATGGTGGACTCCGACCACGCCGCGGTGTCCCACTCGGTCGAGAGCCAGTGTCGCATATCTTCGGTGGTCTGGGCTCGGGAGCTGCCCACGTACACCGCGAGCTGATTCGTGGAGCTGAGCGTCTTCGGATCCCGCCCGGCCTCGCGCGCGAAGGTCTTCACCTTCTCCCAGCCCTTGGTGAAGCTCTCCGGCGTGTAGAAGTAGGTGAGCCAGCCGTCGCCGACGGTGCCCGCGCGTTTGAGCACCGCGTCCACGTACCCGCCGACCAGGATCGGCGGGCGCGGCCGCTGGGCCGTCCGCGGCACCATCACCGCCTCGCGAAGGTTGAACTCGTCGACCTTGAGGGTGACGCGCTCCTGCGCCCACAGCCGCGCGAGGATGTCGAGGTTCCGCTCGAAGATCTTGCCGCGCTGCTTGAACGGGACGCCGACCGCGTCGAACTCGCGCGCATACCAGCCCGCGGCCACGCCGAGGATCAGGCGGCCGCCCGAGATCACGTCGAGGCTGCCCAGCGACTTCGCCGCCACCACCGGGTTCCGCAGGGGCAGCACGAGCACGCCGGTGCCGAGCTTGATCGTCTTCGTGCGCGCGGCGATCGCGCCCAGCATGGTGATCGAGTCCACGATGGGAAACGAGGGCTCCACGCCCAGCAGGACGTGGTCCCACGCCCAGAGCGACTCGAAGCCGAGCGCCTCCGCACGTTCCGCATAGGCGTAGAGGCCGGGGATGTCCGGCACCTCGCCGGGGCCCACGAAGTTGCGCACCGCCAATCCGTACTGAGTCACGAATGCATCTCCTAATTGCGCCGCAGGGTGGCCAGCCCAAGGCCGGCGCCGATCATGAGGGCGCCCGAGGTTTTCTCCGTCACCCGCGTCCAGCGCTCGCGGCCCGCGAGGCGGGCGCCCTGCGCGGCGAGGATGCCGTAGCCCGCCAGCACGAGCTGCTCGATGACGATCAACGTGCTGGCCAGGACCAGGCCTTGGGCGAGCAGTGGCTGCTCCGGGTGGACGAACTGGGGGACGAGCGCGCCGAAGAAGATCATCGCCTTGGGGTTCGTCATCTGGACGAGGAAACCGCGCGCAAATGCGCCGCGTCGGCGCGCCGGCCCCACCTGGACTTCCGCGTGCGCGGTGCCCCGCTTGAGGATCAAGCGTAGGCCCACGGAGACGAGGTAGAGCGCCCCGGCCCACTTGAGCGCGAGGAAGAGGGTGGCCGACGCGAGGAGCGCGGCAGAGAGGCCGGCGACTGACAACGTGATCCAGATGGAATTGGCCGCACAGACCCCCGTGCCGGTGAGGATCGCGGGGACCGCCCCCCCGCGCAGCCCGATCGACATCGTCATGAGCACGGCCGGGCCCGGCGTGAGCGTGGCGGCGAAGCAGGTGGCCACGTAGAGGAGCCAGGTCTCGAGCGCCATCGCGCTAGCCGATGAACTGCCGCTCGGGGTCGAGCGAGCGGAGAATGCCCAGCTCGTTGGCCGTCGGGGGCTGCGTGGTAGCCACCCGCTCGACGGTGAGAAGGTCGAAGGGCGTGTGGTCACGCACCTGCTCCACGGTGACGCCGGGGTGCACCGCTTCGAGCCGCATACGACGCGACTCGGGCTCGAAGTCGAACAGACCGAGCGTGGTGACCACGCGACGCACGCCGCCGAAAAGGAGGCCGCTGCGCGCCCGCGAGTCGCCACCCGCGACGTGGCCGGGGCTCGTGATGAAGTCCACCTTGGGAATGAAGCGACGCTTCTCGTGCACGGTGAGGATGATGACCGCGCGGCACAGCGAGATGATGTCGTTGGCCCCGCCCGAGCCCGGCAGCCGCACCTTGGGCCGGTCGTAGCCGCCGATCGCGCTCGTGTTGAGGTTGCCCCACTGGTCGATCTGCGCGCCGCCGATGAAGCCGACGTCGAGGAACCCGCGCTGGGCGAGCAGGAAGGCGTCGGTGATGCCCGGCAGCATCTGCGCGTGATAGGCCGCGCGCATCTCGTTGGTCGAGATGGGGAGCCACCCCGGCCGCCACATCGGCCCCACGATGCCGCCCTCGATCACCATGGTGAGGCGCGGCGCGTGCAGGCGCTGGGCGAGCACGGAGGCCATCATCGGCGCGCCCACGCCGGTGAACACGGTTTGGTTGTCGGCGAGCTCGCGCGCCCCCATCACCGCGAGCAGCTCGTTCGAGCTGACGCCCTCGAATCCCGTGCTCACGAGCAGAGCTCCTTCCCCCGCTCGGCCGCCGCCTCGCGCATGCCCTCGGGGAAGAGCGCGAGATAGTCGCCATGCGTGGGGGGCGCGTAGACGTAGCGCTCGAGGTAGCGCGCGACGCCCTCCGCGCCCTGGGCCTGGATGCCCGCCACGTACTCGCCGAAGTGACCCGGCTCGGAGTCGTAGAGCCCGTAGCACTCGTGCGGGTAGGAGCCCCACGGCACGTGGACGAGCGCGTCCACCGCGAAGCCGGGGATCACGGTACGGTCGGGGCGCCGGCGGATCTCCTCCTCGGGTACGATCTCCTCGGCCGTCACCAGCACGGTCTGCGAGGCGAAGGCGATGTCGGCGTCCATGTGCGGGTAGCCGTCGATCTGGCAGTTGCCGAAGCGATCGGCGCGCTGCACGTGGAGCAGCCCCACGTCGGGGAAGAGCGCGGGCACCGCGTGGAGGGTCTCGCCCGTGTAGGGGCAGGCGATGGTCTTGGAGCCGCCCACTCCCATGAGATCGGAGCCCAGCATCGTCATCGTGGGGAGGAAGGGCAGGCCCATCGCGGCGGCGCGGAAACGGAGGCCCAGCCCCAGATGGCTCCACTCCTCGATGGGCACGCGGCCGGACTCGACATACTCGCGCATGATGCGCGAGAGGCCCCAGGGAAGCCCGATGCCCATCCAGGCGGTGACGAGCTTCTTCGCCGCCCCCGCCACCATGTACCACTCGCCCTCGTAGCACATGAGGTTGCGCGCCAGCGTGAGCCCCTTCGGCCGCCGGCGCAGGATCTCGCGGAGGAGGGCGAGCGGCGTGCGGCTGTAGAGAATCCCGCCGATGGCGAGCGTGGCGCCGTCGGGCACCCGGGCCGCCGCGTCGGCGAGGCTCACGAGCTTCTCGCCCGCCGACTTGGGCTTGGCCTCGAGCCGGCGGCGCGCCGCGCGAAAGTCGTACTCGGCGGGCGCGATGGTCATGGCGCGGCCTCCCCGCGGGCGGTGAACGCGAGCGCGTCCGCGAGCACGTGCGCGGCGTGCGCGTGCGACAGGGACTCCGCGGTGGCCGCGTCGCCGGCCGCCACCGCCGTCCAGATCGCGGTGTGCTCGCCCAGGCTCTCCTCGAGGCGCTCGGCGAGATGCAGGGAGCGCAGGCGCAGCACGAGGATCTGCGCGTAGACGTTCTCCAGCAGCCGGCTGAGCACCTGGTTGGCCGCGGCGGCGAGGATGCCGTCGTGGAACTCGATGGCCGCCCGCGAGTAGGGCTCGACGTCGCGCGCGCGGGCGTGCACCTCCATGCGCTTCACCACGTCTTCCAGCGCGGCGCGCCCCGGGTCGTTCAGGTGCTCGGCGGCCTGACGGGCGGCCAGCGCCTCGAGCGCGCCGCGCACCGCGAAGAGATCGCGGATGCGCTCGACGCCGTAGTTCATGACGAACACGCCATGGCGCGGCACCGTGTTGACCAGCCCCTCGCTCTCGAGGCGGCGCATGGTGTCCCACACCGGCGTTCGGCTCACGCGGAGGTCGCGGCAGAGCTGCTCGACGTTCAGCTTGCTGCCCGGCGGGAACACCTGACTCAGGATGAGATCGCGCACGGTGCGATAGACCTGCTCGCCGAGACTTTCGTAGAGCAGGGGCGCGACGGGGCGATCGGGCATGGCGCTCGTATTCTTGTGGCCGCGCTCGGGGAATGTCAATTGGGTTTTCATTTGACACGTGACATGAAATGTACGATAAGTACCCGCGACGGCGGATCAGTGTCGACCCGCGAAGCGTGTCACACCTCGTAGGAGCACACACGGGAGGCTGCGAATGAAGCGAGTGGGGATCGGTCTCTGTCTCGTGATCGCGATGCTGCTCGGCTTCATGCTGCTGCCTCCACAGCCGGCGGTGGGGCAAGGTGACCCCATCAAGATCGGCGTGATCCAGCCGCTGTCCGGCTCGGTCGCCGCCTCGGGCAACTACATCCGCATGGGCGCCGAGATCGCGCGGGACTGGGTGAACGCGCGCGGCGGCGTGCTCGGCCGGCAGGTCCAGCTCCTCGTCGAGGACAACAAGTCCGATCCCAAGGAAGCCGCCTCCGCCGCCGAGAAGCTCATCGTGCGCGACAAGGTGCCGGTCCTCGTGGGCGCGTGGGGCTCGTCGATGACCCTCGCCGCCATGCCGAAGCTCGAGGAGTACGGCGTGCCGATGATCGTGGAGACCTCGAGCGCCGCCAGCATCACCAAGCGGGGCAATCCCTGGGTCTTCCGCATCAGCCCGCCCAGCGAGATGGAGGCGGTGGGCCTCGAGAAGTACGTGAAGGACCTCGGGATCAAGCAGGCCGACTTCCTCGCCGTCAACACGGACTGGGGCCGGGGCTCGGTGACCGCGTTCGGTGACCTCCTGAAGCGCACCGGCAGCACGGTGGGCGCGGTGGAGTTCATGGAGCAGGCCGCCACCGACATGAACGCGCAGATCACCAAGGTCAAGGCGGGCTCGGCGGATACCCTGTTCCTCACCACCGGCGTCGAGCAGATCACGCTGGTCCTCAAGCAGGCGCAGGAGCAGCGGCTGGTCCGTAAGGTCATCACCACCGGCGGCAGCTCGTCGCCGTCGCAGCTCATCAAGCAGGCGGGGCCGGCGGCGGAAGGCACCATGCACATCCTCTTCTTCCTGCCGTGGTTCCCCGAGGCCATGCCCGACGGCAAGCTCGCCAAGGCCTTCGTGGACGAGTGGAACAAGCGCGGCCATCCCTTTGAGGGGTTGACCGAGGGCTTTCGCGGCCACGACGGCGTGATGACCGCGGTGGAGGGCCTGAAGGCGGCGGGCAAGCCCGACCCCAAGGCCGTGCGCGACGCGCTGTGGACGGTGAGCTTCATGGGTGTCAACGGGCCCATCAAGTTCGAGAAGGACGGGCCCGCGGGCAAGGAGAGCGGCCAGAGCAAGCCCAGCATCTTCATCGTCCAGATCAAGGACGGGAAGATCGCGCTTCCGGCCTTCGCCGCCAAGAAGTAGGCGAGGCGGCCACGCTGCGGGCTTGGACCAGCTCCTCCAGCACCTCCTGAACGGGCTTCTGCTCGGCAGCACCTACAGCCTGCTCGGGATCGGGCTGACGCTGGTCTTCGGCCTGATGAACGTGGTGAACTTCGCCCACGGCGAGTTCTATACGCTGGGCGCGTACGGCGTCTTCGTCGCGCTCGCCCTCGGCTCGGTCAACTTCTTCCTCGCGATCCCCCTCGCCATCGCGGGCGGCGCCCTCATCGGCGCCGCCTGCGAGCGCCTGCTCCTGCGTCCCCTCCGCGGCGCCTCCATCGACACCACCATGCTCGTCATGATCGGGCTCTGGATCGCGCTGCAGAACGGCGAGCTCCTGGCGTGGGGCGGAGTGGCGAAGAGCGTGCCCACCCCGTTCTCCACCGCGCCGGTGGTGCTGGGCCCCCTGTCGGTGTCGGTCCTACGGATCTTCGTGTTCGGGGTGTCGCTCGTCCTCATCGTGGGCGCGCACCTCCTCCTGGCGCGCACCCGGCTCGGGCGGGCGATGCGCGCGACGTTCCAGGACCGCGAGACCGCCGCCCTCATGGGGGTGAGCATCGAGCGCATCCACACGGTGACGTTCGCCTTCGGAGCCGGGATGGCGGCCGCGGCGGGGGCGCTGCTCGGGCCGGTGTTCTTGCTCTATCCGTCGATGGGGGATCTCGCCGCGCAGAAGGCCTTCAGTGTGGTGATCCTGGGCGGGCTCGGCAACTTCGTGGGCGCGGCGCTGGGCGGCGTGCTCCTGGGCGTGGCGGAGGAGCTCGGCGCGGGCTACATCTCCTCGGGCTACCGCGACGCGGTCGGGTTCGTCATCATCGTGCTCATGCTGCTCGTGCGACCCTCCGGGCTCTTCGCGCGCGCCGAGCGCGTCGGCTGATGCGGCGCGCGGCGGCCGCGCGCGGGGCGGTGATCGTCGTGGCGGCGGCCCTCGCGCCGCTCGTGGTGTGGAACCCCTATCAGCTCCACACCCTCATCATGGCGGGGATCTTCGCCGTGCTCGCGCTCTCGCTGAACCTCCTGCTCGGCTACACGGGGCAGCTGTCCCTGGGCCACGCCGCCTTCTTCGGCATCGGCGCGTACGCCTCCGCCCTCTTGTCGGTGAAGCTGGAGTGGTCGCCGTGGCTCGGGATGCTCGCGGCCATCGTGGTGCCGGGTCTCGCGGGGTGGGGGATCGGCCGGCTCGCCCTGAAGCTGCGCGGAGCGTACTTTGTGCTGCTCACGATCTCGTTCGCCGGGGTCATCTCGCTCGTGAGCGTGAACTGGATGGACCTCACCAACGGGCCCCTCGGCATTCCCGGGGTGCCCGCGCTCGCCATCGCGCTCCCCGGGCTGCCCGAGCTCTCGCTCCGCACCAAGGGGGCGTTCTACTACCTGGTGCTTGCGGCGGTGGTGCTGGCCTACCTCGTCTGCCGGCGCATCATTGCCTCCCGCATCGGGCGTGCGCTGGTCGCCCTGCGCGAGAACGAGACCCTCGCCGAGTCCGTGGGCATCGACGGCACCTTCTACCTCGTGCTGGCCGCCGCAATCAGCGCGGCGATGGCCGGGGCGGCGGGCGGTCTCTACGCGCACTACACGCGCTTCGTCAGCCCGGAGGTGTTCCTCTTCACCTACACCGTCACCATGGTCATCATGGTCGTGGCGGGCGGCAAGGGGACGCTGGCGGGGCCGGTGGTGGGCGCGGTGATCTTCACCGTGCTGCCGGAGGCGCTGCGCGCCCTCACGTCGTGGCAATGGCAGATGCTGCTCTACGGGATCCTCTTGATCGCGACACTCTTCTTCATGCCGAACGGGATCGTTCCCGCGCTGGCCGCGCGGGTCGCGCGCCGATGAGCGTGCCCTCGGGCGCCGACCAGGGCTTGGACGTCGGGGACCTCGCCATGCGCTTTGGCGGGGTGGCGGCGCTGGCCGGCGTCTCCTTCAGCGTGCGGGCAGGTGGCGTGACGAGCCTCATCGGCCCGAACGGCGCGGGCAAGACCACCGCGTTCAACATCATCACGGGGTTCCAGGCGCCCACCGCCGGCCGTGTCGCCTATGCCGGGCGCGCCATCACCGGCTGGCGTCCCTGCCGCATCGCCGCGCTCGGCCTCGTGCGCACGTTCCAGAAGACGAGCGTGTTCCCCGCGCTGTCCGTGCTGGAGAACGTGCTGACCGGCCTGCATCTCCGGGGCGCCGTCGGCATCGGCGCGGCGCTGCTGCGCCGGCGGCGGGTGGCCGAGGAGGAGCGGCGGCTGCGGGGTGAAGCCCTCGGCGTGCTCGAGTTCGTGGGCCTGGCGGCCCGGCGCGACGAGAGTGCCAGCGACCTCTCCTACGGCGAGCAGCGGCTGGTCGAGCTCGCCATCGGGCTGGCCGCCCGCCCACGGCTGCTGCTGCTGGACGAGCCCGCGTCGGGGATGACGCCGGCGGAGAAGGCGGCGACCGCGGCGCTGGTCCGCCGGATCTGTGAGTCGGGCGTCACCGTCCTGCTCGTCGAGCACGACATGCGCATGGTGATGGGCATCTCGGACCGCGTGCTCGTGCTGAACCACGGCCGCCTGATCGCTGACGGCACGCCGGCCGAGGTGCAGCGCGATCCGGACGTGATCCGCGCCTATCTGGGGACCTCGCATGCTGCGGCTTGAGGGCGTGTACGCGGGCTACGGCCGCGCGCCCGTGCTGTCCGACGTGAGCGTGGAGGTCGGCCAGGGCGACCTCGTGTGCCTGGTCGGCGCCAACGGCGCGGGCAAGAGCACCACCCTCAAGACGATCTCCGGCCTGGTGCGGCCGTCCGCCGGGCGCATCGTGTTCGACGGGCGCGAGATCCAGGGCTGGAGGCCGCAGGACATCCTCCGGGCCGGCATCGCGCATTGTCCGGAGGGGCGGCGGGTGTTCCCACATCTCACCGTGCGCGAGAACCTCGAGATGGGGGCCTACGTGCGCAAGGACACCGGCGCGGTGGCCGCCGATCTCGAGCGCGTCCTGGCGCACTTCCCCGTGCTGGCGGAACGCCGCCGCCAGGCCGCGGGCACGCTGTCCGGGGGCGAGCAGCAGATGCTGGCCATCGGACGCGCCCTCATGGCGAGACCGCGCCTCATCCTGTTCGACGAGCCCTCGCTCGGGCTGGCGCCCACGGTGGTGGAGACCACGTTCCGGATCATCGGCGAGATCCAGAAGGACGGCACCACCGTGTTCATGGTCGAGCAGAACGCCTACATGGCGCTTCGCATGGCCACCCGCGCCTACGTCATGGAGACGGGGCGCATCACGCTGCACGGTCCCGCGCGCGCGCTGCTCGACGACGAGCACGTCAAGCGCGCCTATCTCGGAGGCTAGCGTCGGCATGGGAGCCAAGCTCTTCGGCGCCTCCGTCCCGCGGCGGGAGGATCCGCGCCTGCTCCGGGGCGAGGGGCGCTTCGTGGACGACATGAAGCTGCCGGGCATGCTCTACGCCGCCTTCGTGCGGAGCCCCTACGCGCACGCGCGCGTGCTCGCGATCCGCGCGGAGGAGGCCGCCCGGCGACCCGGCGTGTTCCGCGTCTTCACGTTCGCCGACCTCGAGCGCTGGATGAAGCCGCTGCCGCTCTTCGGGGCCATCCCGCCCGGCCTCGCCGCGCGCGTGGAGGTCACGATGAAGCAGGTGGGCCAGCTCGCAATGGCGCGCGACGTGGTGCGCCACGTGGGCGAGATCGTGGCCATGGTCGTGGCGGACAGCCGTGCGCTGGCCGAGGACGCCGCCGAGCTGGTGGAGGTGGACTACGACCCGCTGCCCACGGTGGTGGACATGGTGGCGGGCGGCGAGCCGGGCGCTCCCGTCATCCACGAAGCCTGGGGCGACAACGTGGCGCTGCGCTTCAAGACGGGGTTTGGGGACGCAACCGCCGCCCTGAAGGCCGCGGCCGTTAGGGTGCGCGAAAGATTCTACGTCCAACGTTACGTTGGCATGCCCATGGAGACCCGCGGCGTGCTGGCGCAGTGGGACGTGCGCGACGGGACCCTCACCACGTGGAACGGCACGCAGGTGGTGCACTTCGTCCAGCAGGGTCTGGTGGCCGCGCTGGGCCTGCCCGCCCACAAGATCCGCGTGATCGCGCCCGACGTGGGCGGCGGCTTCGGCACCAAGGCCAACGGCTACCCGGAGGATCTGCTGATTCCCGCCGCGGCCATCGCCTGCCGGCGGCCGGTGAAGTGGACGGAGGATCGCCGCGAGCACATGCTGGCCTCCGCGCATGCGCGCCATCAGGTGCACGACATCGAGCTGGGCGCCTCGCGGGATGGCACCATGCTCGCCCTCCGCGATCGGATCTGGGTGGATCTGGGCGCGTACAACTCCTGGGGCATCGTGCTGCCGTACAACACGGTGGCGCATCTGCTCGGGCCGCATCGCGTGCCCGCCCTCGAGGTGGAATGCCGGGGCGTGGTGACCAACAAGACGCCCAACGCGCCGTACCGAGGCGCGGGCCGGCCCGAGACGGTGTATGCCATGGACCGCATCGTGGACTGTCTCGCGCGGGAGCTGCGCATGGATCCCGCCGAGCTGCGCCGGCGGAACTATCTCTCCGCCGCCGACCTGCCGTACGAGCTGGACATTCCCTACCGCGACGGTAATCGCCTCGTCTACGACAGCGGCGACTTCCGCGCCAACCTGGATACCGCCCTCGATGCCATCGGATACGACGGGTTGCGCGCCGAGCAGGCGGTGGTCCGCGAGCAGGGGATCCTGCGCGGCCTCGGCATCTCCGGCTATGTCGAGGGCACTGCCATCGGACCCTATGAGGGCGCCACGGTGCGGATGGACGCCTCCGGCCGGGCGATCGTCGCGACCGGCGCGTGCAGCCAGGGCCAAGGGCACGAGACCTCGTTCGCCCAGGTGGCGGCCGACGTGCTCGGCATCCCGCTCGACTGGGTCACCGTCGTGGGCGGGGACACCGCCGCCATTCCGTTCGGCGTCGGCACCTTCGCGAGCCGGAGCGCGGTGAACGCGGGCAGCTCGATCTTCGACGCGGCCGGCAAGGTGCGCGACAAGCTCACCGCCGCCGCGGCCGCGCTGCTGGAAGCCGCGCCGGGCGACGTCGAGATCGTGGACGGCATGGCGAGCGTTCGCGGCGCGCCGGCCTCATCGGTGCCGCTCGAGCGCGTGATCCGGTCCGCGCTGCCCACCTTCGCCAAGCCCGGGCCGGTGACGGCCGACTTCGAGGCCACCGTGTATCATCACCAGCCGACGGTGACGTACACGAGCGCGGTGCACGTGGCCCATGTCGAGGTGGATCCGGGGACCGGCGCGGTGCGCCTCCTCCGCTACATGGTGGCGCACGACTGCGGCAAGCTCATCAACCCCACGATCGTCGAGGGGCAGATACACGGCGGGGTGGCCCAGGGGGTAGGCGGGGGCCTGCTCGAGGAGATGGTGTACGACGAGCAGGGGCAGCTCCTCACCGGCACCTTCATGGACTATCTGGTCCCGACGGCGATGGAGCTGCCGGCCATCGAGACCGTCCATCTGGAGTACCCGTCGCCGCGGAACCCCCTCGGCATCAAGGGCATCGGCGAAGGCGGCGCCATCTCCCCACCCGCGGCGATCGCCAACGCGGTGGAGGATGCCCTCGCGCATCTCGGCGTGCGCGTCACGCGCGCGCCCCTGGGCCCCGACACCGTGCTGGGGCTCATTCGCGCCGCGCGCGAGCGCGCCGAAGCGGCGGGGGCCCCGGCACCGAATAAGGACGCGCGCCCGTGAAGCCCGCACCGTTCGACTACACGTCGGCGGCGAGCGCCGCCGAGGCGGTGGCGGCGCTGGCCCAGCACGGCGACGACGCCAAGATTCTCGCGGGCGGGCAGAGCCTGGTGCCGATGCTGAACCTGCGCCTGGCCCGGCCTGCGATGCTCGTGGACATCAACGGCGCGAGAGAGCTCGACTATCTCCGCGAGGCCGGCGGCCGCGTGCACGTCGGCGCGCTGCGCCGGCAGGCCGCGGTCGCGCGCTGGGCGGCGACGCAGCTCCCGCTCATGGCGGAAGCGCTGCGCCACGTGGGCCACCTCGCCATCCGCAACCGCGGTACCGTCGTGGGGAGCGTGGTGCATGCCGATCCGGCGTCCGAGCTTCCCGCGCTGCTGCTCTGTCTCGACGGTGAAGTGGTGGCGCGCGGCCCACAGGGTGAGCGCACCGTGGCCGCCGACGCGCTCTATCGCGCCCCACTCACCACCTCGCTCCGCGCCGACGAGCTGGTGACCGAGGCGCGCTTCTCGTTGCCCCGGCCGGAGGCCGGGTGGGGCTTCGCCGAGGTGGCGCGTCGCCACGGCGACTTTGCCCTCGTGGGAGCGGCCGCGCTGCTGTGGCCGGATGCGGTGGGGCGCGCGGCGGGGGTGCGCCTGGCCTTCTTCGGCGTGGGCGGCACGTCGGTCCGCGCGGCCGCCGCCGAGACCGCGCTCACCGGGCAGCCGCTCAGCGAAGCCCGCGTGCGCGACGCGGCCCGCGCCGCGGCGGCGGCCCTGCGCCCGGAGGGCGATCTCCATGCCTCCGCGCGCTATCGCCAGGAGGTCGCCGCGGTGCTCGCCGAGCGAACGCTCATGGACGCGGTGCGGCGCTGCCGGAGCGCGGCATGACCCGCGCGGCGCGGCTCTCCGTCAACGGGCGCGAGTACGAGGTGCACGTGGAGCCCCGGCTCTCGCTGGCCGACTGCCTCCGGGACATGCTCGATCTGACCGGCACGCACGTGGGGTGCGAGCACGGCGTCTGCGGCGCCTGCACCGTGCTGCTCGACGGCGAGCCGGTGCGGTCGTGCCTCATGCTGGCGGTGCAGGCGGGCGGCCACGCCATCACGACCGTCGAGGGCATCACGCCCGACGAGGGGCTCGCGCCGCTGCAGCAGGCCTTCCAGGACAAGCACGGGCTCCAGTGCGGCTACTGCACGCCCGGCATCCTGCTGACGACCCATGCGTTCCTCAAGGAGCATCCCCATCCCACCCCCGACGAGATCCGCGAGATGCTCGCGGGCAATCTCTGCCGGTGCACCGGCTATCACTTCATCGTCGAAGCGGTCGAAGCCGCCGCGCGCGCGGCGGCCCGGACCCCACCCGCCTGACCAGGAGGACGTCGATGCGCTCACCTGCTCTCACCTCGCTCGCCGGCGCGCTGCTCGCCGTGGCCCTGCTCGCGCCCGCCGCCCACGCGCAGAACGCGCTCGTGGTCAGCGTCTGGGGCGGCAACTGGAAGGACACGGTCGAGAAGGTGCTCGGCAAGGCGTTCACCGCCAAGACCGGCATGCCCGTCGAGTTCGAGGTGGGCGGAACCATCGACCGCCTCGCCAAGGCGCGGGTTGCCAAGGGCAGCCCCCTCGTCGACCTGAACTTCACCACCACGCACGTGGCGCGCCTTTACATCTCCGACGGGCTCTACGAGAAGCTGGACATGGCCAAGATTCCCAACGCCAAGGAGATCGCGAAGGAGGCCGTCCGCAGCGACTATCATCTCGGCTCCTGGTCCTACGTCTACACCGTCGTCTACCGGCCCGACCTCGTGAAGGAGGACATCACGAAGTGGTCGGATCTCTGGAAGCCTTCGCTCAAGGGCAAGATCGCCATGCCCGACTTCGACCCCTCGCACATCATCACGATCGCCGCCCTCATGGAGGGCGGCAACGAGGTGACCTGGCAGAGGGGCGAGGGGAAGCTGAAGGCGCTGAAGGACTCCATCGCGGCCTTCTACTCCACCGACGCCCAGAGCCAGGACCTGATGAAGACGGGCCAGGCGCCGGTGCAGGTGATGCTGTCGGTGAACGCCTATCACCTGCAGGAGCAGGGGATACAGGTGAAGGTGGTGCAGCCCTCCGACTATCCGGGCATCGTGGGCATCGACACCATGGCGATCATGGCAGGAACCAAGAAGTCGGCCGCCGCCCATCAATTCATCGACCTCGCGCTCTCCAAGGACATCCAGTCGGAACTGGTGAAGGCGCTCCGCGCCGGGCCGGTGAACCTCGGCGCCTCCGTGCCGGCCAACCTTAAGGGCCAGCCCGGCATCTTCGCCAGCGCGGCGGAGTGGAAAGACCGCGGCTACATCATGAACGACGAGGCCCGCGCCAAGAACCTGCCCGGCTGGCGGGAATGGTTCACCGCCAACATCGTCAAGAAGTAGCGTCATCGCGTGACGCGGCGGCCGTGAAGCTGCTGCTCCTCCCGGCCCTCGCGGTGCTCGCCGTCTTCGCGGCGGCGCTCACTGCGTTGTTCCGGTGGAGCCTGCTCGAGTTCGTGCCGGGCTCGCTGGCCCCCGGAGCCTATACGCTCGCCAATTTCAAGGGCGTCGTGGCCCCGCAGTACCTCCACGCGGTGTGGGACACCGTGATCCTCGCCGCCCTGACCACCGTCCTCACCCTCGCCGCGTCCTATCCCGTGGCGTACGCGCTGGCGCGCACGCCGTCGCGGCGGGTGCGCAGCGCGCTGCTGGTCCTCACCCTCGCGCCCTTCTTCACCGGCGCCATCGTGCGAACCTACGCCTGGGTGCTGGTGCTGGGCAACACCGTGATCACCTGGCCGGTGCCCATGCTGTTCACCGAGCGCGGCGTGCTGGTCGGGCTGATCCACTTCTCGATGCCCACCATGATCCTGATCCTGGCCGCCGCGCTCAGCCATATCGACCCGGCTTACGAGCGCGCGGCGGCGAGCCTGGGCGCGCGACCCGTGCGCGTCTTCTGGCGGGTGACGCTGCCGCTGTCCATGCCCGGCATCGTCTCGGGCGGGCTCATCGTGTTCGCGTGGACCCTGTCGGCCTTTCCCACGCCCGAGCTGCTCGGGGGCGGGAAGGTGAAGATGATCGCCAACGTCGTGAAAGACCTCGGGCTCGATTCCTTCAACTGGCCGGGCGCCGCCGCCTTCGCCATGCTCGCCCTGGCCCTCACGCTCGCGCTGCTCGCCGGGGCGGGCCGCCTCGCCGGGGGGCGCGTCACGTGATTCTGCGCCTCGCGGTGCTGGCGCTCCTGGCCTTCATGACACTGCCGACCGTGGTGGTGATCGCGGTATCGTTCAACCCGACGGCGATCCTGTCGTTCCCGCCGGCCGGCTTCTCCTGGCGCTGGTACGTGAACGTGCTCACCTATCCCCAGTTCCAGCGGGCGGCGTGGAACAGCCTCGTGGTGACGGGCGGCGCGGTGGCCCTCGCCCTCCCCATCGGGACGCTCGCCGCCCTGGCCCTCGAGCGCGCGCGGCTCCCGGGGCGGAGCCTCTGGGCGGCGGCCCTCCTCTCGCCACTGGTGGTGCCGGGCGTGGCCGCCGGCCTCGGCTTTCTCATCCTGGCCGCCGCGCTCGGCCTGCTCCGGAGCCGCCTCGTGCTCATCGCCGCGCACGTGACGCTGGTGCTGCCGTTCGTGGTGCGCTCGGTGTGGGTGAGCGTGAGGAACCTCGATCCCGCGCTGGAGCGCGCCGCGGCCAGCCTCGGGGCCTCGCCGCGCCGCGTGTTCTTCCGGGTGACGCTCCCGCTGCTCCGCCCGGGGCTCTTCGCCGCGCTGCTGTTCGCCGTGGTGGTCTCGGTGAACGAGTTCGTGGTGTCGCTCTTCATCTCGAACCGCGTCACCGAGATCCTGCCCGTCGCCATGTTCACGTACGTGGTGAACTACACGGACCCGACCATCGCCGCCCTCTCGAGCCTCTTCATCGCCGCCACCTTCCTCGTGATCTGGCTGGCCGATCACTTCCTGGACCTCGGCCGCGTCTTCCTCCAGCACTGAGATGGCGCGCACTGTCGTCGAGCTCCGGGGCTGCACGCGCGAGTACGGGAGCGTGCGCGCGGTGGAGGCCCTCGACCTCGCGGTCCTCGAGGGCGAGTTTCTTTCGCTGCTGGGGCCCTCCGGCTGCGGCAAGACCACCACGCTGAACCTCATCGCGGGTTTCGTGGAGCCCACCGCGGGCCGCATCGTGATCGACGGCGAGGACGTGACGGGCCGCCCCCCGCATCTCCGCGGGCTCGGCGTCGTGTTCCAGTCCTACGCGCTGTTCCCCCATCTGACCGTGTTCGAGAACGTGGCCTTTGGCCTCCGCGAGCGTCGCGTCGCCGGGGCGGAGATCGCCCGCCGGGTGACGGAGGCGCTGACCCTGGTCCGCCTGGAGGGCCGGGAGCGCCAGCGGCCCGCGCAGCTCTCCGGCGGCATGCAGCAGCGGGTGGCCCTGGCCCGGGCGCTCGTGTATCGACCCCGCGTGCTCCTGCTGGACGAGCCGCTCGCCGCGCTCGACAAGCGGCTGCGCGAGGAGATGCGGGACGAGCTGCGGGCGATCCAGCGCTCGGTCGGGATCACCACGGTGTTCGTCACCCACGACCAGGCGGAGGCCCTCGGGCTCTCCGACCGCATCGCGGTGATGCGGGGCGGGCGCATCGAGCAGCTGGGGGCGCCGCGCGAGATCTACGGGCGGCCGGCCACGCGCTTCGTGGCCGACTTCATCGGGGCCTCCACCATGCTGCGCGGACGCGCGGTGAGCGGGGAGCTCGTCGCCGTGGGAGGAGGCGTCACTCTGCGCGTCGCCGCCGGGCGCGCGCTGACGCGGGGCGCGGAGGTGGAGCTCGCCATACGGCCCGAGCGCGTGCGGCTGGCGACGGAGAGCGGCGACAATGTCGTGGAGGCCGAGATCGACGCCCTCGTCTATCAGGGCGCGCAGACCGAGGTGACCGCGAAGCTCGCGGACGGCCAGCGCGTGCGCGTCTTCGTCACCGAGCCGGCGCCCGTGCCGCTCGCCCCCGGCCAGCGCGTCCGCTTGCACCTCGCCGCCGACGCCTTCATGGTGATCGGGTGAGCGGCGCGCAGGCCATCGTCCGGGGGCTCGAGGAGGCGGGGGTGACGCTGGTCGCCTCCGTGCCCGACACCTGGATCGGCAAGCTGATGGCCACGGTGCGCGGGTCGGCGACGATCCGGGCGCTGGATGTGGCCCGCGAGGAGGAGGCGGTGGCGGTGGCGTGCGGCGCCAACCTGGCCGGCGGCCGCGGCGCCGTGCTGATCCAGAACGCGGGGCTGCTCAACTGCGGCGGGATCCTCGCCGGGCTGGTCGAGCTCTATCGCCTTCCCTGCTTCTTCATCGTGTCCCTCCGGGGGGACCATCGTGATCCGGTCTACTACCATGCCCCCAAGGGCCGGGTCACCGAGGCGACGCTCCAGGCGTGGCGGCTGCCGCACGCGATGGCCGACTCGCGCGGTGATCTGGCCGCCCAGGTGACGCGTGGCGTGCAGTTCGCGGTGGAGTCGCGCGGCCCCTTCGTGCTCCTGATCAGCGGCGAGGACCTCGCATGAGTCCGCGGAAGCCATTTCTCGATGCCCTCGTCGCGCTCCTGACGCCGCACGACGTGCTCGTCTCCTGCCTCGGGGCCAATGCGCGCTGGCTGCCCCACATGGAGGTGTCGGCGCCGGTGTTCGCGCTCTGCGACTCGATGGGCGCGGCCATTCCGCTCGGGCTGGGCATCGCGCTGACGCGCCCCGACCGTCACGTGGTGGCGCTGGAGGGGGACGGCTCCCTCTTGATGAGCCCGAACGTGCTCGCGACCGTGGCGGCCGCCGGCGCGCCCAATCTCACCACGATCCTTTGGGTGAACGGGCACTACGAGTCGTCGGGCGGTCAGGCGCTGCCCGGCGCGCCGGTCGACTGGCCGGCGCTCGCGCGCGCGTCGGGCATCCCGCACGTGGCGACGGTGGGCGAGCCCGCGGGCCTCGCCGCGGGGCTGGCCGCGGCGCGCCGGGCGCCCGGCCCCGCGGTGCTGGTGCTCCCCATCGTCTTCGACCCCGCCGAGTCGATCCCCCCGTACTCCGAGCGGCCGGAGGAGATCCGCGCGCGGTTCCGGCTCTAGCCAGGCGGACACTCCGCGCCGGTTTCCGCCCACGCGCGCATCAGCGCCGCGAAGGTCCCGTGCGTCCCGGGCGCGGGGCGGCGCCCCGTTCCCGGTGTCCACGCCCACGCGATGAGGCGGTCCTGCTCCACGTGCGACACGATGTCGGCCAGCTCCCGGCTCCCGTTCTGACTGGGATCCTTGACCTGCGCACAGATGCGCCCGACGGACCGCCCACGCAGCCCCATCGCGGCAGGGGCCAGATGCCAGCCCGTCATCCCCGGCATACCCACCGCATCGAAGTTGGCCTCCCCGTGGCAGGCCGGGCAGCGCAGGCCCGCCGCGCCCATACCATCGACGCCATGTTGCACCGTCGGCGAATGCGGCCGTCCCTCGTTGCCCTGCCGCGGGCGATCGTCGCCGGGATGGCAGTTCTGGCAGCGCGGGTGCTGGAAGACCTTGGCCGCCTCGGTGAAGAGGGCCATCGAGCGTTGGGCCCGATCGCCGATGGAGATGAACGCGTCCGGCCCCCGCAGCGTGCCGGGATCCTGGGCACCCGCGCCGGCGGCCAGGGCGATCACGCCGAGCGCCGTGACGACGAGGGCGGCGCGGCGGCGTGGGTGGGGCCTCACACGCGCCCCGCGTCGGCGAGTCGAGCGAAGGGCAGCCGGCGCACGGGCTGACCGGTCAGCGCCAGCCACGCGTTGGCCACCGCGGGTGCAATGGGTGGCACGCCGGGCTCGCCCACGCCGGTGGGTGGGGCCGCCGACGGCACGATGTGCACCTCGACGCGCGGCATCTCGTCGAGGCGCAGGATGCGGAAGTCGTGGAAGTTGGACTGCTGCACGACACCGTCCACCAGGGTGATCTCGCTCCAGAGCGCGCTGCCGAGACCGAAGCCTATGCTCCCTTCCATCTGCGCGCGCACCACGTCGGGGTTCACCGCGATGCCACAGTCCACCGCGCACACCACACGCTCGACCTTGGGGAGGCCGTCGGCGTCGCGCGACACCTCGGCGACCTGGGCCACCACGGTGCCGAAGCACTCGTGCACGGCCACGCCGCGGGCGCGTCCCGGTGGCAGGGGCTGGCCCCATCCCGACTCTCGCGCAACCAGATCGAGCGCGCCCTGATGGCGCGGATGCCGTCCGAGCATGGCGCGACGCATGTCCAAGGCATCGCGCCCGGCGGCGCGGGCCAGCTCGTCGAGAAAGGCTTCGGTGGAATACGCGGTGTGCGTGCTGCCGACCGCGCGCCACCAGAGCACCGGGATGCCCACGGTGGGCGAGTGCAGGTCCACCAGCATGTTGGGGATGGCATAGGGAAGGTTCGCCGCGCCCTCCACCGAGGTGGGGTCGACGCCACCCCGGACCCGGAGAATGGCCATCGGGGTGCCGGCGATGATCGATTGCCCCACGATGCGGTGCTCCCACGCCACGACCTCGCCCGCGGCGTCGAGCCCCGCCCGCAGCCGGTGGGTGTAGAGCGGACGGTAGAAGCCGCCGCGAAGGTCATCTTCGCGCGTCCACACGAGCTTCACCGTCCGGGGGCCGCCCAGCGCCTTGGCGACGGTGGCCGCCTCGACGACCAGCTCGGCGCGCGCGGTCGAGCGGCGGCCGAAGCTTCCACCGGCGAGCACGGTGTGCACCTGCACCTTGCTCTCGGGCAGGCCGACCACCGATGCCACGGCCTCGTGATCGAGCGTGGGGACCTGCGAGCCCAGCCAGATGTCGCAGCCGTCGGGCCGGAGCTCCACCACGCAGTCGAGCGTCTCCATCGGCGCATGCGCGAGGTAGGGGAATTCGTAGACCGCCTCGAGCACGCGTGTGGCCCCTCTCATGGCCGCCGGCACGTCCCCGAGCCAGTGCGCCACCGCCCCCGGCTGCACGGCGAGCGTGCGGTAGTGCGCGTGGAGGTCTTCGGTGCCGCGCCGCTCCGCCGCCCGCTCGTTCCATTCGATCCGAAGCGCGCGGCGCCCCTTGATGGCCGCCCATGTCCCCTTTGCGACCACCGCGACGCCGGACGGCACCCGCACGACGTCGGTGACGCCGTTCACGCGCCGCGCGGCAGTCGCGTCGAAAGAACGTGCGATCGCGCCGAATCGGGGTGGGCGCGCGATGACGGCGGTGAGCATGTCGGGGCGCCGCACGTCCTGGGTGTACACCGCCGACCCTTGGGTTTTGGGGCGCGAGTCCACCCGTGGCGCGTGGCGCCCGATGAGCATGAAGTCCTTCGGGTCTTTCAGATGAATGTTGCGCGGCGGGGTCTGGCGGGCCGCATCGGTGGCCAGCTCGCCGAACGTCGCATGGCGCCCGCTCGCGGCATGCGCCACGACACCGCGATCCACCGTGATCTCCCCCGCGGGCACCGCCCAGCGTTGCGCGGCGGCCGCCACGAGCATGGCGCGCGCGGTGGCGCCGGCGCGCCGGAGCTGCTCCCACGAGTTCCTGATGGAATTGCTTCCGCCGGTGGCCTGTACGCTGATGAGCGGTCCCCAGGCGAGGTTCTTGTAGCGCTTGGCATCCGCGGGCGCGGCCTCGACACGGATCTGGCTCCAGTCGGCGTCGAGCTCTTCGGCGATGAGCGTGGCGAGGCCGGTGTGAACGCCCTGGCCCATCTCGAGATGCTTGGCCACGATCGTCACGGTGTTGTCGGGCGCGATGCGCACGAAGGCGTTGGGCGCCAGCACGCCGGGCGCGGGCGCCGGGGTCTGGGCGCGGACCGGCTCCAGGCGGAACTCGACCACGAGGCCCGCGCCGACGGCGGCTGCGCCTTTGAGGAACTGGCGGCGGGTCGGCATCACAAGCTCTTCGCCGCGTCGTGAATGGCGGCGCGGATTCGCTGATAGGTGGCGCAGCGGCACAGATTGCCGGTCATCGCGGCGTCGATGTCGGCATCGGTGGGCCGCGGGATTGCGGAGAGGAGCGCCACCGCCGACATGATCTGGCCGGGCTGGCAGAATCCGCACTGAACCACGTCCAGCCGATTCCAGGCCTCCTGCACCGCGCTCGCCACCCGGCGCGTCGCGCCTTCGTCCGTCACCCCTTCAATGGTGGTGACCTGCCGGCCCTCCGCCGCGGTGATGGGGGTCACGCAGGCGCGGATGGCCTGGCCGTCGAGGTGCACGGTGCAGGCGCCGCACTGCGCGGCCCCGCAGCCGTACTTGGTGCCGGTGAGTCCCAGCTCGTCGCGCAGCGCCCAGAGCAGCGGCGTGTCCGCATCGACGGTCACCTGCACGCCGCGACCGTTGACGCGGAAGCTCGTCATGGACGAATCGCCATCAACGCTTCTGGTGTGTCGGGATTGATGGAGCAGTCGGGACCGAGCAGGAGCCAGCGTCCGCTCATCTCGGCGATTGCACGCCGAGCGCGTCGCATGAGCTCGTCCGCCTTCATCGCCGCGATCTCGGGCTTGGCGGGGAGCCCGCCCACGACCGCCTTGCCCGTGCGGACGTGCACGGTGTCGAGGCTCGGATTGCCAGGCACCGTGGCCCAGGAAAACGCGGTGACCGGATAGTCGGCGAACTCGTCGAAGTGGATGCCGGGGCCGCAGACGTGAAGCACATTGAAGGGGGCCTCCGCGACGGCCTCCAGCACGCGCAGATCGAACGGCCGCTGCCAGCGGCGGCACTCCTCGGCGCTGATGAGCTCGCGCGTGGCCATGTTGGTGGCGTAGAAGAGCCCGTCCGCCCCGGCGGCGAGACAGGCCCTCGCGTAGCGCGCGAAGGTGTCCCCCATGGCGCCCAGCGCCGACTCCGTCTCGCGCGGCGACGATCGCGCGAGGGCCAGGGCTTGCTCCCGGCCGCCGGGCACCAGCATCGGCAGCACCATGAGCGGCGAGAACACCGTCCAGATAATCGGCACGTCGGGGCCCACGGCGGCGCGGAGCAGCCGGAGGGCCTCGAGCTGCTCGCCGAGTGCGCCCTGCTCGGGGTTCACGGCGCGCAGCGCGGCGAGCCCGGCCGCATCCGCCACCGGCGTGTCCGTGACCGAGTAGGGGCGGGCCTTCTCGCCCGATGGCGCGAAGGCCAGGCCCCACATCTCGGCGAAGCACTGGGCGCGCGACTGAGGCTTCAAGAAATCCCAGTCGAAGCGGTGCAGGAGGCGGAGCGTCTCATCCGCCAGACCCTGGGCCGAGTTCTCGGTGGCGAAGTTGTGGAGCCAGAAGGCCAGGGGTACGCGGTCGACCGGCTCGCCACGCAGGGCCGCCATGACCCGCTCGCGCTTGGTCATGGGGCGGACCGTGGCCGGGGCGGAACAGATGGCCAGCTCGAATCCCGGGTAGCTGAGGTTCCATTCCTCGGCGCGGGCGCCGCGCCGCACGCGACGCTCACGAGCATGGCGAGAAGCAGGGTTGTCGTGAGCGGTGTCATGGGACCCGGGTCGCGCCCACTGTAGCACTCCCGGTAAGCGGTCACCGGCCCTAGATATGGGGGATCCTCGCGCCATGACCCCTCTATTTGGAATCTTGCCTCTACTCAACACCTGATGTGTAATACATCCACTCAGCACGACCGAGCCCCGATCAATGGCCATAGCCACAGAGTCCTTGCCCCCGCCAGGGTGGGGTCTCGAGGGGAGCGCCGCCTCCTTGCTGGAGGTGTTTCCCCGAGGCCAGCTCAGCGAGATCGTCGGCCCTCGGTCCGCGGGAGGTAGCAGCCTCGTCACGAGCCTGCTCGCCCGCGCGACCGCGGCCGGCGAGCTGGTGGCGCTCGTCGACGGATCGGATGCGTTCGATCCTGCCGGCGCGGCCGCCGCCGGCGCCGCCCTGCGCTCGCTACTCTGGGTGCGCGCGGGTCGCCGGCCCGACCGTGCCTGCCGCTCCGCGGAGCTCCTGGCCCGTTCGAGTGGATTCGCCTGGGTCGTGCTCGATCTCTCCACAGATCCGACGGAGCCGTACGAGCGCCGCCTGTCGAGCCTGGGCGCGGCCACCTGGATTCGTCTGCAGCGCGCCGTGCGTGACATGCCCACGCGGCTGGTGCTCCATGCTCCACGGCATCTCGCGGGCAGCGCGGCCGCGCTCGTGCTCGCGGTGGCGCGAGGCCCCGCGCGCTGGATGGGCGCGCCACGGCCGCTGCGGCTCGAGGGGCTCGGCTCGCGGGTGGAAGTCGTGCGCGCGCGAACCTTCCCCCCCACATCCCAGCCCTCGCCCAGAGCGAAAGAGTGGGAGATCACGTGGCGGCTCTGAGGCGCATCGGCTGTCTCCTCGTGCCCCGCTTCGCCGCCGCGGCGGCGGTGCGCGCGGAGCCCGCGCTGGCGAGCCGCCCGCTCGCCGTGCTCGATGACGCGCGCCCCGCGCGCATGGTGATCGAGGCCAGCCCAGAAGCGCGCGCGCTCGGCGTCGCACCCGGCATGACCGAGGCGGCGGCGCAGGCGCGCCCCGGCGGAGTGATCTGCCGCGAGCGCGTGCCCGCCCACGAAGCGGCGGCGCAGCAGGCGCTGCTCGAGGTGGGCGTGGTGCATTCGCCGCGGGTCGAGGAGGCGGGGCCGGGCGAGGTGTATCTCGACGTCGCCGGGCTCGGCGCGCTCTTCGGCGACGAGCCGGCGCTGGCGCGGCGGCTGGTCCAGCGCGCGCGCGACGCGCGCCTGCCCACGCGCGTGGGGCTGGCGGGCAGCCGCGTCGCCGCGCGGCTGGCCGCGCGGCGCGCGGCGGAGCTGGCCTGTATTCCGCCCGGCGCTGACGCGCTCCATCTCCGCCCGGCGCCCATCGCCCTGCTCGACCTCTCGCTCGAGATGGCCCGGCGCTTCGCTCGCTGGGGCATCCGGACCCTCGGCGAGCTGGCGGATCTGCCCGGCCGCGATCTCTACGAGCGGCTGGGCCCCGAGGGCGCGCGGTTGCAGGCGCTGGCCCGTGGGGAGGATCCGCGTCCGCTCGATCCCTGGCGGCCGCCGCCTCGCTTCGAGGAGACGCGCGAGCTCGACTGGGCGCTCGACAATCTCGAGCCGCTCTTCGGCCTCTTCACGGAATGCGCCGAGGGCCTCTGCGCGCGGCTCGCGGCGCAGGCCCTCGCCGCCGATCGCTTCGAGTGGTCGTGCCGCCTCACCGCGCGGCCGGGGGAGACGCCGCGCACGGTCGACGGCGCCTTCGTCCCGCCCGTGCCCACGCATGAGGCGCGCGCGGTGATGGCCGTGCTGCGCGCCACGCTCACCGCGGAGCCGCCGCCCGCCGCGGTGACCGCGCTCACCCTGCGCGCCCAGCCCGTGCGCGTGCCCGCCTCGCAGGAGCCGCTCGACGGCGACCGCCGGCCCAGCCCGCGCACGCTCGCCGAGACGGTGGCGCGGGTCATCGCGCTGGTGGGGCCGGACAATCTCGGCGTGCCCGTGCTGCTCGACACGCATCGCCCCGGCGCGCTGCGGCTCGAGGCGCTGCAAGTCCCTTCCTCACCCTTGCCCTCTCCCCCAGGGGGGAGAGGGACGGAGACCTTTCCCTCACTCCCTGCAGCGGGTGAGGGGGGCACGCTCGCCCTGCGCCGCTGCCGCCCGCCGCGGCCGGCCCAGGTGCGGCTCATCGGCGGCCGGCCCGTGCATCTCCGCGCCGCCGGGCTCGCCGGTCCCATCGTGGCGAGCGCGGGGCCATGGCGCAGCTCGGGCGACTGGTGGCTGGAGAGCCGCTGGGCCTCCGACGAATGGGACGTGGAGCTGGCCGATGGCACCCTGGGCCGGCTCGCGCACGATGGCTCGGCCTGGGTGCTCGAAGGCATCTACGACTGAGCGCTGCCCATGCGCGAGGACACGCGATGGACATCCGCCCCTTCACGGTGAACGTGCCGCAGCCCATGCTGGACGATCTCCGGGCCCGTCTCGCCCGCACCCGCTGGCACGACGAGGTCGACGACGCGGGCTGGGACTACGGCGCCAACCTCGCGTACATGCGCGAGCTGGTGCAGTACTGGGCCACGCGCTTCGACTGGCGCCGGCACGAGCACGCGCTCAACGCCTTCCCCCAGTTCCGCGCCGACGTGGAGGGGACCGGGGTGCACTTCATCCACGTACGCGGCCGCGGGCCGGCGCCGATGCCGCTCCTCATCACGCACGGCTGGCCCAGCTCCGTGGTGGAGATCCTCGAGATCATCCCGCGGCTCGCCGATCCCGGCGCGCACGGCGGCGACCCCGCGGACGCCTTCGACGTCATCGTGCCGTCCGTGCCCGGGTTCGGCTTCTCCGACCGGCCCGGCCGCGGCATGACGCGCAGCCGCGTGGCCGGCCTCTGGGCGCGGCTCATGGAAGGCCTGGGCTACGCGCGCTACGCGCTGCACGCCAACGATATCGGGGCGGTGATCTCGGGCTGGCTCGCCTACGATGCGCCCGAGCGGGTGATCGCCCTCCACACCCTCATGCCCACCTTTCCCGGGCCGGTGATCGGCGAGGACGCCCGGCCGCTCACCGCGGCCGAGCGCGCCTTCGAGGAGGTGCAAGCGCGCTGGATGCGGGAGGAGGCGGGCTACAACGCCATCCAGGAGACCCGGCCGCAGACGCTCGCCTACGGCCTCCACGACTCGCCGGCGGGGCTGGCCGCGTGGATCGTGGAGAAGTGGCGCGCGTGGACCGATCCCGCCGGCGAGGTGGAGCGCTACTTCTCGCGCGATCTGCTCCTCGCCAATGTCACCCTCTACTGGGTCACCGAGACCGCCAACGCCGCGAACCGCTCCTACTACGAGCGGGCGCGCGAGCCCCGCCGCATGACCACGCGCATCAATGTCCCCACCGGCGTGGCCCTCACCCGCGAAGACGTGCAGCATCCGCCGCGTGAGCGCGCCGAGCGCGGCTATGCCGACATCCGCCGCTGGGTGGAGTTTCCTCGGGGCGGCCACTTCATCGCCGCGGAGGCGCGGGCGCTTCTCGCCGAGGAGCTGCGGACGTTCTTCCGGGCTTTCCGGGGCTCCCCCGGCCGGAGCCCGCGCTGACCCATGAGCCGGCCCGCCATCGGCGTGCTCGTCACCGACATGGACAACACCCTCTTCGACTGGCTCGCGATGTGGCACGCCGCCTTCGGCGCCATGCTCGAGCGCCTGATCGCCGACAGCGGGGTGCCGCGCGAGACGCTGGTGCGCGAAATCTATCAGCTCCACCAGGAGCACGGCACCACGGAGTACGCCTTCGTCATCCAGGCGCTGCCGTCGTTGCGCGCGCGCCATCCGGGGGAAGACCTGAGGGCGCGCTACGCGGGCGCCATCGAGACCTATCGCGCGGCGCGGCGGGGCACGCTGCGGCTCTACCCCGGCGTGCTCGACACCCTCCGCGCCCTGCGCGCGGCGGGGACGCGCGTGATCGCCTACACGGAGTCGCTGGCGTACTACGCCGCCTACCGCGTGCGCGCGCTGGGCCTCGACGGGGTGCTCCACACGCTCTACTCGCCGCCGGATCACGCGCTGCCCGATGGCGCTACCCCCGAGACCATTCGCCGTTATCCCCCCGAGCACTATCGCCTCGGCGCCACCGTGCATCGCCACACGCGCGCGGGCGCGTGGAAGCCCGACGCCGCGGTGCTGCGCGGAATCCTGGACGAGCTGGGCACGGCGCCCGATGAAGTCGTCTATGTCGGGGACAGCCTCGTCAAGGACGTGGCGATGGCGCAGGCGGCGGGCGTCGTCGACGTGTTCGCCGGCTACGGCGACGTGCGCGGACGGCCCGGCTACGCGCTGTTGCGACGGGTCACGCACTGGACGCCCGCGATGCTTGCCCGCTCGGAGACCCGGACGGAGGCGGAGGTGTGCCCCACCCACGTGCTCCGCGAAAGCTTCGCCGAGCTGCTCGACCTGATCGAGCCGCGCCCCTTCTTTCCCCGCGTCGCGCCGGGCCGGCCGCCGGCCTAGCGGCGGGGGAGGCGGCGGTGTTCGTCGAGCTCCACGCACGGAGCGCTTTCAGCTTTCTCGAGGGAGCGGCCTTGCCCGAAGCGTTGGCCGAGCGCGCCGCCGCGCTCGAGCAGCCGGCGCTGGCCCTCCTCGACCGCGACGGCCTCTACGGCGCCCCGCGCTTCTATCGCGCGGCCACGCGAGTGGGAATCAACCCCCTGGTCGGCGCCGAAGTCACCCTCGCCGAGGGCGGGCGCCTCCCGCTGCTGGCAGAAAGTCCCGAGGGCTATCAGAACCTCTGCCGCCTCCTCACCAAGATGAAGATGCGGGCGCAGTTGATTGGCGAGCCGCAGCCGAAGGCGAGGCGAGCGGATATGGGAAAGGGGTTCGAGCGGAGCGAGGAGGGCGAGCCGCAGCCGAAGGCGAGGCGAGCGGATACGGGAAAGGGGGTCGAGCGGAGCGAGGAGGGCGAGCCGCAGCCGAAGGCGAGGCGAGCGGATATGGAAAAGGGGGCGACGCTGGACGAGGTGGCCGAGCACGCCGGGGGACTGGTCTGTCTGACGGGCAGCGGCGATGGGCCCTTGGCGCTGGCGCTGGAGACGGGCGGCGCGGCCGCCGCGCGGACTCGGCTCGATCGGCTCGTGGGCACCTTCGGCCGCGGCAACGTGTTCGTGGAGCTGCAGCGCCGTCTGCGCCGTGCCGAGGAGGCGCGCAACGAGTGGTTGCGCAGCGAGGCGGCGCGCAGCGGCCTGCCGCTGCTCGCCACCAATGCTCCGCGCCTGGCCGAGCGGGGCCAGCGCCCGCTGCTGGACGCGCTCACGTGCATCCGCCACCACACCACGCTGGACCGTGCGGGGCGCTTGCTCGCCGACAACAGCGAGCGCCATCTCCGGCCGCCGCGGGAGATGGAGCGCCTCTTCGCCGATTGCCCGGAGGCGGTGGCCAATTCAGGCGAGCTCGCCATCCGTCTCGCCTTCACGCTCAAGCACCTGGGCTATCGCTTCCCCGACTATCCTTTGCCGCCCGGCCAGACGCCCATCGGCTTCCTGCGCCATCTCGCCGAGGCGGGCCGGCGCGTGCGCTACGCGCGCGATCCCAAGCTCGCCGCGCGCGCGCGCAAGCAGATCGCGCGCGAGCTGGATCTCATCGCCCGGCTCGACCTCGCCGGCTATTTCCTCATCGTGTGGGACCTCGTGGAGTATTGCCGTCGCGAGAGCATCCTGGTGCAGGGGCGGGGCTCGGCCGCCAACAGCGCCGTCTGCTACGCGCTCGGCATCACCGCCGTCGATCCGGTCGGGATGGAGCTCCTGTTCGAGCGGTTCCTCTCCGAGGAGCGGGGTGAATGGCCGGACATCGACCTGGATCTCCCCAGCGGCGACCGGCGCGAGCGCGTGATCCAGTACGTCTATGAACGCTACGGCCGCCTCGGCGCCGCCATGACCGCCAACGTCATCACGTATCGCGGCCGCCTGGCCGCGCGCGAGGTGGGCAAGGTGCTGGCGCTCCCGCCCGACTTGATCGAGCGGCTGAGTCGGTACGTGTCCGATCTGGAATACAAGGATCCCGGCGACAGCCTGCTCGTGCACCTCCGTTCCGCCGGCTGCGACCCCGATCACCCGCGTATCCGGCGCTTCGCCGAGCTGTGGACGGCCATCCAGGATCTGCCGCGCCATCTCGGCCAGCATTCGGGCGGCATGGTGATCTGTCAGGGACGGCTCGACGGCGTCGTGCCGCTCGAGCCCGCCAGCATGCCAGGGCGCTCGGTGGTGCAGTGGGACAAGGACGACTGCAGCGCGCTCGGCATCGTGAAAGTGGATCTCCTCGGCCTCGGTATGATGTCGCTCCTCCAGGACGCCATCGAGATGCTGGCCGCGCGCGGGAGCATCGTGGATCTCGCGCAGCTCCCGGCGGACGATCCCACGGTGTACGCGATGCTCCAGCAGGCCGATACGGTGGGCGTGTTCCAGGTGGAGAGCCGCGCGCAGATGGCCACGCTGCCGCGCCTGCGCCCCGAGCGCTTCTACGATCTCGTGGTGCAGGTGGCCATCATCCGCCCCGGCCCCATCGTGGGCGACATGGTGCATCCCTATCTGCGCCGCCGCGCCGGCCGCGAGCCCGTGACGGTGCCGCATCCCTCGCTCGAGCCCATCCTGCGGCGGACACTGGGCGTTCCCTTGTTTCAAGAGCAATTGCTGCGCATGGCCATGGCCACCGCCGGCTTCACCGGCGGCGAGGCCGAGGAATTGCGCCGCGCCCTCGGCTTCAAGCGCTCCGTGCGCGCCATGGGCGAGATCGAGGCCAAGCTCCGCGCCGGCATGGCCCGCCAGGGCATCACCGGTGAGCCCGCCGAGGCCATCATCCGCTCCATCACCGCCTTCGCGCTGTACGGCTTCCCGGAAAGTCACGCGGCGAGCTTCGCCCTCCTCGCCTACGCGAGCACGTACATGAAGGCGCATCATCCCGCCGCCTTCTACGCCGCGCTCCTGAACAATCAGCCCATGGGCTTCTATCATCCCGCCACCGTCGTGCGGGACGCGCAGCGGCACGGACAGGCGCTCCGGCCGATCGACGTCACCCGCTCGGGCTGGCTCTGCGCCATCGAGGAGGACGGCGCCGTCCGGCTCGGCCTCCGCTACGTGAAGGGGCTCCGTGAGGAGATCGGCAAGCGTCTCGAAGCCGCCCGCGCGGAGCGGCCCTTCGATTCGGTGGCCGATCTCGTGCAGCGCAGCCGCGTGAACCGCGAGGAGCTGGCGCGGCTCGGCGAGGTGGGGGCGCTGCGCGGGCTCGGCCTCGAGCGCCGTCAGGCCCTCTGGGAGGGCGAGCGCGCCATCCGGCCCACCGGGGCGCTCTACGCCGCGCTGCCCGATCCGCCCTCGCCTTCGCCGCTGCGGCGCATGACGGTGGAGGAGCGCGTGGTCGCGGACTACGAGGGGACGGATCTCTCCATCGGGCCGCATCCCCTGGCGCTCCGCCGACGCGGCCTCGCCGCCGCTGGCGTGGTGCGCGCCGCCGATCTCGCGGGCCTCCCCGGCGGCCGCGCGGTGCGCGTCGCGGGGGCGGTGGTGGTGCGCCAGCGTCCCGGCACCGCCAAGGGCTTCATCTTCTTGAACCTCGAGGACGAGACCGGGCTCATCAACGTGATCGTGCGGCCGCAGCTCTTCGCCCGCCACCGCATGCTCCTCACCGCCGAGCCGTTTCTCCTCGTCGCGGGCACGCTGCAGCACGAGGACCGCGTCATCTCCGTGCGGGCCGACCGCCTCTGGCGGCTGGACATGCAGATGGGGGCCGTTCCCTCCCACGACTTCCACTGACGCGCGGATTTCCTTACACTGGCTCCGTGACCTCTGCCGGCACGCTGGGCCGTCGCGTCATCCGCACCATGTGCCCCATGAACTGCCATCCCACCCTGTGCGGGATGCTCGTGGAGGTGGAGGACGGTCGGCTCCTCGAGGTGAAGGGCGATCCCGACAACCCCGACAGCCAGGGCTTTCTCTGCGTGCGCGGGCAGGCCTCGCGCGAGGTGATCGGTAACCCCAAGCGCCTCCTGCGCCCGCTCGTGCGCGACCGCCGCGACGGGCCGTGGCGCGAGACCGGCTGGCCGGAAGCGCTGGACTTCGTGGCGGACCGCTTACGCACCGTCGGCCGCGAGGCCGTGGGACTCTGGAGCGGCCACGGCGCCTTCTCGAACAACTACGGCACGCGCGTCGGCTCGCATCTTCTGCGCCGCTTCGCGAATCACTGGGGCTGCCAGTGGTGGAATCCCACCATGATCTGCTGGGGTCTCGGCGCTTTCGGCCTCGGCCTCACTGGCTTCCTCGAGACCAGCACCAAAGAGGACATGGGGGCGCACGCCGCCCTCATCCTGCTCTGGGGCGCCAATCTCGCGAGCCAGCCGAACACGGCGCGCCATCTCGCCGCGGCGAAGCGCCGCGGCGCTCACGTGATCGCGATCGACGTGCGCGAGACCGAGGCGGCGGCGCAGGCCCACGAGGCGCTCACCATCCGCCCCGGCACGGACACCGCGCTCGCGCTGGGCCTCTTGCACGTGATCCTCGGCGAGGGCCTGCACGACCGCGACTTCACCGCGCAACATACAATCGGGCTCGACGCGCTGGCCGCGCATGTGCGCGCGCACACGCCGGCATGGGCCGCCGAGGTCACCGGCATTCCCGCCGAGCGGATCAGCGCCCTGGCGCGGCGCTATGCGGGCACGCGGCCGGCAATGATCGTGCTGGGCGGGTCGTCCATGCACAAGGGGGCCAATTCCTGGCAGGCCGGGCGCGCGATCTCGTGCCTGCCCGCCCTCACCGGGAATGTCGGGCTTCCCGGCGCCGGCTTCGGCCCGCGGCACGGTAGCCGTGCGCACGGCCAGGAGCTCAATGACATCACGGACCCCGACCGCCGCCCGCCGGGACGCTATCTGCCGCTCCAGATGTCGAGCATGACGGAGGCGCTGCGCGACGGCCGCCTGCGCGCGCTGCTCCTCTTCGGCACCGACATGCTGTCGTCCTACGCGGACGCGGGCGCGGTAGCGGAGGGACTGCGACGCGCCGACCTGGTGATGAGCCACGACCTCTTCCTGCACGACACGGCCCGCCAGTTCGCCGACGTCGTGCTCCCCGCCACGTCGTGGCTCGAGGAGGTCGGGTGCAAGAGCACCAACACGCATCTTTACCTCATGGAGCGGGCGCTGCCCGCGCCGGGTGAGGCGCGCACGCTGTCCCACGTCCTGCGCGAGCTCGCGGGGCGGCTCGGCCTCGCCGACTTCTACCCGTGGGCGGGAGAAGAGGCCGTGCTCGATTCGCTGATCGACCATTCCTCGACCGGCGGCGCCACCATCGCCGCGCTCCGGGCCGAGGGGGGCATTCGCCCCCTCCGCATCTCGCAGGTGGCGCACCCCGACCTCCGCTTCCCCACGCCGTCCGGCAGGCTCGAGCTCTACTCCGAGCGCGCGATCGGCCTCGGGCTGCCGCCGCTGCCGGTGCACGAGACGCCCGCCGCCTCCGCGTATCCCTTGACCTTCTCGCAGGGCCGGACGCTCACCCAGTTCCACTCGTTCTACGATCACGGTCAGGCCCTGCCCACGCTCGCCCGGCTCGATCCGGAGCCGAGGCTCTGGATCTCCCCGGCGGATGGCGCCGCGCGTGGGGTGACGGACGGCGCGGCCATCCGGATCTTCAACGAGCGCGGAGAGCTGGCGGCCCGGGCCCATGTCACCGACAAGGTGCCGCCCGGCACCGTGTGGATGCGGGACGGGTGGGGTGGCCTCAATCGGCTGACCGATGGCGGGGCCGCGCTGCCCGACGAGGCCGTGGATGTGTTCGGATTTTCGGCGGGACAGGCCTCGTTCGACGCCCGCGTCGAGGTCGCCCCGGCCTGAATCGCCGGTGCTAGAATCTCCATCCAAATAACCGCGAGGTCCAGGATCCGTGCCGATCTACGAGTACGAATGTGGGGGCTGTAGGCGCCGGGTGAGCCTGCTCGTGCTCACCCCTTCCAAGGCGGAGGCGCCGCGATGTCCTCGTTGCGGGAGCGCCGAGCTGACCCGCCTCATGTCCCGGTTCGCCACCGTCAAGTCCGAGGATGCCCGCCTCGATTCCCTTTCCGATCCCTCCTCTTTCGGTGACCTCGACGAGAACGACCCCACCAGCATCGCCCGCTTCACCAAGCGGATGGGCGAAGAGATGGGGGAGGACCTGGGCGACGACGTCGACGCCGCCATGGAAGAGGCCATGGCCGAGGGCGACGATGCGGGCGGGGACGCCGCGGGCGCCGCCGCCGAGGACGGGGACGGCCTCTAGCTCGTGAAGATCGAGACCCTGCCCGGCCTCGAGGCCGTGGACCCCGCGCGCTGGGATGCCCTCGTCGCGCAGTCGACGACGGGCTCGGTGTTCCTCACCATCGCATGGCAAGCCGCGTGGCTGGCGGCGTTCGGACATGGCCGGCCGCTTCGCGTGCTGGCCGCCCGGGACGAGACCGACGCGCTGGCCGGCCTCTTGCCGCTCTACGAGGACGAGCCGGGCCTCTGGCGCATCGTGGGGGGCGTGGACGTCTCGGACTACCTCGACCTCATCGCGGCCTCCGGGCGCGAAGAGGAAGTCTGGGAAGCGCTGCTCCAGCATCGAGCGGCCGAGCGCACCGTCTGGCACCTGCGCGGCCTCCGCGCCGAATCGCCCACCGCGACGCGCCTGCCCGGGCTCGCCCCGGCGCACGGTCTCACCTGCGTGGTGGAGCGTGAAGAGCGCTGCCCCCTGCTGCGGCTGCCCGAGAGCTGGGACGCCTACCTCGCCATGCTCTCCGGAAAGGATCGTCACGAGCTCCGCCGGAAGATGCGCAAGCTCGAGGGCGAGCTGCCCGCGGTGAGCGTGCGGAGCGTGACCACGCCCGCCGAGATGCGGGCTGGCCTCGATGACTTTCTCCGGCTGCACCGCGCGTCCCGCACCGGCAAGGCCAAGTTCATGGACGAGCGCATGGAAGGCTTCTTTCGTGTAGTGCTCGACGCGCTCGCGGTGGCCGGGTGGGTGCGACTCTGGTTCCTCGAGTCCGCGGGCACCCCGGTCGCCTCGTTCATCTGCACCGAGTACGGCGGCGCGGTGGGGCTCTACAACTCGGGCTTCGATCCGGCGCACTCGCGACTGGCCCCCGGCATCGTGCTCCTGGGCCACGTGATTCGGGACGCCATCGAGCGGCGCGTGCCGCTCTTCGACTTCCTGCGTGGCGAAGAGCCGTACAAGTACGCGTTCGGGCCCACCCCCACGGACGTGATGAGCGCGAGGCTCGAGCCGTGAAGCTCCGGGTCGCCATGCTCTCGGTGCACACGTGCCCGCTCGCCGCGCTCGGCGGCAAGGAGACGGGGGGCATGAACGTGTACGTGCGCGAGACGGCGCGCGCCCTCGGCCGCATGGGCGTGCAGGTCGACGTGTTCACGCGCTCGCAGGACCCCGGCATCCGTCGGATCGTGCCGCTGGGCGAGGGCGCGCGGGTCATCCATCTCCCCGCGGGTCCCCAGCGGCCGTATCCCAAGGAGATCGTGCACCGGCACCTGCCGGAGTTCGTGGAGGGCATCGAGGCCTTCCGCGAGGCCGAGGACCTCGCCTACGATCTCATTCACGCCCACTACTGGCTCTCCGGCGTCGCCGGGCTCGCCCTGCGCGAGCGCTGGGAGACGCCCGTCGTGCAGATGTTCCACACCCTCGGGCGCCTCAAGAACACCGTGGCGCGCGCCCCCGACGAGCTCGAGCCGGAGCTGCGCATCCGGGAGGAGACGCGGATCGTCGGCGCGGTCGACCGTATCGTCGCCGCCAACGTGGTGGAGCGGGCGCATCTGGTCTGGTATTACGGCGCTGTCGCTGAGCGCATCGCGGTGATCCCGTGCGGGGTGGACACCGAGCTGTTCCAGCCCATGGGTGGTGCGACGGCCAAGGACCTGCTCGGGCTGCCTCCCGCGCCGATGCTGCTCTACGTGGGACGGCTGCAGCCCATCAAGGGCCTCGAGACACTGCTGGAGGCGATGGTGCACTTGCCCGACGAGGCGCGCCTCCTCATCGTGGGCGGCGACCAGGACGAGCCCGAGAACGGGCACGGCGAGTACCTGCGCGGCCGGGTCACCGCGCTCGGGCTGGGAGAGCGGGTCCGGTTCCTCGGCGCCCAGCCGCAAGAGCGGCTCCGGCTCTTCTACGCCGCCGCCAGCGTGACGGTGATGCCCTCCTACTACGAGTCGTTCGGCATGGTCGCCCTCGAGGCGATGGCCTGCGGCAGCCCGGTGGTCGCCTCGCGCGTGGGCGGGCTCACCACCACCGTGCGCGACGGCGTGACGGGTTATCTCGTGCCCGAGGGCGACGCGGGCGCGCTCGCGGCGCGGCTCGCCGGCATCCTCGCCGACTCGCGGCTGCGCGAGCGCCTCGGCCGCGAGGCCACTCGCTGGGCCGCCGAGCATCGCTGGCCTTGCGTGGCCGAGCGGGTGTGCGGGCTCTACGCCGAGCTCAGGCCCGCCGCCTCGCAGCATCTCGACCACGCGCGCTGCACTCAGCGCTAGTACGGCCCGTCCCCGTCCCCGAGCAGGAGGCCACGGCATGGAGCTCTACGACGTGATGCGAACCACGTTCTCCGCGCGGGAGTTCACGTCCGACCCCGTTCCCGACGCGCTCATCGCCAAGATCCTCGATGTCGCGCGCTTCGCGCCGAGCGGCGGCAACCGGCAGGGCTGGCGGGTCATCGTGGTGCGGGACGCCGCGACCCGCCGGGCGTTCGTCGATCTCACCATGCCCTCCGCCAAGCGTTACACCGCCCAGGTCACGCTGGGCGAGAACCCGTGGAACACCATCGACCCCACCCGCGCGGACCCCGCCACCATCGAGCGGACGTCGCCGCCGCCTCGGCTCGTCGAGTCCTACATCAAGGCGCCGGTGGTGCTGGTGGTGTGTGTGGACCTCAAGGTGGTGGCGTCGGTCGACCAGTATCTCCCGCGCGTCGGCGTGATCAGCGGGGCGTCGATCTACCCCTTCGCGTGGAACATTCTGCTCGCGGCGCGCCACGAAGGGCTCGCCGGGACCATCACCACGCTGCCCGTGTCGGAGGAGCCGAAGCTCCAGGCCCTCCTCGGGCTCCCCGCGCACGTCGCGGTTGCCGCGGTCATGCCGCTGGGACGTCCGGCCACGCGTCTCACCAAGCTCAAGCGCAAGCCGGTGGCGGAATTCGCCGTGCTCGAGCGCTGGGGGGGAGCGCCGCTGCCGTCGCCCGCTCCCTGAGCGCCGGGCCGCGCACGCCATCGAGCGGGGCGCGCGGTGCCCCGCCGGCGGAGCGGGCTGTGTTAGACTCCCGGCCTGATGGACGTCCTGCTGGACGTGCACGATCTTCAAACCCAATTCACCACCTCCGGCGGCGTGGTCCGCGCGGTCGACGGCGTGTCGTGGGACGTGCGCGCGGGCGAGACGGTCGCCCTCGTGGGCGAGTCCGGCTGCGGGAAGAGCGTGAGCGCGCTCTCGGTCATGCGGCTGGTGTCCGCGCCCGCGGGCCGCATCGTCGGCGGCCGCATCCTATTCAAGGGCCGCGATCTCCTCGCCCTGTCGGATGACGAGATGCGCAAGGTGCGCGGGCGCGAGATCGGGATGGTCTTCCAGGAGCCGATGACCTCCCTCAATCCGGTGCTCACCGTCGGGCGGCAGCTCACCGAGACCATGGAGATCCACCTCGGCATGTCGTCCGCCCAGGCGCGCGCGCGGGCGGGGGAGATCCTGGGGCTCGTGGGCATCTCCGACCCCGAGCGGCGGCTGCGCCAGTATCCGCATCAGTTCAGCGGCGGCATGCGGCAGCGCATCATGATCGCGATGGCGCTGTCCTGCAATCCGTCGCTCATCCTCGCCGACGAGCCGACCACCGCGCTCGACGTCACCATCCAGGCCCAGATCCTCGAGCTCATGAAGGATCTGTCGCGAAAGCTTGGCGCGGCCATGCTGATGATCACGCACAATCTCGGCGTGGTGGCGCGCTATGCCGACCGGGTCAACGTCATGTACGCGGGGCGCATCGTGGAGCGCGGGACGGCGCGCGAGATCTACGCCAACCCCCGGCACCCCTACACGCTCGGGCTGCTCCGCTCGGTGCCGCGCCTCGACGAGCCGCGGAAGTCGCGCCTGGATCCCATCAGCGGCCAGCCGCCCGACCTCACGCGGCTGCCGCCCGGCTGCGCCTTCGCGCCCCGCTGCGCCTTCGTGGTGGAGCGCTGCCGCGTGGAGCGGCCCGAGCTCGCGACGGTGGCGGAGGCCCACACCGCCGCGTGCTGGGAGTCGGCGCGGCTGGACGCGCGAGTCCCGGCATGAGCGACGCGACCCCGAGCGACGCGCCGATCCTGGAGGTGCGGGACCTCGTCAAGCACTTCCACATCAGCAGCGGCGCCTTCGGTGGCCAGGCCGCGGTGGTCAAGGCGGTGGACGGCGTCTCGTTCGCCATCCGGCGCGGCGAGACCCTGGGCCTGGTCGGGGAGTCGGGCTGCGGGAAGACCACGACAGGGCGCTGCATCCTTCAGCTGGAGAAGCCGACCGCGGGCCAGGTGATCTTCGAGGGACGGGATCTCACGACCGTCTCCGACGCAGAGCTCCGCAAGGTGCGCCGGCGGCTGCAGGTGATCTTCCAGGACCCCTACAGCTCGCTGAATCCCCGCATGACGGTGGGGCAGATCATTGCCGAGCCCCTCGCCGTGCATGGCCTGGTCCGGGATCGTGCCGCTCGGGCCAAGCGGGTCCGCGAGCTGCTGGGCCATGCCGGGCTCCTGCCGGCCATGGCCCACCGCTACCCTCACGAGCTCTCGGGAGGCCAGCGGCAGCGAGTCGGCATCGCGCGGGCGCTCGCCATGGAGCCCGCGCTCATCGTGTGCGACGAGCCCGTCTCGGCGCTGGACGTCTCCATTCAGGCGCAGATCATCAATCTCCTCGAAGAGCTCCAGGCGGAGTTCGGCCTGACCTACCTCTTCGTGGCGCACGATCTCTCCGTGGTCCGGCACATCTCGGACCGCGTGGCGGTGATGTACCTGGGCAAGATCGTGGAGATCACCGACCGGAAGTCGCTCTACGAGAATCCGCAGCACCCCTACACCCGGGCGCTGCTCTCCGCCGTGCCGATCCCCGATCCCGCGGTCGAGGCCGGGCGGGAGCGCATCGTCCTGGGTGGAGAAGTACCCAGTCCCTTGAATCCCCCCTCCGGCTGCGTGTTCCACCCTCGGTGCCCCATCGCCATCGACGAATGCCGGCGGGAAATTCCTACCCTCCGGGAGACGCGCGCCGACCATCGTGTCGCCTGTATCCGGGCGTGACCCTTGACAGGGCGAGAGTCGATGGCTAAGGTACGGCAAGCCGTTAAAACTTCAGCCGCACTCTACTAATTCAGTCATCGAGCGTTTCAGTCTCGGAACTCAACGGGGAGGTTAGTATGAGAGCGTTCCGGATCCGCTCCATGCTGGTGCTGGCCCTCATCGCGATAGGTCTCATCCTCGCCGGATCGGCGGGCGCCCAGGACAAGCCGCGTTATGGCGGCGAGCTCGTCTTTGCCGTGCCTTCGGAGCCGCCCAGCTACGACGGACACCAGGAAGAGACGTTCGGTGTCATGCATCCCATCGGGCCGCACTACAACACGCTGTTGCGCGTGGATCCCTTCGACAAGACGGGCACCAAGCCCGTGCCCGACCTCGCCGAGTCCTGGACCGCCAGCAAGGACGGGCGTACCTACACGTTCAAGCTCCGTCGGGGCGTGAAGTTCCACGACGGGGCGGAGATGACGTCGAAGGACGTGAAAGCCTCGTTCGACAAGATCATCTTCCCCCCGCCGGGGATGAAGTCGTCGCGCAAGGCCTCGTACCAGGCGGTGGAGGCGGTGGAGGCGCCCGATCCCTACACCGTGCGTTTCCACCTCAAGTGGCCCGAGTCGTCCTTCGTGCTCAACATGGCCTCGCCCTGGAACTTCATCTACCGGGCCGACGTCCTGGCCAAGGATATCCACTGGTACGAGACTCACATCAACGGCACGGGCCCGTTCAAGTTCGTCGAGCATGTGAAGGGCTCGCACTGGGTGGGGAAGAAGAATCCCGACTACTGGGACAAAGGCAAACCCTACCTCGACGGGTTCCGCGCGCTGTTCATCAGCTCGTCGTCCGCCCAGGTGGCCGCGGTGCGGGGCGAGCGCGCGCACATTCAGTTCCGCGGCTTCACCCCCGCCGACCGCGACAGCATGGTCCAGGCCCTCGGGCCGAAGATCACGGTTCAGGAGAGCCCATGGGACTGCGTGCTCATGGTGGCCATGCACCATGAAAAGAAGCCCTTCGACGACAAGCGCTTCCGACGCGCGCTCACGCTGGCCCTCGACCGCTACGAGGCGTCCAAGAACCTCTCCAAGATCGCCATCGTGCGCGACGTCGCGGGTGTCCAGGTGCCGGGCACTCCATGGGCTACGCCGCCGGAGGAGCTGGAGAAGCTGGCCGGCTACGGGCGCGACATCGCAAAGTCTCGCGCCGAAGCGAAGCGGCTCCTCAAGGAGATGGGCATCCCGGAGGGCTTTTCCTTCACGTTCAAGAACCGCGGCATCCCCCAGCCCTACGAGCCGGTGGCCATCTGGCTGATCGACCAGTGGCGGCAGATCGGCCTCAACGTGAAGCAGGAGATCGTGGAGGCGTCGGCCTATCATCCGATGCTCAAGCGTGGTGACTTCGAGGCCGCGATGGACTTTGCCTGCGGCTTCATCGTGGAGCCCGACCTCGACCTCCAGCGGTTCGTGACGAACTCGGACGCGAACTACGGTAAGCACAAGGACACCGTCATCGACGACCTCTTCACCAAGCAGGCGCGTGCTGTCGACGCCGCGGAGCGCCGGACCGTTCTGCGCGCCCTGGAGAAGCGGCTGATCGACGAGGAAGTGCACGTGCTGTACACGCTGCAGTGGCACCGCATCATCCCGCACAGCGCGAAGGTCAAGGGGTGGACTATCACTCCGAGCCACTACTTGAACAATCAGCTCGACACGGTGTGGCTGAGCGAATAGTCGGCACGGGAGCCGGGCGGGCCGCTCACCCGCCCGGCTCCGAGTCCACGGTATGAGGAAGTACCTCATCAAGCGCTTCTTCCTGATGTTTCCCACCCTGCTCGGGGTGGCGATGCTCATCTTCTTCCTCATCCGCATCGTGCCGGGCGACGTGGTCGAGCTTCGCCTGGCCGGGGATAGCAACTCGGTCTCCGAACAGACCCTTGCCGAGGAGCGGGCGAAATTCGGGCTTGACCGCCCGGTGTGGGAGCAGTTCATCACCTGGCTCTGGGGGGCCCTGAGGTTCGACTTCGGGAAGTCCATGTGGACGGGCGCTCCCATCTACGAGGAGATCAAGCTCCGCTTCGCACTGTCGCTCCAACTCGCCATCATGGCGACGATCGTGGCGGTGCTCCTCGCCATCCCGCTCGGCATCATCTCCGCCATCAAGCAGGACACGTGGATCGACTACACCGTGCGCATCATCTCCATTGCGGGGCTGGCCACGCCGTCGTTCTGGCTCGGCATCGTCTTCATCCTCCTGATGCTCATCATCTTCAAGTGGCTCCCCCCCATGGTGTACACCCCATTCTGGGTGAATCCGTGGCAGAACCTCCTCCAGCTCATCTGGCCCGCCCTCGCGGTGGGGTACCGCTACTCCGCCGTCGCCACGCGCATGACGCGCTCGGCCATGCTCGAGGTGCTTCGCGAAGACTACATCCGCACCGCTCGCGCCAAGGGTCTCGTGGAAAAGCTCATCCTCTCGCGCCATGCGCTCAAGAACGCCATGCTCCCGGTCGTGACGGTGATCGCGCTCGAGTTCGCGTTCCTCCTCGGCGGCCTCGTGGTCACCGAGCAGGTGTTCAACCTGAACGGACTGGGCCTCCTTTTCGTGCAGGCGGTGGCCCACCGTGACTACACGCTCGTGCAGGCACTCGTCATGATCGTGGCCGGCTTCTTCATCGTGGTGAACTTCGCTATGGACCTCGTCTACGCGTGGCTTGACCCACGCATCAGGTTCCGCTAGGCGCGATGGCGATCAGCCCTGCCCGTGACGTCGTCGTCAGCGTGGACGAGGCGCCGTCCCATCGGTGGTGGGCCGGGATTCGAGACTTCATCCGGCAGCGGCCCCTCGGCGCGGTGGGCGCGGCGGTGGTCGCAATCATGGTCGTGGTCGCGATCTTCGCGGGCGTCCTCGCCCCGTACGATCCCGTCGCGGTGGACTTCGCGGGCATGCTGTCCAAGCCCTCAGCCCAGCACTGGCTCGGCACCGACGCCTTCGGCCGGGACGTTCTCTCGCGTCTCATCTACGGCTCCCGCACCGCGCTCTTCGTGGGGTTCGGCGCGGCCCTAGTGGGCTCGATGCTCGGCTCGGTGCTGGGGGTGGGCAGCGCCTACTTCGGCGGGCGGCTCGACCTGTACCTCCAGCGCCTCATGGACATCTTTCTCTCGTTCCCCCTCATCATCCTCGCGTTGGCCATCGTGGCGATCCTCGGCAACGCCATCCACAACGTGATCATGGCCATCACCGTCCCGATGATCCCGCGCTGCGCGCTGGTGATCCGCTCTTCCGCGCTCTCGATCCGCGAAATGCCCTACGTCGACGCCGCGCGCGCCGCCGGCTTCGGGCACGCGCGTATCATCCTGCGCCACATGCTGCCAAACGTCATGGCGCCGTTCCTGATCCTGATGACCTCGTTCCTGGGCCAGGCCATTCTCCTCGAGTCCTCGCTCTCCTTCCTGGGCCTGGGCGTGCAGGAGCCGACCGCGGCGTGGGGGCTCATGCTGCGGGGGGCGGCGGTGGAGTTCGCCGAGGCGGCGCCCTGGATGGCGATCTTCCCCGGGCTGGCGATCAGCCTCGCCGTGTTCGCGTTCAACCTCTTCGGCGACTCGCTGCGCGACGCGCTCGATCCCAAGCTGCGCTCACTGTAGAGGGTCCGAATCGCTTGACAGTGGGAGGGCTCATTGATACAACTACGTCGGTTTGCCCGCGCCGGAAGCCGACGAACCTACGGCGATTTCCGGCGCAACCGGTCATCCAGGAGGCGGGAATGGCGTATGTGATCGCGGAGCCCTGCATCAACGTCAAGGACAAGGCCTGCGTCGAGGTCTGCCCCGTGGACTGCATCTACGAGGGCAAGGACATGCTCTACATCCATCCGGATGAGTGCATCGACTGCGAGGCCTGCGTGCCGGAGTGCCCCGTCGAAGCGATCTTCCACGAAGACAATCTGCCCGAGGAATGGGCGTCCTTCAAGGAATTGAACGCCGAGATGGCGACGCAGACGCCGGTCATCACCGAGAAGAAGGAACCGCTCGCGGACAAGTGAGCGAGGCGACGGGATCCGAACGATCGCAGACCGAACGCAAGACCCGGCTGACTCAGCCGGGTTTTTTCGTGGACGGACGGGTAGATGCGGCGAACTTTGGACGGGGCCCGGCTCTCCGCGAAGAGGATGCGTCGCACGCGCCTAGCTACTGCGCGAGCGCGTCCCTTCCTTCCGCTTCGCTTCCCTCCTGAAAGGACACGACCATGACGTTCGTCGTCGCGCAGCCCTGCTTCGGGTGCAAGTACACCGACTGCGTCGTCGTCTGTCCGAAGGAATGTTTCTATGAAGGGGAGCAGATGCTCTACATCCTGCCGGAAGAGTGCATCG
>DATJFY010000048.1:0-27393 GCA_035495415.1 Verrucomicrobiia bacterium
TACCTGCGCGACAACATGGTCCACGACGCGGCCGACCGCGTGCAGCGCCACCTGACGTACGCCATCGTCGACGAGGTCGATTCGATCCTGATCGACGAGGCCCGCACGCCGCTGATCATCTCCGGCCAGGCCGAGGACCACACCGAGCTGTACGTGCGCATCAACGCCGTCGTGCCGCAGCTCAAGAAGCAGATCGGCGAGGCCGACACGCGCACCGGCGAGGGCGTGATCGAGCCGGGCGACTTCACCGTCGACGAGAAGAGCCACCAGGTCTACCTGACCGAGGACGGCCACGAGAAGGCCGAGGAGCTGCTGCGCAAGGCCGGCCTGCTGGCCGACGGCGCGAGCCTGTACGACGCCGGCCACATCACGCTGATGCACCACGTGTACGCGGCGCTGCGGGCCAACCACCTGTACCACCGCGACCAGCACTACGTCGCGCAGAACGGCGAGATCATCATCGTCGACGAGTTCACCGGCCGCCTGATGACCGGCCGGCGCTGGAGCGACGGCCTGCACCAGGCGGTGGAGGCCAAGGAAGGCGTGCCGATCCAGAGCGAGAACCAGACCCTCGCCTCGATCACGTTCCAGAACTACTTCCGCATGTACGGCAAGCTCGCCGGCATGACGGGCACGGCCGACACCGAGGCCTACGAGTTCCAGGAGATCTACGGCCTCGAGACGGTCGTGATCCCGCCCAACCTGCCGACGATTCGCAAGGACGAGCTCGACCTCGTCTACAAGACGAGCCGCGAGAAGTTCGCGGCGGTGATCGAAGACATCCGCGACTGCCACACACGCGGTCAGCCGGTGCTTGTCGGCACCACCTCGATCGAGAACTCCGAGCTGATCTCGGGGCTCCTGACCAAGGCCAAGCTGACGCACCAGGTACTGAACGCGAAGCAGCACGAGAAGGAAGCGCAGATCGTCGCGCAGGCCGGCCGTCCGGGCGTGATCACGATCGCGACCAACATGGCGGGCCGGGGCACCGACATCGTCCTCGGCGGCAACGTCGAGAACCAGATCAAGATCATCGACGCCGACGAGACGATTCCTGATCCGGAGAAGGTTGCGCGCGCGAACAAGCTCAAGGACGAGTGGCAGAGCCTGCACGAGAAGGTCAAGGCCGAAGGCGGGCTGCGCATCATCGCCACCGAGCGCCACGAATCGCGCCGGATCGACAACCAGCTGCGTGGCCGCTCGGGCCGCCAGGGCGACCCCGGCTCCTCGCGCTTCTACCTCTCGCTCGAGGACGACCTTCTCCGGATCTTCGGCTCGGAGCGGATCCAGAAGATCATGGACCGCCTCGGCATGGAGGAAGGCGAGCCCATCGAGCACGGCATGGTGACCCGGGCCATCGGCACCGCGCAGAAACGCGTAGAGACCCGGAACTTCGAAATCCGGAAGCACCTCCTCGAGTACGACGACGTCATGAACAAGCAGCGCGAGATCGTCTACGGAATGCGCCGGGAAATCCTGGAAGGGGAGAGCCAGGAAGAGACGGTGCTCGAATGGATCGACGAGGTGGTGGGGGCCACGGTGGCGCGCTACGCGCCGGAGGGCACGCACCCCGAGACGTGGGACGTGGCCGGACTCAACGAGGCACTGCACCGCCAGTTCGACTTTCGCCTGCCCGCCGAGCTCGACGTGATGGAGATGCGCGCGCCCGAGGAGCTCGTGGAGGAGATCACCGAGCTCGCGGTGAAGGCGTACCGAGAGCGCGAGGCGCAGATGGGACCGGAGATGTTCCACCGCCTCGAGCGATGGATCGTGTTGGGCCTCCGGTGGGAGGACGGCGAATTCCGGGGGATCGATCAGCTCTGGAAAGATCACCTCCTGAGCATGGATCACCTCAAGGAAGGCATCGGGCTCCGCGGCTACGGTCAGCGCGATCCGCTCACCGAGTACAAGAAGGAAGCGTTCGAGATGTTCCAGGAGATGGTCGATCACCTGAAGGAAGTGGTCCTGGAGCAGCTCTTCAAGGTGCGCATGGTGCGGGAGGAGGCCGCGCCCGTCCGCGTCGCCGCCGCCCCGGCGCCGGCACCCGCGCCGCGCTGGCAGGAGAACCACGCATCGGGCGACATCGGCGCCGGCCGCGCGCCGGCCGGTCGGGAGACGCGCTCCGTCAACGGCGCGAAGGTCGGCCGCAATGACCCGTGCCCGTGCGGCTCTGGCAAGAAGTACAAGAAGTGCCACGCCCTCATGACGAGCTGAGCGAAAGGCCCCCGTCGACATCTGGTGGCGCCCCCCCGGGCAACCCCCACACCTGGGGTTTTTTTCTTGGTGGCCCCGCGAGCCGTGTGGTAACAGTAAGTAGCGCCTGCGGGCGCATACATGCGGCTCGAACAGATCGTGCTCCATGGCTTCAAGTCCTTCGCCGAGAAGGCGGACGTTCGGGTTCTCCCCGGCATCACTTGCATCGTCGGTCCCAACGGCTGCGGCAAGTCGAACGTGGCCGACGCCATCCGCTGGGCGCTCGGCGAGCAGAGCCCCAAGACTCTACGCGGCGCCAAAATGGAAGACGTCATCTTCCACGGCGCCGCCTCGCGGAAGTCGACCGGCATGGCCGAGGTCAGCCTCATCTTCGCGAACGACGGCAGCCTCGGTGTGCCTTGGAGCGAGGTCGCGGTGGCGCGGCGCCTCTACCGGACGGGGGAGAGCGAATATCTCCTGAACAAGTCGGGGTGCCGACTTCGCGACATCCAGGATCTCTTCGCGGGCACCGGAGTCAATCCCAAAGCCTACGCCCTCATGGACCAGGAACGGCTCAACCACGTGCTGACGGCGAAGCCGTGGGAGCGACGGGTCTTCATCGAGGAGGCGGCGGGGATTGCCCGCTACAAGCAGCAGCGTGCGGAGACTCAGGGCAAGCTCGACGCCACCCGCCAGAACCTCCAGCGCGTCCGCGACGTAATGGACGAGGTGCGGCGCCAGCTCGGCTCGCTCGAGCGCCAGGCGCGCAAGGCGCAGCAGTACAAGGCGCTGCACGCCGAGAAGCAGGGCCTGGCCCTCGCGATGCTTGCCGCCGACTTCGCCGCCTTGACCGCGAAGCGCGACGCGCTCGCCGCCGAGCTGGAGCGGCTCCGCCTCGAGCAGGAGGCGCGTGTCGTCCAGCAGGCCGGCCTCCAATCCCGGCAGGCGATCCAGAGCGCCGCCATCCAGGAGACGGAATTCCGGCTGGCCGACCTCCGTCAGCTGGTACAGAAGATCCAGGGTGAAGCGGAGCGCCTGATCGAGCGCCGCGAGCAACTGCTCGTGCAGATCCGCGAGCTCGATGAGGAGGACGGGCGGCTGGGCGGCGAGATCACCGTGATCGGCGAGCGCCGCGTCGCGCTGGAAGCCGAGCGCGAGGACAAGATTCGGGGGCTCGGCGAGGGGCGCGAGCGGCACGCCGACTGGACCGCGCGCCTGGCCCATCTGGAGGAGCGCGCGGCGGCCGCGCGTCTGGACGTGGACGCCCGTCGTGTCCGGCTCGAGGCGCTCCGTCTCGAACAGGTCGCCGCGGCAGGCCGGCGGGCGGAGCTGACCCGCGAGGAGGGCGAGCTGCGCGAGCGCGAGCTCAACCGCGAGCGCGCGCTGGCCCGGCTGGCTGCCGAGGCGGCTCAGGCCGAGGCTGAAGCTGACGCGGTGGCGGCCCGCCGCTTCCGCGTCGAGGAGCGGCGCCAGGCCACGGGACAGCAGCTCTCACTCCTCGAGGCGGAGCGGCGCCAGGTGCAGAGCGACCGCGAGGCGGGCGAAGCCGCACGCGAGCGGTCCCAGGTCACGCTCGGTGATCGGCGGCTCACCCTCGCCGCGCGTGAGTCCCAGCTGGAGGCGCTCGAGCAGCTCGAGCGCGAGCGCGAGGGGTACGGGACGGGAGTGCGCGCCGTGTTCACGGCGGGCACGAGCACACTCCACGGCGTCGTCGGGACGGTCGCCGATCTCCTCGATGTCCCGACCGGGCTCGAGGCGGCGGTGGAAGGCGTGCTCGGTGACCGGCTTCAGTGGGTGGTGGTGGAGCGCTTCGAGCACGCGCGCGCGGCTCTCGGGTATCTGGAGCGGGAGAACGCGGGGGCGGCCACCTTCGTGCCGCTCGATACGCTGCCGTCTAACGGGTCGACGCCCGACGACTCGAGCGAGGTGCGATGGGCCTCGCGGCTGGTCGGCGGTCCCCAGCCGGCGCTGCTCAGCTACCTGCTGGGGCGGGTCGGCGTGGTGGACCACCTGGACCAGGCCGAACGCCTGTGGCGGCGGAACGGCGTGGTCGCGACCTACGTGACGCCCGCCGGCGAGGTGCTCTCGCCCACCGGCCGGCTCACCGGCGGTCGCCGTGACGGAGATCGCGAGGCCCAGGATCACTCGCTGCTTCGCCGCAAGCGTGCCATCCGTCAGCTGCGCGACGAGGTCACGGCGGGGGTCGCTGCCGTCGAGCAGGAGCGCATACGACTTGAGGAGCTCGACGCCACGCTCGCCGCGCTCCGGGGGCGGGAGTCGACGCTCGTCTCTTCCGTTCAGAGCCGCGAGGCGGAGCGCCTGACCGGTGACAAGGACCTCGAGGCCGCGCAGCGCGAGGCGGATCGGCTCGAGCGCTATCTGGCCACCCTCGGCGCCGAGCGCGCCCAGATCGAGGCCGAGCACGCCGAGACGGCGCGGCGCATCGCCGAGGTGGGCGCGGCTCTCGCCGATGCGCGCGACCGCGAGGCGGGCTTCGAGGGCGCGCTGAGCACGCTCCGCGAGGAAGTGGAAGCGGCCGAGCGGGCGGATGCCGCGCTCGCGGCGGAGATCGGTGATCATCGCGTGGAGGTCGCTGCGGTGGCGGAGCGCGTCGAGGCCCTGGCCCGCGACATCGACCGACTCGAGGAGCTGGGCCGAGAGGCCGGCGAGCGACTGGACGGCTCGGTCCTGCGGCGGGCGCAGCTCGCGGAGCGCCGTGCCGAGCTGGCCGCCGAGGTCACTCGGGCGGACGCGCGTGCGCGCGAGGCCGTCCTCGATCGGGACCGCTTGGAGGGCGAGGTCCGCACCGCCGCCGAGATCCATCAGACGCAGGTCGCCGAGCGGCAGACCGTCGAGAGTGAGCTCCGGCTGACTGAGGCCGAACGGCAGCGCCTGGTTGCCCGCGTCCACGATCTGGAGCTCCAGGACACCGAGGGCCGAGTGCGCCGTGAGGAGCTTGTCCAGGAGGCGCGCCGGGCTCACGGGGTGGAGAGCCCGGAGGCGCTGCTCGCCGCCCACGACCCTGAGCGCGATCCCCTTACGCTCCGCGATCGCCACGTCGAGCTTAGCCAGAAGCTCGAGGCGCTGGGGCCGGTGAACCTCGTCGCCGACGAAGAGTACCGCGAGCTGGAGGAGCGCCTGGGCTTCCTGCGCGCCCAGTACGACGACCTCACGGGCTCCATCAAGGATCTGGAGCGCGCGCTTCGGGGCATGACCCGCACCGCCCAGGACCGGTTCCAGGAGGCCTTCGATCAGATCAACCGGCACTTCGGCGAGATCTTCGGCCGGCTCTTCGAGGGCGGCCGAGCCGAGCTGCGCATGGTCGAGCCAGAGGAAGGCGACGACGATCCTCTGGAGCAGGGGGTCGAGCTCATGGCCCAGCCGCGCGGCAAGCGGCTGCAGGCCGTGACGCTCATGTCAGGCGGCGAGAAGGCGCTGACCGGTCTGGCGCTGCTGTTCGCGATCTTCTACTACCGCCCGAGCCCGTTCTGCGTGCTCGACGAGGTCGACGCACCGTTGGACGACGCCAACATCCATCGGTTCCTCCGGGTGCTGCGCGAGCTCTGCACCCAGACCCAGTTCATCGTGATCACCCACAACCGAAAGACCATGGAAGCCGCCGATGTGCTCTACGGCGTCACCATGGAGGAGCCCGGTCTCTCCCGGCTGGTATCCGTCCAGCTGACCGAAGCGTAACTTCGCCTCCTCGTTGACTGTTCCGCTGCCCGCGGCTTAGAGTAGCGGAGAGGCTTCCATGGGCTCCCTCGGCATATATTTACGCGAGCTACGCTCGGCCAAGGACGTGTCCCTGGACGAGGTCACCCGCGCCACCCGCGTCGGGCGGGCGCACCTCGAGGCGCTCGAGGCCGAAGATCTGGCCTCCTTGCCGGCGCCGGTCTTCGTGAAGGGCTTCATTCGCGCCTACTGCGAGTTCATGCAGACTGACCCGGCCGAGGCGCTGTCGCGGTATCGCGAGTTGACCGGCGACCGCTCCCATGCCTCAAGCCCCGGCCACCTCGAGGCGCGCGGCGGTGGCCTGGGACGCGGCCCGGTCTTCGTGAGCGTGATCCTGCTCGTCGTGCTCGCCACGGCGCTGTTCATCCTGAACTCGGGGCGGGACTCTTCGTCACGCGCCCCGCGCGCTCCTGCCAATCCCGCGGCCCCCGCCGCCCCGTCGCCCACGGCCACCTCGGCGCCTCGCGCCGCCGAGATGCCCCGCGCACAGGAAGTATCGACCGCGCCGGTCCCAGCCCCGGTCGTGGCCCCCGCGGCCCCCGCAGCCACGCCCGCTCCTCCGCCTCCGGCAGCGACCTCGGCGCCCACCGCCGCGGCGCCCCCCGGCGGCCAGCACCTGGTGGCCAAGGCCATCGAGCCCACATGGATCCGGGTACAGATCGACGGGATCCGAAGCGTCGAGGAGCTCTTGCCCGCCGGGGCCACGCGCGAGTGGAGTGCGGAGAAGCGCTTTGTCCTCACCGTAGGAAATGCCGGTGGGATCTCCCTCGAGCTGAACGGCCGCCCGCTGCCGCCCATCGGCGCGCCGGGCATGGTGATCCGCGAGCTCGTCCTTCCCGCCGACGGCGGCTGAGGCACGTCATGAGCCTCTTCGGCTCGCTTGCGGACCGACTCAAGGACGGCCTACGACGCTCGCGGCAGCTTTTCGACGAGGGCCTCGACACGCTGCTCGCCGTGGGGCGCCCGGTCGACGAGGCCCTCCTCGAGGAGCTGGAGGAGGTGCTCCTCACCGCGGACGTCGGCGCGGCCACCGCCGCGGAGTTCGTGGACCGCGTGCGCGCGGACGTCAAGCGCGGCCGGGTCAGCAGCGCCGCCGACGTGCGCGCCGTCCTTCGTCGCCTGTTCGAGGAGACGCTCGAGCCCGCCGCCGCGCCGCTGGCTCTCCACGGGCGGCCTGCCGTGGCCCTCATGCTCGGAGTCAATGGCGCGGGCAAGACCACCACCACCGGCAAGCTCGCCGCGGCGCTCCGGGGACAGGGAAAGTCGGTGGCCCTCGCCGCCGCCGATACGTTTCGCGCCGCCGCCATCGAGCAGCTCGAGGAGTGGGGCCGCCGAGCCGACGCGCCGGTGATCCGGCAGGCCGCCGGCGCCGATCCCGCCGCAGTGGTGTTCGATGCCGTGAAGGGAGCGGCCGCCCGCGGCACCGATGTGCTGCTGGTGGATACCGCCGGACGGCTGCACACCAAGTCCAACCTCATGGACGAGCTGGTCAAGCTCAAGCGCGTGATCGAGCGGCAGCTCCCGGGCGCGCCGCAGGAATGCCTCATGGTGCTGGAGGCCCCGACGGGGCAGAACGGCCTCACGCAGGCGCGGCTCTTTCACGAAGCGGTGGGGCTCACGGGTATCGTGCTCACGAAGCTCGACGGCACCGCGAAGGGTGGAATCGTGGTTCGCATATGGCGCGAGCTGGGCGTACCCATCAAGCTGGTCGGCGTGGGGGAGAAAGTCGAGGACCTCCAGCCGTTCGACGCCAAGGCCTTCGCCGCGGCACTCCTGCCTGACGCATGAGCCCGGCCGACGACGCGCGCTGGATGGCCCGGGCGCTCGAGCTGGCGGCGAAGGGTCGCGGACTCACCTCGCCGAACCCCATGGTGGGGGCGGTAGTGGTGGCGGGCGGCGCGGTCGTGGGCGAGGGTTTCCACGCGGGGGCAGGGGGCCCCCACGCCGAAGTGGTCGCCCTCGACGAGGCGGGGGGCCGGGCGCGCGGCGCCACACTCTACGTGACCCTCGAGCCCTGCAATCACCAGGGCCGGACACCGCCGTGCGCGCCGGCGGTGATTGCCGCGGGGGTGACGCGGGTCGTGAGCGCGGTGCGCGATCCCAACCCGCGCGTGCCCGGCGGAGGTGCCGAGTCTCTGCGCACCGCCGGCGTGGAGGTGTCGGTCGGGGTACGAGAGGACGAGGCGCGCGATCTCAACCGCGCCTTCTTCACGGCCATGACCCGCCACCGGCCCCACGTGACCCTCAAGGCGGCGATGACGCTCGACGGCAAGATCGCGGCCTACGACGGCGCCTCGCGCTGGATCACCGGCGAGGCCGCGCGACGGGAGGCGCACCGGCTCCGCAGCGAGTCCGACGCGGTGGTGGTGGGCATCGGCACCGCGCTCGCCGACGATCCCGCGCTGGACGTGCGCCTCGACCGGCCGTGGCCGCGTGAGCCCTGGCGCGTCGTGGTCGACAGCCAGGCGCGCCTGCCCGGCACCGCCCGCGTGCTCACCACCGGCACGCCCGCACGCGCCCTCGTCGCGGTGACCGACGCGGCACCCGCGGAGCGGCTCGCCGCGCTCGAGGCCACCGGCGCCACCGTGCTCGCCTGCAAGAGCGCGAACGGCCACGTGGACCTCGTCGATCTCGCCGGCCGCCTGTTCGCGCTCGATGTCGTCGCCATGCTCCTGGAAGGCGGGGCGGAGCTGAACGCAGGCTTCATCGCCGCGGACCTGGTGGATCGGGTTGCGGTGTTCGTCGCGCCGAAGCTCGTGGGCGGCCGCGAAACGCCCACCCCGGTGGGAGGCCCCGGCCGGAGCCTTGGCGAGGCCGTCGCGCTCACCCGCACGAGGGCGCGCGCGGTGGGCGACGACTGGCTCATCGAAGGTGACGTCATTCACACTGACGGGGGCTAGCCCTGTTCACCGGAATCGTCGAGGAATTGGGGCGCGTGCTCGACCGGCGGGGTGCGCGCCTCGTCGTCACCGCGAGCAAGGCCCTGGACGGCGCCGATCTCGGGTCGAGCGTGGCGGTGAACGGCGTCTGCCTCACCGTGGTCGAGCGCGGCAGCGACACACTCGGCTTCGACATGGGCCCGGAGACGCTCACGGTCACCACGCTCGGCGACCTGGCGGCGGGCGATCCCGTGAACCTCGAGCGTCCGCTCCGAATGGGTGACTTTCTGGGCGGCCACATCGTGCAGGGCCACGTCGACGGCATCGGCCTCGTGACGGCGGTGGAGCGCGCGGCGGACACCTCCCGGATCAGGGTAGAATGGCAGGACCCAAGGCTGGCGCCGTACCTGATCGCGAAGGGTTCGGTGGCGGTGGACGGCGTGAGCCTCACGGTGGCGGCGCTCGAGGAAGGGGCGTTCGAGGTGATGGTGATTCCCCACACGCTCGCCGTCACGACGCTCGGGGCGATGCGGCGGGGGCGGCGCGTCAACCTCGAGACGGACATGATCGGTAAGTACGTGCTGCGCGCGTGGAGCCTCGGCGGGCGACCCGCCGGAGAGCCGGGAGGTACTCGCTCGTGACCAGCGACCGTGGGGACGTGAGCGTCGGACAGTTCGCGACCATCGAAGAGGCCATCGAGGAGATCCGCGCCGGGCGGATCCTCGTCGTCGTCGACGACGAGGACCGCGAGAACGAGGGCGATCTCGTCATGGCCGCGGACCGGGTGACCCCGGAGGCCATCAACTTCATGGCCCGGTACGGGCGCGGCCTGATCTGCGTGCCGATGCTGGGGGAGCGGCTGGACGAGCTCGAGATCGGGCTCATGGTGCGGGACAACACCGAGCCCCACGGTACCGCGTTCACCACCACGGTCGACGCGCGGCGGGGCGTGACCACCGGCATCTCGGCCTACGACCGAGCCGTCACCATCCGGACGCTGGTCGATCCCGTCTCGCGCCCCGAAGATCTGAACCGCCCCGGCCACATCTTCCCGCTTCGCGCGCTGCCCGGCGGCGTCCTGCGCCGGGCCGGGCACACCGAGGCTGCGGTCGACCTCGCCCGCATGGCGGGCTCAGCCCCGATGGGCGTGATCTGCGAGATCCTCGACGAGGAAGGCGGAATGGCGCGCTTGCCCGAGCTCTTCAAAACCGCGCGCACGCACGGGCTGAAGGTCATCACGATCAAGGACCTCATCGAATACCGGATGCAGAAGGAGAAGCTGGTCCGACGCGCCGCGGAGACCCGCCTGCCCACCGAATTCGGCGAGTTTCTGTGCATCGCCTACGACACCACCGTCGACGATCGCGTGCCGGTGGCCCTCGTGATGGGCGAAGTGTCGGGCGACGCGCCGGTCCTGATGCGGGTGCACTCCGAGTGCCTCACCGGCGACGTGTTCGGGTCCGAGCGCTGCGACTGCGGCTCCCAGCTCCATCGGGCCCTCGCCATCATCGCGCGCGAGGGCCGCGGCGTGCTCGTGTACATGCGGCAGGAGGGCCGGGGGATCGGCCTCGTCAACAAGCTCCGCGCCTACGAGCTCCAGGACCAGGGCAAGGATACGGTCGAGGCCAATCACGCCCTCGGCTTCGGCGCGGATCTTCGGCACTACGGCATCGGCGCGCAGATCCTGGTGGACCTCGGCATCAAGAACCTTCGTTACCTGACGAACAACCCGAAGAAGATCGTCGGCATCGAGGGCTATGGCCTGCGCGTGGTCGAGCGCGTGCCGCTGGAGATCCCGCCCACCGACGCCAACCGCCGGTACCTCACCACCAAGCGCGAGAAGATGGGTCACCTCTTCTCGGCGTTCCCGGACTGAGATGGCGGGCCGCGCTCCCACGCCGCGGCCGCGCCACGGTGTCGCCGGCGGCTCGGCCACGGCGCGCTTCGCCGTCGTCGCTGCGCGCTTCAACGAAGCGATCTCGAAGAAGCTCGCCGACGGCGCGCTGGCCGCCTTCACCGGAGCCGGCGTGGGCGCCGGCCGCGTCGAGGTGCACTGGGTGCCCGGCTCCTTCGAGCTTCCCTTGGCTGCACTCACCCTTGCCCGGTCGGGGCGCTTCGCCGGCATCGCCTGCGTGGGGGTCGTCATCAAGGGGGGCACCCCCCACTTCGACTTCATCTGCCGTGAGGCGGCCGCGGGAATCCGGGAAGCGTCGCTCGCCACCGGGGTGCCCATCGGATTCGGCGTGATCACCGCGCTCACAGAGGAGCAGGCATGGGAGCGCGCGGGCGGGTCTGTCGGCAATCGCGGCGAGGAAGCCGCGCTCGCGACGCTCGAGATGGCGGAGTGGCTCCGCGGTCGCTCGCATTTCCGCCGGCGGCGCTGAATGGGCAAGCGCCGCAAGTCGCGGGAGCTGGCCTTGCAGCTCCTCTACCAGCTGGACCTCCAGGGGGCGCCGAGCGCCGAGCCGTATTTCGACGAGTTCTGGGCCCGCCATCCGGTCGACGCCGAAGTGCGGGCGTTCGTCGAGTCACTCGTTCGCGGCACCACCCTCCACCAGGAGAAGATCGACGAGGTCATCGCCCACTACGCGGAGAACTGGGACATGGACCGCATGGCCGTGGTCGACCGCAACATCCTCCGCGAGGGCGTCTTCGAGCTCCTGTGGCGGGCGGACATCCCGCCGAAGGTGGCGATCAACGAGGCGCTTGAGGTCGCGAAGAAGTTCAGCACGCGCGAGTCGAGCCGCTTCATCAACGGGCTCCTCGACCGCGTGCACAAAGAGCACCGACCGCCCGACTAGCGGTCACGGTCCCCGCCATTCGCTACGCCGTCCTGTCGGACATACACGCCAACCGTCCCGCCCTGGATGCCGTGCTCGCCGACGCGGCCGGGCAGGGAGCGCAGGCCGTGCTGTGTCTGGGCGACCTCGTCGGCTATGGGGCCGACCCCGCGGCCTGCATCGACATCGTGGGCGAGCGCGCGACCGCGCTGGTGAGCGGCAATCACGAGTACGGTGTCGCCGGCCTCCTCGATCTCACCTGGTTCAATCCCGCGGCGCGCGCGGCGGCATCGTGGACGCGGGAGCAGCTGGCGCCCGACGCGCTCGCCTGGCTCGGCGCGCGCCCCCTGACCGTCACCGTTGAGGACGCGACCCTCGCCCACGCGAGCCCCCATCGGCCGGAGGAGTGGGATTACCTGCTCTCCGCCGAGGAGGGCTTCGCGGTATTCGGGGACTTCACGACGCGTCTCTGCTTCGTGGGACACTCGCACCGGCCCGGCGTTTGGTCGCTGGGCTCCAGCGGGCCCGCGCACGCCGCTCGCTTCACCGCGTGGCCCGTCGACGTGGCGCTCGAAACCGGCCGCCGCTATCTGATCAACGTCGGCAGCGTGGGTCAACCGCGTGACCGCGACCCGCGGGCCGCCTACGCGGTGTGGGACGTGGAGGCGCGGCGGGTCGACATCCGCCGCGTGGCCTACGATCACCAGGAGGCGGCGCGCCGCATTCTCGCCGCAGGCTTGCCCCGCGTCCTCGCCGAGCGTCTCGCCGGTGGATTCTGAGCGGGTGGCCGGGCTCGCGCCAGCGATGGTGCGGGTGCCGGTGCTCATCGCGGGCGGCGTGCTGGGCGCCCTCGCGTATCCCACGGCGAACTGGTGGCCGCTGGCCTGGGTCTGGCTCGTGCCTGCGCTCGCCTGGGCCCTCGTCCTGCCGCCGCGCGCCGCGTTTCGCGAGGCCTGGCTCGAAGGCGCGGTGTTCTTCGTCGTGCTGCTCCGCTGGCTCGATCACACCTTCCGCCACTACAGCGCGATCCCGTGGCCCCTCACGTGGGCACCCATCGCCTTGCTGGCGGCGTACTGCGCGCTCTACGTGGGCCTCGCCGGAGCGTGGGTGGCCTGGATGCGGCTGCGCCTCGGACCCGCTTGGGCCCTGGCCACCGTGCCCCCCCTCTGGGTCGCCGGCGAGTGGCTGCGCGGCTGGCTCATGGGCGGATTCCCCTGGGGACTCGCCGGTTATTCGCAGCACGGCGTGCTGCCCGTCATCCAGATCGCCGAGCTCACCGGCGTCTACGGGGTGTCGTTTCTCCTCGTCGCGGTGAATTCTGCTCTCGCCGCGATGCTCGGCCTCGGCGGGCGCCGGGCGCTCCCCGGACTCGTCGGCGCGGGCGCGCTGGTCCTGGGCACGCTGGCCTTTGGATGGACCGCCCTTGGCGGGACACCCGCCCCCGGCACCCAGGTCCGCATTGCAGTGATCCAGCCCAACATCGCCCAGACGCTCAAGTGGGATCCCCAGCGCCACGCCGAGATCATGGACATCTACGAGGCCCTCACGCGCGAGGCGGCGCGCCCGGTGGACGTGACGGATCCCACCTCGCGCCCGGCCGCGGTGCTGTGGCCCGAGACCGCGACCACCATTTTCCTCCGTGGGGACCCCGCGCTCCTGGGCCGGCTGACGCGCCTGTCCGCGGAGCTCCGCATGCCCCTTCTGATCGGCTCGGTCGATCGTCGGGAGACCCCCCGGCCGCAGTTCCTGAACAGCGCATTTTTGCTGACCGGACAAGGGATTAGGGCCAAGTATGATAAGATTCACCTGGTGCCGTTCGGAGAGTACGTCCCACTGGCCTGGCTGATCGGTTTCGTGCGGAGCTGGGCCGAGTTTATCTCGGATTTCGGGGCGGGTGAGGAGCCGGTGATCATGCCGCTCGAGGGCGCCCCGTTCGGCACGGTGATTTGCTACGAGATCATCTTCCCGGAGTTGTTTCGCCGGGGCGTGATCGCAGGCGCGGCGTTCATGGCGAACATCACCAACGACGCCTGGTTCGGTGTGACGAGCGGACCGTGGCAGCACCTGGGCACGGTCCCGCTGCGCGCGATCGAGAACCGGGTGGCCATCGCCCGCGCGGCGAACACGGGCGTCTCGGCCTTCGTCGATCCCAGCGGACGGGTCCGCCGGATGCTGCCGCTGGGAGAGCGCGGGGTGCTGGTCGATCGGGTGCCGCTGCGCCAGCGCGCGACGCTCTACGCGCGCTGGGGCGACTGGTTCGTGTACGCGTGTCTGGCGCTGGTCGGAGCGACGGCCGGCTTCACCTACTTCCGGAGGTCCTCGTGCTGAGCGAGCTGAAGCGGGACATGGCGGACGTGGAGCGGCGCCTCGACGATCTTCGAGGTCATCTTTGACCTGCCCGCCAAGGAAACCCACCTCGCCGCCATCGACGAAGAGATGTCGCGCCCGACGTTCTGGGACGACACCCGTCGCGCGCAGACCGTCGTCCAGGAGCGGGCCGAGCTCAACCGCACGGTAACCCGCTTCAAGGAGCTGGCCACTCAAGCGGAGGAGGCGCGGCTTCTGTGGGAGATGGCCACCGAGGCGGGGGACGAGAGTCACGGCGCCGAGATCTCCGCGAGCCTGGCCGCTCTTCGCGACGCCATCGAGGCGTTCGAGATCAAGGTCATTCTCTCCGCGCCCCAGGACGGCAAGAACGCGATCCTCTCCATCCATCCCGGCGCAGGCGGCACCGAATCCCAGGAATGGGCGCAAATGCTCATGCGCATGTACCTGCGCTGGGCCGAGCGCGCGGGCTTCAAGGCCGAGGTGGTGGACCTGCTCCCCGGTGAAGAGGCGGGCATCAAGTCGGCCACCATCACGATGACCGGGGAGTACGCCTACGGCTATCTCAAGAGCGAGATCGGCGTGCACCGCCTCATTCGCATCTCGCCCTTCGATGCCTCGAAGCGACGGCACACGTCGTTCGCGTCGGTGGCGGTGATCCCCGAGGTGGAGGACGTGGAGGTCGTGGTCCGCGACGACGAGATCCGGGTAGATGTGTATCGGTCGTCCGGCCCGGGCGGGCAGGGCGTCAACACGGCGGACTCCGCGGTGCGCATCACCCATTTGCCCACCGGCATCGTGGTCGCGTGCCAGAACGAGCGCTCGCAGCTGCGCAACCGCGACACCGCGCTCCGCATCCTGCGGGCCCGCCTCTACCAAGTGTACGAGAAGAAGCAGCGCGAAGAGCTCGCCGAGCTGACCGGCGAGAAGAAGGAGATCGCATTCGGCAGCCAGATCCGGACCTACACGTTCCACCCCTATCAGATCATCAAGGATCATCGCACCGGCGTGGAGGTCGGCAACGTGGAGGCGGTGATGGACGGTGACATCGACCCCTTCATCCGCGCCTTCCTGACCGGAGTGCGGGCGGCCAAGGGAAGCGAGTGAGCGCGATGGCCCAGCCGCCCGCGCCCGGTCCCGCCCCCGATACCAACGAGCTGATTCGCCGACGCCACGAGAAGCTGGCCGCCCTGCGCGCGCGGGGGGTGGACCCCTTCGGAACGCGCTTCCCCGTGTCGCACTGGGCGGGAGAGCTCGCCGCGCGCTTCGGGAGCGCGGCCGAGGACGAGCTCAAGAGCGCGGGGCCGGTGAGCCTGGCCGGGCGCATCGTCTCCTTCCGCGATCACGGCAAGACCTGCTTCGCCCACCTCCGTGATCGCACCGGGGCGATCCAGCTCTACGCGCGGGGCGACGCTCTCGGCGAGCGCTTCGCCATCTTCCGCGACCTCGACGTGGGCGACTTCGTCGGGGTGACGGGTGAGCTCATGCGGACGCGTACCGGCGAGCTCACGGTGGCGGTGAAGGAGCTCGAGTTCCTGGCGAAGTCGCTCCGGCCGCTGCCGGCGAAGTGGCACGGGCTCAAGGACGTCGAGACGCGCTACCGGCGCCGCTACGTGGACCTGGTGGTGAATCCGCACGTGCGGGACACGTTCGTCCTGAAGAGCCGGATCATCCGGGAGATGCGAACCTTCCTCGACGCACGCGGCTTCCTCGAGGTCGAGACGCCCATGATGCAGCCGATCCCGGGCGGAGCAACCGCGCGGCCCTTCGTCACGCACCACAATGCCCTCGACATGCCGCTCTATCTCCGCATCGCCCCCGAGCTCTACCTCAAGCGCCTCGTGGTGGGTGGGCTCGAGCGCGTCTATGAGATCAATCGCTCGTTCCGGAACGAGGGCGTGTCGACGCAGCACAATCCCGAGTTCACGATGCTGGAGTTCTATCAGGCCTACGCGGACTACAACGACCTCATGCAGCTCACCGAAGACCTCTTCGTCCAGCTCGGGCAGACGCTGCTGGGCCGCCTCGACCTCACGTACCAGGGTGAGGGGGTGTCGCTCGCTCCGCCCTGGCGGCGCCTGCCCTTCTTCACCGCCATCGGTGATGCCCTCGGCGTGGCCGCGGCGCCGGACACCCCCGCGGAGACCCTCGCCCGGGCGGCCGCGGCCCGCGGAGTGCCGCTAGCGCCGGGGGCGAGCGCGGTGGACATCTGGCACGAGGTGTTCGATCGGCTGATCGAGCCCGGGCTCGTGCAGCCCACGTTCATCACGGACTTCCCCATCGAGCTCTCGCCGCTGTCGAAGCGGAAGCGCGAGGACCCCCGGCTCGTCGACCGCTTCGAGCTCTACGTGTGCCGGCGGGAGCTCGCCAACGCGTATTCCGAGCTCAACGATCCCATCGATCAGCGCCAGCGATTCGTCGACCAGGAGGCGCAGCGCGCGCGGGGCGACGAGGAGGCGCAGTGGCTCGACGAGGACTACGTGCGCGCGCTCGAATACGGCATGCCGCCGACCGCGGGAGAGGGGATTGGCATCGACCGCGTGGCCATGCTGTTCAGCGATGCGCCGTCCATCCGTGACGTGATCCTCTTCCCCCATCTCCGGCTGGAGCGCGCGGGCGGGCCGAGCGCGAACGATGCCGACCGCGACGAGGACGAGGAGCCCTGATGCCGAAGCGAGGGCTGCCGTTCGAGCTGTTCCTCGGCCTCAAGTACCTCCGTGCGCGCGGGCAGCGGAGCAACCTCTCGCTCTTCGTCTGGATCGGTATCGGCGGCGTGTTCCTGGGGGTGAGCGCGCTGATCGTGGTGCTCGCGACCATGACCGGTTTCCAGGACGGCATCAAGGAAAAGATCATCGCGGCCCAGCCGCACGTGCTGGTGGTGGAGGGCGGCGGGCGCGGCATGGCGGACGGTGCCGCGGTGGCGGCGCGCCTCGCCCCGGTCAAGGGCGTGCATTCCGCGACCCCCTTCGTGCTCCAGCAGGCCCTCTTCACCTCGCCGGGCGGCGGCGCGACCGGCGGCCTCCTGCGGGGCGCGGATCTCTCCTCGCCGGTGGTGCGGGGGACGCTGCAGCAGTCGCTGAAGGGCGGGAGCCTTGACCCTCTCCTTGCGGGCGGGGGAGAGCCGGCCGTCCTCCTCGGGCGCGAGCTGGCGCGGACGCTCGGCGTGGTGCCGGGCGATCAGGTCACGGTGATCTCCCCGCAGGGCGCGATGACCGCAGTGGGGCTCGTGCCCAAGATGCGGCGCTTCACGGTGGCCGGCTACATCGAGATCGGGATGTACGAGCACGACGCCTCGCTCGCCTACACCACGCTCGCCGCCGCGCAGGAGTTCGCGGGGCTGGGCGACCGCGTAACCGGCGTGGAGGTGAAGCTCGACGATCCCTTCGACGCCAAGGCGGTGAGCCGCCGGCTCGCCGCCGCCGCGGGGGCGCCGTACTGGATCCGCGACTGGATGGACATGAACCGCAACCTCTTCGCCGCGCTCCAGCTCGAGAAGCTCGCGCTCTTCGTCATCGTGACCATCATCGTGCTGGTGGCGGGCTTCGCGATCATCGGCCACCTCGTGCTCCTCGTGGCCGAGAAGCGGAAGGAGATCGGCATTCTCAAGGCCATGGGCGCGACCTCGGGCTCCATTGCGGTGGTATTTCTCGCGGCCGGGATGCTCATCGGCCTCGTGGGGACCGTAGCGGGCAGCGCGTTCGGGCTGGGTCTCATCTGGGTGCAGAACACCTACAAGATCATCCGGCTCGCGGGCGACGTCTATCAGATCGACTATCTGCCCATGAAGCTCACCGGCAGCGACTTCGCCATGGTGATCGGCTCCACCCTCGTCATCTCGTTCCTCGCCACCCTGTCCCCGGCGCGCCGCGCCGCGGGCCTCGTCCCGGTGGACGTGCTTCGCTATGAGTGAGCCGCTCGTCGTCGCGGAGGACCTCGAGAAGGAGTACCGCATGGGCCCGGAGCTCGTGCGCGTGCTCCGCGGGGCCAGCCTCGTGGTGAACGCGGCAGAGACGGTGGCGGTCATCGGGGCGTCCGGGGTCGGCAAGTCGACATTGCTCCACCTCCTCGGCGCGCTCGACCGACCGACCGCGGGCCGCGTGCGCTTCGACGGCGAGGACGTGTTCGCGCGCTCGGAAAACGGGCTGGCCCGCTACCGGCGGACTGAGATCGGTTACGTGTTCCAGTTCGGCAATCTCCTCGGCGAGATGACCGCGCTCGAGAACGCCATGATCCCGGCCTTGCTGCAACGCGTGCCCGCCCCGGTCGCACGGACGCGCGCGCGCGACGCCCTCGCGGAGGTCGGTCTCGCTGACCGCACGGGTCACCGACCCGGCGAGCTGTCGGGCGGTGAAATGCAGCGGGTGGCCATCGCCCGCGCGCTCGTCGGCACACCGCGTGTGGTGCTCGCCGACGAGCCCACCGGGAACCTCGACCCGAAGACGAGCGAGGTGATCTGGGAGCTCTTCCTCCGGCTGCAGGCGGAGCGGGGCCTCTCCTTCGTCATCGCCACGCACAATCACGAGCTGGCCCGGCGAGCGGATCGAGGCTATCAGCTGGTCGAGGGCCGGGCGCTGCCCTGGCCGTGATCCCGGCCGAGGGTCCGGGGAGAGCCCCCTGGGGGTCTCCGACGCCGGTCGAGGTCGGATGGGCGAGCACTTCCGGGCAGATAGGCTGGAAAAGCAAGAAAAGGCTAGGCGGCATCTTTGGCAAGCTATATACTTTGAGCAGGTTTAGGGCGCACCGAGACCACACCTAACCCGGGAGAGAAATCCAAGTGTTCGAACGATTCACGGAGCGGGCGCGGCGGGTCATCATTCTGGCGCGGGAAGAGGCGGGCCGCTTCCGCCACGATTTCGTGGGTACCGAGCACATCCTCCTCGGCCTGATCCGGGACGGCGAGGGGATCGCCACGGCAGTCCTGCAGCGGCTGGGCCTGAGGCTCGAGACCGTGAAGGCCGAGGTCGAGCGCGCCCTCGCTGGCTTCCCCAAGACCCTCACCTTTGGTGAGGTGCCGTTCACGCCCCAGGCCAAGCGCGTGCTGGAGCTCAGTATCGAGGAAGCCCGCCAGCTCGGTCACAACTACATCGGCACCGAGCATCTGCTCCTCGGATTGATGAAGGAAGGGCAGTCGATCGCCGCGAAGATCCTGGAGTCGCTCGGTGCGCGCCTGGACGAGGTTCGCCAGGAGACCCTGTCGCTACTGGGCGACCAGTACTATCCGCGTCCGAAGAAGCGGTCGCAGACGCCCGTGCTCGACGAGTTCGCGCGCGACCTCACCCAGCTCGCCCGCGAGTCAAAGCTCGATCCGGTGATCGGGCGTGAGACCGAGATCGAGCGCGTAATCCAGATCCTGGCCCGGCGGACGAAGAACAATCCGGTCCTCATCGGCGAGCCCGGCGTGGGCAAGACGGCCATCGTGGAAGGTCTCGCTCAGCGCATCGTGGGGCACGAGGTGCCGGACGTGCTCGCCCAGAAGCGTCTTCTCCAGCTTGATCTCGGGGCCCTCGTGGCGGGCACCAAGTACCGCGGGCAGTTCGAAGAGCGGCTCAAGGCGGTCATGAAGGAGATCCGGCAGTCGGAGAACGTGGTCCTCTTCCTCGACGAGCTCCATACCCTTATCGGGGCGGGAGCCGCGGAAGGCGCCATCGACGCGTCCAACATGCTGAAGCCGGCGCTGTCGCGTGGGGAGATCCAGACCATCGGCGCGACCACGCTGGACGAGTATCGCAAGTACATCGAGAAGGACGGCGCCCTCGAGCGCCGCTTCCAGCCCGTCATCGTTCGCGCACCCTCCGTGCCCGAGTCGGTGGAGATCATCAAGGGGCTGCGCCACAAGTACGAGGCGCATCACCGGGTGAAGATCACCGATCAGGCGATCGACGCGGCGGTGAAGCTCGCCGACCGCTACATCACCGACCGGCAGCTCCCGGACAAGGCGATCGACGTCATCGACGAAGCGTCCTCGCGCACCCGCCTCATGGCCCTCATGCCCCCCCCCGAGATCAAGGAGCTGGGCAAGGAGGTCGAGCGGGTCGTTCGCGAGAAAGACATGTATCTCGAGGCCCAGGAGTTCGAGAAGGCCGCGTCGCTTCGGGAAAAGGAGAAGCTGCTGCGCGGGCGCGACGAGGAACTCAAGCGCGAGTGGGACAAGCGCAAGGGCAAGGGCCCGCAGACCGTCGGCGAGGAGGACATCGAGTACATCGTGTCCCGCTGGACGGGGATCCCGCTCTCCAAGCTCGAGGAGAAGGAGTCGGCCAAGCTGGCCCGCATGGAGGAGGCCCTCCACGCGCGCATCGTCGGTCAGCGCGACGCGGTGGCCGCGGTCTCCCGCGCCATCCGGCGCTCCCGGGCCGGCCTCAAGGACAGCAAGCGGCCCGTAGGCTCGTTCATCTTCCTGGGCCCCACCGGAGTCGGGAAGACCGAGCTGGCCCGGGCACTCGCCGAGTACCTCTTCGGCGACGAGAACGCCCTGATCCGGGTCGACATGTCCGAGTACATGGAGAAGTTCTCGGTGTCCCGGCTCCTCGGTGCCCCTCCCGGCTATGTGGGCTACGAGGAGGGCGGCTTCCTGACTGAGAAGGTGCGCCGCCGGCCGTACTCGGTGGTGCTCTTCGACGAGATCGAGAAGGCGCACCCGGACGTGTTCAACATGCTGCTCCAGGTGCTGGACGACGGCCGCCTGTCGGACTCCGTCGGCCACGTGGTGGACTTCAAGAACACCATCCTCATCATGACCTCGAACCTCGGAACCAGCTTCATCGGCAAGCGGACGTCGCCCGGCTTCCTGCCCGAAGGCGATGATTCGTCCCACGAGAAGATGAAGGGCCGGGTCATGGAAGAGCTCAAGCGCGCCTTCCGGCCCGAGTTCCTGAACCGGATCGATGACACCATCGTCTTCCACGGCCTGTCCCGTGAGGACATCACGGGGATCGTGCGGCTCATGCTGAACCGCGTGAACGCCCAGCTCGCGGACAAGGGAATCAGCATCGAGCCGACGCCGGTGGCGCTGGACCTCCTTGTCGAGAAAGGCTACGATGCGACCTACGGCGCCCGGCAGCTCCGGCGCACGATCCAAAAGCATGTAGAGGATCCGCTCGCCGAGGCGATCGTCCGGGGCCAGATCACGGACGGCGCGCGGCTCGAGCTCGACGTGGAGGGTGATAATTTCGTCTTCCGGGAAGCACAGGTTCCCGAGTCGCCACTGGCGCTGGCCGAGCACTGATCCGCGGTACGCGGGGTCGCGACACGTCGGATCGCTCGGGCAGATGACCCTTCTGGGGAGAGCCCTTCTCTCCATTTTTTTTGTCTTCCTCCTGACCCCCCCGGTCGCTCCCGCCCAGACCCAGCCCGAGTCGGGTCCGGGCGGGCAGCGCCCCATCATCGTCCGTGACATCGTCATCCAGGGGAATCGCCGCATCCAGGAAGCGGTGATCCTCGGCCGCGTGGGCACCAAGATCGGCAGCCCATTCACGCCCACCCGGCTCGCCGAGGACATCCGCGCCGTGTTCGCCCTGGGGTACTTCGACGACGTCCAGCTCAAGGTGGAGGACTTCGAGGGGGGCGTGAAGGTCACCTTCGTGGTGGTGGAGCGGCCCTTCGTCCGCGACATCCAGTTCGCGGGAAACAAGAAGCTCGATGCCGCCGGCCTCACCGACAAGATTGACCTCAAGCTCGGCGCCGTCTACAACCCCGTCGAGGTGACCCGGGCCGCCGAGAAGATCAAGGAATACTACGAGGAGGAGGGGTACTTCGAGGTCCAGGTCACTCCCGACGCGACGAAGCTGCCCGACGGGGATGTGGCGGTGACCTTCCGCATTGCCGAAGGGCGGAAGATGACGATCGAAGAGATCGTGATCGAGGGGGCCCAGGGACTGACCCCCAAGCAGATCAGGGCGGTCATGGCAACCCAGGAGCGCCAGTACTACATTCTCCGCGGCACGGTGGAGCGGCAGAAGCTCGACGACGACCGCGACCGCATCGTGTCCCTGTACAACGACTACGGCTACATCCAGGCCCGGGTGGAGTCCGCCGAAACCATCATCGACAAGGAGACCGCCCGCGTCGTCGTGAAGATCGTCGTCGTCGAAGGACCCCAGTTCCGGGTGGGCGGTGTCGACATCACCGGGAACAACGTGGTGCCCGTCGAGGAGATCCGGCGCCGCATCCCGTTCAAGACCGGCGACGTCTTCTCCCGTGGCAAGGTGCGTGACAGCCTCAACGCCATCCAGGCGCTCTACGGCACGATCGGGCGGGCGTCCGCGGACATCAATCCGCAGACCAGCCAGGACATCGCCAACCGGCGGGTGAACATCACCTACGACATCAACGAGGGGCCCGAGGTCTTCGTCGAGCGGATCAACATCACCGGCAACACGCGCAGCGAGGAGAAGATCCTCCGCCGTGAGGTGCCGATGCATGAGGGCGACTTCTTCACCACCGCCAAGCTCGAGCGGGCCCGGCAGCGGCTCACCAACCTCGGCTACTTCGACCAGGTCAAGGCCACCACGTCGCCCGGCGCCACCAAGGACAAGATCATCGTCAACATCGAGGTGGTCGAGAAACCCACGGGCCTCTTCTCGGTCGGCGGCGGGTACAGCTCGACCGACAGCTTCATCGCGACCGTGGACCTCTCGCAACGCAACTTTCTGGGGCGGGGCTGGGAAGCCTTCGTCCGCATCCGGGCGGGTGGCAGCACCCAGCAGGGGACCATCGGCTTCACCGAACCCTGGCTCTTCGACCGGCCCCTGTCCGCCGGCTTCGACCTCTTCAACAATCGCCGGGTGTACCAGGACTTCACCGTGAACTCCCTGGGCGGCGACATCCGCTTCGGCCACCCGCTGGGCGACTTCTCTCGCTGGAACGTCATCTATCGCCTCACTCAGGACGACGTCTCGGATGTCGCGGACAATGCGAGCACGACGCTGCAGGCCGAGGAGGGCAAGCGTATCACCTCCCTCATCGGCGGCTCGATCACCCGTGACTCCCGGGACAGCGCCTTCGAGCCCACCCGCGGCACAGTGGCCGGCATCGGGGTCGACTTCGCGGGCCTGGCCTTTGGCGACAGCAAGTTCGTCCGCACCGCCGGTAACCTCGCCGGCTTCTACAACCCCTGGCTGAACCACGTGATCAGCGGCCGTGCCCTGTTCGGCTACGCCGTCGGCTGGTCCAGCGACCCCGTCCCGCTCTTCGAGCGCTACTACCTCGGCGGACCGAACTCCCTCCGGGGCTGGAAGGCCCGCCAGATTTCCCCGGTGGATCAGTCCGGGACCAAGGTCGGGGGGAACATCCAGCTGCTCGGCACCGTCGAATACTCGATTCCGCTCTTTTTCAACATTCGCATGGCTTTCTTTTACGATGTAGGGCAGGTATACGGGCCGGACACGGGCTTCGGAACTGTGTTCGACCTGACGGAGCTGCGCCACGACGCGGGGCTGTCGCTGCGCTGGGCCTCGCCGTTCGGCCCCCTCCGAATCGACTATGGCATCAAGCTGGATCGCAGAGCCAAGGAGAGCATGGGGGAGTTCCACTTCGCGGTGGGCGCCCCGTTCTAGAACCGAAGGAGGAAGGACGATGCGTGTGATGCTCAAGGTAGCGCTTCCCGTGGCCGTCCTCGCGGCGACGACGGCATGGGGCGTGGGGGGCCGGTGGTCGCCACCGCCCGCGGATGCCCAGTCGCCCCCTCCAGCCGCGGCGGCGACCCGCGTCGGCTTCATCGACACCCAGCGCGTGATGGCCAAGTCCGCCGCCGGTGTCACCGCGCGGGAGGCCCTGGAGCGCGACAAGGCGGCGATGCAGAAGCAGGTGGACACGCTGCAGAGCGAGCTCGCCAAGCTGAAGGACGAGCTGGAGAAGAAGGGGCAGCTCCTGTCACCCGAGGTGCGCAAGGAGAAGCAGGACACCATGGAGCGCAAGGTCCGCGATCTGCGACGCCTCGCCGACGACTTCGAGAAGGACCTCGCCAAGAAGGACCGCGAGCTAATGGTCAAGTTCGCGCGGGACCTTCAGGGGGTCGTGCAGAAGGTGGGGAAGGAGCGGGGCTACACGCTGATCGTCGACGCGCGCGCCGGCCTCATCTACGGCGCGCCCGAGGCCGACCTCACCGAGGAGGTCATCAAGGAGTTCGACGCGGCGAGCAGGAAGGCGTCGACCGCGCCCACGAAGCCGTAAGTGGCCGCCGGCAGATCGTTCACCCTCGGAGAGCTGGCGGGAAGGCTGAACGCCCGCCTCGAAGGGGAGGCGTCCCGGCGCGTCCAGGCGGTGGCGCCGCTCGAGGCGGCAGGCCCCGACGACATCTCGTTCGTCCTCGGCCCCCGCTACGTCAAAGCAGCGGCAGCGACGCGAGCCGGCGCGCTGGTAGCGCCGGAAGGTCTGGCCGGCCTTCCCGGCGCCGTGCTGCGCGTGGCCGCCCCGCAGGCCGCGCTGATCGCCATGCTGCGTCTCTTCCACCCCGAGCCGCCGGTGGAACCGGGCACTCACCGGCTCGCCCTGGTGTCGGACGGCGCCCGCGTTGACGAGAGCGCGGCGGTGGGCCCGTTCGCTGTGGTGGAGCGGGGGGCCCGCATCGGAAGAGGCACCCGGATCGGGGCTCTTTGCTTCGTGGGCCAGGACGCGGTGATCGGGGAGGACGTGGTGCTCCACCCGCGGGTCGTGGTGCGGAACGGCGTGCGCATCGGCAACCGCGTGATCGTGCATCCCGGCGCAGTCCTGGGCGCCGACGGCTTCGGCTACGCATTCGACGGGCAGGGCCACCGGAAGATCCCCCAGGTGGGCGGCGTGCGCATCGAGGACGATGTGGAGATCGGCGCCAACACCACCGTGGACCGGGCGACTCTCGGGGAGACGGTCATCGGGCGTGGCAGCAAGCTCGACAACCTCGTGCAGGTGGGCCACAACTGCCAGATCGGGGAGGACGTGATCTTGGTCTCCCAAGTGGGCGTCTCGGGCTCGTCGCGCGTCGGCAATCGCGCGGTGCTGGCGGGGCAGGTCGGCATCGCCGATCACGTCGAGATCGGGGACGGGGCGATCCTGACCGCCCAGTCCGGCGTTCCCAACGACATCCCCGCCGGCGAGGTCTGGAGCGGGACTCCCGCCCGGCCCACCGGCGAAGCCAAACGGATCTGGGCGGCGGAGAATCGGCTGCCCGAGCTGCTTCGTCGCGTCCGTGATCTGGAAAAGCGCTTGACCGATCTCGAGAAGGGGGCCAAATAGAAGGGATGTCTGACGATATGGCCATACACCCCGCGTCCTTCGTGGACCCACGCGCAAGGCTGGGCGCGGGCGTCCGCGTGGGGCCCGGAACCCTGCTGGGCCCCGAGGTCGTCCTGGGGGATGGCGTGGAGGTCGGCGCCCATGCCGTGCTCGAGGGCCGGGTCAATGTCGGTCCGCGCTGCCGGATCGGCCACGGCGCCATCATCGGAGCCGAGCCCCAGGACCTCAAGTACCGCCGGGAGGTGCCCACCGGAGTCTGCATCGGCGAGGAGACCGTCATCCGGGAGTACGCCACCATCCACCGCGCCACGCACGAGGGCCACGACACCACCATCGGGGCGCGCTGCCTCATCATGGCGACCTGCCACATCGCGCACGACTGCGTGGTGGGAGATCACGTCATCATGGTCAACGGCGCGGCGCTCACCGGGCACGTCACCGTCGAGGATCGCGCGACAGTGGGAGGACTCAGCGGCGTGCACCCGTTCGCACGGGTGGGCACGTACGCCTACATCGGCGGGTGCGCCAAGGTCAACCAGGACGTCCCGCCGTACGTCATCGTGGACGGCAATCCCGCTGTCGCCCGCGCGGTCAACCTGATCGGCATGCGCCGCGGCGGCTTCAATCCGCAAGGCCGGCGTGAAGCGCAGGAAGCGTTCAGGATCCTCTACCGGTCCGGCCTCGCCACCGGCGCCGCGCTCGCGCGACTGCGCGAGGAATTCGGCGAGGGCTCGGTCGGGCGCCGCATCGCGGCCTTCATCGAGCGCTCGAAACGCGGGATCGTATCCGGCGCGGCGGAGTCCAGTGAGCCCGACGGCGCGGACCTCCGCGAGGGCGTGCTATGAGCCCGGTGGCGGAGCCGCGGCTACGGGCGGGCGTGGTCGGCGCCGGCCACATGGGTCAGTACCACATCCTCGCCCTGATGGAGCTCTGGGACGTGGATCTGGTCGGGATCGTGGACGTTGACTTCGCGCGCGCCCAGCACCTGGCCACGACCTACGGCACCCGGGCCTTTCGCGACTATCGCGAGCTGGCGGGCCTCGTCGACGTCGCGACGGTGGCGGTGCCAACCGAGCAGCACTTCGAGGTCTCGCGCGAGCTCCTCGAGGCGGGCGTGCACGTGCTCGTCGAGAAACCGATGACGCCGACCCTGGAGGAGGCCAAGGAGCTCTTCCGGGTGGCCCGCGCCAGCAATCGTGTGCTCCACGTGGGGCACGTCGAGCGCTTCAACGGCGCCGTTCAGGAGCTGCGGAAGATCGTGGAGCGCCCCATCCTCGTGGAGTCGCGGCGCCTCGGCCCCTTCGCCCCCCGGGTAGCGAAGGACTCGGTGGTCATGGACCTCATGATCCACGACATCGACATCGTGCTGAATCTCGTCGACGGCGAGCCGCGAAAGGTGACGGCTATTGGGGCCTCGGTGCGCTCAGGCCTGGCCGACGTGGCCAACGTGCAGATCTGCTTCGACAGCGGCGCCATGGCTACGATCACGGCCAGCCGCGCCACCGAGGAGAAGATCCGCACGCTCGCCATCACCCAGCCCGACGCGTACATCGTCCTCGACTACTCGCATCAGGACATCCAGATCCATCGCCGCGCCGCCCAGGAGTACACGCTCAATCGCGAGTCCATCCGCTACCGCCAGGCGTCCTTCGTCGAGCACCTCCTCGTCCACAAGGACAATCCCCTCAAGCTCGAGCTTCGCCACCTCATCGGCGCCGCCCGCGCCGCGCAGGCGACCGGCCAGGTCGAGCTGCCCGAGGCGGAGGATCTGCGGTCGCTCGCCGTCTCGCTCGAGATCGAGCGCATGATCCGGGAGGGGCGGGGCGAAACCGCGTGGTCGGGCGATCTTCCGTGGAGCGTTCCCTCGCCCTGATGGCGGGGGCCGGGGTCCTCCCCGGCCGCGCCGCCGCCGAAGCCCGGCGTCAGGGGTGGCGGGTGGTGGCCTTCGCCTTCGAGGAGGCGCCGGGCCTTGCTGCTGCGGCCGACGTCGTCGTGCCCGCCGCGATCAGCGACATCCAGGCCGTGGTGATGCGCCTCTACGGCGAGCGTCCGCAGGCCGCGCTGTTCGTCGGCAAGTTCTGGAAGCAGCGGGCCTTCGAGGAGGCGGAGCGCGCGGACCAGGCTGCGCGGCGCCTCGCGGGCGACGGGCTTTCCGACGCCGCGCTCGCCCAGATGGTGGTGACGACGCTCGAAGGGATGGGCATCGAGGTCCTCGATCAGCGCGGCTTTCTCTCTCCGTCGATGGCGCCGCGGGGCGTCCTGACGATGCGCGC
>DATJFY010000049.1:0-40907 GCA_035495415.1 Verrucomicrobiia bacterium
CTCGGGCACCCGCGCGCCGCGCGCGGCGACCGCCTCGAGGTCGGCGAGCCCGTCGGGGGCGGCGCCGCCGGCCACCACGACGCGGCGAAGCTCGGGGAGACGCGGGGCCGCGTGACGGACCGCGCCGAGATAGTCCTGCCCGCCGAGGGACGGGACGGTCACCAGCGCGCTGGCCCCGCAGTGGCTCAGGACGAACTCGAGCTCGCGCGGGCGCGACCACGTGCTCAGGGGCACGAGGGTGGCCCCGAGCATGACGACGGCAAAGGCGACGAGCAGCCACTCGGGGCGGTTATCCATGAGGAGCGCGACCCGGTCGCCTCGCCGCACACCGAGATCGAGTAGGCCGCGCGCGAGCTGCCGCGCCCGCTCGCGGGTCTCCGCGTAGCCGAGCCGCTGTCCGTCCTCGCCCACGAGCAGCTCGTGCCCGGGTTGGCGACGGGCCAGCTCGTCGAGGAGCGCCGGTAGGGTGCGGCTCGCGGGCGGGGTCACGCGAACGCGCTCAGGTGACGACGCGGCGCAGGCGGTCGATGGCCTCGCGCGTCTCGTCGACGAGGAGACGCACGAGGTCGGCGGCGGGCAGCGGGCGCGCGAGCGAGCCCGCCTGCCCCGACCAGGCCGAGTAGAAGTCCGCGGAGCCGGCCTTCGCGCTCGCCTGGCGCAGCGGCGCGGTGAGCTTGCCCTGGGCGGGGAACGGGAGCAGCGGCCAGGTCTCGCGCTCGGCCGCCTCGGTGAAGCGGTTCCGCACGCCGCGCGCGGGCTTGCCGGAGAAGGCGCGCGTGATCGTGGTCTCGTCGCCGTCCATGGCCACGATCGCCTTGCGATGCACGTCCGGCGCCGCGCTCTCGGGGCAGACCACGAAGGCGGTGCCGAGCTGGGCGGCCTGCGCACCCAGCGCCAGCACCGCCGCGATGCCAGCGCCGTCCATGATGCCGCCCGCCGCCACCACCGGCACGCGGACGGCACGCACGATCTGACGCACGAGCGCGAGGGTGCCCGTCATCGCCTGCTCCCACGGGCCGAGGAAGGTGCCGCGATGGCCGCCCGCCTCGCCACCCTGCGCGATGATGAAGTCCGCGCCCAGCCCCTCGAGGTAGCGCGCCTCGCGCACGGAGGTCGCCGCGCTGCCCAGGCGGATGCCGAGGCCCCGGATGCGCTCGAGCATGGCGGGCGGGATCTCGCCGAGGTGAATCGTGAAGACCGGCGGCCGCACGTCGCACACCGCCTCCAGCTGGCGGTCCAGCTCGGGGGCGTAGGGCGGCGGGACGCGCGGCGGAATCGCGATGCCGTACTGCTCGAGCGCGGGGCGCATCGCCCCGATCGCCTCCACCTGCTGCGGGAGCGGCGGCTCGACCGGCTGCGGGGCCGCGAACAGGTTCACGTTGAAGGGGCGCGTGGTCCGGGCGCGGACGGCGGCCGCCTCGGCGCGCATGGCGTCGGGTTGCGTATAGGCGTGGCCCAGCGAGCCCAGCCCGCCCGCCTCGCTGACCGCCACCGCGAGATCCGGCGTGCTCGTGCTCGCCATCGGCGCCTGGATGATCGGAACCTCGATGTTCAGCAGCTCGCAGAGCGGGGTGCGCAGGGTCGTCATACCGCCATCCTACCTCCGGCTCAGGTCGCGCGGCGCACGGGCCGGCCGGGCCGCGCGCCGAGCACGAGCGTGCCCCCCTGGATGAGCGGCTCCCCCGCCACCACGAGATGCCGGACGCCGGCCGACGGCTGCGTCGAGGCCTCGTAGGTCGCGCGGTCAACGAAGGTCGCGGGGTCGAAGACGACCACGTCGGCATCGGCGCCCACCGCAAGCGTGCCCTTTCGCACCGTTCCCCCCGCCGCGGCGCCGAGCAGGGCCGCGGGCAGCACGCTCGCGCGCCGGATGAACTCGGCCACGCTCGCGCCTCCCTCGACCACGAGCCGCCGATACGAGCGGGCGAAGGTGCCCGCCGTGCGCGGGTGCGTGAGAGCGGCCGGGGGCAGCGGCCAGGTACGGTCCGCGGCGGGGCCCATCCAGGTGAGCGGCATGGCGTCGCTCGCCACCATCGTGTCCTCGTGGATCAAGGAGGCCCGCATGACCGCGGCGTCGGCGGGATTCTTCTCATCGAGGAAATGCACGATGCAGAGCCCGCCGGGATCGATGGCGCGGAGGTGGCGGAGATGCTCGACGTCGCGCACGCGCTCGTTTCGTGGCGCGTAGACGAGGTCGGTGGGACGAAGACCGCGCTCGGGCAGCCGCTCCGGCGAGAGGAACGCGGCGCCGATCGCGGTGCTGCCCGCGCCGTAGGGGTAGGCCTCGGTGGTCACGACGGAGCCGGCACGGCGCACGCGGTCGACCAGGCCGAGCACCCGGTCCACGTGGCGCAGTGACGTGCTGTTCACGTGGCAGTAGTGCATGTGCGCCCCCGTCTCCGAGGCGGCGCGCACGAGCTCCTCCGCGCCGTCCATGCGCGCGTTCGGCGCGAAGTCGACGAGGTCGCGCACGTGCGTGTAGGTGGGCACGCCCGTCGTGGCGGCGAGCCGCGCCACGCGCAGATATTCGGCCGGACTCGTGCCGGGGGCGTAGCCGATGAGCACGCCGATGCCGAGGCCGCCCGCGGCGAGCTCATCCTCGAGCAGGCCGAGGATGCGGTCCTCCTCGGCGGCGCTCGCCTCCCGCTGCCAGCCCGGGTCGGCGAAGCGGGAGAGCATGGTCGTCGCCTTTCCATCGCCGCGATGGCCGGTGAGCACCTCGATGCGCGCGGCCGCCCAGGACACGGAGTAGCCGTAGTTGAGGGGCCGGCCCTCGACCGTGGCCTGCGCGTAGGCAGCCGCGACCGGGACAGCGCCCGCCTCGAGCTCCAGCGTGGTCGTCACCCCATCGAAGGCCTGGAGGCGATGTCCGCCCACACTCTGCGCGTGGCTGTGGAGATCGACGAAGCCCGGGGCGACCACGCAACCCGACGCGTCGAGGACGACGCGGCCGCGCAGGCCGGAGCCGACCGCGGTCACCCGCCCGTCCTGGATCCCGACGTCGCTGACCGCGTCGAGGCCTTGCGCGGGATCGATGACACGTCCCCCGCGGATCACCATCGCATGCTCGGTCATGGCGCTCCCCTCAGGCCACGGGGCGATACACGCGCGCGGCGGTGTCATGGAACATCGCGGCGCGCTCAGAGGGCGAATAGCCCTTGGACAGCCGCTTGAAGGCGTTGTACAGCACCGTATACGAGTACGAGACCTTGTCCACGGGGAAGTTGCTCTCGAACATGGCCCGGCTCGGCCCGAACTGCTCGATGCAGTAGGTCATGAAGGGCGCCATCGACCGCGCGAGCTCCTCGGACCCGATCGGCGTGACGCGCGTGTGCCAGTCGAAGCCGGTGCGCGGCATGCCGATGCCGCCGAGCTTCACGACCACGTTGGGGCAGGAGGCGACGGCGGCGATGCCGCGCCGCCAGGCGCCGAGAACCTCCTCGTCCCGGTCGGCATAGGGCCCGTAGCGCAGGAGCCCGCCGATGTGGTTCAGGACGATGGTCAGGCCGGGCACCGCCTTCGCAAAGGCCGCCAGCTCGGGCATCTGGGGGAAGAAGAGCCAGGCCTCGAGGGACAGGCCCATTCGCGCGAGGACCGTGGCCCCCTCGCGGAACGCGGCGGTGGCGAGCTGGCCCTCGATCTTGTGGGCGGCGGTGTTCTCCACGTCGGGGTGCGGATCCCACGTGACCGAGTGGCGGATGCCGCGGAAGCGGTTCGGGCTCGCCGCCCGCAGCGCCTCCAGCACCGGCGCCACGCGCGCCCCGAGGTTCAGATTGGCGTGGCCCACGATGGCGGCGGCGGCGCGGGCCGGCCCGTAGAGCCCGCTGGCGCTGGCCGCGGCGAGTCCCTGCACGAACTCCACCTCGCCCACCGGGCGGAGCTCCTCGGGGCCGTCGAGTCGGTACATGGAGCGCGCCTCCACGAACACCGTCGAGCGCACGTCGTGCCCGCCGCCGACGTCCTCCGCGAGCTCATGGAGGAGGTAGCGCTGATAGGGGATGCGCGAGGTGCGGAAGTCCCAGAAGTGATGGTGCGGATCGCAGATGGGAATCTCCGGCTCGAGCGCCGGCTCCCGAGTCAACGCGAGCCAGTCATTGCCTCCGAATGGCACGATGAGCCTCCTCCGGCGCCGTGTGATACGATCCGGGCGCCCCGACCCAGGAGGATTACATGGCCTACGACCTCGTCGTCAAGAACGGACTCGTGGTGGATGGCACGGGGGCGCCCGCGCGGCGCGCTGACGTCGCGGTGGCGGGCGGCGCCATCGCCGAGGTGGGCCGTGTCGGCGACGCCGCCGCGACGGTGATTGACGCCTCCGATCTCGTGGTGGCGCCGGGCTTCATCGATCCTCATACCCACTACGACGCCCAGATCTGCTGGGACGGCGCCGTGACGCCGTCGTCCTGGCATGGGGTCACCAGCGTGATCATGGGCAACTGCGGGGTCGGCATCGCTCCCTGCAAGCCCAAGGCGCGCGAAATCGCCATGCGCGACCTCGTCAACGTCGAGGCCATCCCGTTCGACGTGCTGAACATGGGGATCACCTGGGACTGGGAGACCTTTCCCGAGTTCCTCGCCGCGGCGGCGCGGCGGCGTCCCTCGCTGAACCTCGGGTTCCTGGCCCCGCTGACGCCATTCCGGCACTACGTCATGGGCGAAGCCTCCATGGAGCGGGCGGCCACGCCGGAGGAGACGGCGCAGATCACGGCGCTCCTGGGGGAGGCGATCGACGCGGGCGCCTTCGGCTTCTCGACCACCATCCTCAACCAGCACGTCGGGTTCCAGGGCCGGCCCCTGGCTTGCCGCAACGCGAGCCGGGACGAGCTGCGCGCCTACGCCAACGCGCTGCGGGAGCGCGGCAAGGGCGCCATCGAGATCGCGCTGACTCGGAAGACGGCGGTCCTGGACGACGAGGAATACGCCCTCCTCGACTTCCTGCTCACCGAGAGCCGCCGCCATGTGACCTTCCTCGCCCTCTTCGACCGCGACGACATCCCCGAGGCGGTGCGGGAGACGCTCAAGAAGGCCGCGCCGTTGATGACGCGCGGGGCGCGGCCGCAGACCTCGCCCCTGCCGCTCACCCGCGACATCAACATGCGCAACCCGTTCTCGTTCGCGGCGTTCCCGAGCTGGAACCGGGTGTTCGTGGACAAGTCCAAGTCCGCGCAGGCGGCGGTCTACCGGGATCCCGCCTTCCGCACTCAGTTCCGCGAGGAGCTCGAGAACCCGATGGCGTTCGGCAACTGGGCCCGCATCACCGTGCACGAGGTGCGCTCCCCCGCCCTCAAGGCCTTCGAGGGCCGCACCGTCGCCGACATCGCCCGCGAGCAGGGCAAGGACGGGGTGGACGCCTTCCTCGACCTCACGCTCGCGGACGATCTCGATCTCGAGTTCACGATGGCGTCGTTCAACACCCGGGTCGACCGCATGACGGAGATCCTGCGCGACCCGCGCGTGCTCGTGGCGCTGGGTGACGGCGGCGCGCACGTGGACATGCTGTGCGACGCCGGCTATCCGACCTATCTCCTCGGCACCTGGGTGCGCGAGCGGGGAGCGCTCACGCTGGAGGAAGGCGTCCGCCGGCTCACGTCGGACCCCGCGGAGGTGTTCGGCGTGCGTGACCGGGGCCGTCTCGCTCCCGGCCTCGCCGCCGATCTCGCCATCTTCGACCCCACGCGCGTGGGCTCGACCAACCGGGGCGAGCGACGCTTCGACCTTCCGGGCGGCGCCAAGCGCATGGTCATGCCGTCGCGCGGCGTCGAGTACACCGTCGTCAACGGCGCCGTCACCTGGGCGGACGGCACGCTGACCGGCGCCGCGGCGGGGCAGCTGCTGCGGTCCTAGATCGCTTCGCGAGCTCGCCTAGGGCGGGACCGCGTGGGACGGATCGTCCCGGCCGGGCACGGCCGGCAAGACCAGATGGACCACGGCGCCCCCCTCGGGGGCGTTCTCCGCCCAGATCTTGCCCCCGTGCGCGCGCACGATCGTGCGGCTCACCGAGAGGCCCATGCCCATCCCGGTGGATTTGGCGGTGACGAACGGTTCGAAGATCGAATCCACCTTGTCGACGGCGATGCCGGGGCCACTGTCGGCCACGTCGAGCTGCACCCACCGCCCGGCGAGCGTGCGCGTGCGCACGATCAGCCGCCGCGGGCGATCGGACTGCTCTCCCATGGCGTCGAACGCGTTCATGACGAGATTGAGCAGCACCTGCTGCAGCTGAACGCGATCGCCCGGCACCAGCAGCAGGCGGGGCTCCAGATCCAGGCTCACGCTCACGTTGCGGAGCACGGCGTCGTTCCCCACGAGAGAGATGACGTCGTGGACGAGGTTGTTGAGCAGGAGCGGGCGCCGCTCGACTTCGCCTTTCTTGAAGAGCGAGCGCATGTGCTGGATCACCTGACCCGCGTGCCGGTCCGAGTCGACGATGTCCTGCAGGATCTCGACGAGCTCCTTCGTGTCCTTCTTCCCCGAAGCGAGGAGGCGCAGGCCGACTTCGGCATTGGTGCGGATCGCCGTCAGGGGCTGGCTGAGCTCGTGCACGATCGCGGCCGTCAGCTCGCCCATGGTCGCCACTCGGGAGATGTGGGCCAGATCCTGTCGCAGGCCCTGCGCCTCGAGCTCGGCACGGCGTCGCGCGCTGATGTCGATCACCGAGGCCACAACGAACAAGCCCCCCTCCATGGTGATCGGATTCAGGCCGATCTCGACGGGCACCTCACTCCCATCTTTGCGGCGACCGAAGAGATTCCGCCCGGCCCCCATGGCCCGGGCTTCGGGATTGGCCTGGAAGGCGCTGCGCCACCCGGAGTGATCGCGATGAAGGTGCACCGGCACCAGCGCCTCGATGGTCGCTCCGGTGAGCTCCTCGCGGGTGTAGCCGAAGACCCTCTCCGCCTCGGCATTGACCAGCACGATCCGGCCGTCCTCATCGGCCATGACCATGGCGTTGGGAGCCGCCTCGAACACCTGGCGGAACTTCTCTTCGGCGCGGAGCCGCTCGGTGATGTCCAGGCACGACCCGATGTAGCCGGCGAAGCGGCCCTGCGCGTCGTATCGCGGCACGCCATGATTCGAAACCCAACGGTACTCGCCGTCATGGCGGCGGAGCCGATACTCCAGCACGAACGGCCGTCGCGCGTCGAAGGCACACGCATAGCCTTCCACGCACCGTGCGACGTCGTCGGGATAAACGCTCGTGGTCCACCCATCCCCCATCTCGTGAGCGGCGGGGCGGCCGGTGAAGTCGAGCCAGGGCTTGTTGAAGAACGTGCACCCCTTGTCCACCCCGGCCATCCAGATCAGCACCGGCGCCGAGTCGGCAACGGTTCGGAAGCGTGACTCGCTCTCGAGGAGGCGCTCCTCCCCCAGCTTCCGGGCGGTGATGTCCACCGAGGCCCCGCTCCAGTGCGTCGCGGTGGAGTCGGGGCCGCCGTCGTGGCGGCCGCGGGTGGAGATCCAGCGCGCGGCGCCGTCGGCGAGGAGAACGCGGTACTCCACGTCCAGCTCGACTCCATCGCGCACAGAGGCCTCGATCGCCTGGGCGATCCGCGCCCGATCGTCGGCGTGTATCCGATCCAGGAACGAGGCATAGGTCCATTCGGTCTCGGGCTCGACGGCCAGGAGCTCGTGCACACGAGGCGTCGTCCAGACCTGGCCCGTGGCCAGATCCAGGCTCCACAGGCCCGCGCGGGCCGAGTCCGCAGCCAGCTGCACGCGGCCCTCGCTCTCGCGCAGCGCCCGCTCGACACGGCGACGCCGGGTCAGATTCACCGCGAGCAAGACGATCAGGCCTGCCTGGACGAGGCCGACGACCAGGATGCCGACGATCCACCGCTGGTACTGCCGCCACACGCTGGGCGCGCGGAATTCCACCACGCTGTCCGGAGGCAGCCGAGTCTCGCTGATGTTCCAGCGCTGGAGCTCGCGCCAGTCATACCGCGGCTTCTGGGTGTGGATGACGCGGGGCGGGATGCTCGAGGCCCCCTGGCCCCGCATGATTCGAATGGCGACGCGCGCCGCCTCCACGCCCTCCATCTCGCCCTGGTAGAGCCGGCCGCCCACTATCCCCAGGCCGATCTGGTTCCGGTACATCCCGTTGATGGGCGCGTTCGCGACGGCGTGGAGACGCACGATCGCGTCGTCCTGGTTGTAGGTGACGCCCTTCGCGTCGCGAAGGAGGAGGCCCACCAGGATGAACGAGCGCGGGGGCATCGAGGCAGCACGGTCGAGCATCTGGTCGAACGACAGATCGTTGAACCAGGTAAAGGTCACGCGATCGGAGAATCGGGCGAATTCCTCCTGGAATACCTTGGCCCAGAAGCGCTCGAGGGGCGTCGCTCCGACTACCACCGCGACATGCTTCGTGTCCGGCTGGAGCTGGAGGATGTCCTCGACGAGGCCTGGTAGATCGAACGACTCGCCCACGAACGTGGCGTTGTCCGTGAGGGTCCCGGGCGGCAGGGTCCGGCGATCCATTCCCGTGTAGATGATGGGCGTCCGCGGGAACAGGCGGCTGCGGTGCTTCGCCACGAAGCGCCCGGCGGGCGACCCCACCGGTGCTACGAGATCGGGCCGCCACTTCTGGAGTCGTTTGGCCAGGAACTCGACATAGGCCTCCTCCAGGTCGGGCTGAGGATAGCGCGCCATCCCCAGGGAGATCTCGTCGAGATCGATGGGCTCTCCCATCTCCTTCGCCAGCGTGGCCGCGAAGGCGGTGGAGTGCGTGGTGAACGGGGGGGCGCCCGTCCCGAATGAGTGCACGATCAGGACACGCTTGGTCTCACCGGCGGCCGGCGCGGCGATAAGGAGGAGGAGAAGCCCGACCGCCCACCCGCTCTTCATCGCTGGAAAAGATCTCATAGAACGATGATAGAGCGCCATCGCCGCCACGACGTGATCAGCGAGTCGCGGACAGCCGTCGAGTACACCGTCGTCAACAGCGCCGTCACCTGGGCGGAAGGCACGCTCACCGGCGCCGCGGCGGGGCAGCTGCTGCGGTCCTAGAAGGGCCACTCCTGCTGCGGGCCCGCATGGGGCGCGCGACTGGCCACCTGGCTCAGCAGCACCACGTGGTCGACGACGCTGAAGAGCGAGACCACCACCAGAATCGCGCCCAGCATCCAGCCCACGATGCCCAGCCGAGCCCAACGCTTTCGATCCATGGCGACCTCCTCGACGTCCAGTGTAGCGCCGCGCGCCAGGTTTGACTTGTCCGGTGGCCTCTGACAGGATCGGCGCGACATGCCATCCCGCACCGATCTTTCCCGGAGGGTCACGATGACGCTCGCCCGCCTCGCCGCCGTCGCGGTGGCCGCGCTGCTCTACGCTGGTCCCACCCTCGCCCAGGACAAGCTGCCGCCGCTCCGTACCGGCGTCGACGGCACCTTCGCCCCGCATGCCATGCCCAAGCTGGGCGGCGGCGTCGAGGGCTTCCAGATCGATCTCTTCACCGAGGTCGCACGCCGCATGAAGCGCGAGATCACCATCGACGCGGTGAGCTTCTCCACCCTGATTCCGGGCATGCAAGCCGGCCGCTACGACTTCATCGCCGCGCCCACCACGGTGACCAAGGAGCGGGCGGAGAACATGCTGTTCACGGCGGGGTACCTCTGGACCGCCTACCAGTTCGGCATCAAGAAGGGCTCGGAGCCCATCAAGGACTGGGCCGACCTCAAGGGGAAGTCGGTGACGGTGAACAAGGGCACGCCCTACGAGACGCTCTCGAAGGCCAAGGCGGCCGAGCACGGCTTCACCGTGCAGGTGTACGACACCCAGCCCGACGCCACCCAGGCGGTGCTGTCCGGCCGCGCCTACGCCACCCTGGGCGGCAACACCACCATCCGCTACGCCGCGTCCAAGAACCCGCAGTTCGTGGCCGATCTCGAGCTCAAGGACACGCGCGCCCACTGGGCGGCGCCGGTGCCGAAAAGCAATCCGAAGCTTCGCGCCGAGCTGCAGGACGCGCTGGACTGCATGAAGAAGGATGGCACGATCGCGAAGATGTCCGAGAAGTGGTTCGGCCGCAAGCCCGCGTCCGACGACCTTGAAAATGTCATTACCCCCGGTTACGGCGTGCCGGGCATGCCGGGCTACGACCCGACCCCGCACGAGCTCAAGTGCGGCGGCTAGGCGGGCGGCGCGGCTGAGGGGGCCCGGGTGGCCGCCCCCATCGTCGATGCGCGGGGCCTCCACAAGCACTTCGGCGCCCTGCACGTCCTACGCGGGGTCGATCTCAGCGTGGCCGAGCGCGAGCTCGTGTTCATCATCGGCCCGTCGGGCTCCGGCAAGTCCACGCTGCTGCGCTGCTTGAACCGGCTGGAGGAGCCGTCAGCGGGGCGCGTGATGGTGGACGGCATCGACATGCTCGACCCCCGGACCGACATCAACCATGCCCGGCAGCGCATCGGCATGGTGTTCCAGTCCTTCAACCTCTATCCGCACATGACCGCGCTCGGCAACGTGACCCTCGCCCTGCGCAAGGTCGCGGGCAAGTCGCGGGCCGCTGCGGAAGAGCTGGGGCGCGCCGCCCTCGCCCGCGTCGGGCTCGCCGACCGCGCCGGCCACACGCCCGGGCAGCTCTCGGGGGGCCAGCAGCAGCGCGTGGCCATCGCGCGCGCCATCGCGCTGGAGCCTCGCGTCATGCTCTTCGACGAGCCGACGAGCGCGCTCGACCCCGAGCTGGTGGGCTCGGTGCTCGAGGTCATGCGCGCGCTGCGTGAGAGCGGGATGACCATGATCGTGGTCAGCCACGAGATGGGCTTCGCCCGCAACGCCGCGGACCGGGTGCTGTTCATGGACCACGGCGCCATCGTGGAGGAGGGGCCGCCCGCCGCGATCTTCGAGCGCCCGGCGCACGAGCGCACCCGCAGCTTCATCGGCCAGATCCAGCGGCATTGAGTCGCTGGGACCGCTTCGTCGAGACCTTCCTCAACGGGAGAGTCATGTGGAAGTACCTGCCGGACATCGTGTCCGGCGTGGTCGTCACCATCGAGCTGGCCCTGCTCGTCGTCGCCACGGGCCTCGCCGCGGGGCTCGTCCTCGCCCTGCTCCGGAGCCTCGGCATCCGACCGATCAACGCGCTCATCGTGCTCGTCGTCGACTGCTTCCGCTCGCTGCCGCCGCTGGTGGTGATCGTCCTGATCTACTTCGGTCTGCCGAGCGCCGGGCTCTCGGCCTCGGGCTTCGTGTCGACGTGGCTCTCGCTCGCCCTCGTCCTGATGTCGTTCTCGGAGGAGATCTTCTGGGCGGGCATCACCTCGGTGGCCCGCGGGCAATGGGAGGCGGCGCGCTCCACCGGCCTCACCTTCGGCCAGACCCTGCTCCACGTGGTGCTGCCACAGGCCTTGCGCCTGACCATCCCGCCCCTGACCAATCGCACCATCGCCATCACCAAGGGCACCGCGCTGGGCACGGTCGTCGCGGTCACCGAGATCCTGGGGCAGGCGAGCTCGGCAATGTCGAACTCCTACAATCCCTCGCCGCTCATGATGGGCGCGGCGGCGTATCTCGTGCTGTTCTTCCCCGTGGTGGTCGCGGGGCGCTGGATCGAGACCCGCTTCGCGTGGAAGCGATGATCGAGAGCTTCTTCAACCCGGAGATTGTCGCCGCCTCCTGGCCCATCGTGCGGGCGGGGCTCACGAACACCGTGCTGCTCTCGCTGCTCGTGGTGCCGCTGGGCCTCCTCGGCGGGCTTCTCCTGGCGCTCCTCGCCAGCGCGAAGGCGCCTCTGGTGCGCTGGCCCCTCATGGCCTGGGTCGACTTCTTCCGCGCGTTCCCGCCCCTCGTCCTCCTGATCCTGCTCTTCGCCGGCCTGCCCTTCGCCGGCCTCGAGCTGGGCGGGTTCGTCTGCGTGGCCATCGCGTTCTTCCTCAACACCGGGGCGTATTACGGCGAGATCCTGCGCGCAGGCATCGAATCCGTGCCCTCCGGCCAGGCGGAGGCGGCGCGCTCGACCGGGCTCTCCCGCCTGCAGACGATGACCCATGTGGTGCTACCCCAGGCGGTCCGCAACGTGCTGCCCGACCTCCTGTCGAACACGCTCGAGGTCGTGAAGCTCACGTCGCTCGGCAGCGTGGTGGCGGTGCCCGAGCTCCTCTACCAGGCCCGACAGGCCCAGAGCCTCACCTACAATGCGACGCCGATCGTCGTCGCCGCCGCCATCTACTTCGCGCTGCTCTGGCCGGTGGTGCGCCTGCTGAGCCGCCTGGAGAACCGCGCCCTCGCGGCCCGCTGATCACTTCGTAACGTTCGTCTGGTCCAGCGCGGCCTTCACCCCGCTGGCGAGCTTCAGCGGGTCGTCGACGCCCCAGAAGTGCATGTAGAACAGGCGCGGGGCATCCATCAGCCCGTGATTGTGAATGGCCGTCACCTCGATCCCGTGCTCGCGCAGCGCACGGGCGACCGGGTTGACCTCGCGGTCGATCAGGACGAAGTCGCCGGTGATCGCCGCCCGGCCGTCGGCCAGAGGCTGGAAATTGATCGCCGTCGTCACCCCCATCGCGGGGAGCAGCGGCACGCCCATCTCGGTCACCGGGTCGACGCGCGACGCCGTCACCTGATAGATACCGCCCCCGATGTCGCGTCCGGCCCGGCCCAGCGCCTGCTCGAGCCGGCGCGTGTCGAGCGTGGGCGCTCCCGCCGGCGCGGGCGTCGCGCGCGCGGCGCCGAGGGGCGTTCCGCTCGCGGCGAGGGCGACGCGCAGCGCCTTCGCAAGCGCGACCGCGTCGCCGTGCCCCTCGTAGTGCATGAACATGACGTGCGGCCACATGTCGTTGAGATGGTTGTGGAGCGCCGTCACCTGGAGACCGCCCGTGAGCAGGCCGGACATCACCGCGGGAATCTCCCCGTCCAGCAGGGCGAGATCTCCCATGACCATGGTGTGGTCACCCATGGCCTTGAACGCCGCGTAGGAGCCCACCGCGAAGCCCGGCTTCACCGGCACGCCTTTGACGGTGACGGCGAGATCGGTCCGGGGCATGCCCACGCGGAAGACGCCCCCCGCCTGAACCTGCCCGGGCGCTTCCATCGCCTGCTCCACCGTCTTCCAGTCGGGCTCGGCCGCCCCTGCCGGCGCCGGGACCCCCATCAGGAACCACGCCATCGCCACCATCGCCATCGGCTTCATCAGGCACCTCCGGGGACGCCGCGAATCGACAGGTCGTCGAATACGGTGATCGAATCGGCCTTGGTCCAGAGTCCCACCCGCCCGGCCGCGAAGCGCGCGTCACGATGCTCCAGGAGCCGTGTGCCGTCGAGCCAGGCCTGCATCCGGTCGCCTACTGCGATGACCCGCATGTCGTGCCACGCGCCGAGGCGCGGCGGCGTGACGCGGGCGCTGGCGAGCTGTCGCCGCCCGCCCTCGTACACGTACAGGCGGAAGTTGCCCTCGAGCGCGTTCGCGCGGACCACGTAGTATCGCGCGTCCGCGAAGCGGAACACGATGCCCCCGGACGCGTCTTCCTTGCCGGCGATGGGTCGGAGCTTCACCGAGACGTCCACCGCGGTATAGGGGCCGGGCGGCGCCACGATCACGTTGAACTCGCTGCGGACCTCCCGCTGGACGAGCACGCGCGCGCCGCTCGGCGCGCCGGCCATGTCCTCCACCGTCCAGCGCCCCGCGACGGTGATCCAGCCGTCGACGCCCCCCGTCTCGAAGTCGAAGCGCTCCTCGCGGGCGCCCGAGGGCAAGGCTAGCTCGGGGGCCTCGGCGGCCCGCGCGGGGCGCGCGCCGTGAAGCGCACCGGCTCCCAGGAGAGCGGCCAGCCATCCGCGGCGCGACATTGTCATCCTGCCCTCCCCGGCGGCGCGACCGTGAGCAGCCGCCGGTTGACTTCACCGTAGCACCGGTGGCAAGACGGCCCGCGCGCGCCGGGAGGGCGGGGCAGATGCGATGGGGAATGCGAGAGGGAGCGGACGCAGCGCCGGCTCGGGCCGGCGCCGCCCGCGGGCTCCTTACGGCTTGATGTTCTGGTTCAGGTGGAAGACGTTGTCCGGGTCGTAGCAGCGCTTGACCTCGCGCAGCCTCCGCCAGTTCGGCCCGAACGCCGACTCCACCGCGCCGCCTTCGTTCATCTCCTCGGCGTTGAGGTAGTTGACGTAGCGCCCCTCGGCGAAGTGCGGGCGCATCGCGGCATAGGCCTCTCGCGTCCACGCCACGTTGGGCGCGGTCTGGGCGGAATCGACCCACTCGCCGACGGCGAGGAAGTTGTACCCGACGCTCCGGTGGGGGAAGGCGGTTTCCGTCGGGCTGACGCGCGTGGCCGCTCCGTGGAAGTGCTCGAGGAGGAGCCCGTTCATCGGCGACGGCGCCGCGGCGAAACGCTCGATCAAGGTGTCGATGGCCTCGTCCTTCAGCGTGGCGAGGAAATTCGACTTCCAGTAGTTCAGCGCGCCCTTGGGGAACCCGGCGTCGAACATCATGTTCGCCGCACTGTAGGGCATGGGCCCGATCACGTCCATGACCGGCGAGCCGAAGCGCTTGAGCGGCGCCACCGCCGTCGCCCCCGCGTCGAGCGCCCCCGCGTGCACCGCGATGATCGCGGCGAGCTTGGCGCCCGAGCCGTCGGGCGCGTGGAGCAGTCCCGCGAACACCGTCAGGTCGTCGGGTAGCGAGGCGGTGAAGTCGCGGTAGAAGCGTAGCACGTCCCGCGCGGCGCTGAACGGATGCGCGACGAGGCCTCCGACGATCGTCGGCCCCACCGGGTAGAGCTCGAACTCGAGCCAGGTCGCGACGCCAAAGTTGCCGCCGCCGCCGCGAAGCGCCCAGAAGAGGTCGGGGTGTTCTTTGGCGCTGGTCCGGACGATGTCGCCGGTGGCGGTGACGAGCTCGACGGCGCGGAGGCTGTCCACCGCCATCCCGTACTTGCCCATCAGCCAGCCGAGCCCGCCCCCCAAGGTGAGACCGCCCACCCCGGTGGTCGACACCACGCCCCCGGTGCTGGCCAGCCCGTGGAGCTGGGTCTCGCGGTTGTAGTCTCCCCACGTCGCACCGCCCTGCACGCGGGCCCGCCGCAAGCGGGGATCCACGTGAACCCCGCGCATCGCCGAGAGGTCGATCATGACGCCGCCCTCGGTCACCGCGTTACCGGCCACATTGTGACCGCCCCCGCGCACCGAGATCTCCAGGCCGCGCTCGCGGGCGAAGCGCACCGCCGCCTGTACGTCGGCGGTGCCATGGGCGCGTACGACCGCGGTGGGACGGCGGTCGATCAGACCGTTGTGGACACGCCGCGCGACGTCGTACGCCGCCTCCGAGGGCGCGAGGACATCGCCGGCGATCTGGGATCGAAGACTTTCGAGCTCCTGTGCCGTCATTGTTGACGCTCCTTGCCGGTGAAACACATCCGGGCTCCCTCTTCCCGATCGCGCTTCCACCTACTCCGTTGCTCACTGCACGACCGCATTGTTGCGGCCAGGGGGCAGCACTACGCAACCGCGGTGCCAACGCATCGAACTCCGCGGAACTGCTGGCGTCGCCTACCGGGCACCCTGTACGGACTCGGGTGGCGCGTCCGAAGCTCCGGCAGAATGCCCGGCGCCTCGCGGATCCGACCTCGCGCGTTTCGCCCCGCGGCATCCGCAAAATGGGGATCTCTCCCGATGTGCCGGCGGGCCCGCCGGCCCCAGGCTCGCCATGCAGGACCCATCCCAACCCTCGGTGGAGGAATCGTCATGAAGGGAAGTCGAGTCACCATGCTGGCCGCGGGCGCCGCGGTCTCCCTCGCACGCTGACCGCCATCGCGCAGCTCGGCGCCGCCAACCCGCAGGCGAAGCTCGCCGACGACGTGCGCCGCGCCACCGCCGCCTATCAGGACGCCGCCCTCGCGGAGAAGGCGGGCTACGGCGCGTTCCTCGGATGCGTGAGCGGCCCGCAGGAGGGCGCGATGGGCGTGCACTATGTCAACGGCGACTACGTGAACGACGACGTGCTGGACCCGCAGAAGCCCGAGGCCCTCATGTACGAGCTGAAGGACGGCAAGCTCCGACTCCTCGGCGTGGAGTACATCATCTTCGCCGAGAAGTGGCACGCGAAGAACCCGAAGGCGGCGCCGACGCTGGGCGGCCAGGTCATGCACTACACCGGGAGCCCCAACCGCTACGGCATCCCGGCCTTCTACGCCCTCCACGTGTGGGCGTGGCGCACCAACCCCGGCGGCGTGTTCGCGGACTGGAACAGCAAGGTGTCGTGCGACGACTTCACGGGGATCGGCGCGAAGTCCTGAGGCGCGCCGCTACTTCGCGACCGCCTCGCGCATCTTGGCGAGGGCCGAGCCATAGATGTGCGCGGGCCGCAGCAGCATGGCTACCCGCCGGTCCGCCGCGGCAATGCGATCGTACTGGTCCCAGTCCGCGCTGCGCCGGCGGGTGGTCGCGCTGAAGATGTGACGCCGGGCCAGGCGGAGCGCCTCCGGATCCGTGTTCCCGGAGTGGACGAGATCCGCCCGGCCCTCGAACACGAGGAAGCCCGACCACCAGTCGACGTGCGAGACGAGCACCGAGCAGCGCGGATCCCGCAGCAGATTTTTGAACTTCGCCCGCGTCTCGGTGATGGAGATGCCCACCCCGCCGTCGCGCGGATACACCGTCACGATGCTGAGCTGCGGCATCCCGTTGCGCCGAAACGACGTGAGGACGCCCTGGGGGTTGTCGTGGAGGAACTGCTCGATCTGGGGCGGCAACGGCACCGGCGTCGGCATGCGCGCGCTCTCTTTCATCCTGAGGTTCGTGGAGGGGGTCGCCCGGGCGGCAATTCTACTCCCTGACTATTCCCTGGGTTCCGCCAAGACTCCGACGCCGCCTCCGGAGTACCCCTGATCACATATGAGAAACTCCACACGACGCCTCATCCTGATCGCCGGCATGTGTGGCCTGGTCGCCGTCGCGGCCGACATCCTGAGCCACCAGAGCCATCTCACCCTCGCGCGGCCGGCGGGGGTGATCCTCACCGACGGCCGCGCAGCGGTGCACGAGGAGATCGAGCGGCTCGAGAGCACGATTCCCGCCGGGGAGCCGGGGCACGAGGAGCTCTGGCGCGCCTATCTCCAGGTGTTCGAGACGGCGCACGCGCAGGGGCACCGCGACGTGGCCGTCCGCGTGCTCTACGACGCCTACGGCGCCGCCCTCGAGAGCCGGAGCTGGGAGAGCATGATCGCGGTCGGCGACGCGTTCATGGCCATCGGCCGCGCCCCCGGCAGCCGCGCCGGCGCGCGCATGAATGCCCGGCAGGCGTACCTCAGTGCGCTGATCCGCGCCCGCCGGAGCCGCTCGGTGGACGGCGCGCTCCGCGCCGCTGCGGCGTTCGAGGACATCGACGATCGCGACGTCGTCGAGCAGTGCCTTTACGTCGCGGCTCTGCTGGCGGCGGGGGACGCCGACGCGCAGCGGAAGGTGCAGGACGCGCGCGAGCGCTGGGTGGCCCAGCAGCTCACCCAGGAGTCCTGAGGCGACGCCGATCGGCGCGCGACGTCCGAGCTTGCTCGGCCTGCTCTCGTAGGGCGTCGCGCAGGCGGCGCGCGTCGACGAGGTCGACGGTGTCGAAGCCCTCGGTGAACCCGTCGTAGATCGGCGAGACTAGCGCCAGCGCCGCGCACGCCTTCCCCTGCGCCGCCCACAACCGTCCGAGGCTCACCGCCGCGCGCAGCTCCAGCGTCCTCGCGCCCTGGTGCCGCGCCACGTCGAGGGCCTGGAGGAAGCAGGCTTCGGCGCGCTCCCGGTTCGCCCGGGTCGTCCCCTGCCGAAGCGTCAGGGCGCCCATGAGCCGGTGGAGCTCGGCCTCCCAGTAGTGCCGTCCACACTGGCGTGCCACCGCCAGGCCTTCGGTGACCGCGGCGAGGCCGTCCGCCGGACGCCCGACCGCGTCGTACGCCTCGGCCACCATCACGAGCGAGTGAGGGATGAGGACGGCGGCGCCGATTTCCCGGTGCTTCGCCACGCCTTGTCGCATCTGGTCGAGCGCTGCCTCGCCTTGCCCCTGCGCTGCGAGCACCCAGCCCCGCTGCACCAGGCCGGCCGCGAGCAAGAGGCCGAAGCCGTGCTCGGTGTCGTGAGCGAGCGCTTCCTCCTCCAGCGGCTGCATGGCGGCGCTGTCGCGCCGCCACTGGCCCAGCCCGGCGACGAGATGACACGCGTAGGACACGCTGAAGGGCTCCCCGAGCCCCCGCGCGAGCGTCAGAGCCTGCTCGGCGCGCGCGGCCGCGCGCGCCGCATAGCCGAGCGCCCAGAGGGCGAGCGCGGCGTTGACCGCGCTGGCGACCGCGGTGGACACCAGCGCGGCCCCCGCCGTCCCATCGCTGCGGGCCGTCTCCGCCGCGAAGAGGTCCAGGCCGCGCTCCAGATGCGCGCGGGCCGCCTCGAACTCGCCCGCATAGAACAACGCGACGCCGAGCGCGTTCTCACCGGCGAGGTGGAAGGCGACGTCGTCCGTCTCCCGCGCCGCCATCATGAGGCGGGCCGCCACGGCATGCGCGGTCGCGAGGTCGCCGCGGAGCAGATAGTAGCGTCCCACGCCGCGCAGCACCGGCAGCACGTCGGGCGCGCTGCCGACTTTCCCGCAGAGCTCCCATGCCCGCGCATACGTCCTCGCCACGTCCGGCGCGGCATAGCCCTTTGTCGCCGTGAGGGCGGCGCCGCGGGTGATCTGAAGGCGCAGCTCCTGCTCCACGCTGTCCCGCGACGGCGCGTGACCCGCGAGGGCCTCGAGGCCCCGCGCGGCATGCTCGGCCGCCTCGCGATAGCCGTGGTGACGCAGCGCCTGCTCGCCGGCCAGCCCGCGATAGCGGGCGGCCCGCGTGATGTCGCGGCCGCGCTCGAAGTGCACCGCCAGCTCGGCGGCGATCTCGCCCGCCCGATCGCCATAGCCCCCTTCGAGACGCTCGCCCGCCCGCAGGTGCAGACCCCCGCGCGCGCCGACCGAGACGCGCGCGTACAGCACCTGCTGGTAGAGCGCATGGATGAACGCGTACCGGCCCGCCACGGTGCCGTCCGGCCACTCCGCCTCGCCGGTCAACCGAAGGAACTGTCCCCGACGCGCCAGCGCCCCACAGCGGAGCTCCGCATGGCTGGCGTCGATGCCGGCGGCGGCGGTGAGCGCGGCCGAGAACTCCACACCGGCCACGCTGGCCGCGACCAGCACCTCCTGCTCGTCCGCGGTGAGACGGTCCACCTGCGTCTCGACGAGCTGCCAGAGGGTCTCCGGCGCGCGCGCCGCCACGTCCTCCACCGGGCCGGTCAGGCGCCAGCGCCCTTCGAGCTCACGCAGGCGCCCCTGATGGATCAGGTCGTCGACGGTGTTGACCAGGAAGAGGGGGTTGCCCTCGGTGCTCCGATGCAGCACGCCGGCGAGCTCCGGCGGCAGCGCGTGGCCGGGGAAGCGCCGGGCGAGGTAATGATCCACCTCCGCGGCCGTCCAGAACTCGAGCACCACCTCGTCGCAGTAGCCGTGGAGCTGTAGCTCGTGCTTGACCCATCGCATGGGGTGGTCGCCCGTCGCGGCCACTTCTCCGGATCGGTGCGTACCGAGAATCAGGAGACGCGACGGGTCCCGGCGGCGCGCCAGCATGCCGAGCAGCTCGATCGTGGAGGAGTCGCTCCAGTGCAGGTCCTCGAGAAGCAGGGCGAGAGGCGCCTCCTGCGCGAGCGCGTCCAGCGCGTCCGCGAGCTCCCGCAGCATCCAGCCCTGCGTGGCCGGCGCGCGCCCCAGCCGCCCCAGCGCCTCGAACACGGGCAGGTACGGCTCGCCGGCGCCGTACTGCGCCACGCACTGTCCCCGGCCGACGCGCAGTCCGGGCGTGTCGGCCACACTCTCGAGAAAAGCCTCGACCAGCGCCGTCTTGCCGATCCCCGCCTCGCCGGTCACGAACACGAGCTGACGCTGGCCCTCGCGCGCTCGCGCCAGCGCCCGGCGAAGGCGGGCCAGCTCCCCCTCACGTCCCACGAGCGTCGTGGGCCGCGCGACGAGACTCCGCGCGGTATTCGCGGGCGGGGCAGCCGCCGGCGCGATGGGGGGGCCGACGGGCCCGATGAAGCGGAATCCGCGGCGGTGCACCGTCTGGACGTAGCGCGGAGAGTCCGAGGAATCGTCCAGCGCCCGGCGCAGATCGCGGATGCTGCTGGCGACCGCGGCGTCGCTCACGATGGTGCCGCGCCAGACCACGCCGAGCAGCTCGTCCTTCGTGATCAGACGCCCGCGGTGCTCCACGAGGTAGCGGAGCACCGCGAACACTCGCGGGGTCAGCGTCAGCCGACGCGGCCCGCACCACGCCCACTCGTTCTCCTCCTCGATGCGCACCGCGGGCGCCGCGTCCGGACGCACCGCTGCGCCCGTGGGGTTGCCGCTCATGAGCGGTTCGACTTCGTGAGGATGGCTGGCATCGGGCCTCGCGAGCCACCGCAACCTGGATGCCAGCGCTCAAGTCCCCGAAAAGATTGCGACATGGGATGCGGCGACGGCCTCACACGCCGGGAGCCGTGTCCGGTCGCCCGGCAGAATGCCCGGAGCACCCGCGGACTGTGATCGCGCGACGGCCCGGGCCTGAAGTGCGCCGTCCCACGTCCGGACGAGCCGGAGGGGCCCCGGCGTCTTGCCACCGCGCCGGTCCGGGAGTACATTTCAATTAAACGAATGATTAATTCGATTCGTGGCCTCCGACGCCCTCGGCGGCGCCCCCGTGACGCGCGAGCGACACGCGATGCCCTGCTGGCAGCGGGCGCTGCCCTCTTCGCGGAGCGCGGCTACGAGGGCACCCGCGTCTCCGCGGTCGCCGCGCGCGCCCATGTGAACCCGGCCTTGATCAGCTACTATTTCGGCGGAAAGCGACGGCTCTATCGAGCGATCGTGACAAGCATCTTCACGGACATCGTGAACGAGGCGGAGGCCCTCGCGGTCTCCGAACGGCCGGCCCCCGAGGCCTTGCGCGCGCTCATCGCCCTCGTCGCCGAGGCGGCGACGCGCCGGAACCCGCACTTCCCGGCCATGATGCTGCGCGAGGTACTGGCGGATGCCAAGCATCTCGGCGCCGACACCCTCGCCTATCCGCTGCGCGTGGCCGAGGCGGTGCGCCGGATCGTGGAGCGCGGCGTGCGCGAGGGCAGCTTCCGCCATGTGGACCCGCTCGCCACGCATCTCAGCGTGGTGGGCAGCCTACTCTTCTTCTTCGCCACCGAGCGCTTCCGGGCGCGTATGCTCGCCGAGCGGCACATCGGGCGCCGCGCGCCCGGCGCCGCCGAGTACGTCTCCCACATTCAGGAGCTCTTCATCCACGGGCTCGCCGCCCCCACGTGGAACGGAGCTCCTGCCCGAGGTCCTCATGGCGACCGTGCCCGCTAAGCCGGCTCGCGAGGCGTTGTCCCAGGCGGCGCCGGCGCGCCGGCCGCGCCGACGGCTGGTCCTCGCCACGGCCATCGTTCTGCTGCTGATTGGAGCGGGCATCGCGGCCTGGCGCCTCCTGCTCGCGGCTCCCGCTCTGCCCCCCGGCGTGGTGGCGGTGAGCGGCCGGGTCGAGGGCGACGACTCGGCCATCGCGTCCAAGACCTCCGGACGGATCCGCGAGATCACCGTCCGTGAGGGCGACGTGGTGAAGGCGGGCGACGTCATCGCGGTCCTCGACGACGAGCAGATCCGCGCCCGCGAGCAGCAGGCGGAAGCCGCGGCGCAGCAGGCCCAGGCCCGGCTCCGGGTCAGCGAGCAGCAGATGGAGGTGCTCGGCGAGCAGCTCCGTCAGAGCCAGCTGGCCGTGGATCAGGCGCGGATCGACGCCCAGGGCAAGGTGAGCGAGGCGGAGGGCCGCCTCGCCACCGCCGAGGCGCAGCTCGCGCAGGCCGACGCCTCCTACGCGCAAGCGCGGTGGGACCGCGATGCGTCACGTCAGCTGTTCGAACGCGGTCTCATCGCGGAGCAGGAGGTGCGTCGGGCCGAGAGCAATGAGCAAGCGCAGTCCGCCATCGTGTCGGCCGGCCGCCGTCAGGTGGAGGCCGCGCGCGGCTCCCTGACCGCCGCGCAGGCCAACCTCGTCAATCCCGCGATGCGGACCTCGCAGGCGGCCGCCGTCAAGGTTCAGCTCACCCAGGCGCGGTCCGACATCATCGCCGCGCGGGCCGAGGCCGAGCGGACGCGCGCCCAGGTCGACGAGGCACGGGCCAATCGGAAGGATCTGGCGGTGCTGGCGCCATTCTCGGGCACCGTGGCCACGCGCACCGCCGAGCCGGGCGAGGTGGTGACGGCGGGAACGCCCGTCATCACCTTGATCGACCTCGGTCGTGTGTATCTTCGCGGCTTCATTCCCGAGGGGCAGATCGGCCGCGTGCGCGTAGGACAGCGGGCGCGCGTCTACCTCGACTCGGCGCCCACCAAGGCTATCGACGCGACGGTGATGCGCATCGACCCGCAAGCCACGTTCACCCCCGAGAACACGTATTTCCGCGAGGAGCGGGTGAAGCAGGTGGTCGGGGTGAAAGTGCTGCTGCGGGGCGCGGAGGGCTTCGCGAAGCCGGGCATGCCGGCGGACGGCGAGATCCTCGTCGAGGGCACGGAATGGCCCGTGCACCGGGGCCGGCGATGACGGCACTGCGGGCACGGGACCTCCGGAAGCGCTACGGCACCCTCGAGGCGGTGCGCGGCATCAACCTGGAGGTCGCGGAGGGAGAGATCTTCGGCCTGATCGGACCCGACGGCGCCGGCAAGACCACCACGTTTCAGATCCTCGCCGGGGTCATGGAGGCGACCAGCGGCGTGGCGGAGGTGTTCGGTCGACCCGCGCGCACCGCGCGCGCCGAGACGGGATACCTCACGCAGTCCTTTAGCCTCTATCCTGACCTCACGGTCACGGAGAATCTCCGCTACGCGGGCGATCTGCGGCACGTGCCGCCCGCCGACATCGCGGCGCGTGGCCGGCACTACCTCGAGATGTTCGACCTCTACCGCTTCGCCGATCGCCTCGCTGGCCGCCTCAGCGGCGGGATGAAGCAGAAGCTGTCCCTGGCGTGCGCCCTCGTGGCCGAGCCGCGCATTCTCCTGCTCGACGAGCCGACCACCGGCGTGGATCCCATCTCGCGCCGTGAGTTCTGGGACGCGCTCTCGCATCTCGCCGCCGGCGGCCTCACCATCCTCGTGGCGACGCCGTACCTCGACGAAGCGGAACGCTGCGGCCGAGTCGCGCTCATGCACGGGGGCGAGCTGCGCCCAGCCGATACCCCGGAGCGGCTCCGCGGGAGCCTCGGGGCCATGCGGATCGAAATCCACACGGACGCGCTCGGCCCGGCCGAGGACGTCCTTCGCGATCTCGTCTCGAAGAATGGCGACCTGCTCGACGTCCAGCGATTCGGCGATCGTCTCGATGTCATCGCCCGGCATCCCGACGAGGCGGCGCGTCACGTCGAGCGTGGGCTGCAGGCCGCGGGGCTGGCGGCCCCCGATATCCGCGTAGACGAGCCGAGCCTCGAGAACGTGTTCGTGGCCAGCCTGCGGGCACTGGGTAGCGAGCCCACCCTTCTCCCGTTTCCCGGACGCCACGGTCATGGCGCGCTGCGGGGCGAGACGGCGATCGGCGCGCATCGCCTCACCAAGAGCTTCGGCGCGTTCGCGGCGGTGCGCGATGTCTCCCTGCAAATCCGCTACGGCGAGATCTATGGGCTCCTGGGCGCGAACGGCGCCGGCAAGACCACCACCATCAAGATGCTGTGCGGCCTCCTCGCCCCCACGTCCGGCGTGATCGAGCTCGCGGGAGCCCGCGGCCCTTTCGGCGCTCAGGGGCTGCGCCAGCGCATCGGCTACATGTCCCAGAAGTTCTCGCTCTACGACGAACTGACGGTCCAGGAAAACCTGGACTTTTTTGCCGGCGTCTACGGCGTGCCCGACCGCGAGCGGGCCGAGAAGACCCGCTGGGTGCTTGCCTTCTCGGGCCTCGAGGGGAAGCAGGATCAGCTCACCGGGGGGCTTCCGGGTGGGTGGAAGCAGCGCGTCGCGTTCGGCGCCGCGATCATGCACGAGCCCAGCGTGCTCTTCCTCGACGAGCCGACGTCCGGCGTGGATCCCCTCGCCCGCCGGGCATTCTGGCGCATGATCAATCGCCTCGCCGACAGCGGCACCGCGATCCTCGTCACCACGCACTACCTCGAGGAATCGGAGCAGTGCAACCGCCTCGGCTTCATGGCGCTGGGCGGGCTGGTGGCGGAGGGAAGCCCCAACGCCATCAGGAGCCGCCAGCCGGGTCATCTCCTCGAGCTGATCGTGGACCAGCCGCAGCGCGCCGCCGACATCCTCAAGTCCGAGAAGGATCGCTGGCGAGTCTCCCTCTTCGGGTCGCGCCTCCACGTCATCACGGACGAGGATCTCGACGCGGGCCGCCGCGCCACCATCCAGACCCTGGAAGCCGGCGGCGTACGCGTGCTCGATGCGCGCGAGGCCCGGTTCTCGCTGGAAGACGTCTTCATCAGCGTGGTCGAGCAGGCACGAGGGCGCAGTCAGGCGCTTGCCGGCGCCTGAGGGACGATGGTCGATGCGGCGGGTCCTGTCCCAGGCGCGCAAGGAGCTGACGCAGATCGTCCGCGACTGGCGTACGCTCGCGCTCGCCCTCGCGCTTCCGGTGCTCCTCCTGGTCCTTCTGAGCGCCGGGCTCTCACTTCGGGTCGCCGACCTCCCCATCATCGTCCAGGACCTCAGCGATTCGCCGGCTTCGCACGAGTTCGTCGATGCGTTCCGCGCCTCGCTCAGCCTGCGTGTGGTGCGCTGGCCGGTGGATCGGCGCGCGGAGGATGCGCTGGTGTCGGGCGCCGCCCGCGCCGTCCTGATCATCCCCCAGCACTTCGGGCGCGACCTCAACCGCGGGCTGGACACGACCGTGCAGCTCCTGACCGATGCCTCCGACGCCAATACGGCCCGGCTCACCGCCGGATACGCGGCGCAGATCGTCCGCGCCTACAACGTAAGGGCGGCCGGCCCGGAGGCGACCGGTGCGGTCCGCGCCGCCGTGCGCTTCTGGTACAACCCCGGACTCTCTTCCAAGAAGTTCTACGGGCCGGGCATCTTCGTGCTGGGCATCTCGATGTTCCCGCCCCTCCTTGCCGCGCTGGCCATGGCGCGCGAAAGCGAGCAGAAGACCATACTGCAGGTCTACGTCTCCAGCATCTCGGCCCACGAGTTCCTGCTGGGGAAGATCCTCGCGTTCACCGTGGTGGCCCTCGCCGAGTGCGCGTCCATGCTGATCCTTCTCTTCACGTACTTTGGGCTCGGCCTCGCCGGTGACCCGACGCCCTTCATCGTCGGCACGCTCCTCTACGCGCTCTGTGTCGCCACCTTCGGGACGATGGTCGGCGCAACGGTGTCCAGCCAGGTCGCCGCGATGCAGGTGGTGTCGTTGGGCGGCTTCCTCCTGGTCTTTCTTCTCTCCGGCCTCATCTTTCCCATCGAGAACATTCCCGCCGGCCTGCGCTGGATCTCGCACCTGATCTGGGGCCGCTACTACATCGAGATCGTCCGCGACGGGCTGTTGCAGGGAGGCGGCTGGCCGGCCGTCTGGTGGAAGATCGTGATCATTGCCGTCATCGCCGCAGTGTTCTACGTCATCGCGTGGCGGAGCATGCGCCGCATGCAGCTCGCGATCTGAGAGGAGTGATCGTGCTGAACCGGATCGGCGCCCTCGTCCGCAAGGAGTTCGCCCAGATCCGCCGTGACCGGCGCCTCGTCATCGCGCTGATCGTTCCCCCGGTGCTGCAGCTCACCCTCTTCGGCTTCGCCCTCAGCGCCAGTGTGTCCGATCTTCGGGTGGGGATCGTCGACGAGAGCCGCAGCCCGGAGAGCCGCGAGCTCGTGGCGACCCTCACGGAGAGCCGGAGCTTCCATCTGGGGGGCTACTTCACGAGCGGCGAGCGCCTGGGCGCGGCGATCAGTCAGGGGAAGGTCGACGTCGGCGTGGTGATCCCGTATCAGTACGCCCGCGACCTCCACCGGGGAGGCTCCCCGACGGTGCAGGTGCTGCTGAACGCCATGAACGCCAACACCGCGACCATCGGCCACGGCTACGTCCAGGGCGTGATTGAGAGCTACAACCGCTCCCTGTCCCGAGCGCCGGCTCCCGCGACCGGCGATGCCGCGCCCGCTCCGCACCGCGCCGCCCAGGTCCACCTGATGCCCGCCTTCCTCTATAACCCCGGCCTGGTCGACGCGTGGTTCATCGCCACCGGCGTGTTCGGCCTGCTCCTCATCCTGAACAGCTCCCTCATCGCCTCTGCCGCCATGGTGAAGGAGCGGGAGGCCGGCACGATCGAGCAACTGCTCATGTCGCCGGCGAGCACCGCCGAGATCATCGTCGCGAAGATCGTCCCGCTCTTCGTCCTGCTGTCCATGATGATGGTGCTCGCCCTCGGCGTGCTCAGGCTGGTGTTCCGGGTTCCCTTCAACGGAAGCCTGCTCCTGGTGAGCTTCGGCGGAGTCCTGTGCATTCTCTCGGGGATCAGCCTCGGCATGGTCATCGCGACGTTCAGCCGGTCGGCCCAGCAGGCGCAGCTCACCGCCTTCTTCGTGAACCCTCCCATGTCGTCGCTGTCCGGCGCGTTGAGCCCGGTCGAGGCGATGCCCGACTGGCTCCAGCCGCTGACGGTGCTCAACCCCATTCATCACTTCGCGACCATCGTCCGCGGCTCCATGCTCAAGGGCGCCGGCCTCGCCACATTGTGGCCCAACATGCTCGTCCTGATCGCCTTCACGCTGGTCCTCGTCTCGCTGAGCGTCTGGTGGTTTCGCAAGCAGCTGGCCTAGCGCCCGCTCGTATATAATCCGAAGGCGCCCGCGGTCAGGGCGCTGAGGAGCTCCACCATGACGACTCCGGCGCACGCTCCCGTCGTGGATTCCGACGGTCACGTCCTCGAACCCGCCGACACGTGGCTGACCTACCTCGACCCCGCCTACCGCGATCGCGCCATCCGCATCGCGACCGACGCGCAGGGCTACGAGGTGCTGCTCATCGACGGGCAGCCGCTCAAGACCCTGCGCGGTCAGATGGGCGCACTGGGCGGCATCGAGATGGACATGGACAAGCTCTTGACCCGTGGCGGGATGACGTACGCGGAGGGCAGTCCGCCGGGCGGCTACGATCCCGTCGAGCGGCTGCGCGTGATGGACGCCGAGGGCATCGACCAGGTGCTTCTCTATCCCACCATCGGCATCTGCTGGGAGGGCCACGTCACCGACGGCGCGCTCGCCACCGCCTACACGCGCGCCTACAACCGTTGGCTGGTGGACTTCTGCCGCACCGATCCCAAGCGCCTCTACCCCGTGGCGCACATCTCGCTGCTCGATCCGGAGGGCGCGGTGGAGGAGACCCGCCGCGCGCGGCGCGACGGCTGCGTGGGGATCTTCCTCTCCCCCGACCTCGCCGCGCGCGGCGGCCGGCACTTCGACGATCCCGTCTTCGCGCGCTTCTGGGAGACCGCCCAGGAGCTCGAGATGCCGATCGCCTTCCACGTGATCGTGCGCGACCGGCAGTGGTTCCGGCAGTGGCAGCGGAAAGACCCTTCGGACGCGCTCTTCAGCATCGCCTTCCTCGCCATCGACGTCATGGCCGCCTTCACCCAGATGCTGGCCTCGGGCATGTTCGAGCGCTACCCGCGTCTCAAGTGCGCGGTGCTGGAGGCCGGCTCGAACTGGATCGCCGCGTGGCTCGACCGGCTCGACCACAAGTATCGCGTGATGAAGCGCCACACCCCGATCCGGATGGAGCCGAGCGACTACTTCCGCCGCCAGTGCCTGATCTCCGCCGACCCCGACGAGTCGGTCACCGCGCAGATGGTGGAGCACATCGGGGCCGACTATTTCATCTGGGCCTCGGACTATCCGCACATCGATGCGTCATTCGGTGTCGTCCGCGAGCTCAAGGAGCGGCTGGCCCCGCTCCCGGACGACGCGCGCCGCAAAGTGCTCGGTCTCAACGCCCGGCGCTTCTATCAGCTCGCCGGCTAACCGAGAGGAGCCATGCCATGAGCACCGTCGCCCGACCAGCGCCCGCCATCCGCCCCTTCCGCGTGAACGTTTCCGACGCGGAGCTCACCGACTTGCGCCGGCGCCTCGCCGCCGCGCGCTTGCCTGAGAAAGAGACGGTCGGAGACCTTCTCGCAGGGGGTGCCGCTGGCCACCGTGCAGAAGCTGGCGCGCTACTGGGCGACGGAATACGACTGGCGCAAGGTCGAAGCGCGCCTGAACGCCGTGCCGAACTTCCTCACCGAGGTCGACGGGCTCGACATCCATTTCATCCACGCGCGCTCGAAGCATGAGGACGCATTGCCCGTCATCATCACCCATGGCTGGCCGGGCTCGATCGTCGAGCAGCTCAAGCTGATCGAGCCGCTGACCAATCCGACCGCGCATGGGGGCACGGCGGCCGACGCCTTCCACGTGGTGATTCCGTCGATGCCGGGCTACGGGTACTCGGGCAAGCCCACCACGACGGGCTGGGGACCAGCGCGCATCGCGAACGCGTGGAACGTCCTCATGAAGCGTCTGGGCTACCCGCGCTACGTGGCGCAGGGAGGCGACTGGGGCGCGATCGTCGTCGATCAGATGGGGGTCCAGGCTCCGCCGGAGCTGCTGGGCATTCACACCAATATGCCCTGCGTCGTCCCGCCGGAGATCGACGCCGCGGCGTTCGCCGGCCAGCCCGCGCCCGCGGGTCTGTCCGGGGACGAACAGCACGCCTAGGAGATGCTGTCGAGCTTCTACAAGGACGTGCACTACGCCTTGTTGATGGGCACGCGTCCGCAGACGCTGACCGGACTGACCGATTCGCCGGTTGGCCTCGCCACGTTCCTGATCGACCATGACCGGCGCAGCCTCGAGCTGATCGCGCGTTCCTTCGACGGCGGGCCCGAGGGGCTCACGCGTGACGACGTGCTGGACAACGCCACGCTCTTCTGGCTGACGAACACCGGGGTGTCCGCGGCGCGGCTCTACTGGGAGTACAAGCAGGGCTTCTTCACGGCGAAGGGCGTCAAGGTGCCGGTGGCCCCGAGCGCGTTCCCGGATGATCTCTTCCAGGCGCCAAAGAGCTGGGCGGAGAAGGCCTATCCGAAGCTCATTCACTACAACAAGCTTCCCAAGGGCGGACATTTCGCCGCGTGGGAGCAGCCGGAGGCCTTGACCGAGGAGCTGCGGGTGGGTCTCAGGTCGCTGCGGGCGTGAGCCTTCGGGCGTCACCGCTGCCGCGAGGAGCGCCCTAGCGGTCCCTCCGGTAGCGGTGAATCAGGGCGTTGGTCGAGCTATCGTGGGCGAGCCGAGGCTCGGCCGCGCTCTCCAGTTCGGGCACGATGCGCTGGGCGAGGACCTTGCCCAGCTCGACGCCCCACTGGTCGAACGAGTTCACGCCCCAGATCGTGCCCTGCGTGAACACGCTGTGCTCGTAGAGGGCGACGAGCGTGCCGAGCGCCTCGGGGGTCAGCTCGCGTCCCAGGATCACGTTCGACGGCCGGTTCCCCTCGAATACCCGATGGGGGACGAGGGCGGGCGGCGCGCCCTCGGCCCGCACCTCGTCCGCGGTCTTGCCGAAGGCCAGCGCCTCGGCCTGGGCGAACACGTTGGCCACGAGCTGATCGTGATGCGGGCCGAGCGGGTTCTGGGACCGCGCGAACGCGATGAACTCGCAGGGAATCAACCGCGTCCCCTGGTGGATGAGCTGGTAGAACGAGTGCTGCCCGTTGGTGCCCGGCTCGCCCCAGTACACCGGACCGGTGGGGTAGGTCACCACGTTGCCGTCGAGGGTGACCCGTTTGCCGTTGCTCTCCATCGTGAGCTGCTGGAGGTACGCGGGAAAGCGCTTGAGATATTGCTCGTAGGGCAGCACCGCGACCGTCTCCGCGCCGAAGAAATCCGTGTACCAGACGGTGAGCAGACCGAGGAGCACGGGAAGGTTCCGCGCAAGCGGCGCGGTCCGGAAGTGCTCGTCCATCCGATGGAACCCCGCGAGCATGGCGCGGAAGTGCTCGGCCCCGATGGCGATCATGGTGGAGAGCCCGATGGCTGAGTCCATCGAGTACCGCCCGCCCACCCAGTCCCAGAACTCGAACATGTTCGTGGGGTCGATGCCGAACTCGACGACCTTCGCGGTGTTGGTGGACAGGGCGACGAAGTGCTTGGCAACCGCCCGGGCGTCCCCCAGGCCCTGGAGCAGCCAGGCGCGCGCGCTCGTCGCATTGGTCATGGTCTCGAGCGTGGTGAACGTCTTGGAGGCCACGATGAAGAGGGTCTCCGACGGGTCGAGGTCGCGGGTGGCCTCCACGAGGTCGGTGGCGTCCACGTTCGAGACGAAGCGGAACTTCATGGCGCGCGTGCTCCAGTGGCGGAGCGCCTCGTACGCCATGACCGGGCCGAGGTCGGAGCCTCCGATCCCGATGTTGACGACGTTCCGGATGGGCTTGCCGGTATGGCCTCGCCACGTGCCCGTCCGGATGGCCTCGGCGAAACCGGCCATCTTGTTGAGCACCGCGTGCACCCGCGGCACCACGTTCGCCCCGTCCACCACGATCGAGGCGTCCCGCAGCGCGCGCAGGGCCACGTGCAGCACCGCGCGGCGCTCGGTGACGTTGATCGTGTCGCCCCGGAACATCGCCTCGATGCGCGCAGGCAGCCCGGATTCCTCGGCGAGCCGGACGAGCAGCGCAAGCGTCTCGTCGGTGATCCGGTTCTTCGAGTAGTCGAGATAGAGGCCGGCCGCCTCCGCGGTGAGGCGCTCGCCGCGCGTGGGGTCCGCGGCGAACAGAGCGCGCAGATGCTGAGGCCGGATGCGCTCGTAGTGCGCGGTCAGGTCCTTCCAGGCGGGGCGCGCAGTCAGGGGCGTGTCCGTGCTCATGGCCATCATCCTCTCACGCGCCCGCGAGGTCCGCGTTCCAGACCTTCACCGCGGGGGACTCGTGGTAGTAGCCGAGGACGCTCAACCGGGCGGTGTCCAGCACGAAGTGCTCGCCGTCGGATGCGGGCAGATCGATCCACCGCGCTGCCAGCACCCGGAGGATGTGCCCGTGCGCGAACACCGCCACATGGCCGGGCGCGGCGGCGCGGATCCGCGCGATGACGCGATCGGCCCGCGCGCCGACCTCTGCCGCCCCCTCGCCGCCGGGGCAGCCGTCCCGGAAGAGCATCCATCCCGGCCGTTGCGCGCGGATCTGCGCCCGGGTGAGCCCTTCGTACGCGCCGTACTCCCACTCGCGCAGGTCCGGTTCGACGGCGGCCCGATCTCCCAGCCCCGCGATCTCCGCCGTCTCGCGCGCGCGCTGCCGCGGGCTCGCGAGCACCAGCGCGAACGGCTCCCTGGTGAACAGGGGGCGCAGGCGCCGCGCCACGGCCCGTCCGTTCTCGGTCAGCGGAATGTCCGTCGAGCTCGTATGCTGCCCGGTCAGGCTCCACGCCGTCTCGCCGTGGCGGATCGCGTAGACCTCCTGCCCGTCCCCCGGCATGCCTCAGAAGTCCGCGGCGGTATCGCGCCGGGACCGCTTCCCGTTTTTGCCGTTGCCCGCCCAGCGCCACTCCTGGATCTCGGGCATGTCCTCGCCGTACCGGGCGATGTACTGCTTGTGCTCGATGAGCTTGTCGCGGATGGCCTGCTTGGCGTAGGCGGCGCGCGCCCCCAGCTCGGGGACGCGGTCGATCACGTCCCCGAAGAGGTGGAAGCGATCCATGTCGTTGAGCACGACCATGTCGAAGGGGGTGGTGGTGGTCCCCTCCTCCTTGTAGCCCCGGACGTGCACGTTCGCGTGGTTGGTCCGCCGGTAGATCAGACGATGAATGAGCCACGGGTAGCCGTGGAAGGCGAAGATGATCGGCTTGTCCTTGGTGAAGAGCACGTCGAACTCCCGGTCCGTGAGACCGTGCGGATGCTCTTCGTGCGGCTGGAGCTTCATCAGGTTGACGATGTTGATGACGCGGACCTTCAGGGCGGGCACATGCTGGCGAAGGAGCTGGACGGCGGCGAGAGTCTCGAGGGTCGGCACGTCGCCGCAACAGGCCAAGACCACGTCCGGCTCCCCGCCCTGGTCGTTGCTGGCCCAATCCCAGATGCCGAGGCCGGCGGTGCAGTGCTTGATCGCCTGATCCATCGTCAGCCATTGCGGACTCGGCTGCTTGCCCGCGACGATCACGTTGACGTAGCTGCGGCTGCGCAGGCAGTGATCGGTGACGCTGAGCAGGCAGTTGGCGTCGGGCGGGAGGTAGACGCGGATGACCTCCGCCTTCTTGTTCACCACGTGGTCGATGAAGCCCGGGTCCTGATGGCTGAAGCCGTTGTGGTCCTGGCGCCAGACGTGACTCGAGAGGAGGTAATTCAGCGACGCGATGGGCCGGCGCCAGGGAATGTGGTTGGCGACCTTGAGCCACTTGGCGTGCTGGTTGAGCATCGAGTCGACGATGTGGATGAACGCCTCGTAGCAGGAGAAGAACCCGTGCCGGCCGGTGAGGAGATAGCCTTCGAGCCACCCCTGACACTGGTGCTCGGACAGCATCTCCATCACGCGCCCGTCGGGCGCCAGGTGATCGTCGTAGGGCCGGATCTCCGCGTTCCACGCGCGATTGGTCACCTCGAGCACGTCCTGCCAGCGGTTCGAGTTGTTCTCGTCCGGACTGAAGAGGCGGAAGTTGCGGCGGTCGAGGTTCTCCTTCAGCACGTCGCGCAGGAACCGCCCCATGACCCGCGTCGACTCCGCGGTGGAGGCGCCCGGTCGGACCACCTGCACCGCGTAGCCGCGGAAATCTGGCAGCGCGAGATCCTTCAGGAGCAGCCCGCCATTGGCGTGAGGGTTGGCGCCCATCCGGCGCCGGCCCTCGGGCGCAAGGGCGGCCAGCGCGGGCTTGAGACGTCCGTCCGGCTCGAAGAGCTCCCTGGGGCGGTAGCTCTTCATCCAGTCCTCGAGGATCTTCACGTGCTGGGGGTTCTCGCGCATCTCGCCCATGGGCACCTGATGCGACCGCCAGAATCCTTCTGTCTTCTTGCCGTCGACCTCCTTGGGGCCCGTCCATCCCTTCGGCGAGCGGAGCACGATCATGGGCCATCGCGGCCGGTCGGGGCGGCGTTCGCGGCGGGCCAGCTCCTGGATGGCGCGAATCTCCTCCACCACGGTATCCAGGGTCCCCGCCATCAGCTGATGCATCGTCGGGGGATCGTCGCCCTCGACGTAGTGAGGCGTGTAGCCGTAGCCGCGTAACAGCTGGTCGAGCTCGTCGTGGGGGATGCGAGCGAGGATGCACGGGCTCGCGATCTTGTAGCCGTTCAGGTGGAGGATCGGCAGCACCGCACCGTCGGTGACGGGGTCCAGGAACTTGTTGGAGTGCCAGCTGGTGGCCAGGGGCCCCGTCTCCGCCTCCCCGTCTCCCACCACGGAGGCCACCACGAGATCGGGGTTGTCGAACGCGGCGCCATATGCGTGGGAGAGCGCGTAGCCGAGCTCGCCGCCCTCGTGAATCGAGCCCGGCGTCTCCGGGGCGACGTGGCTTGGAATGCCGCCGGGAAACGAGAACTGCATGAACAGGCGCTTCATGCCCTCTTCGTCCTGCTCGACGCTGGGATAGTATTCCGTGTACGTTCCCTCGAGATAGTTCTGCGCCACCAGCGCGGGGCCCCCGTGGCCCGGCCCCGTGATGTAGATCATGTCGAGGTCGTACTTCTTGATGACGCGATTGAGATGCACGTAGATGAAGTTGAGGCCGGGCGTGGTGCCCCAGTGTCCGAGCAGCCGCGGCTTGACGTGCTCCTTGGTCAGCGGCTGCTTCAGGAGCGGATTGTCATAGAGGTAGATCTGTCCCACCGACAGATAGTTGGACGCGCGCCAGTAGGCATCGATCGCCTCGAGCTCGGTCGCGGAGAGCGGGGCCGGACGGGACGTGGCATCGGACGGGGACGTGGCTTTGGCCATGGCGAGACTCCTTCTCGGTGTGCGCGGCAACTCGTCTCAGCCTACATCCGGCGCGGACGCGCGGGCGATCGAAGTTGTACTATCAGACCCCGGAGACGATGCCGGCACGCAGTGCGCTCGTCGAGAAGCGACCGGTCGCTTCGCGGAGGTCCCCATGCAATACGGCCTGTTCACGATGCCTTCGCACCCTCCCGAGCGGCGGCTGTATGACGGCCACCAATGGGATCTTCAGACGCTGCGCTGGGCCGACGAGCTCGGCTTCAGCGAGGCCTGGATCGGCGAGCACCACACCGCCCCGTGGGAGCCCCATCCCGCGCCCGATCTGCTGGTGGCGCAGGCGCTCATGGAGACCCGGCGCATGCGCATCGGCCCGGGCGGCTTCCTCATGCCCTACCACCACCCGGCCGAGCTCGCCAACCGCGTCGCCATGCTCGACCACCTCGCCCAGGGACGGCTGAACTTCGGCGTGGCGGCGAGCGGGCTGCCCAGCGACTGGGCGATGTTCAACGTGGACGGCATGTCCGGGCAGCACCGCGAGATGACCCGCGAGGCGCTGGACATCGTGCTGCGCCTCTGGGGCGATGAACCCGAGTTCGATCACCAGGGCAAGTACTGGCACGTCACCAAGACGGGAACGCTGCTCGGCACGCTCAAGCCGCACATCATGCCGTTCCAGAAGCCCCATCCCCCGATCGGCGTGGCCGGCGTCAGCAAGGGCTCCGACACGCTGAAGCTGGCGGGCGAGCGCGGCTTCTGGCCGATGAGCCTCAACCTCAATCCCGCCTACGTGGCGAGCCACTGGGAATCGGTGGAGATCGGCGCCGCGCGCAGCGGACGGACGCCGAGGCGGGCGGACTGGCGCCTCGTGCGTGAGATCTTCGTCGCCGACACCGACGCGGAGGCCATGCGGCTCTCTGCGGGCGGCATGATGGGGCGGATGATGGAGGAGTATTTCCTCCCCCTGCTCGCGTCGTTCCAGTTCACCGAGTTCCTGAAGCACGATCCCAGCGTCCCCGACGGGGACGTCACGCCGGAGTACTGCGCGCGGCACAACTGGCTGGTCGGCTCGCCCGACACGGTGGCCAACCGGCTCCATGAGATCTACGAGCAGGTGGGGGGCTTCGGCCACCTTCTCCTCTTCTGCTTCGACTACACCGACGAGCCCAAGGCGTGGCGGCACTCCATGGAGCTGCTCGCCAAGGAGGTCATGCCGCGCTTCAAGACGCTGGTGCCGAAGTAGGCGAACGCAGCGCTCAGCGTCCCATGCGCCGGTTGTAGGCCTGCGTGAAGCGGGCGTGCAAGTCGGGATCGCGCTCGGTCTGGCCGGAGGTATCGAGCTGGACGCGCACGGTGCCGTCGGCTTGGCGCGTCACCGCCACCGACGCGTTGATCCCGTCCCGCACGCCGCGGATCAGCCCGGTCGCGGGATCCGCGGACGTCACCTGCACGCCGGCATCCTGCATGCCGCCCAGCGCGGCGCTGTACGCCCGGTCGTAGGTCGAGGGGGAGGGCGCCACCGCCACCGGCTCGTACACCACACAGCCCCCCAGCCCCATGCTCGATACCCCGACCAGCAGCGCGAGCAGCCCGACACGCATCGCCATGGCCATCTTCCTTTCAGGAGCCACTACGGTGAACAGCTGATGAACGACGACGTGAGCGTCGCCAGCCGCAGCCGCCCGTCGTCCACGATGGTCATCTCGATCACGTCCACGGGGTCGGCCTTCATCCAGCTCCTCTCGGACAGCACCCGGATCGAGTAGATGGTCTGCCCCGCGGCGGCGCGGGCCTGCGCATCGGAAGCCCAGAACGAGCGCTGGAACAGTTCGTACGACTGGTAGGCGCAGCGCTGGCTGATCACCGTCCAGGCGAAGGCCTGCACCGGGCTCGGCACGGGAGTCCTCCGGGAGAACAGGATCCGGGAGTCGAGCGGGATCGAGGCGAAGCCCACCAGCGCGCAGAGCACCCCCGCCAGGCACGCGACCCCCAGGACCCCGCTCCCGCGCCTCATGCCCGGCGGCCCCCTTGCCCGCGGACGCCGGATCGCCTAAGGTGGCGTCGGCCCCAGCCGTTCATCCACCACCTGGCACCCGGGAGGAGGGTATGGACTTCGACGCGCGGTCCGCCGATCGCTTGCCCTTCCACGACGATGACGAAGTCACGCCCGCGCCGGACCCCATCTCGTCCGACGCGCGGATCCGCCACCTGCAGCGGGTGCCGCTCTTCAGCGGGTTCAGTGAGGACGAGCTGCGGCGCATCGTGGACCGCTCGCGGATCGTCGAGGTGGCCGCGGGCACGGTGGTCACCGAATTGGGAGAGCCCGGCGACTCGTTCTTCGTCATCATCGACGGTACCGTCGCGGCGCGCACCCCGATCGGCGCCGGCAGTGAGCTGAAGCCGGGCGACTTCTTCGGCGAGATGAGCCTGCTCGACGGCGAGCCCCGCTCCGCCACGATCGTGGCGAGCACGGACCTGCGCCTGCTCGTGGTCGATCGAACACATTTCTGGCAGCTGCTGGACGAGACGCCCGATCTGATCCGGCGCATCCTCACGATCCTGTCGCGCCGCGTCCGGCGGCTGGAGCAGACGGTTCACGCCATTCTCCGAGGCGCCAACCCCGCCTGATCGCTCATCCCGCGGCCGCCTACTTGGGCAGGCCGCAGCGCAGGCCTCGGCGGGCGAAGGGTTGTGCCGCGCCGCCAGTCCTTCCACCCGCGGGAACGGCGCCATGCGTCGGAGTACGATCCCGCCACCTTACTCGTAGTACTCGGGCGAGCGCTTCTGGCTCAGGCTCTGCGGATGGTCGTGATTGATCCAGGGCTGGGTCTTCTTCTCCGCCACGAGATCGGCGACGCGCGTGAGCGACGCCTGGGTCTGCTCGGCGCTCGTGTTCATCGAAGGCACCCGTCGATTGTCCCAGTTGTCCTTGAAGTGCGCGAGATCCCCGCTCAGCACCACCCACCCGGTCTTCGGCAGTCGCACGAGGAGCGACTGATGGCCCGGGGTGTGCCCGGGCGTGGAAAGAATGGTGACGCTGCCGTCGCCGAACACGTCGAGATCGCCCTCGAGCCGCCGCCGTACCGGCCGCTCGGCCTTGAAGGAGGGATTCTTGCCGGGGGCGAAGGCCCAGTCGAGCTCGGCTTTCTGGATGAGGAGCAGCGACGCCGGGAAGAGATCGAGGTTGCCCACGTGGTCGCCGTGCGTGTGCGAGACGGCCACATAGCGGATGTCCGATGGCTTCACCCCGATCTCCGCGAGCTGGGCCCCCAGCGTCTTGGCCCGGGTCGCCGTGCCGGTGGGCGTCGTGAGGGGCTTCTGGGCCAGCGCGTCGGGGGAGCCGGTGTCCCAGAGCAGCCAGTCCGCGCCGTGCTTGATCAGGTAGCAATTGTCGGACAGCTCGATCGGCTCGCCCACGTTGACCCCCGGCGCCCAGCGCGATTGGTCGACGGCGGCGCCATGGCCGCAATCCATGACGTAGAGGCGATCGGCGCTCGCGGGCTGCGCATCGGCGCGAAGTCCGGTGAGGGCCAGGGCTGCGATCGCGGCCAGCCAGCGCGCGTGCTTCTGCATGACGGTCCTCCTCGATTCCGCCTCAGCATACACGGCTACCAGAGGCCGGGGAGCAGGCGCGATCGGACGGTCCCGGCGTAGCGCGACCATCCCGCATCCCGCGCGAGCACCCGCTCCTCGGCCCGGATGCGATAGATCAGGGAGGCCCATCCCGCCAACACCATCAGCACCGTCCCGGGATTCCATCCCTGGAGGTTGTATCCGATGTCGGCGAGCACGTACGAGAGATAAATCGGATGGCGCACGATCCGGTAGGGCCCCCGGGTCACGAGGTCCCGCAGCGCCGGGCGGATTCCGAACCGCCGGCCCAGCGCGAGGAGGCTCGCGCAGCTCAGACACGCGGCGAGCGTCACGAGCACGAGGCCACCGGCCACCCACACCGGCTCGTCGGGCACCCGCTTGATGTAGATGACCTGGGCGTAGGGATAGGCGTACGACACGACCACCGCAGCGGCGGACAGCGGCGAACGATCCTGCACGCGCGGCGCCGCCCGCGTCAGGGCGATCCTGAGGACGAGCAGGTGCTGCGACACGTAGATCCAGTCGGCGATCCCGAAGGCCGGCGTCGTCCACAGAAGAAGACCGAGCTCCACCACGGTGACGCCGAAGAGGAGCAGGTCGGCGGGCGTTCGCGCGGATGGCCCCAGCACGCGCAGCCTCACGATGAGGAATCATAGCCGAAGCGCTCGGCCCCGGCGCCGCCTTGCCGGCCTCGATCGGCGCGCGCTACACTCCGTCCCCGATGATGTCGCAGCGGCCCCACTGAGGTGTCGAACGCGCTCGTCCTCGAATTCGCCACGATCGGCGCGGACGATCTCCCCCGCGCGGGGGGAAAGGCGGTGAATCTCGGCGAGCTGACGCGCGCGGGCCTCCCCGTGCCGGCAGGCGTGTGCGTCACCACCGACGCGTATCGGCAGGTGGCTGCCGCCGCGTCCGGCTTCGCCGCGTTACTCGAGGGCATCGCCGCCGCGTCCCCGACCGACACCGCGCGGCTCGCGACGCTGGCGGGCGACGCACGCGCGGCAATCCTCGCCGCCCCCGTCCACGACGCGCTCGCGCGCGCGGTGATGGCGGGCTACGAGGGGCTGGGCACGGGGGTCCCGGTGGCCGTCCGATCGTCGGCAACCGCCGAAGATCTTCCCTTCGCGAGCTTCGCGGGACAGCAGGATACCTACCTCAACGTGATCGGCGGTGAGGCGGTGCTCCAGGCGACCCGGCGCTGCTGGGCGTCCCTGTGGACCGACCGGGCCGTGACGTACCGCGCCACCAATGGCATCGATCCGCGAACGGTGACGCTGGCCGTGGTGATTCAGGTCATGGTCCACGCCGCGGTCGCGGGCGTCATGTTCACCGCCAATCCGGTGACTGGCCGCCGGGGTCACACCGTGATCGACGCGAGCCCGGGTCTCGGGGAAGCCGTGGTGTCGGGCGCGGTGAATCCCGATCACTTCGTGGTCGACGCGGCGAGCGGCGCGATCCTGGAGCGGCGGCTCGGCGACAAGAAGATCGTGATCCGCGCCCAGGCGGGAGGCGGGACCGAGCACGTCGCGCGCACGGAAGGCTCGGACGACGCGTGCATCACCGACGAGCAGGTCCACGCGCTCGTCGCGCTCGGCGCCCGCGTCGAGGCCCACTACGGCGCGCCGCAGGACACCGAGTGGGCAATCGACGCCGACGACCGCCTCTGGCTCACCCAGGCCCGGCCCATCACGACGCTCTATCCCCTCCCCACGGGAGCGCCTCCGCCGGGCGATGATCTCCGTGCGTACTTCTGCTTCAGCGTGGCCCAGGGTCTCCACCGCCCGATCACCCCGATGGGGCTCGCGGCCTTCCGTCTCCTCGCGTCCGCGGCCTCCGAGGTGCTGGGGTTCCCCGTCGCCGATCGACTAGCGGGACCTACGCGCTACGCCGAGGCCGGACAGCGCGTGTTCGTCGATCTCACCGGCGTGCTGCGGAGTCCGGCGGGCCGGCGCCTCATGCCCCGCGTGCTGGATGTGATGGAGGCGCGCTCGGCCGTCGTCCTGCGGCGCCTGACCTCCGATCCGCGCCTGGCGCTCAACCGGGCCTGGCTGTCGTTCGTACGGCGCGTCCTGCGCATCGCCTGGCGGTTCCGGATCCCAATCACCGCGATCCGCGCGCTCGCCGACCCCGAGGCGTTTCACGCGCATGCGCGTCGCATCGGGGCCGATCTGGCGGGTCGCGTGGCCGTCCCGGACGCCGCGACACCCGCCGAGCGGCTGAGCCGCGTGGAGCACATCCTGTCCCAGGACTGCGTCTCGATGGTCCCGTGGATCATGCCCGGGCCCGCCATCGGGTTCGCGATGCTGGGTCTCGCGGGGAAGCTCCTCGGCGCGGACGCCCGGGACGGCGATCTCCAGACCGTGCTCCGCGGACTTCCCCACAACGTCACCACCGACATGGATCTCGCGCTCTGGGATCTGGCGGCGCGCATCCGCGCCCACGGCGGGGCGGTGGCGGCGCTGCGCGAGGGTTCGACCGACGAGCTGGCCGGGCGCTTTCGGAGCGGGACGCTCCCCGCGGTGGCACAGCAGGGCCTGACGGACTTCCTCGGTCGATATGGACACCGCGCCGTCGCCGAGGTGGATATCGGCATGCCGCGCTGGTCGGACGACCCGCGCTACATCCTCGGAGTCCTCGCCAACTATCTTCGTCTGGAGGACGAGGCGCTCGCGCCGGACCGCCTCTTCGCTCGCGGCGCCGCGGAGGCAGACGCGATGATCGCCATGCTGGTCGCACGGGCGGCCCGCCGCGGCCGCGTGCGGTCACGCCTCGTCGGCTTCGCGCTGGGGCGCGTCCGCGCGCTGGTCGGGGCGCGCGAGCTGCCCAAGTTCTATCTGGTCGTCGCGCTCGCGGCGGTGCGCCGCCAGCTCGCTCTCGTGGGCGCCGCGCTCGCCGCCTCGGGACGCCTCGACGCCGCGGACGATGTGTTCTTCGTCGATCTGCGCGAGGCGCGCGCCGGCCTCGGCGGACGGGATCTGCGCGGGCTCGTGGCCGAGCAGCGCGCGGCCTACGGGCTCGAGCTGCGTCGCCGCCACGTGCCGCGAGTGCTCCTCTCCGACGGCACGGAACCCGAGGCCGAAGGGGGCGCGAGCCCGCCGAGGGACGGCGCGCTGACCGGCACGCCGGCGTCCGCCGGCACCGTGACCGCGCCGGCGCGCGTCATCCTCGACCCCGTCGGTGCCCATCTCGAGCCGGGAGAGATCCTCGTGGCGCCCTCGACCGATCCCGGCTGGACGCCGCTCTTCCTCACCGCCGGCGGGCTGGTCATGGAGATGGGCGGGGCCAATTCCCACGGCGCCGTGGTCGCGCGCGAGTACGGGATCCCCGCGGTGGTCGGCGTCGCCGGGGCCACCTCACGCATCACCACCGGGCAGCGCATCACGGTCGACGGCGGGCGCGGCACGATCAGCGTGGCCTGAGCCGCGTCGCCGCGCTAG
>DATJFY010000050.1:0-2707 GCA_035495415.1 Verrucomicrobiia bacterium
TGGACGGCCTCCGAGATGTGCCGACAGGTGCGGCTCATCTCGCCTCCATCTTTCGGGCACCGTAGACGAGGTCTGCGGGGATGCGGCCGTTGGTGAGGCGGCCGTGGTGGACGCGGTCGTGGTTGTAGTAGCTGAGATAGCGCTCGAGCTCGCGGCTGAGCGCGCTGTAGCGGGGGTAGAGGTGGCGGGCGAAGGCGGGCCGCCAGCACTCGTCGAGGATCGTCTTGTGCAGGGCCTCGACGTGGCCGTTGGTCTGCGGGCGGCCGGCGTGGATATGGGTTATGCGGGCGCCGAGTCGTTCGACCGTCTGGCGGAAGCGCTCGCCCCGGTACTCGTTGCCGTTGTCGGCGAGCACGCGCTCGAGCCGCCAGCCGGCGGCTTTCAGCTCGCGGGCGACGCGGCGGGCGAGCTTCGACGTCTGGGCCGTGGTCGGGTTGCCCTGCTTGCAGACGACGAGCTCGGCCCAGGCAAACGAGGAGTAGCAGTCGATCGCGGTCAGCTGCCAGATCGCGCCGGTGGTGCCGCGTAGCCTGCCGACGTAGAAGCAGTCGATCCCGACCAGCTCGCCCGGGTGCTCGACCTCGATGTGCGGCTCCGGCCGGGCCTCGCGCGGCGGCTCGTAGGGGGCGCGGTAGCCGGCAACGAGCGAGAGCCGCTTGGCGCGCGTGTTGAGCCCGTGTCGGCGCAAACAGCGCCAGACGCCGTTCGCTGAGACGACGATCCCGCCCCAGCGCGGACGCGCCAGCTCGGAGGCGATCCGTCGCGGTCCCAGGCCCGGATGGGCGAGCGCGAAGGCGACGATCCGCTCCTCGACCACCGCCGAGAGCTGGTTGGGCATCCTCGGCCGTCGCCGCTCGCGCGGGCGCAGCATCTCCAGCCCGTTGCGGTCGACCTGTCGCTTCCAGGCGTAGTAGGTCGAGCGGTGGACGCCGAAGGTGCGACAGGCGTGGCTGACCGAGGTCCGGCCGGCGAGATCGAACAGTTGCAGCCGGTAGCCGAAGAGCACGTCATCATCCGACACGCGACTCAACTCCTTTCACTTGGCGGTGAAGGAGCGAGATTGAGTCGCAAGTCGGACAGCGCCCGGCCACGGCCGGGCGCTGTCACGATCAAGGCCCTATTCGTCTCCCGACTGTCGGGAGAACTCGGAGACAGTCCATCCTAGGCGCGCTGTAGTGTGGATCACAGGCAGCGAGAAGTCGATCCTTGACGCCCCTCGCCGGGAATCCCCACCTATCCCCGCCCATGCCCGCTCAGCCCGGAAGCGCCACGACCGGCCTGTCACGCCGGAGGTCGCGGGTTCGAGTCCCGTCGCCCCCGTAAAGACCTGCAAACCGCCATGTTTTGTTGCCACTCCAGGCGTAAACGACTGCCGGGTACTTGCGATCCCGCACACATCCCGCATCGGAATCGCCGCACGAGGCCGGTCGTAGCCGGTAATTCCCGCAACCGGGACTGCCGGCCGTGCCGAAGATCGCCTCCCGACAATGTAGAAAGGTACCCGTTTTGCAGGGATTAGGTCCCACTAGGCAATGGTCCTAGCTTCCATCTCGCGCGTGCGATTCAGCGGAGCACCTCTCCGGCCACGGAGGGTTTGCTGCGCCGCTCCGCGAGGCTTATCATCGCGCCGAGATTCCATGCTCTGTTCCGGACTGCGGCCGCCGCGGGGAAGCTGCGCAAGGCGCGGCTGCGGCCCAAACCTCAGACTCAAGGGAGGGACTATGAGACTTCGATTGCTCGTACTCGTGGCGCTGCTCGGTGCGGCGGTGTGCGCCACGTCCCTCGTCGCTGCCGTCTCCGTCTTCGCCACCGGCATGGTCACTCCGGAAACCGTCGCGCGAACGGCTGCGGGAGACTTCTTGGTCACGGACGCCGACGACGGCGGCCCGATCTGGAGCGTCCCCGCCGGCGGAGGGACCGCCACGCAAGTGGCATTGGCCGGCTATAGCCTCCGCGATGGCGTGTTCCTGCCCGCCAACTTCGGCTCGGTCGGCGGACAGTTCCTCGTCGTCGGTGGCGATGGAGCTCTGGCCTCGGCCTCGACGATGGATGCCTCGCACACCGTGACGCCGTACGCGTCGCAGGCCAACTCGCTGTGGAACACCCCCGTCGTGGCGTCCGGCTTCGGACGGCACAACGGCGAGGTGCTCGTCACGAACCAGGGAAATGGAACCGAGTCGACCGGCTCCGTCGACATCTTCACGCCGAGCGGAACCGTCGGCAGGCTCACGAATCTGCCCATGGTGAATGTGCCGTTCGGCGCTGCCCAAGCTCCGGCCGGATTTGGCATCGTGGGCGGAACGCTGTTGGTATCCGACGCCGTAGGGGGCGGAATCTACTCGGTCAATCCCACCGGCCGAGTCAGCCTGTTCACGACGATTCCGCTCGGCACCGGACAGAGCGGCCTGCGGCAGATGGCGTTCGCCCCTTCAGGGTGGGGACGGTACAGCGGGAATCTCTTCGTGTCGCTCACCACCCGTGACATCGCCATCGTCAGCCGCGCCGGCGCGGTCATCGGGAGGATCTCGGGCACGTTCAACCCGCGTGGGTTGCTCTTCACGACGATCTCGGGCAGCCCCACGCTGCTCTTCAGTGACACCAGCATCGGCGTAATTCGGAGAGCTGGCCCAGGAGACATCGTGGGCGCCTGAGATCTGGGCTTTGACGCGGCTCGCCTGCAGCTGGATGAGGATTAGTGGGGCGGCTG